>NZ_JALBWV010000079.1 GCF_022678645.1 Saccharopolyspora soli | reverse complement strand
CCCCCCCCCCCCCGGGTACCCCCCCCCCCCCCCCGCCCCCCCCGGGGCCGCGGGGGGGGGGGGCCCCCCCCCCGGCGGCCCCCCGGGGCCCCCCCCCCACGACCCCATTCAGGTGATGGGTGAGGGGCACCCTTTACCAGTTACTTGGTAAAGGGTGCCCCTCACTCCGTTCTCAGCCCGTGAGCGCGAGGGGTTACAGGACGTGCTCGGGTCTGATCGGTAGGTCGTGGACTCGGCGGCCGGTGGCGTGGAAGACCGCGTTGGCGATCGCGGGCGCCGTGCCGACCATGCCGATCTCGCCGACCCCTTTGACCCCGAGCGGGTTGACGAACTTGTCCTCCACCTCGACCAGTTCGACCTCCACGTCGGGAGCATCGGCGTTGACCGGGACGAGGTAGTCGCCCAGGCTCGCGTTCGCCCACCGGCCATCGCGGCTGTCCATCTCGGTGCCCTCCAGGAGGGCCTGACCGATGCCCCAGATCATGCCGCCCACCAGCTGGCTGCGAGCGGTCTTCGCATTGAGCACCCGGCCCGGCGCGAACGCGCCGACCAACCGCCGAACCCGGACGAGCCCGAGATCGGGGTCCACGGCGACCTCGGCGAACTGGGCCCCGAAGGTGGCCAGGCCGTACGGCGCGTCCTGGCCGGGCGGCGTCCAACTCCCGGACGCCTCGGCGTCGGTCATGAAGTGGCGCCGCAGCAGTTCGCCGTAGGTTTCGCCGATGTCGGCCCGGTCCCGCAGCGCCATCCGGCCGTCGCCGACGACCACCGCGCTCGGGTCCGCGCCGTGCAGCGGCGAGTTCTCGTCCGCGGTGGCCTGGGCGACTAGTTGATCTCGCAGCGCCACCACGGCGTTGTGGACGGCTGCGCTGACCATGCCCGATCCGGCCGAACCGACCGCGGCAGCGGTGTTGGGGAGGTCCGTGTCCCCGTACTCGAAGCGCACCCGCTGCACCGCAACGCCCATGGCATCGGCGGCGACCTGGGTCATCGCGGTCGCGGATCCGGTGCCGAAGTCCTGGGTGCCTGCCTGCACGACCAGATTGCCGTCGGCGTAGATGCGGGCGCGGGCCCGCTGCGGCTGCGGCGGGAAGTACACCGGATAGCCGGAGGTGGCCATCCCGCTGCCGATCAGCCAGTTCCCGTCCCGGCGTGCGCGGGGCTCGGGGTCGCGGTCGTGCCAGCCGAAGCGCTGGGCAGCGCGCTGGTAGCACTCCAGCAGGCCGTTGCTCGACCACGGCCTGCCGTTGGTCGGGTCCACGTCCGTGCGGTTGCGAATCCGCAGTTCGAGCGGGTCGATGCCGACCTCGTGGGCGAGTTCGTCCAGCACGGTCTCCAGGGCGAACATGCCCGACGTCTCGCCCGGTCCGCGGGTGAAGGTGGGCGTCATCGTGTTGGCCTTGACCAACCGGTAGACGCTCTCGTAGTTCGGGCAGGCGTAGGCGATCGCGGCCACCCCCATCGACGGCTCGGCCCAGTCGTCGAACGGCGAGGTCAACGAGATCTTGTGGTGCCGCAGCGCGGTGAGGCGGCCCTCGGTGGTGGCGCCCACCGAGATGCGCTGCTCCTGCTGCTCCCGGTGACCGCACGAGGAGAACATCTGCTCGCGGGTGAGCACCAGCTTGACCGGACGGCCGACGTGCCGGGCGGCCATCGCGGACAGCGCGACGTGCGGCCAGATCATCGCCTTGCAGCCGAACCCGCCACCGATGTAGTGCGAGATCACGCGGACGTTCGAGGCCGGGATCCCGAGCAGCGCGGCCACGGTCAGCTGGGATGCCGCGATGCCCTGCGTCGAGTCGTAGAGGGTGAGCCGATCGCCGTCCCAGACGGCGGTCGTCGCGGAGGGCTCGATCGGGTTGTGGTGGTTGGCGGCGAACCGGAACGTTCGGTTCAGGCGCACCGACGCCTCGGCCAGACCGGCCTCGACATCGCCGCGCTGGACCCGTCCGGGGATGAACCCGGCGAAGATCGCGTCCGGTTCGTAGGACTGCTCGCGCCCTTCTTCGAGGGTCGTGGTCGATGCGGTGCGGTGGTACCGGACGTGCACGAGGCTCGCGGCGTGCTCGGCGCGCTCGTGGGTGTCGGCGATGACGAGCGCGACCGGTTGGCCCGCGTAGTGCACGACGTTGTCCTGCATCGGGAAGAACGTCTCGCCAGGAGCGGCGTGACCGGCCAGCGAGGGCAGCAGCGGCGGCAGGGCAGCGATCTTGGGCAGGTTGTGGTGGGTCAGCACGGCGAGCACGCCCGTGGCCTGCTCGGCGTGCGAGGTGTCGATCGAGTCGATGGTCGCGCTGGCCACGCGGGCGCCCACGATGACCGCGTACGTCATGCCGGTCAGCTGGATCTCGGCGGAGTAGCGCCCGCTGCCGGTGACCTTGGCGGTGCCGTCGACGCGGTCGACGGGTTGGCCGATGGCGGTGGTCATGCTGGCTCCCCCATCCGTTTTGCGGATTCCAGTGCGCGGATCATCGCGCGCTGCGCGAGTTCGATCTTGAACGCGTTGTGCGCGCGGGGCGTGGCCTGCGCCAGTTCCGCGCGGGCGGCGCGGGCGAAGCTGTCGGCCTCGGCCGGTTGCCCGATCAGCAGTTCTTCGGCGCGATGCGCGCGCCAGGGCTTCGTGGCCACGCCGCCGAGAGCCAGCCGCACCCCGCCGATGACCCCGTTGTCGACGCGCAGCACGGCAGCGACCGAGGTCAGCGCGAACTCGTAGGACTCCCGGTCCCGGACCTTGAGGTACAGCGAGCGGCGGGCCATCGGCAGCGGCGGCACATCGATGGCGTTGATCAGTTCGCCGTGTTCCAGCGGGTGTTCGCGTTCCGGGGTGTCGCCGGGCAGCAGGAAGAAGTCGTCGATCGGGATCGTCCGGGCGCCCCTGGTGCCCTCGACGTGCACGACGGCGTCCAACGCGACGAGCGCCACGGCGACGTCCGAAGGATGCGTGGCGATGCAGTGCTCGCTGGTGCCGAGGATCGCGTGCCCCCGGTTGAACCCGTCCAGCGCCGCGCATCCGCTGCCGGGCCGCCGCTTGTTGCACGCCGAGCCGGGGTCGCGGAAGTAGCTGCACCGCACCCGCTGGAGCAGGTTGCCGCCCATCGAGGCCATGTGCCGCAACTGCGGTGACGCGCCGAGCACGAGCGCCTGCGAGATCACCGGGAAGCGCTCCACGACCGCGGGCGCCTCGGCGACATCGCTCATCCGGGCGAGTGCGCCGATCCGGATGCCGCCGTCGGGAAGTTCCTCGATCAGCTTCAACGGCAGGTCGTTTATGTCGATCAGCAGATCGGGGTGCAGGACGTTCTGCCGCAGCAGGTCGATCTCGGTCGTGCCACCGGCGAGGAACGCGGCGCTGGGGTGGTTGCGGATGGTCCGGATCGCGCTGTCGGCGTCCTGCACGCGTGCGTAGCTAATGGGTCGCATGGCCGCCCTCCTCGGCTTGGTCCCGCACCTCGCGGATGGCCTCGCGGATGTTGGGGTAGGCGGCGCAGCGGCAGATGTTGCCGCTCATCCACTCCTTGATCTCGGCGTCGTCCGCGGCGTGGCCCTCCTCGATCAGCGCCACGGCGGACATGATCTGGCCCGGTGTGCAGTACCCGCACTGGAACGCGTCGTGCTTGCGGAACGCCTGTTGCATCGGGTGCAACCGCTGGTCGTCGGCCAGCCCCTCGATGGTCGTGACCTCGTGCCCGGTGCAGCTGATCGCCAGGGTGAGGCAGGCCAGCACCCGGCGGCCGTCCACCCACACCGTGCACGCGCCGCAGGTGCCCTGGTCGCAGCCCTTCTTGGTGCCGGTGAGGTCGAGGTGTTCGCGCAGCGCGTCCAGCAGGCTGACCCGCGGCTCGACGTCGAGGCCGCGCGTTTCGCGGTTGATGGAGAGCTGGATGCGGACCGGCTCCGGTCCGAGGGTCCGCACCTGGTCGGCGATGCCGATGGGAGATGTTCGGTGGTCGGGCACGACGTCCTCCTTCATCCGGGAACACCACCAATCTCGGTAGCGCGTCCCCGGAGTTCTTGAAGGAACTGCTGCCACGTAGAACGTTCCGCTGGTGCGGGCCTGTCCTGGACGCCTCGCGGAGCGGGGTGGGCATGGAGATCCGAAAACATCGCTAACAGGATTTGTGTAGCAACGGTTGCGAGGGTCTGTATCGATGCTCTAGTCTTCCCTGTATCGAGGTTTCAAGAAGGGGAGCAGATGCAGCACCGTGTACTGGGCAGCGAGGGCGTGGCGGTATCCGCGATCGGCCTCGGTTGCATGGGGATGTCCGACCTGTACGGGCCCGCCGACCGCGAGGAGAGCATCGCCACCATTCGAGCCGCCCTGGACGTCGGGGTGAACCTGCTCGACACCGGCGACTTCTACGGCATGGGGCACAACGAACTGCTGATCCGCGACGCCCTGCGCACGCCGGATCGACCGCTGATCAGCGTGAAGTTCGGCGCCCTGCGCGACCCGGCGGGCGGGTGGTCCGGTAACGATGGACGGCCCGCGGCGGTCAAGAACTTCCTCGCCTACACCCTCCAGCGGCTGGGCACCGACCACGTGGACATCTACCGGCCCGCCCGGTTGGACCCGGCCGTGCCGATCGAGGACACCATCGGTGCCATCGCCGAGCTGGTCCAGGCTGGCTACGTGCGGCACATCGGCCTGTCCGAAGTCGGCGCGGAGACGATCCGGCGGGCCAACCAGGTCCACCCGATCAGCGACCTGCAGATCGAGTACTCGCTGCTGTCCCGCGGCATCGAGGACGACGTCCTGCCCACCTGCCGAGAGCTGGGCATCGGCGTCACCGCCTACGGCGTGCTATCCCGCGGCCTGCTGTCCGGCCACTGGTCGGCGCAGCGGGAGCTGACCCGGCACGACTTCCGCAACATCAGCCCGCGCTTCCAGGGCGAGAACCTGCGGCACAACCTCGCGCTGGTCGAAGCGCTGCGGAAGATCGCCGAGGCCAAGGGCGCCACGCCCGCCCAGATCGCCATCGCGTGGGTCGCCAGCCGGGGCGCGGACATCGTCGCGCTGGTCGGCGCCCGCCGTCGGGACCGCCTCGCCGAGGCCCTCGGGGCGCTGGACGTGCAGCTCAGCGCGGCCGACCTCGCCGTCATCGAGGAAGCCGTTCCGGCGAACGCCGCCGCTGGTGCCCGCTATGCGGCCGCGCTGATGGCCCACCTGGACAGCGAGCGCTGAACCGCCCGTCGGGTGGCGGGCCCGAACTGCGGTCCCGCCACCCAATCCCGGACCAGGGGGACGAAGCCGTTGTCGGCAGGCGACATCGACCGACTGGTGGCCCGAGCCGTCGAGATAGTCGCGGAATCCACTCGGGGCCGCACTCACGACCAGCTCCGCAGCGCTGGCGCGACGTTGGTCGCGCAGGGCGTGTTGTTAACGCCGTGACGCGACGGCGATAGGAATTCGTAAGTGCGGCCGCGGAATTCTTGCCCTCGGCGCCGTCCGCGGGTTGCATGAACCGCATGGGTATTGGCGTTGGTGGTCGTCGCGCGCCGCGCGTGCGCCGCTGTGATCAGCCGCCCAATCCCGTGCTGGGCCGCGATCCCGCGCTGCGCGCGATTCGCTGACCAGCCATCTCGTCTCGCGGTTGACCGCGTTTTTCCTGCCACGCCGTGTGGTTCCTCTTCAGCTGAGCGCCGGTGCGCCAGCGTGTCCTTTGTGGATGGACGAAGTTCATGTCATCGATCGTTCTGGTTACCGGTGCCACCGAGGGGATCGGCTTCGAGGCCGTGCGGCAGCTCAACGCCGACGGCGCGACGACGATCCTGCACGCCCGCACCCGCGAAGAAGGTGAGGATGCGGTCGAGCGCCTGGTGAAGTCCGGGAGCGAGCCGCTGCGGCTGCGGTTGGCCGTCGCCGACTTCACCTCGCTGCGCGAGGTCGCCGTCATGGCCGACGAGATCGCGGCCGAGTTCCCCAGGCTGGACGTCCTGGTCAACAACGCCGCCATGGTCGGTTCGCAGCGCCAGGCCCTGACCGAGGACGGCCACGAGGTGACGCTGCAGGTCAACTACCTCGCCGCGTATCTGCTGACCAGTCTGCTGGAGGAGGCCATGCGCCGGGCGTCGGCGAGCCGCGTGGTCAACGTCTCCTCGTCGCTGCACTGCGGTGGCAGCGTGAAGTGGACCGACCTCAACCGCACCCGCCGGTACACCCCGGCTGTCGCGTATGCGCAGTCCAAGCTCGCGCTGACGATGTTCACCAAGGCGCTCGCCGAGTACGACCCGAGCGGCCGTACCGCGGTGAGCGTGCATCCGGGCATCGTCAACACGAAACTGCTGTCGA
Organism: Saccharopolyspora soli; assembly: GCF_022678645.1. GTDB lineage: Bacteria > Actinomycetota > Actinomycetes > Mycobacteriales > Pseudonocardiaceae > Saccharopolyspora > Saccharopolyspora soli. The sequence goes on along the minus strand of NZ_JALBWV010000079.1, from coordinate 29,263 downwards.
ACTACGCGCATCGTGGCCGGTCGGTGAGTGAGGGGGCCGAACCCGTCGTGCACCTGTGCTCGTCGGAGGTCGCGGTCCACAACGGCGCCTACTACGACGGCCGGTTGCCCGCCAAACCCGCCCCGACCGCCGAGGATTCCCGCGCCGTCGAACGGCTGTGGAAGCTGAGCGCTCGGCTGACCCGGCCGTCCGAGGAATAACCGAAGTCCACCACGAGGAGCGCCCTGCGATCGGGCAGGAGCGCTGTGTGGCTCCAGCAGACTGCAGCTGCTGGAGCCGCACCACTTTCTCGGCAGTGACGCGGACCGGCCAGTTGCTACGGTCGCTTCTCCAGCACGCGCAGCGTCAGCGCCACGGCGAGGAAACCGGCGATCAACAAGACCGCCCAAGCCAGATCCGTCATCTCAGCAGCACCCCTTGCGAGCACTTTTCGGTTGCCTCCATTGCACCTCTGCCGGAGGGCAGAGCGGCCTGGGCTTTATGCAACCCAGACGCTCGCGAAGGGCTTGTTGACGCGCGCTGTCCGCGCTGCTGTTCTTCGACCAGATCAGCCAGATCCGGCTGGACCGGTGGAGCGCCGGGCGGGTGGTGCTGCTCGGCGATTCGGCGTGGTGCGTCAGCCTGTTCGCCGGTTACGGCGCTTCCCTTGCGCTCGGTGGCGCGGAATTGCTCGGCAACGTCCTGGACGCCAACCCGGCGGATGTGCCGCGTGCCTTGCAGCGGTGGGAACAGCTCCTGCGCCCCGTCGCCGAGCGCCGCCGTCGGCAGGGACGGCGGCGCAAGGGCTTGTTCGTCGCGTCGAACAGCGCGTCGCTGTTCGCGCGTGCCCAGGTGCTCCGGCTCGTCAACAACCGCATGGTCACCGGGCTGATGCGCCGATTCCTCGGGCTTCCCGAAGCGTTCGAGTAGAGCCTGTTCGTCAGCGCTTCTCGGGCACCGATTCGCGGGCGCTCGGCGCCGTCCAGACTCGCGGATTCGGGCGGCGCTGGCGCAGGACACCGTTGCGAGTTGCCAGCCACAGGACGAAGCCGACGAGGGACAGCGCGACCCCGGCGATCACGACCGCGTTCCAGCCGCCCGCCGCCCACAGCAGCGTCGCAGCGATGGATCCGACCGCGCCGCCGATGAAGTTGCCCGCCACGTACGCGGTGTTGATGCGGCTGCGGCTCTCCGCCGAGATGGCGAAGATCTGGGCCTGGTTCATGATGTTGCGCGCCTGCGTGGCGACGTCCAGCGCGAGGATGCCGACCAGCAGCCACACCAGGGAGTGGGCGCCGAGCCCGGCTGCCGCCCAGGCCGCGACGGCCAACAGCCAGCTCACGCCGGTGGCGCTCACCGAGCGACCGCGGTCGTGCAGCCGCCCGGCGGTCTGCGCGGCCAGGGTGCCGACCAGTCCGGCCACCCCGAACAGGCCGATCACGACAGCCGAGTAGTGGTAGGGCGGACCGCTGAGCAGGAAGGTCAACGCCGTCCAGAACATCGTGAAGGTGGCGAAACCGATGGCGCCGAAGACCATCACGATCCGCAGCAGCGGTTCCTGGCGGATGATCGTGGCGATCGAGCGCAGCAGAGCCTGGTACATCACCGAGGTCTTGGCCGGGACGACCGGCGTCTGGCGGTAGAGCAGCGCCGCCAACAGCACCAGGAGGACGGCGGCGGCGATGAACACGACCCGCCAGCCCGCGACTCCGGCGACCAGGCCGCTGACGATCCGCGCGGCGAGGATGCCGGTGAGCAGACCGCTGACGACGACGCCGACTACGCGCCCGCGGGTGGCTTCGTCGGACAGATCGCCCGCGAACGGCACGAGGATCTGCCCGGCCACCGTCGTCACGCCGACGGCGACGAGGGCGATGGTGAGCACGATGATGTTCGGTGCCACCGCGCACCCGGCCAGCGCGACGGCGGAGAGGATCATCATCAGCGGCACGAGGTCGCGCCGGTTGTGCCGGTCGCCGAGGGGCACGATGAACAGGATCCCGGCTGCGTAGCCCAGTTGCGTCGCCGTCACCAGCAGACCAGCCGTTCCCTCACCGACGTGGAGGTCGCGGGCGATGATGTCCAGCAGCGGTTGGGCGTAGTACAGACTGCCGACGGCGGCGCCGCTGGCGACCGCGAACAGGACCATCAGCGCGCGGGTCATCCGGTACCGCTCGGCGGAAGTCGGTATTTCGGGCATGTCGCGATCCTCGGACGGTGTCGGTCGGGACTGGCTGCATCGCCAGCGTGCCGGGGATCCCGATGGGCAAACAGGGTGTGCCACAACCAGGGTGCGCTTCGGCCGCACCGAAAACCCGGTGTGGCGGTGACTTGTTCGTCACGGTGTGACCAACGTCGCGTTCGATCACAGCCGAACGGCAGTGCGATTCTTGCTCCGGTTGGGGCGATTCGTCGGATATGCAGTCCATTTCGGACTTTCCCGTGCTGGTCGAGCCCGTCCCGACACCGGGCACCGGGTGGATCACTGGTAGTTCGCGAAGTTCTCCGCTGCGCGGTCAGCCCGCCCGCTCGGCGCTCTGCGGGCCACCCGCATCCATCAGCCAGCCGCGTTCTGCGGCCTTGACCCCGGCTTGGAACCGGCTGCGCGCACCCAACTGGCTCATGACGTCCGCGACCACTCGCCGCACCGTGCGCACCGAGATGTTCAGCCGCGCTGCCGCGGCGGTGTCGGTGAGGCCCGCGGACAGCAGCGCCAGCAGTGCCCGTTCCCGCGCGTGAAGCGGTGCGGTGTCCGGTTGGTCCACCGTGGTCAGCGGCACTGCAGCGCACCAGACCCGCTCGAACAGTTCGACCGTCGTGGTGATCACGCTAGGCAGCCGCAGCGCCGTGGCCCCGCTGCCGCTCGCCAGCAACACCAGGCTGCGGTCGATCACCAGCGCGTCCACCGGGACCACCGGAACCGTTCTGGTGGCCGCCCCGGCCAGCGTCAGCTCGGCGAGGCGAATGGCAAGTCCAGGAGCCGTGCGCGCGGGATCCGGCACGATCACCCGGTACTGAACACCGCGCCGCACGTTGTCGCGGTCGATCGGGCGGATCGCGCCGATCGGGCTGTTGGTCGCGGTGGTGTGCGAACTCATCACCAGCACCTCGGACCTCGCCGCGGCAACCAGGGCGCTGGTCCCGCCGCCGAATCGGTTGGGCGTGACCAGCCGCAGAGCTGGTGCGCCGGTGCGGTCTTGTTCACCTGTGCACATCCACGGATCTCCCGTCCCGCTGCGCCGTCGGACGCATCCGATCAATGCCGACACGGGTATTTGATGGCACTCCGCATGGGACCGGTCCCCACGTGCCTTGGTGGCGGGCTCGGTCAGAGGCCGCCTCGGCCCAGTTGTGCGAATCCGAGTTCTGGGTGGTGTCCGAGTTGGGCGTACGCGTGCAACTCGCTCCAGAACGGCACCGATCCGATCGGCCACTGCCGCGTCGGCACCGCGCGCTGGCTCCGTCCGGTGGGCAGGTCCGCCAGTGACAACGCTGGTACGTACAGGTCGGCCTGCACGATGCTGAACACCGGCGAATCGTCCTCGGGGCCGACGTACCAATGGTGGCGCAGCGGGGTCAGCCTGGGGACCTCCGCCAGCCGTCGGCGGGCCAGCGAAAGTCGCTCCGCCATCGGTTCGGGCGCGGCTCCCCAAGCGTGCCACCAGAAGTCGTTGTGCTCGACGTCGAACAGCAGTCCGCGCACCGGCGCGTCCACCAGGGCTCGCACCGCTGGTTCGTCGATGAGTCGCCAATCCGGGTAGTGAGCGCCGGAACCGGCGCGTGCGACCGGACATGCTCGTGCCAGGACCGCGCGCCACAACGGCGGGATGGTCACCCCGACCGCTCCTTCGGCCCGGTCCAGCTCGGCCGCGCTGAGCCCCGGACCGAGCACGCAGTCGGGCAGCTCGCGCAGCCAGTCGAGCAGTTCGGCCACAACATTCCGAACCGGAGCCATACCTGCACGGTAGTCGGCTCCCAAACGATCGCCCTAATGCATTAGAAGGGGAGAACCCCAGAGGGGTGGGCCACCGTGAACCCGCGCCGATGCCAGCTGCGGGAGTGGGAGGAAGCGGCTACCGCCGCTTGCCTGACGACCGCCCCCGGCACACCAATCCGCGCGCCCTCTTACTCGCGCCTCATGCGACCACGTTCACCAGAACCCAGCGGTGCTAGTGGGAGTGTTGGTGTTCCAGGTCGTGCACGTGGAAGTGGCTGTGGCATACCCCGTTGACGTGGCAGTGCCAGTGGTTGTGCCAATCCCCTTGCTGCGGGCCGAGTTGTACCGCGGCCGGGGTTTGGCTGGTGGCCAACTGACCCGCCAGGGCAGGCGCCGAGACTCCGAACAGGAGCGGCAGCACCAGCGCGAGGCCCGCCAAGCCACGCAGAACGATACGCATCACTCCTCCTTCGAGCCGATGTTTGACGAATTCCAAGGTGGCGCATCGCGGAGGATCACGGGCGCCAGCGGCTGAGAGGGATGTGTTCAGGATAGGAACCGGGTGACCGCCCGAGAACCCATCGACCATGATTTTCGCGGTCCGGGAGGGTGAACACCACGATTCGGGGACCAGTCCCAACGTCACCATCTAACCTCGGAGCAGACGCACCGGACGAAGGGGACAGCATGCGGAACCCGACGACCGCTGGAAATCCGAGGCAGGCGATGAGCCTGACCCTCGGCGCTGCCTGTGCACTCCTCACCGCGTTCACCGCGACTGGATGCGGTGCCTCCGATGACACCGGCGCTCCGGCGCAACCGACCAGTACCCCGGTCGCGGCCGACGGCACGAACATCGATGCCTGCTCGGACGGGAACTGCGAGGTCGCGCTGACCGGCCCCACGGACATCCGGCTGACCGGCCAAGGCGGCGGGATCACCACGCTGTCCGTGGTCGAGGTCAATGCCGCTGGAGTCCGCTTCAACGCGACCTCGGCGGAAGGCGGAAGCAGTTCGGGCGAGCTGACCGGTGGCTGCACCCTCCGCTTCTACGACGGTGGCGGGGGTTCCTCGTGCGGCGGCCACCAAGCACCGCCGGAGCCGGAGACCGGTGTGCTCGCGATGCAACTGGTGGACTTCAGCAACGGAACCGCGGTGCTGCGGCTCGTCGCCGGAGAACCCGGTCCACCGCCGGGGTCGCTGGTTCCTCCCATTCCGCAGATCCCGGAGATTCCGCAGTTCGATTGGTGAGCACTGCTTCCGCGGCGTGCAACGCCCTGCCTGACCGAAACCGGGACCGGTCCCGGCCGCACATCTCTAAGCTCCGCAGCATGAGCGAACCTTCGAATTCGTCGCGGCCCGCGAGCCCCTGGACGTCCAGGGACGTCGTGTGGGTGTTGGGCTGGTTGATCACGCTGGTCGCTGGCACCCTCGTCGTCGGCTTCGTCATCGGGCTCGTGCTGCCGCCGCTCTTCGGTGTGGACCAAACCGTGCTGGTGTCCTTCGGTACCGGTTTCATCCTGTCTGCGGGCTACGTCGGTTGGCGCGTCGCACGGGCCGTACGTCGGGGACGGCGCGGCTGACCAACGGTTCTCACCTGCGGCGAACACCTACGATGCTCCAGTTAGGACAGTCCGGGTGATGGCGCTCATGCCAGCGGAGTCGTCGCGGGTTTGACCTTCACCCAGGGACAAAGTGCATCGTCGGGTTACCGGGCAAGGGGTCCGGGGTGAGGAGTGGGACATGGCCAGCCTGAGCATCGGCGAATTCGCGCAGGCGTCGGGCCTGACGCCGAAGGCATTGCGGCTCTACGACGAGCTCGGCCTGCTGCCACCGGCCGAGGTCGATCCGCGATCGGGTTACCGGTCCTACGACCGGTCCCAGCTGGGCAGGGCTCGGCTGGTCGCATGGCTGCGCGGACTCGGCATGCCGTTGGTCCGGATCCGGGTGGTCTGCGACCTCCCGCCGCTCGCGGCGGCCGCCGAGGTCGCCTCGTACTGGCGGCAGGTCGAGGCCGACACCGCGGCCCGCAAGGAACTGGCCACCTTCCTCATCGACCATCTGTCCAGAAAGGACACCGACATGGCCGATGTGCCCGCGGAATGGGAACTCCGCTCCGCGTCTCGCCACGACCGCGGATTGGTTCGGGACAGCGACGAAGACGCGACGTACGAGGGCAAGCAGCTGTTCGCGGTCGCCGACGGGTTCGGTATGCAGGGCATGGACCGCGCGGCAAGCGTCGCCGCGATCGACGCGCTCGGTCCGCTCGACGACGATGTGCTCTCGGGAAACCTGCTGAAAGTCCTCGGCAACGCGGCCAACAGCGTGCAGCGGGCGGTGCACGACTTCACCGCATCCGACCCGTCGCGCGCGGGCGCCGGGACGACCTTGACCGCAATGCTGTTCTCCGGCGGCCAATTCGCGTTGGCGCACGTCGGTGACTCCCGGGCGTACCTGCTGCGGGACGGCGAGCTGACGCAGATCACCCACGACCACACCTTCGTCCAATCGCTGGTCGACGAGGGCAAGCTGGACCCGGAGGAGGCCGCGTCGCACCCGAAACGCGCCACGCTGCTGCGCGCACTGGTCGGTCACGACACGGCAGAACCGGACCTACACCTGCGGGAAGCGCGTACCGGCGACCGCTACCTGCTGTGCTCGGACGGAGTCCACGGCGTGCTGCCGGAACAGCAGCTGCGCCACGTCCTCGAAACCGCGGACACCCCGCGGGAGGCGGTGGACCGATTCACCGACCTGGTCCACCACGCGGGCGCTCCGGACAACGCCGCATACGTCGTGGTCGACGCATTCGCCAGCAGCGCTGGCGGTTAGCCACGCGGCGTCCGGCCCCACTTCGACGAGGCCACACCGGAGCTCAACGGCCATCGCCCGCCGCTGCTGCCAGGCCGGGGCGCAGTTTGTCCAGCGCCCACGGGATGCCGAGCACCGACGGGTACCGCAGTTGGCTGATCAGCTGCACGTCCGCGACCAGGTAGGCACCGGTGCCCAGCACGGGCATGTTGCGCACCAGCGGATTTCCTTCGAAGGCTTGGCGGGCCTGCGGGGAGCCGAATGCGACCACCACGAGGTCCGCGTTGAGCCGGTCCAGCTGTTCGGGTCCCAGCGAGCCCGTCGGGCTGCCGTTGACCTGTTCGGTGCCGACCAACGAGGGCGCCAGCCGCAGCCCGAGTTCCGTCATCTGCTTGACGGCGAAGTCCTGCGGCGAGATCAGGGTGAACACCTGACCTGGCGCGCTGGCCATCGACATCGAGAACGTCTTGCCAGCCAGCCCCGGATAGCCGCGCGCGATCTCGGCGACCTTCGCCTCGGTCCCGGCGATGAGCCGCTCGGCTTCGCCGGAGCGGCCCAGCACGCTGCCGACCACGCGGACGTGCTGCTGCCAGGTCTGCGCGCCCCATTCGGTCTGGTAGCCGATGGTCGGGGCCGCCTTGGACAGGGTGGCGTACTCCTGGTCCAACCCGAAGTCGCCGGTGGCCAGGATGAGATCCGGCCGCACCTGCACGACCTGCTCCACGTCGACGCCGCCCGCTGCGCTGATGACCTGGGTCTTCGCCGGATCCAGCAGGCCGGACAGCCACGGGTACTGGCCGTCCGGGGTGGCCTGGTCCTTGGTGAAGAAGGCGACCGGGGTGACGCCGAGCGCCAGCATCGCGTCCAGGTCGTCGGTCGAAGTCCCGATCACCGCGACGCGCTTCGGCTGCTCGGTGACCGTGGTCGTGCCGAATCGGTGTTCGACGTGCACCGGGAAGGCGGACGTCGGGGTGCTCGAACCGGAGGTCGAGTCCGGCGCGGGTTCTCGGGATTGCCCGCAGGCGGCGAGCATCCCGCCGAGGATGCCGAACACCATCGCGACGAGCACTGCGCGAGTCCAACCACCGCGCGATCGGGACATGCGAACTCCTCCGGGACGACGATCGGTGGACGCCCGCCCGACGTGGCGGCACCTCGTCACGCGACGACCAGCCGAAGTAAAGCAAGGCAAACCTTACTTCATGAGATCCGAACGGAGTAGGCTCAGGTGCGCTGCGCCGCCAGCCGGGGACTGCACGCTGCGGCGTCCAGCACCAGCCGGGCGAACTCGGCGGCGTGCGTCATCGGCAGGTAGTGACCGGCACCCGGCACGATGGTCAGCCGCCCGTCCCGGCACGCGCCGAAGAACCGCGCTTCCTGCGCGCGGAAGTGGTCGTGCCTGCCGTTGACCAGCCAAGTCGGCCCCGGATACCGGGCCAGGTCGGCCACCGGATCGAAGTCGGCCGCCGCGGCCAGCACGTCCGGGATCACCTCGGTGGCGATGCCTCCGGCCAGCACCGGCTCCGCGACCGAGTTCGGCACCGCGGCGCGCAGCATTCGGCTGCTGAGCGCGTCACCGCCATCGGGCAGCGACGACAACGCCCGGTGCGCCAGTCGGAACGACATGGCGAGCAGCAGGCCCGGCCGCACGGTGCAGCCAGCGGCGACCAGCCCGGCCACCCGATCCGGATGACGCGCGGCCGCGGCGATCGCCGCGTAGCCACCCAGCGACATCCCCGCCACGAGCGCCCTGCCGCCCAACTCGTCCACCGCGTCCACGACCGCGCCGATCGCGCTGTCGATGGTGAACCGCTCACCTCTGCGGTGACCGTGCCCCGGCAGGTCCGCGGCGATCACCCGATGGCTGCCGGAGAGCAGGTCCACCACCTCGGACCACATCTGCCCGGACAGCCGGATTCCGTGCACCAGTACGATCGGCAACCCATCCACCACCAGAGCCCCCCATGGTCGAAACGCGGACGGTGCGTGCATTTCAACGTAGCGGCACAGGTACTGCCGCGCCTGGGCGCGCATCGCGTCGGTAGGCGTCAGGAGAACGGGGTTCGCGGCGGCTCCTGGCGCTCGCCGTCGATGGTGATCTCGACTTGTTCGTCGTAGAAGCAGGCGAGACCGGCGATCTTCTGGCTCTCCGGCAGCGGTGTGGGGTAGGTCCACACGATGTCGGCGTGCTCGGTGCCATCGACGAGCACGTGCCAGTACGTCGCGGTTCCTTTGTAGGGGCACTGGGTTTGCCGACTCGACGGGCGCAGCAGCTCCATGCGGACGTCGGTCAGCGGGAGGTAGTACCGCGGCGGCAGGCCGGTTTCGAACAGGATGTGCGGGTGGTGCGAATCGGCCACCACGACGCCGTCGATGCGCACCACGACGTGTCGCGAGCTGGTCAGGATGTCGACCCGCTTGTACGGGTCGCGCGGGTGGACGTAGACGGGTTCGTCCTCCTCGAACCACTGGTCCATCGCGCCCCACTTCAGCCGCACCAGGTCTTTGAGATCGGTGGAACCGGCGAACCGGACGGCCGCGCCTTCGGCGGTGGCCCCATCGGCCAGCACGTCGTAGACATCGCCATCGCCCAGGCCCTCGGTGTGCCGGGTCTCGCCGGTCGGCCGCAGCTCGGCTCGCACGTCCTCGACCGGGATGTAGTAGGTGGGGTAGTACGGGTGCTCCCAGACCAACCTCGGACGCCGGGTGTCGGCGACCAGCCGCCCGCCGAGGTAGGCCCGCACCCGCTTGGCCGATGGCTCGACCGCCAGCTGCGCACCTGAGTTGTTGGTCATGAAGTCCTCCAATGCCGAACGGCCCGGCGGGTCTGCCGCCAGTAGACACCGTCGGCGCGTCGCTGGCCAGGCCCGGATCCGCGCAGGTCATCGGCACCGCGTCGGGCGGGTGGCGCGCTGGGCGGGAACGTTTTCCATCGCATTCCGATTATCCAATTCGCCTCGCGGATCAATTAAGATCCATTGTTTCGGAGCGGTTCGGATCTTGTCGGAATTTCGCACGCCTGGTCGGTGTGCGTCGGTTGTGCCGGGATATGCCGATCGCCTTGTTCGAAGTTGTTCTCCAGTTGTCGTAATTGATGATCTCGACATGGCGCGAGCGTATTAGTACTCAATCTTCGCGGGCTGCTTGATCGGCATTTTGATCGTCGATCAATGCTGGTCGGCGCACTGCGCCAGGTGGATCTGTCCAATTTGTTCAGCTCGCGTCGCAGGTGGACCGGATCATTTCTAGATCCTTTCAACAATTGATCTCGGCACTCGGGTAATCGTGTCGATCCTGCTATGTGGACGATCGCCGGGCGGTGCCCCATTCGCACGTGACGATCAGTCGCAGGGGTCCATGTTTCGCGGTGTTAATCATCGAACGGGGGAGACCCGGTGGTGCGACATCGGAGCATCGATCTCACCAGGCGTGACGAAAATTCCCGATTGGACTTATCAACACTGACACGACCGTGTGATCATGTATTCCTGCGCTGCCAACGTGGAAAACCCTGCTTACCGTACGAAGAGTCGCCTCCCGAATATCACGAGGCGATTGGTGAAGATCTTGAGTGCGGCGATCCACAATTGCACGATCATTTTCAAACCGGATCCGCGCTCAAACGATCAAAAGGAGGCTGGGGTGTCCTCAACGCTTGTTCGCCTTGGCGGCGTAACCGCCTTTGTACTGGGGGCGTCGATTGGTCTGGCACCGATAGCAGGTGCCGCGGAGCATTCGGCGCTGCCACCGTATGTGCTCGCTCAGGGCGGGTGCGAATTTGGGGGCGTGGGCTGCCCTCCGAACGACATCAAGCCGCCACCGTGCCCGGGCTGCCCTCCGCACAAGCCGGAAAAGCCACCGGAAAAGCCGCCGGAAGTCGTTCCGCCAGTGGCCCCGGCCCCGGCGGCTCCGCCACCGGCAGCTCCGCCGCCGGCAGCTCCGCCACCGGCAGCTCCACCGCCAGCGGCGGAGGTACCGCCAGCGGCTCCGCCACCGGCGGAGGTACCGCCGGAGGTACCGCCGGAGGTACCGACTGCCGTTCCGACGCAGGAACGGGTGCCGCAGCGGCAGGTGCCGCAGCAAGTGCCGCAGGTGCCGCAGGTGCCCGTGGGCGCAGTCCAGGCGGGCGGTGGCGCCGCCGCGCAGGACTCGTCCGATGGTTCCGGACCGCTGATGGCGGTGGGAGCCGCGACGGCAGTCGCCGCTCTGGCAGGCGGTGGCTTCTTGCTCCATCGCCGACGCGCGGGGCAGCGCGGCTGACCCGACCCGGATAGGTGGTGTGCGCTCCTGGAACGCACACCACCGATCTGGGCGAATTCTTCTCGCGTTGGGCGGCTGCGAAATTCGGTGAGCACCCGCGGGTGCGCCGCGAGGGCGGGGGTGGGATGTGAAAGTCGCGATCCTGGCCGTGTGGTTCACCTTGCTGCTGGCCGTGACGGGTCCCACGGATTTCCCCGCGGCGGATGCGCCTGCCGCGCAGCCGGTCGCAACGCATCCGGCCGAGCACGCCGCGGCGGATCCGGCCGAACCGGCGGCCGGTCCGATGCCGGGGGATTCTCGGCCGCAGAGCATCTCCATCCCGGCCATCCGGGTGACCTCGACCCTCGTGCCGCTGGGGTTGAACGCGGACGGTTCGGTCGAAGTGCCGCCGATCGAGAAGTCGATGCAGGCCGGTTGGTACCGGCTCGGACCGGGCGCGGGCCAAGCCGGTCCGTTCGTCGTGCTGGGCCACGTCGACTCCTACACCGACGTCGGCGTTTTCCTCCGGCTGCGCGACCTCCGGCGCGGTGACCTGATCAACGTCGAACGGCAGGACGGATCGCGGGCCAACTACGTGGTCGACCGCGTCGAGGAGGTCCGCAAGGACGAGTTCCCGACGCAGGAGGTGTACGGCGACGTGGCGCGCCCCGAGATCAGGCTGATCACCTGCGGCGGGACCTTCGACGAGTCCCGGCGCAGCTACGAGGGGAACGTGATCGTGTTCGGACATCTCACGAGAAGCTGATCCGCAGCGAGACCGCACACCGCGTGCCCCAGGCATCGGCGGTGTTGTTGGCCGTGCGTACTTCGGGCCGCCACACCGCCCCGAAGTACGCACGGGTTTGCGCGGTGCGGAAAATTCGCGGATCTCCGGTCCCGTCTTCCAGTGTTCGAACGCTCAGCGCACGACGCCCGCGCCTGCCCAGCAGCCCGCTCGGTGCGGCTCCCAGCCGCCCGGATCCGCTGGGTCCGGCCGCCACAACGGCGTCCACACCACTCCGGGGTCCACCAACTCGCATCCGTCGAACAGCGAACGCACCGCAGCGTGGTCGCGGAACGTAACCGGCGTTGACGTGTGCTCGGCGAAGAACCGCTGGACACGGGCGGCCTGCTCGGCCCGTTGATCCGCGGTCAGCGTGGAGATCACCAGCGGGCTTCCCGGTGCCAACATCTCGCGGTACCGATCGACGACCGCCGTCTCGCGGTGGTTCACGTAGTGCAGGACAGCCACCATGAGCAACGCGACCGGCCGGGAGAAGTCCAGCAACCGCACCGTTTTATCGTCCTGCAGCACGGCTTCGGGATCGCGGATGTCATGGGTGGCACCGTGGGGCCAACTCGTGCGCCGCGGCCAGATCCGGGCTGCGGCGCATCAGTTCGGGGAGGTCCGGTCCTGCCGGGCGCACGGAGTTGAACAGGTCGGCGACCCGCGCCGCGCGGTTGAGCTTGTCCTGCAACGGCATTGAGTGAACGGACTCGGGGTCCGCCGTCTGGTTGGTGACCTCGGACCGGACGTTGTTCAACGCCGTGGCGAATCCGTCGGCCAGCTCGTCGGTACCGGCGATGTCCACCGGCGGCAACGCCGCGAATTCGTCGGCCATGGTGTCCACATAGGTCGATGCGGTGTTGAGGTAGCTGTTCACCTCGCTCTCGGTGGACTCGTCCGCAGCGGTCGTGCTGGCGAGCCGCTTGCCCGTTTCCTGCGTGTCCGCAAGCCATTTGGTCAGGTTGCAGACGTCGTCCACCCAAGCGACCAGTTCGCGGGTGGGCGCCTTCGCGGTGCTGTCGGTGGAATCCGCGGTGCGGACCGTGCAGCCGCCGATCGCGAGCACTGCCACCGCCAACACCGCTGCCTTCGAGCCATCTCGCATGCCGACCTCCGATCGCGGCCGAACGGTACGGGCACGGCGGTGGGAGGGGTCCCGAGGTCGCCCCCGGAATCGCCAGAACACCGGTGGATTCATGGCAGCAAAAGGCCATTGCCGTCTCACTGGATGTCGAATCCGACTATCTTGGCCCGATGTCGATCCCACGACTCTCCTGGCGAGCTGGTTGCGCGCTGTTCGCTGCGCTGCTCGCGGCAGGCTGCGGCTCCTCGCTGGAAGGCGCTGCGCCCGCGACCACTACGGTCCCGCCCGCCGACACCGTCGTGCCGAGCACGACCACCACCACGACCGCACCGCCTCCGGTAATCGCCGCGGATGGCACGAACTACGCGGCCTGCGCGGACGGCACCTGCGAGATCTCCCTGTCCCAACCGGTAAACATCACGCTGAACGGCGGCACGCTCGCGGTGACCAGCGTGAACCCCGACGGGATCGACATCGACCTGAGCCTGGACAACGGCGGCGGGGGCAACGGGACGCTGAAGGGCACGTGCGGCGCCATTTTCCGCTTCCACAGCGGGGGAGGTGGAGATGGCAGATTCTGTAACCCCGATGGCAGCGTGCTGCCACCGCCGGAACCGGAGCCGGGCGTGGTCGCACTCCAACTGGTGGGCTTGAGCGATGGCGCAGCGGTCCTGCGGGTGGTCTCCGGCTAGCCCGCGGTTTCGTCTGGCGCACGGGGTGGTTCGGCGGCGATCCGGTTGAGCACGGTCAGGTGGTGGGCGAACGCGTCCCGCCCGGGGGCGGTCAGGGCGAGCCAGGTTTTCGTGCGCCGCCCTGCCCGACCTTTGCTGACCTTGACGTAGCCGACCTGTTCCAGCGCCGCCACGTGCTGCGACAGCGTCGAGTCGCTGACCTCGACGGCATCGCGGATGAACCGGAATTCCGCTCGTTGCACCGCGCTGAGCGCCGCGATGATCGAGAACCGCACCGGCGAGTGGATGATCGGGTCGAGCTCGTGTCGCAGGTGGGTCATGGACGCTTCTTCACCAGTACGGCCGCGATGAAGAACGGCAGGGACAACCCGAACGACGCGAGGGCCCACGGCAGCAACGCCGTACCGAACTGCCAGCGCACCAACGGCCCCACGAGGACCGAGTAGAGACCGAACCACACCGCGATCGCCCCCACCGAATACCAATTCGCCCGGACCGGGAACACCGCGTGGCGCTCGGCCCACCAGCCAGCCAGCACCACGATCGCAGCCCAACCGCCGATGACGAGGCCACTGGCGAATCCCTGTGAAAAAACCGTCTCCAGCAGCGCGATCTCCACAGCGGAGACGATGCCGAGCGCTACCAGGTACCACCTGAACCAAACTCCGGCCGCTGCCGCGCGTGCGCGCAATGACTCGGCCTTCGCAAGCCGCTCGCCAGGAGTGCCGTCGGCTTCCGTGATCATCGCCATCCTCCTCATTCGTGGATGTAAAGCACTTTAGTACTCCTAAAGTGCTTGTCCAGTGCTGAAGTCCGACCGGGACGACGTGATTAGTCCGCCGACGAGCGTGAACCAGCTAGCGCGGGCACGCTGCTGGGTGAAGTCGGTGGAGGAGGAGCCGTGGAGTTCCAGCAGGTCGTGGAGCTGGTGGGCAGGGCCGTCGACGCCGTGGGCGTGGCCGTGATCGTCGTGGGGGCGCTCGCCGCGGCCATTTCGGCGGCGGTCCGGTTCGCTCGTCGGCAGGCAGGTCTGTACCGCGCCTACCGCAGTCAACTCGGGCGGTCGATCCTGCTCGGACTGGAATTCCTCGTCGCGGGGGACATCATCCGGACCGTCGCGGTCGCCCCGACATACACGAGCGTCGGCGTGCTGGCCCTGATCGTGGCGATCCGCACCTTCCTCAGCTTCTCGCTGGAATTGGAGATCACCGGGCGCTGGCCCTGGCAGAAGGTGGACAGCTCGGCTACCAGGGCACCGGAGACGAGGTGACCGCCGCGACCGGATTTCCGCCGGGCGCGGTTCAGCCGCCGGATGCGGTGCGGGCGTTCGGTGCCTCCGCCGCCGTGATGTCGACGTCCTTGGTCTCGTGGGCGAAGGCGAAGGCCACCAGCGAAACGACCGCGGTGCCGACCATCCAGGCCGCGACCAGCCAGCCCTCCCCGTCGGCCTGGATGACCAGAGCGGAGGCGACCAGCGGGGAGAACCCGCCCAGCGCGGCGCCGATCTCGCGGGACGCGGCGAAGCCCGTGTAGCGCACGCGGGCGCCGAACAGCTCCGCGTAGAACGCCGGTTGCACCGCGATCATCGGTGCCAGCCCCAGCGACGCCGCGACGACCAACGCGAGCCAGATGAGCACTGGCTGCTCGGTGGACAGCAGCGCGAAGAACGGGAAGGCGAACAGCGCGGTGAACACCACGCTGAACAGGTTCAGCGGTTTGCGGCCGATCCGGTCGGACAACGCGCCGTACACCGGCTGCAGGACGATGACGACAACGGTGAACGTGATGACCCCGGTCAGCCCGATCCAGCGCGGTAACTCCAAGGTCTGCTGGAGGTAGGCCACGCTGAACGTGGCGTAGATGTAGACGACCGCGGTGTCGCAGATGTGCGCCCCGATGCCGATCAGGAAGTTGCGCGGATAGCGGCGCAGCGCGTCGAACACCGGGAGCTGGACGGTGCGCCGATCGCTGGACATCCGTTCGAAGACCGGCGATTCGGCGACCCGCAGCCGGACGTACAGCGACACCGCGATCAGCGCGAAGCTGAACAGGAACGGCAACCGCCAGGCCCACGCCTGCACGGTCTCCGTGCCCAGCCGCTCGACCAGCAGGAAGGTGACGGTGCCGAGCAGAAGTCCAATTTGGACACCCGTCTGCGCGTACGAGCTCAGGTAGCCTCGCCGATGCGCTGGAGCGTGCTCGCACAGCAGCGTCGAGGCACCGCCGAACTCCGCGCCAGCGCCGAGCCCCTGGCAGATCCGCAGCATGGTCAACAGGATCGGCGCGGCCACGCCGATCGTCTCGTACGTCGGCAGCAGTCCGATCAAACCGGTGGACAGGCCCATGATCAGCGTGGTGATGACCAACGTGGCCCGTCGGCCGACGCGGTCGCCGAGGTGTCCGAAGAGGAATCCGCCGAGCGGCCGGATGGCGAATCCGACGCCGAAGGTCGCGAATCCCGCGATGGTGCCCACGGTCGGGTCGCTGGTCGGGAAGAACAGCGTGTTGAACACCAGGGTGACGGCGAAGCCGTAGATGAAGAAGTCGTACCACTCCAGGGCGGTGCCGACCACGGATGCGGTGACCACCCGGCGGAGTTCCCGCTGCTGGGTCGGTGGGATGTCGTCGTTGTCGATGGCCGCGCTGCTCATCGTCGTCGCTCCCTCGATGTCCGAGCGGAAATCCGTGGAATCGATCGAGTTCTCCGGTGCCGGGCGCGGCGATTCCGCCGCACGTCACCAGCATTCCGGGCATTTCGCCCGACATCGTGCCACGCCGAAGTCGATCTGGGAAGCAGATCAGCGACCCCGCTGCGCGAGCGCGCCGAGCTTGTCGGGGTTGCCCATCACGTAGATCGTGGTCACGAGTTCGGTGCGCGGATCGACGTCGAGGACGAAAACCGCGTACGGTCCATCGGCGATCGCGGCCACCGCAGCGGGTTCGCCGTTGACATCGCAGTAGTCGATCACCGTACCGGCCGGGAAGTCCGAGGCGCGCGCCGCGAACAGCCGGGCTACCTTGTTGGCGCCGCGCAGCACCCGGCGAGGCGCGCGAACCTTGCCGCCGCTGTCGCCGACGAAGGCGACATCCGGCGCGAGCACTGCCATCAGTTCCGCGAGATCGCCGCCGAGGGCGGCGGTCAGGAACCGTTCGGTGGCGGCGGACCGGGCCGCGCGGTCGGTGTTGAAGCGCGGACGTCGCGCGTGCACGTGCTCCCGCGCTCGGTGCCCTAGTTGTCGCACCGCGGACTCGGAGCGGCCGAGGGCGGTGGCGATCTCGCCGAAGCCGAGGCCGAATGCCTCCCGCAGCACGAAAACGGCGCGTTCCAACGGGGACAGCGTTTCCAGCACGACCAACATCGCTATTGACACCGCCTCCCCGGTGGCAGCCTCGTCCACCACGCCGTCGGCGACATCCGGTGTGGTGAGCAGCGGTTCCGGCAGCCAAGGCCCGACGTAGTCCTCACGTCGCGCGCTCGCCCGCCGGAGCTGGTCGACGGCCACCCGCGCGGTGATCCGCACCAGGTAGGCGCGCGATTCGCTGATCTGCGACCGGTCCGCGCGATCCCAGCGCAGCCAGGTCTCCTGCACGACGTCGTCGGCCTCGCTGGCGCTGCCGAGCATCCGGTAGGCGACCCCGAACAACAGACCCCGGTACTGCTCGAACACCTCGGCGGCTTCGTCGCTCACGTCTTCCTCCCGAGCAGGTACGGACCAGGATGCCGGAACAACCAGACCGCGGAGGACGACACGATCTCCTTGTACCGGGCCGCGATCCGCCCGCGCAAGAACGTCCTCTTCGGACTCTCGTCGGTCGCGTGGACGAACTGGATCAAGCCGCGTCGTCTGCCGAGGCTGATGCACTGGTGCAGGTAGCGGAACCGGAACGGTCCAGGTGTGCGCCCCGCGAGGCGGCGGGCGATCGCGTCGGCCGCGTACGGTCCGGTGAACCCGCCGGTGCGGCAGCCGAACGACATCTCCTGCCCCCACTTCCCGGATGCGGCCACCGCATCGCCGATGGCGTACACCTCGGGATGCGATACCGAGCGCAGCGTCTCGTCGACGAGCACCCGACCGCGTTCGTTGACGGCGAGCCCGGCTTCGCGGGCGAGGCCGCACGCCGCGAATCCACCAGTCCACAGGGCAATGTCGGCGTAGACGCGCGACCCGTCGGCGAGCACGACCGCGCGCGGTTCGACCCGCGTCACTTCCGCGTTGCGGATGACCTCGACGCCCAGCCGGGCGAGTTGGTGCCCCAGGTAGCGCCGGGCTCCCGGGGACAGCCAACCACCTGGCTCGCCTCTGGTGACCATCCGCACGGTCAGACCCGGGTGGGATTCGCCGAGTTCGGCGGCCGTCTCGATCCCGGTCAGCCCACCGCCGCAGACCACCACGACGCCGCGACGTTCGGCGAGTTCGCGCAGCCGGACGGCCAAGCGCTCGACGGCCGCTGGGCCGGACAGCGCCGCGGCGTGCTCGGCCGCTCCGGGAACACTGTCCACATTGGTCACGCTGCCCAGTGCGTACACCAGGGTGTCGTAGCGGAGCACTTGCTCGCCCGTCTCGGTCCCGACGTGCACCGCGCGGTTGGCGAGGTCGATGCGCCGGACTCTGCCGATGAGCACCGCTACACCGCTGCCGTCCAGGATCTTCCGCAGTGGCAGGTCCGCGAGTGGCTGCCCGGCGGCGAGCTGGTGCAGCCGGATCCGTTCCACGAACCGGGGCTCGGCGTTGACCAACGTGATCGACACCTGCGCCCGGTCGACCTGGCGGGCCAGCCGCTTCGCGGCCACCAGCCCCGCGTACCCGGCACCGAGCACCACCACCCGAGTCATCCTGTCCTCCTCACCGCAGGTAGCCAGTCACACCAGGAAGACGGGTCGACGCACTGGAACTGTGACATCGCGGTGTTCGGGCGATGTGGGCAGGCAGCTACCTCAACGTTGCGGTCAGCGTGTCATCCTGTTAGCCGCTCGGGTGTTCCACGCCGATCGCAGCTGAGAGAAGGACCGCATGATCGAGCATCGCCTCCAGCCCACTCCGGGCACCGTGACCGACGTCTTCAGCCCGGATGCGCAGCCGGTGCTCACCGTCGATCCTGGGGACACCGTCGTGGTGAGTTCGCTGGACGCGCAGGGACATCTGGAGCGGCAGCGCGAGCCGGGCGAAGATCGGCCGAAGATCTTCCGCAACCGGCGCGGCCACTGCCTGACCGGCCCCATCGCCGTTCGCGGTGCCGAGCCGGGCGCGGTGCTCGCGGTGCACCTGGAGTCGTTGCGGCCCGACGAGTGGGGTTGGACGGTCGCCGGGGTCAAGGACAACTGGCTGAACCGGCAGCTCGGCGTCGCCAACACACCGACCTGGCTGCTCTGGGAACTCGACGCCGAACGGGGCACCGGCGTCAGCGACCGCGGCCACACCGTGCCGCTCGCCCCGTTCCTCGGCGTGATCGGCATGCCGCCGGACGAACCGGGCGAGCACTCCACGATCCCGCCGCGGCCCTCCGGCGGCGGCAACATCGACTGCCGCGAGCTGATCGCGGGATCGACCCTCTACCTCCCGATCACCGTGCCCGGCGGACTGCTGCTGCTCGGCGACGGCCATGCCGCGCAGGGCAACGGCGAGGTCAGCGGGACCGCGATCGAATGCGGCATGACCACGCGGGTCCGCCTGGACATCGTCACCGAACCCCAAGCACCGGGCATCCACGCCGAAACCCCGCGTGGGCGCATCACATTCGGCTTCAGCGGGGACCTCAACGAAGCGACCGCGATGGCCCTGAACGCGATGCTGACCTGGTTGCAGTCCCGCTACGACCTGGACCGCTCGACGGCCCTCGCGCTGGCGAGCCCAACCGTCGACCTACGCGTCACCCAGGTCGCCAACGAAACCTGGGGCGTACACGCAGTCCTACCGGAGAACGCGATCCGGTGACACCCACCTGCCGATCACACGTGAGCCCCTTTTGTGAGGTGAAGGGCACCTTCGACCGACTATGCCGGTCAAAGGTGCCCTTCACTCCTCACCCGAACGGAGGGCGCTGAGCGGGTTCAGAGCACGAGGTCGGCCAGGCGGTCCACCTCGTCGAGGCGGGCGACCGTTGGGGTGAAGACCAGCTCCGTCATGCCGATGTCGGCGAATTCGCCGATGATGCCGCGAATGCGGTCGGGCGTGCGCACCGCGCCCTCAGCGATGGTGTTCGCGTGGTCACCGGCGTAGGCGTAGTAACTGCGCAGGTAGCTGTCGGATTCCGCGCTGGAGCGGTCATCCGCGCTGAAGTAGGCCAGACCCAGCAGCCTCGGCTCGCCTTCGCGCCCGGCTTCCCGCCAGGCCGCCTGGATTTCGCGCACCGTCGGTTCCGCCCGGCGCGGCCCGCCGCCAGCACCGGTCCAGCCCGCTCCCCAGCGCACGGTGCGCCGGATCGCCTGAGCGCTGTGGCCGCCGATGAGGATCGGGATCTCCCGGCCGGGCGGTGCGACCGGCCGGTGCTCCCCGGCGAAGTCGCCCTCGGCCACCGGTTCGCCCCGCCACGCCCGCTGCAGGAAGTCCAACTGCCGGTCGAAGGCCCGGCCACGTGCGGTGAACGGCCGTTCGCTGGGCAGGTAGTCGGATTCGCGGGCACCGACGCCCAGCCCGAGCGTGAGCCTGCCGCCGGAGACCTGGTCGACCGTCGCGCTGATCTTGGCCAGCACCGCGTCCGGGTAGGTGGGCCCGAGCACCGCGTTGGTCACCAATCCGATGCGCGACGTGGCCCCGGCGACCGCCGCCAAGGCGGTGAGCGAGTCGTAGGACGGGTAACCGACCCGCCCGATGGTGGAGACGAACGCGAAGCCACGCGCCTCGGCGCGCCGCGCCCACTCCAACAACAGGTCACCGGTGGTTCCGGGGACGGTGTTCGGAAGTCCGATACCGATGCGCACAGCACCTCCTGACGTCGCCAACTGGCATGATCGAGCCTATCCCACCCGCGCCCCGCCGAATCGCCGTCCTATTTGGACGCCGATGCCCTTTTCCGCGGCATCAGGTAATCGAATACTGCCATCATCAAGTCGCACTTCACCCGTGCGAGCCACCGCAATAGCGTCGTCTGGACGGTTGCGGCATCAGGGGGCGCTGCGGAGGGGATCGCGGATGAGCGACGTATCGCGCCGGAGGATGCTCCTCGGCAGTGCGGCGGTGATCGGTGGTGCGGTGGGGCTCGGCGCGGGATCGGGGGCAGCCGCTGCTGCCAGGAACGCGTCCGTCGAACCCGCTCGCCCGGTCGTCGTCACCCCCGACGACCCGCGATATCCGGACCTGGTCCGGGGCAGCAACCGGCGCTGGGTCGGCACACCGGAGTCGGTCCAGCTGGCCGGGAGCACCGAGCACGTGATCGCGTCGGTGCGCGACGCGGTGCGCAGCGGGAAGCGGCTGGCGGTGCGCAGCGGCGGGCACTGCTACGAGGACTTCGTCTACAACCCGGATGTCGAGGTCGTCGTCGATCTGTCCGTGCTGAACTCGGTTCACTACGACAGCGAGCACGGCGCGTTCGTCGTCGAGGCCGGGGCGACGCTGCTCGACGTGTACGAAACCCTTTACCGGACCTGGGGTGTCACGATTCCCGGTGGTTCCTGCGAGTCGGTCGGTGCCGGGGGCCACATCTGCGGCGGCGGCCACGGCCTGCTGTCCCGCGCACACGGCCTGACCATCGATCACCTGCACGGTGTGGAAGTGGTGGTCGTCGACGCCCACGGCGAGGTCCGTTCGGTGCTCGCCACCGGTGACGAGGGCGACCCGAACCGCGACCTGTGGTGGGCACACACCGGTGGCGGTGGCGGGAATTTCGGTGTCGTCACCCGGTACTTCCTCCGCACGCCGGGCACGGCCGGACTGGCTGCCGAGCAGCAGTTGCCGAAGCCGCCCGGCGAGGTGTTCGTGTACGGACTGTCCTGGTCGTGGGACGACCTGACGGAGAGTTCGTTCCGCGCGCTGCTGAAGAACTACGGGCGCTGGTGCGAGCAGAACAGCGCGCCCGGCTCGCCGTACACCGCGCTGTCCAGCAAGCTGGCGCTGAGCACCAAGGCCAGCGGCGCGATCTCGCTGTACACGCAGATGGATGCCACCGCGCCGAACTCGCAAGCGCTGCTGGACCGCTATCTCGCGGCGGTCTCCGACGGCGTGGGAACGCCGGAGGTCGATGCGCGGCGGATGCCGTGGTTGCTGGCGACTCGGGAACACGCGGCGACGAGTTGGAACCGGCACTCCGATTACAAGTCCGCCTACCTGCGAACGGGTTTCCCGGACGACCAGATAGCCGTCATCTACCAGTACCTGACCAGCTACGACAATTCCGGCGATCTGCTGCAGGTCGACACCTACGGTGGCCAGATCAACGCGATCCCGCCGGATGCCACGGCCGCCGTGCACCGCGACTCGATCATGAAGCTGCAGTACCAGTCCTACTGGGACGACCCGGCCGAGGAACCCACGCGCGTCCAGTGGCTGCGGGAGTTCTACCGCGACGTCTACCAGCAGACGGGCGGAGTTCCGGTGCCCGGCGCGGTCAACGACGGCTGTTACGTCAACTACCCGGACACCGATCTCGGCGATCCCGCCTGGAACACCTCCGGGGTCCCGTGGCACCAGCTCTACTACAAGGACGCCTACCCGCGGCTCCAACAGGTCAAGCAGCGCTGGGACCCGACGAACACGTTCCGGCACGCCCAATCCGTGCAGCTACCCGGCGCGCAGTAGCGCCCGCAGGTATCCGTCTCACCGTCCGGCTTTGCCCTCGGCGATCAGGGCTGCTTGCAACATGGCCCGGCAATAGCCCGTGTCGTACAGCTCGCCCGCGTGCCCGCCGCCGCCGACCTTCGCGTACTGGCCGGTGATCTCGTCGTGCTCGCGGTCGTAGTCGAGCGCGCGGGGGTGCTCGGGCAGGATGCCGCGGTGGTAGCCCTGGCGGACGAGTTCGCGCATGAACGCGAACATGTCGGTCTGCCCGTTGTCCGGGAAGACCTCGGCGTACTTCAGCCTCGGTGCGTCCACCAGGACGTTGCGGTAGTGGATGTGGTTGATCCGGTCCCGCTCACCCATGTACCGCACGAAATCCACGGCATCCGCGCCGACTTCGGTGGCGACCCCGGAGTGCACGGTCATCCCGTTGGACGGGCTGTCGACGGTCTCGACCATGCGCTTCCAGTCCCGCACCGAACCCAGGATCTGCGGGTTGCCGCGACTGATCGGGGCGGGCGGATCGTTGGGGTGCAACGCCATGCGCACCCCGGCCTCGTGCGCGACCGGGATCACTTCGCGGAGGAAGTGCTCGTAGTGCTCCCACAGCTGGTCGTAGCTGAACTCCGGGGTGCCCGGCTCGCGGGGCAGGTCCTTCACCGGCACACCGTCGATCTCGCGGTCGTAGTCGAAGGCCGTGTACCCGGCACCCAGCCGGTCGTCTTCGTCGATGAGCTCGTAGTAGCCCTCGGTGAGCCGGTGGACGTACCAGTTGTACTCGACCACCGGGATGCCCGCTTTTCCTGCTGCGACAAGGGAACGCTTGATGTCGTCGATGTCCCTGTCGCGGTCTTCGGTGCCGAGGATGGCGCTTTCCGGACCACTGATCAGGTACGCCGTCACGTGCAGCCCCAACGCCTCCAGCCGGGTCCGGTCCGCGCGCAGCGTGTCGATTCCCCAAGGCAGCGGTGGCGTGTCGGTGACGAGTGCTCCGGTCACACCGGCCTGGCGCCAACGGCGCACCGTTTTCTCATCGGGGTTGCGGGAGAACCACTGGCAGAGCTTGGGGGTGTCCGGGCCTTCTCGGACGTCGTCCGGCCAGTTGACGTCCGGGTAGGGCAGATCCGTTGGTGCGGAGGCATTTGCCGCCTCGGTGGCCCCGATCGCCGACAGGGCCGCCACCGAGGCGGTTCCGGTGACGAATTGTCTGCGGGTGCTTCCCATGGTCGAACCCCTCCAGCGCATCCGTGGCGGGTGGCCAGATCGACGCTAGACGCGCGAACGGGGCGCGTTAAGAACATGTTCCGGATAGCGACATCCAGATCGGTGATAGCTGGGGAGGTGCCCGGTTCTGCCCGGAAAGCGTTTACTACCCGGTTTTGGTGAACTACGATCACCGCGGTGTTACCTAGGGAAGAACGATGAGGTTCAGAACGGGTACCACGCGTGCCTGGTGGAAAGCGGGGTGCGCGCGGCGATGTTGCGTCCGGACGTTCGCCTGGAGTGGTTCGTCTCCTTCCTAGCCGTGATCGATACCGGCAGTTTCAGCACGGCCGCCGCGACCACGCACCGCTCCCAGTCGCGGGTGAGCATGCACGTGGCGTCCCTGGAACGCGCGGTCGGCCTGCCGCTGTTCGACCGGCGGAAGAGGCCGGTGGTCCCCACCGAGGCGGGGCGGAGTCTGGCCGATCACGCGCAGACGATCCTGCGCGAGCTCGACGTCGCCGAGGCGGCCATGGCGGCGCGTCGCGGTGCGGCTCGCGGGGTGGTGACGCTGGGCAGTTTTCCCAGTGCCAGCGCGGCTTTCGTGCCCCTGGTGCTGGAACACTTCACCCGCACCAGCCCCGACGTCAAGGTGATCCTGGTGGAGCGGGCCACGCTGGAGCTCGACGACGCCTTGATCAACGGCGATGTCGACGTCTACCTGCGGCCGATGGCCCCGCCGCCAGCATCTTCGACGGTGCAGTGCTTCCCGCTGTGGCGGGAGCCGCTGGTGGTGGTGCACCCGCCCGGACACCCGCTGTCCCTGCTCGACGAGCCGCTGCCCATCGAAGCGGTCGCCGGGCACCCGCTGATCACCATCGGGCAGCGGGAGACGTCCGACCTCGCGAGGTTCGAGCCCTACCGGGTCTTCCACGAGCGCGGCCTGGAGATCGACCTGGTGCAGGCGACCAACCAGCCCCAGACGTTGATCTCGCTGGTCAAGCACGGCTTGGGCGTCGGGGTGACGAACGCGTTGGCGGCCCTGGTCTCCGACACCCGCGGTGTTCGGGTGCGTCGATTGGAGAGCGCGTTCGGTCGGCGAGTGGGGGTGTACTGGGACTCGGCCCGGCCCATCGCTCCGGCGGGGTGGCACCTGATCGAAGAGATCAAGCGCGGCCCGCGCCCGAAGGGCACCGAATCACTACCAGACGCCGAAGAACCCCAACAACGACGATTCGCCTACCTGGATTCCTAACACCCGCCGCAAATTCCGATGCGAGCATCGCCCCGCCGTTCTCCATTCGGGTGAGGAGTGAAGGGCACCTTTGGCCGGGTAAGTCGGTAAAAGGTGCCCCTCACTCGGAAAAATCAATCCTGGTGGGTGCGATTCGGGGGTTCCGGCGAGGTGGTGTCGGGTTGGGTGGTGCCGAGCGGGGCGATGCGGCCGATGCCGAAGGCGTAGATCGACGCACCCGCCAGCGCGACGAGTCCGGCGACCGTGAGCGGGACGACGTAGGAGCCACCGGTGAGGTCGAGCAGGATGCCGACCACTATCGGGCTCACCGCGCCGGCGAGGTTGGACGCGAATCCCTGGATTCCGGCCAGTGATCCGACGTTGCCGGGGGAGGGCGCGACGTCGCCGGGCAGCGCCCACAGGCTGGATGCGGCGAAGGTCAGCGCGCAGTACGACACCGTCAGCAGCACCAGGGCGACCCCGGCGTTGGGTGCCTGACCGGCGAAGACGATGACCGACGACAGCACCAGTCCGCTCACCAGCGGCACCTTGCGGGCCACCGACACCGGGTGACCTCGGCTGATCAGGCGGTCCTGCAACAGCCCGCCCAGCCACTGCGCGGGCATCGCCAACAGCGGCGGGAGCATGCCGAGGATGCCCAGCTGGAGCAGGTCGAATCCGCGTGCGTCCACCAGGTAGGAGGGGAACCAGGTGATGAAGAAGTACAGCACGAAGGACAGGCAGAAGAATCCCCCGACCATGCCCCAGGTGGTGCGGTAGGCGAGCAGCTCCCGCCACCGCATCTCGGGGGCGGTCGGCTCCTCCTGCCCGGTATCGCTGCGGATGTGCGCCAGCTCGGCCGCTGTAACCGCCGAGTGGTCGCCGGGATCGCGGTAGACGCGCAGCCACAGCACCGCGAAGACCAGCCCGACAACACCGCACACCAGGAACGATGCGCGCCAGCCGATCAGTCCGATGAGGACGGCGATCAGCGGGAGCGCCAGTGCGGTGCCCGCGCGGCCGCCACTGTCGAAGATCGATGCCGCGATGCCGCGCTCGCGCACCGGGAACCACCGGGACACGATCTTCGAGTTCGCCGGATAGGTGGGCGATTCGCCCACGCCGAGCAGGAAGCGCAGGAGCAGCAGGATGACGAAACCGGTGGCCGCGCCGATGAGCATGGTCACCACCGACCACCCGACCAGGGCGGCGAACATCATCCGCCGCGGCCCGAAGCGGTCCACCAGGTAGCCCGAGGGCATCTGCATGAACGCGTAGGTCCAGAAGAACGCCCCCAGCAGCACGCCGGACGCGGTGCTGGACAGGCCCAGGTCCTCGGTCATGTAGGGCAGCGCCACGCCGAGGTTCGCGCGGTCGACGTAGTTGATGGTCGTGGCCAGGAAGGCCATCGAGATGATCGTCCAGCGCACTCGGCCGACACCGGAATCCGGTGTCGGCCCCTGCGGCGTGGTCATGGGCAGCTCCCCGGTCTTAGAGAGTGCGCGGCTCGTCAGAACCCGCGGCGGTGCAAGCTGCGAGAGTGGAAGGAAGCGGCTGCCGCCGCTTGCCTGACGACCACCCCCGGCGCACCAATCCGCGCGCCCTCTTATCTGCGATGTCCAAGCTAGGAGTGCCGACCGCGCGGTGTTAAGCGCGCAACCGGGATAGCACTATTCCGAAGTCTGATCGCGCCGCCCGGCCGAGGCGGCAGGTCTACTGTGGATCGGCCTATCGTTGACACAGCGGACGTCGGAACACCACAATTCACCGTGTATTGAATTTTGAGCTCACCCCTGGGAGGCAGCGCACCATGACCGAACACCCGCAAGGACCAACCATCTCTCCTGAAGAGGCCGACTTCGACGCGATCTACCGGGGTGAAGCGCCGTTCGGCGACAACGCGTTCAGGTTCGAACGCCCGCCCTGGGACATCGGCGAACCGCAGCCGCAACTCGTCGAGCTCGCGGGCACCGACAAGATCCGCGGCGAGGTGCTGGACGCCGGATGCGGGCTGGGCGAGAACACCTTGTTCCTGGTCGAGCGCGGTTACCGGGTGCTGGGGGTCGACGCCTCGAACTCGGCGATCGAGCAGGCGCGGCAGCGGGCCAAGGAACGCGGGATCGACGCGGCGTTCGAGGTGGCGGACGTGACCAGGCTCGACGGCATCGAGCCGCGGTTCGACACCGTGTTGGACAGCGCTCTCTACCACTGCCTCAGCGACCAGCAACGACGGGACTACAGCGCGGCGCTGCACCGGGTGACCAAGCCCGGCGCGCAGCTGAACCTGTTCTGCTTCGCCGACGACCGCCAGTCGGTCGTGCCGTTCCAGATCAGCCGGGACAACCTGCGCGCCAACCTCGGTGAGCACTGGAGCATCACCAGCATCGAATCGGCGAATTACACCTCAGCCTTCACGCGGGACTCGATCCGCGCCCTGCGCGAGCACAACGACCTGGAAGCGGTGGGACTGGCACTCGACCTCGACGAGGTGGAGACCGACGAGCAGGGCCGGATCCTGCTGCCGGTGTGGCAACTGCACGCCGAGCGCAAGTAACCGGTACCGCTGCCCGTCTGAGTCCTCGTCTTCGCAGCGGCACGCGGGACGAGGACGCGCCTAGAGGGTCATCCAGGCGAGGACCGGCAGCGACTGCAGGTAGACGAGCACGCACATCAGGGCCAGGAAGGCGACGCTCCACGGCAGCACCCGGCGGAAGATGTCGCCTTCCCGGCCGGTCATGCCGACTGCGCCCGCCGCGATGGCCAGGTTCTGCGGCGAGATCATCTTGCCCAGCACGCCGCCGGAGCCGTTGGCCGCGGCGGCGAGCAGCGGATCGATACCGGCGTTCTGCGCGGCCGCCACCTGCAGCGCGCCGAACAGCGAGTTGGACGAGGTGTCGGAGCCGGTGACGGCGACGCCCAGCCAGCCGAGGATCGGCGAGATCAGCGCGAACAGCCCGCCCACCGCGGCCATCCAGGTGCCGAGCGTCGCGGTCTGCCCGGAGGCGTTCATGACGTAGGCGATGGCCAGCACCGACATGACGGTGACGATCGGCCACTTCAGCTGCACGTAGGTGCCGAGGTACCGGGAAACCGCCGCGCGTGCCCGGATCCCGATCGCCGGAATGGTCAGCAGCCCCGCGATCAGCAGCAGCGACCCGGCGCTGGTCAGCCAGTTGAACTTGAACTGCACCAGGGACAGCGGTTTGCCCTCGGGGCTGCGGATGTCCAGGCCGGGCCAGCTGAACTGGAGTGTCACCACGTCCAGCGCGCGGGCGATCGGGCCGATCTGGGCGACCACGAAAACGGCGATGATGATCAGGTAGGGCACGTAGGCGCGGAACACCTGGCCGTGACCGTCGGCCTCCGGTGCCGCCTGCTCGGTGGCGCCCGGTGGCGTCCACACCCGCAGCAGCAGGACCGTGGCGCCAGCGGCGACGAGCGCGGCGATGATGTCGGTCAGCGGCACGGAAACGTAGTTCGCCGCGACGAACTGGGCGATCGCGAAGCTCACCCCGCACACCAGCGTCGCGGGCAACGTCTGCCGCACTCCGCGAAAGCCGTCGATGATCCCCACGAGCACCAGCGGCACGAAGACCGCCAGCAGCGGGGTCTGCCTACCGGTCATCGCGCCGAGGTCGGCCAATGGGAGCCCGGTGACGCTGGCGAGCGTCACCAGCGGCGAGGCCAGCGCCCCGAACGCGACCGGCGCGGTGTTCGCCACCAGTGCGACCACCGCGGAGGTGATCGGGCTGAACCCCAGCGCCAGCAGCATCACGGTGGTGATCGCGACCGGGGTGCCGAAACCGGCGAGGGCCTCCAGCAGCGCCCCGAAGCAGAACGCGATGATCACGGCCTGGATGCGGCGATCACTGCTGACTCGGGAGAACGACCGCTGCAGCACGTCGAAATGGCCCGTGGCGACGGTCATGTTGTAGATCCAGATGGCGTTGATGACGATCCACAGGATCGGGAAGAACCCGAACGCCGCACCGAGCGTCGCGGACAGCACCGCCTGGTCCACCGGCATCGGGTAGATGAAGATGGCGATCGCGAGCGCGACCAGCAGCGCGATCAACGACGCCTTCCACGCCGTCATGCGCACGATGCCCAGCAGCGCGAACAACACCAGCAGCGGCAGCGAAGCGGCGAGCGCGCTCCATCCGAGAGAGCCGAACAGCGGATCGAGAATCTGTTGGTACACGGCCACTCCCTAGATGCAGATGCACATCTCGTCGCGCGTCCAAGTCGGGCAAAACATAGCGTCTCCGGCCACCGGGCGAAATCTCGACAGCGGAGGACGCGTCCGCTGGCCAACCCTGAACGCCGGAATCTTCGACGTCAATGCGGAAGCGGATATCGACGCCGACTTGTCATGATGGCACCAGAGGATCGCAAGTGACCGATGTGGATGGCCGACCAGACCCGGCTCCTGACCTACTCGTGATTTGGCACAAACTACGCAAACATGACGAAGTAAGTCGTGAGTGCGCAACCGGGCTCCAACCCGGCTGCGCACTCACGACCCCGTTCGGGTGAAGGGTGAGGGGCACCCATTACCAAGTAAGTTTGTGAAGGGTGCCCCTCAC
>NZ_JALBWV010000078.1 GCF_022678645.1 Saccharopolyspora soli | reverse complement strand
CACTGCTGCGTGACAACCGGATCTTCACCCCCACTCAGCCAGTCACGCAAACAGCTTGACTTCCTCATTGAGACTCCAATGGCTTCGCGGACGTCCTGGCGGTGCGGCATGCGAGTCATGGTGCCTCGGCGAACTGCCGCAATTCGACCAGTCGCGCGGCGATCTGGGCAGGCGTGGGCATCGTGTCGATCTCGTGCCGCACCTCCTGGGCGGCAGTGCTGATCGCGTCGTCCTGAGCAGTGCTGGCCAGCAGATCGGCGGTGACTTCCTCGGGTGACGCGGCGAGGCCGACGTTGCGGAGTCGCACCGCTTCGGCGTTGATGAAGCGGTCCGAGCCGGTGGGAACCACGAGTTGCGGCACGCCGTGGGCCAGCGCGGTGAGCGTCGTCCCAGCGCCGCCGTGGTGCACGATGGCCTGGCAGGTGGGCAGCAGCGCATTGAGCGGAACCCAACCGGCTGCCCGGACGTTCGACGGCAGCGGTCCGAGTTGTCGCGCATCGGACTCCTCGACGGCGAGCACGAACTCGGCTTCCGCCCGCCGGGCCGCTTCGACGATGCGACGCAGCGGGTCGAGCCCTTCCCGGATGGGAGCCGTCGTGCCGAGCGTGACGGCGAACCTGGGCCGCTGCGGCGGAATTTCCAGCCACTCCGGCAATGTCGCGCCACCGTTGAAGGGCACGTAGCGCATCGACCAGCCGTCGGGCTCCGCGTCGAGCATGCTCGGCGGGGCGACGTCGATCGCGTGCTGGCGGGGCAGTTCGGTCACTCCGTGCCGGTCGAAGACCTCGGGCATGTGCTGACTGGCCAGTGTGGCTATTCCCGTGGTGCGGGCGAAGCCGAAACCATGTTCCACAAAGGGAATTTCGAGCACGGCCGCGGCCAGAAGCCCGGCGCCCTGGACCGGCGACTGCACGATGACGTCCGGCCGCCAACGCAGCGCGGCGGCGGCGACGCCGTCGGCGAGCAAGTTGGAGATGTGCCCGAACATCGCCGCCAGGTCGCGCAGGTCGTGCACCTGCCCGGCGCGCATCCGCTGGACGAGTTCCGGGTTCTCCCGCGCGATTCGGGCTTGCGCGGCGGCGAAGTCGAAATCCGGTGCGACGTCGACGACCGGGAGTCCGGCTCGGGCCACGGCCAGTGCGGCACCGGCCGTGGCGAAGCGCACCTCGTGCCCGGCCGCTCGCAATGCCCAGGCCAGCGGCACCATCGGAAAGACGTGACCGATGCCCGGAGTGGACACGAACAGCACGCGAATCGGCACCCACCACCCTCTAGAAGACGTTCCGTTCTCTACAGGCTAGGTCGTGAGTTTTGAGAACGCAACGTTCACTATCGGTGCGTCGCTGGCCGGTGTTGGCCATGGCCTGCCTCGGGCGGGGCCGGTCCGGGAGGATGTCGGGGTATGTACTTCGTGATCAAGTGGAGCGGGTGGGGGCTGCTGGTCATCCCGCTGATGCTGGTCGGTCTCGTCTTCGGTGTTGTCGTCCAGGAGCTGTTCGACGGGACACCGCAGGTGACCGACCCCGGTTGGGTGGTCGGTTTCCTGGTCAGCGCAGTCTTGATCCGAGTGATCGGCCGCAGGCTCAACAGATTCGCCAACATGCACACCCTGTACGACGTCCCGATGCAGCACTGGTCGTGGCTGGGCGTGACCTGCTCGGTACTGACCCTGGGCATCGTCATCCTGCTCCGCGTCTAGGACTAGGAGAGTGTGCGGATTGGCTTGCGTAGCGGTGCGAACAGCGGAACCTCAGAGGCTTTCTCTTCTCCGGGATCCCCGACATCATGTATGTCCGATACACCACGTCGGGGCTGTCCTCGTGGGGAGAACCCCAGAGGGGTGGGTCACCGTGAACCCGCGGCGGTGCCGGTTGCGAGGGTGGGTGGAAGCGGCTGGCGCCGCTTGCCTGACGACCACGTCACACCCAATCCGCGCGGCCTCCAAGGGCTGTCACGCCGGAATGCCGAGTTGATCGCGGAGTTCAACTCTCAGGTGCTGCTCGGGTGTTGGACGTGGTCGTCGGGCCGCGGTGGGTTGGTCGTCGGCTCCGCCGATCCGGTCGTGGCTTGATTGGCTTGGCGGAGCAGTTCGACGACTTCGGCGTCCGAGGTCTGGGTGAAGTCCCGGTACCACTGGCCGATCGCCATGAACCAGCCCGGCGTCTCCAAGCACACCTGTTCGTCGGTCACTTCCTCCAGCCGTTCCAGGGCGTGCGGCGGTGCGACGGGCGTGGCCAGCACGACGTGCGCGGCGCCCTGCTCGCGCGCCACGCGGCAGGCCACGTGGGCGGTGGAGCCGGTGGCGATGCCGTCATCGACCACGATCACCGTCCGCCCAGCCACGTCCAGCCTTGGACGGTCCACGCGGAACAGTTGGGCGCGCCGGTCGAGTTCGACCCGCTCGCGTTGTTCCACCTCGGCCAATTCCTTCGCGCTGACCCCGGTCTTCCACAGCACCTCGTCGTTGATGATGCGCACGTTTCCTTCGCCGATGGCGCCCATGCCGAGTTCGGGGTGGAACGGGACCCCGAGCTTGCGCACCACGATCACGTCCAGCGGCGCGTGCAGCGCCTGCGCGATTTCGAAGGCCACCGGTACGCCACCTCGCGGCAGCCCGAGGACCACGGCGTTCGCCGCGCGCAGGTGCGACAACTGGCGCGCCAGCCGACGCCCAGCGTCTTTCCGGTTCTCGAACGGCACGCGCACGCACCTCCTCACCCGGCTGCATCCCAGCGTCGCCCGGCGCGCGACAACAGCACAGAGGCCATCGACACTCAGCGCTCCTCGCCGTGGTCCGTGCGCACGACGGCCACCGGGCAGTGGGCGTGGTGCAGCACCCCTGCGGCGACGGAGCCGAGAAGCGCGCCGCTGTACCCCGCGCGGCCTCGATGACCGACCACGATTAGCTCGGCGCTGCGGGACGCGTCGGCCAGGGCCGCGACGGGATGGCCGTATTGCGCGACCTTCTTGATGTTGACGTCCGGGTACTTCTCGCCGTACCCGGCGACCTGCTCGGCGAGGCGGCGCTGCATGACCTGCTGGAGTTCCGCCGGACTGGGCAACGGTATTGGAGTGGCGAAGACGTCGTCGTGCTCCGGGTGTGGCCAGAGTTGCATCACCACGAGATCGAGACCGCGAACGGCGGCGGCGTCGAGCGCGAACTCCAGCACCACGTGGCTCAGCGGTGAGGTGTCCAGACCGACGACTACCGGGCCGCCCACGCCCGAGCTTTCGCGCACCACCACGACCGGACACGAACTGCGCATCGCCACGGCCGTGCTGACCGAGCCCAGCAGAGCGCCCGCGAAACCACCTAGGCCACGAGAACCGACGACGATCGCGCCCGCGTCGGTGGAGCGGCGGACGAGCACCTCGACAGGGTGGCCGGAGGCGACTTCCTCCGTCACCGATATCCGCGCCGCTGCCCGGCAACGGGTGGCGAGTTCGTGCACGGTGGTCGTCGCCCATTCGGACCGGGCCGGATCGTCGTTGACGAGCACGAGGTGCAGCCGCAGAAGGCGGCGATGAGCATCGTCGGCCGCCCACGAAGCGGCCAGCGCTGACCGCTCCGAGCCGTCGACGCCCACCACCACGAGGCGGGTTGGTTCCGGCATAGCTTGCTCCCCGCTGGAAGCCCTCACTCCCCGTTGCGCGCGACCAGGAGTTCCCTGCTCGGCGGAGGCGGCGAACTGGTCATGATTCGCTCCCCGGCCAATGGGATTCGGTGTCCGGTGCACGAGTCAACCGGGCCCGACGCATCGCGGGTACCCGCCCGGCGACGGGCGTGAAACCGGTGGCGAGTGCACCGGTGAAAGTCTCGGGGGAAACCTGATAAGGCCACAACGCTCCGTCGCGGGAGCCGCAATCGGCGCTGGCGTGCCGCCATTGCTGCTGGTGGGGCTGGGCCTAGCTCGCCGTTGGGGACGGGCAGCGGTAGCGACGTCGAACGTGGGGAAGTCGGGCTCAGGATGCCGTCAAGACCTCGCCGAGGCCCTTCTCGCCTCGTCCGGGGCAACAGCGATCAGGGCAGTGCGAACCTCGCGGTGCCCGTGCACGTCGACGAGCTGGCGAAACCGTGCGATAGCGAGGTCATCGTGGTCGCCAGCTAAGTCCAGCAGGCGCCAGATCTCAGCCATGACCCCCGGACTCGGATCTTTGCTCATAAGAGTCCACATTAGTCGTCGGCCGATCAGCTCAGCACTGGCGGTGACCGGGCGCATGCCGCACGTGAACGGGCAGCGCACCGCCCTGAGCGGCGCTCCGGCCCCTCCCCAGATGCTGGGTACCGCGCCGCACGGATGCTTGCGATCGACGCGCGCTCGGTGAGCGGACTCCGCAGCCATCGTTACTTCACGAACGAGTAGCTTCGCCCAGCTGGCTTCGAACGGCCGGATCAGCACTTCGGGACGGGAACTTCTCCGGCGCGGAAACGTCGTCGAGTTGTTGCGATCGCATCCCGTCGAACGTCCACTGTGGCTGGTCGCTGTGCCGCTCACGGGCTGCCCGGTGGTGCTCGGCAACCGGTTCCGGTGACCGGCCCGGTACGACGCAGACCGGTCGTTCCGCGAGCCGCTTCCGAGGCTGTCCCGCAGCCGGTGAACTGGCTTTATAGCTGCGGTTGATGGTTCGCCGACGATTTGTTTATTTCCGCCCGGCCAGACGTCTCCCTAGGGTGTGATTTATGCCGCACCAGCTCACGGATCTGCAGGTCCGGACCGTCACCAAGCCAGCAGGGTCGATCACGCACGACGTCTCCGCCGACGTCTGCGTCGTCGGCGCTGGAATCGCCGGGCTTTCCGCAGCGGTGGAAGCCGCGCGCCTGGGCCGACGCGTCGTGCTGGTCGACGCGCTTCCGGTGCTCGGCGGGCAGATGGTGAACTCGCTGATCGGGTTGTTCTGCGGGGTGTTCGGCAACGCCCCGGAGTACCGCCAGCTCACCCACGGGATCTTCGACGACATGTTCCGAGATCTCGGGCGCACCGACGATCTGCACTACAACCACCGGCACACCATCACGGTCAACTACGACGAGGTCGCGCTCGGCCGATGGGTCGAGAACACCGTGCTGTCCTTGGGAATTCAGGTGATCACCGGTGCCGTGCTCACCGGCGTGACCCGCGACGACCGGATCCGCGCGGTGCGCCTGGCCACCCGGTACGGCAACGTCGAGATCACCGCGACCGGTTTCGTCGATGCCAGCGGGGACGCGTCGCTGGCGTGGGAGGCGGGCCTGCCGTGCCGGTTGCCGGAGCGGGAGATCTACGGGTCGCAGCAGCTCATCGTCGAGAACCTCGACGAGGGCCAGAATCCGGAGCCCGCCGAACTGTCCGAGCGGTTGCGCGTCAAGGCCGATGAGTACGGGTTGCTGCGCCGTGACGGGTTGGCGTTCTTCTTCCCCGGCCGCGGAACCGCGGTGCTGAACATGACGCACATCGAAGCGCCGTTGGAACCGATCGAGGCCGCCCAGGCGCAGTTGGCGGGCAAGGCACAAGCCGACCGGGTGGTGGCGTTCCTGCGCACCGAGTACCCCGAGGTCTTCGGCAAGGCGCGGGTGCGGGCTTACGGTTTTCCCGGCCGCCGCCAGACCCGCTGGGTTCAGGGCGCCCACCAGTTGACCCTCGACGAGGTCCGGTCCGGCACGCGCTTTCCCGACGCCGTGGCCCGCACGGCCTGGCCGATCGAACTGCACGACCGGCCCGAAGGCTATGTCTGGGAGACCTTCGGCCCCGATCACGTGCACTACGTTCCGCTGCGCTCGATGACCCCGCCCGACGTGCACAACCTGGTCGTCGCCGGGCGGTGCGTGGACGCCGATGCCGCGGCGCTGTCGAGCATCCGCGTGATGGGTCCGTGCGGGGCGATGGGCGCGGGTGCCGCGCACGCCCTCGACCTCGCCGGTGCCGGGTCGGTGCACGAGATCGACCACGCCGAGCTCGGCGGCCGGTTGACGGCCAACCTGGACAGCTGACGGGCGCGCCGTGGAAGGAGGATCCATGCTCCGCAACAACTTCACCCGGTCCGTCCCGACGACGGCGCCGTACTGAGCCTTTTGAAAGAC
Organism: Saccharopolyspora soli; assembly: GCF_022678645.1. Taxonomy (GTDB): domain Bacteria; phylum Actinomycetota; class Actinomycetes; order Mycobacteriales; family Pseudonocardiaceae; genus Saccharopolyspora; species Saccharopolyspora soli. The sequence continues at coordinate 30,052 of NZ_JALBWV010000078.1, read as the reverse complement.
CGCAACAGCTGGGAAAACCCACCCGCGCCCCCGCGCAACTCACAGGAGGCCAGCAATGGCGCTGTCCGAGGACAAACCCGGATCGACTCTCACCGAGGCCGATGAACGCCGGTCGGCGCGCGGTGGCGCCGTTTCGATGTTCGTCGACAGCTTCGACGTGTACCTGCCCGCATTCGTACTGCCCGCCGCGATGGGGTACTTCCTGCCTCCGGGGCTGCCGGTGGAAATCCGGGCCACGTTCACCACGCTGCTGTTCACCATCGGGCTGCTCGCCCGGCCGATCGGCAGCGTCATCTTCGGCAACCTCTCCGACCGGATCGGCCGCAAGCGCGTCACGATGATCAGCGGCTGGGGCTTCACCGTCGTGACCCTGATCATGGGTTTGCTGCCCGGATACATGTTGTGGGGCTACGGCGCGATCACCCTGTTCGCCGTGCTCCGGCTCATCGGCGGCATCTTCCTCGCTGGCGGGTACGCCGCGCCGATCCCGCTGGCGCTCGAACAGGCCAAGGAGTCGCGGCGCGGCCGCGTCGGCGGGCTGATCGGCATGGGCGCACCCGCGTCGGTGCTGATGGTGAACCTGCTGCTGTTCATCCTGCTCGAAGCGTTCCCGCACGACGGTTTCCTCAACTGGGGTTGGCGGATTCCGTTCTTGGTGGGCTTCGGGCTCGGTGTCGTGTACCTGATGCACTACCGCAAGGTGGTCGAAGACGAGTCGGTTTACGTCGAGCGGCGCGCGGCTGGCCGCAAGCAACCCGTCGTCGAGCTGTTCACCACCCACCGCACCCTGATCCTCAGCGTGTTCCTGTTCACCTGCGGCTACTGGTTCACCGCGCAGATGTCCGTGTCGTTCCTGCCGACCCTGCTGGTGCAGGTGCTGGGCGTGAGCCCACAGCTGACCACGACCGTCGAGATGGTCTCCTCGATCGTCACCATCGCGATGATCCTGGCGCTGGCTTCGTGGGGGCAGCGGATCGGCCGCCGCAAACTGCTCATGGGCTGGGCCCTGGTGATCACGGTCGCGGTGTGCGGTTCGTTCCTGCTGTTGGGGATGCTCGTCCCACTCGGCGCACCGGCCTGGCTCATCGTCGTGCTCGGGGTGATCGCCAAGGCGGTCCCCTCCGCCCCGCTCGGCGTGATCCTGGTGTACCTCAACGAGCGCTTCCCGGCCAGCGTCCGTGCGAGCGGCTACGGGATCGGCTACATGTTCGGGTTGATCCTGCCCGGCCTCTACACCTTCTGGCTGCTGGCCCTGAGCGCGATCATGCCGTACGAATTCGGGCCGATCGTGCTCGTCCTGCTCGGTGGCGTGTTGATGTTCGCCGCGGTGCGGAAGGGTCCGGAGACCAACCCGCCCGCCGACCGCGCGGTGGAGCGCGTTCCGGCTGCGGGAGGCGCCGCGTAACTCGCACCGCCCTGCGAACGGCGCCGCGCTGAGCGACGCTGCTCGCGGTGGCGGAGGTGGGGGGGGGCGGGGGGGGGGGGGGGGGGGGGGGGGGGGGCGCCCCCGCGGGGGGGGGGCGCGGGGCCCCCCCCCCACGACTGGAGCGAGGGGGGACCGGGGTTGGCGTCCATATTCATCTTCATCTCCGGGGCGGCGTTGTTGATCTACAGCGCCGAGAAGTTGGTCGGCTACCTCGTCGGGACGGCGAGCGGTCTGAAGATCTCGGTGTTCCTGCTGGCCATCGTCTTCACGGGCATCGAGTTCGACGACATCGTGCTCGGCATCGCGCTGAACCTGGAGGACCTCCAGAAGGTTGCGCTCGGCCTCGTGTTCGGGACCGCGATCTCGTTCACCGGCCTCGTGCTCGCACTCGCCGCGATCCTCACTCCCGTGCGGGTGCACGTCCCGCACGACTACCTCGCCATTTTCGCCGTCGCGCCGCTGGTGATGGTCGTGTTCACGCTGACCGCCCCGCTCACCGCCAGCGACGGCGCGATGCTGCTCGTGCTGTTCGCGCTCTTCCTCGCCTACATCGTCGTCCGCGAGTCCCGCAGGAAGGTTCCGACCTTCCGGAACGCGGAGTTGTACGAAGAGCTGGTTTCCGGGAACCCAGGTGGAGAACTGGCAGGCAAGTCCTCGGCAGACGAACTGCCGTTCGCCGAAGCGCGCAAGCTCCCCGGCTGGGCGAGTTTGGGATTGGCCGTTCTCGCGCTCCTCGGTCTGATCATCGGCGCCGCGGCCACGAGCACCGGAACCGAAGGCATCCTGGAGGACTACGGAATCGAGGCCACCGTGTTCGGGGCGACGATTGTCACCCTCGCGTTGACCATGGAAGACCTCTTCCTCACCGTGGAGCCCGTCCGAAAGGGCGTGCCAGCGATCGGGATCGGGAACATCATCGGCAGCCTCATCTTCTCGGTCACCGGGAAGCTCGGCATCATCGTCCTCGCGGGCGGCACCATCGCGGTCGGTCCGGAGGTGCTGAGGTGGCACCTGTCCGCGCTCATCGTGCTGACCGGGCTCGCGGCGCTTTTCCTTGCCACCGGCCGGTTGCGGCGGTGGCACGGTTTCGTGTTGTTGGGTTTGTACGTCGTTTATTGGGGCGTGAGTTTCGGAGTGTTCGGCGTGGCGCCGGTTGATGCGTCGTGACCACGTTCTAGGTCTGTTTTGTGAGCGGCGTAGCCGCTTGCGGTGTGGGACTCAGCTCGCACCGCCGCGGGTTCTCAGCAGTCGCCTCGCGAGGACAGCCACGACAGCGCAGTGAAACTGCGAATTGGAAGTACATGATGTTGCGCAATCCGACAACTGCGCGCACGGCCGTCGTGAGCTCCTGCACGCCCGGCAGGTACACCGCGGCCCGGCCGTTGGTCTCGTCGGTCAGCCGGTAGCCCACGACCCGCCCCTGCTCCGTGCCCGTCGGGAAGCGGGTCGGCTTGTTGGTGGGAACGTCGAAGGCCCGGTAGGACAGCCCGGCCCCCAACGGCACGTCTGCACCGGGAACGACCGGTCGCCACTCGACCGGGCAGTAGGCTTCAAGTGTTCGAAGTACCGCTGTCCCGTCGCACAAGGTCTCCCGCACCGCAGGCGTTTCGTGCAGTTCGAGGGACCGCGCCTCGCGCAGCAGCAACAGACCGAGCGTGTGGTCGAGTTCGGCGTCGGTGAGCAGCACCGCCTGCAGCGGCGTCGCCCTCCCGTCGGCTGGTCGCAGCGCGGGGAAGGACTCGATCTGGGTGCGGATGTCAGGGGAGGCGTTGAGCAGGAACCATCGTCGGTAGTCGGCGCTCACCGCGATCGCCGACTGAGTGCGCGGGTAGCAGGGGCCGGGTGCCGTCACGGGCCGCTCGGCAGGCCGGGCAGGCGCAGTTCCACTGCGGAAAGCCGCCCCCGGCCGCTGATCCGAGCACCCGCACCCACATTCTGGCTCCACACCGCGCAGTCCGACGCCCGCGGTCGAGGACCGCACGGGCGCCAGACCCCAAGTCCAGCGCCCGTGCGTCGAATTCCTAGTCCTCCAACCGCGCTACGTACATCGTCACCTCGGCCGCGCAGCCGATTTCCTCGAACTCAGGCGTCTCCCATTCAACGAGTTCAGCGTGAGCGGCAACAGATTCCATGACCGACACCTCCCCTCCGTCCACTTCGGAGCTGATCCTTCGGCAGGGCGAAGACGAATAGCGCGTCTCCGTGGGAACCGCCGAGTATTCCGTGGGGCATGATGAGGACCGCCGGATCCCAGATCAGCTCGTCGGGCAGGATCCGGATCTGGGCGCGGAGACGGCCATCGGGCCCTTCCTCGGCGTACGCGAGCCCGCCGTGGGTGACCAGTCGACCCAGCGACGCCTTGTTCTGCCGGTCCAACCGGCCGACCCGGCTGGCGATCGGAGCCATCGAGCGTCGAGGACATGTCGATGGCGATGAGCGCAGGGGCTTGGCGGATGTTGGCGCGCAACGCGTCGATCAGCGGGTGAGGCGCGGGACGGCTGACTGTTGCCGCAAGGTCCCCCATGCCAGTTGCGCTCGCCGCAACCGGTATGCCCGTCGGCCTCGCCTGGGCCACCCGACACCTCCCCGGCGCGTGTATCCCACCGCAGGTGGAGGGTAGCTCGACTTTCGCGGTTCGGTAAGCCGGAAGACACTGGCGATGGTCGGAGGAGCAGGGACGACCAGAGGGGGACTTCGCGATGACCGCGGACGTGACGATGGCACAGGCGGAGACGATCATGCAGGCGAGCGTGCGCAAGGCGCGCGAGTTGGACCTGCTGATGAACATCGCCGTGGTCGATGTGGGCGGGCACCTGAAATCGTTCGTGCGGATGGACGGGGCCTGGCTGGGCAGCATCGACATCGCGATCAAGAAGGCGCGCACCGCGCGGCTTTTCGACATGCCGAGCGGGGACCTCGGCCCGATGGCCCAGCCCGGCCAGCCGCTGTACCAGATCGAGGTCTCCAACGACGGCCTGATCACCTTCCCCGGCGGAATCCCGCTGACGAACGGCAACGGCCAGGTGGTGGGTGCGGTAGGCGCCAGCGGCAGCACCGTCGACAACGACCAGGCGGTAGCGCACGCGGGCGTATCAGCATTCGACTCCGCAGCCGCCCGGTAGGAGCGCGTTCGTGCGGGGTGCTTGGTAGTCCGCCCGGCTGACTTGGTGTCGGTGTGCGGGCGATTTCGCGCGAATTCGCGTGTGCCGCATGCCGGAACCGCTTCTTGTGGTCAACAGGGCCTGCTGCGAACGTCCTTCGCAGCACAGATCTGCCTGCCTTGTTCCGCCAGTGGCGGCGGGATCGAACGGCCGACTGGGGACTTCCGAGGAGACTCAATGACGAGTGAGCTGACCCGTCCCGGTGGGAGCTGGCGGTACACCCACCGCGTGCGGATCGTCTTGGCGCTGGCGCTCAGCGCCGCCCTCACGCTGAGCGCGTGCGGCACCGGTGGGCAGTCGGGATCCGACAACGGCGCGATGACCTACCTGAACACGCTGCCGATCGAGAGCCTGACCTACGCGCCGGAACTCGTCGCCGATACCAACGGGTACTTCGCGGCCGAAGGGCTGCGGGTCAACTTCCAGTACATCAACGGCACGCCCGCCGCGACCGCGGCGATCATGTCCGGGCAGGGGGTGCTCACCCGCGCCGGGGACACCGACATCATCAACAGCATCTCGTCGAAGGACGCGCGGGTGGTCAACGTCGGCATGGGCCAGAAGGGCGGCACGACCATCCGCATCGTTTCCAGCAAGCGGAAACCGATCGCCACGCCCGCCGATCTGCGCGGCAAGGTCATCGGCGAAGCCGCACTGGGTGGCACCACCGAGGGAATCCTGACCCTGGTGCTCAACTCCGCGGGCATGCGGATCACCGATGTCCAGCAACAGGTCGTCGGGATGAGCTCCGGCGTCTTCAACCTCGTGCAGGCCGGGCGCCTCGACGGGTACATGGTCTCGATGGACACCGCGCTGCAGTTGCAGGCGAGCCAGCCCGACGCGGTCGTACTCGACCCGTCGCAGTACATCGCGGCCGGTTCGCAGGCGTACATCACCTCGACCGAGCAGAGCGCGGACCCGGCGAAGCGGGACCAGATCCAGCGGTACCTGCGGGCGATCAAGTCCTCGATCCAGTTCATCGCCGACGACCAGCGCAACGGCTACGCGAACACGATCCGGCTGATCAGCGGCAAGTACCGGGTCCCGGTCTTCGCCGACCCGGAAGTCACCAGGGCGTCCCTGGACGCGTACCTCGGGACGTGGACCTCCGGGGGCGTGGAAAAGGCGGTCCAGGTAGACGACGCGAGGTGGGTCCAGACCTACGACGAGATGGTCGCGGCAGGCATGGTCGCCGGAGGCGCGAACCCGCGCGCGTGGCTGGACGCCCGCCTGGCACCGGGGTGGGGGGGGGGGGGGGGGGGGGGGGGGGGGGGGGGGGGGGGGGGGGGGCGGGGGCGCGGGGGCGGGGGGGGGGGGGGGGGGGGGGGGGCTGGTTGGGGCGGGGGGGGCGCCCCCCGGGGGGGGGGGGGGCCGCCCCGCGGGCCCGGGGGGGGTTGTGGCCAACGGGGGTTCCCCCCCGTTTTCCCCACCCACGACCAAGACAGGAGGAGTTGAAGACGTGCGGATAACGGCTCTGGAGAGCCTGCACTGCGCTGCGGGAACCCGTGTTTGGTCGTTCTTGAAGCTGTCCACGGACCGGGGCGTGACCGGATGGGCCGAGTACACCGACAACCAGCTGGGCAGCATCGCGCTCAGCGCTGTCATCGAGCGGCTCGGCGAACGGGTCATCGGCGCTGACCCGCGGCGCATACGCAGCCTGGAGGCCGTTCTGCTGTCGAGGACGCGGGAAGCGGCCGGTGGGCTGATGCAGCGCGCGATCGGAGCGATCGTCAACGCCGCTCTCGACGCCAAGGCCCGTGCGCTCGACGTCCCGGTCTGCGAGCTGTTCGGTGGCCCGGTGCGCGAGCGGATACCGCTGTACTGGTCGCACTGCGGCCTCAGCCGCATCCGGATGACCGAGGCGCTCGGCACGCCACCGCTGCGCGACCTCGACGACATCAGGGCGCTGGGCGCGGAGGTTCGGGAACGCGGTTTCCGGGCGTTGAAGGCGAATCTGATGGTCTTCGACGGGCAGCGTATCGTGCTGCGGCTCCCGGCGTGGGGCGACGAGGGATTCCCGGCACTGGAACCCTCGCCCGCGCTGCTGACCGGAGTCGCCGAGGTGATCGCGGCGTTCCGGGACGGCGCGGGCCCCGGTGTGGAGGTGCTGCTCGACGTCAACTTCAACGTGAAGGGGGAGGGAATCGGCCGCATCGCGCGGGAACTCGGGCCGCTGGGCCTGTCCTGGCTTGAGGTCGACACCTTCGAACCGCTCGCGTTGCGGTCCGCGAGGGAGGCAGGAGTTCGCATCGCGTCGTGCGAGGCGCTGTACGGAATTCGGGGCTATCGCCAGTTCTTCGAGGAGCGAGCGGTGGACGTGCCGGTGATCGACGTGGCGTGGAACGGTTTTCCGGAGGCCGTCCGCATCGCCGACCTGGCCGACTCCTACGATCTGAACATCGCGCCGCACAACTACGCAGGTCACCTGCTCACGTTCATGAGCGCGCATCTGGCTGCGGTGGCGCCGAATCTCGCGATCATGGAGTACGACGTGGACGGTGTGCCGTGGCGCGACGAGGTCTTCACCGCGGCACCCACCATTGTGGATGGTCAGCTGATCCTCCCGGACGGCCCCGGCTGGGGCTGCCAGCCCGACGAGGAAGCCATCCGCGCGCATTCGCCGACCGCCCGGTCGTGAGTGCCTGACCGGGTTGGAGCCCGGTTGCGCACTCACGACCAATGCGAGAACGAGCAGGAGTGAGCAATGCCCCGCATCACCAGCCTCGACGCGCGCGTCGTGAGCTACCGCTTCGCCGCCCGACCCGAACCGCTCAGCCTCGGCAGCGCGCTCCGGCGTGATGTCGTGCTCGTCCGCGTGACCTGCGAGGACGGCAGTGTGGGCTACGGCGAATCGTTCCACGGTCACGCGGGCAGCGCGGTCGCCGAGATCGTCAACACCACGATGCAGGAGGTGGTGGTCGGTCGGGAACCGCACGAGACCGTCGCGGTCAACGCGGAGACGTTCCGGCGGTTCGTGCTCGCCGCCGGGATGTCGGGCGGTCTCCTGCTCGCCCTCAGCGGGATCGACATCGCGATGTGGGACGCCTGGGGAAAGGTCAAGGGCGAACCGGTGCACCGGCTGCTGGGTGGTTCGGCGACGGACTTCGAGGTGTACGGCGGCGGGTTCACGCTCGGCTTCCAGCCGCCCGACGAGCTGGCGCGGGAAGTGCGGCGGATGGTCGACGGGATGGGCTTCCGCGCGGTCAAGCTCCGCATCGGGGACGCGCCGGAACGCGATCTGGCCAGGGTGCGGCACATCCGCGAGACCTTCGGCGGAGAACTGGACATCATGGTCGACGCGAACCTGGGCCACCGCTACGACGTCGGGAGGTTGGCGCCGGAACTAGGTGATCTCGGTGTCGGCTGGCTGGAAGAGCCCTACCCGACAGGCTCCCCGGAGTCATTCGTGGCCCTGCGCTCGCGCGGGCGGGTGCCGGTGGCGGCCGGGGAGAACCTCGGCGGCGCGCATGAGTTCGCCGACTGGATCCGCCGGGGCGCGCTGGACGTCGTGCAGCCGGACGTGAGCCGGGTGGGTGGCATCACCGAGGCGTTGCGCATCGCGGCACTGGCCCGTGCGGCTGGGCTGCGCTTCGCGCCGCACATCTCGCACAGCTGCCTCAACCACGCGGCTACCTTGCACGTGCTGTCGGCAGCGGGCGGGGATGGTCTGTTCGAAGCGGACGGTTCGGTGGTGAACCCGTTCCGGGACGGCGTGTTCTCCAGCGAAACGGTGATCGCCGACGGCCGCGCGAGCGTTCCGCAGGATCCGGGCCTGGGCGTGGTCGTCGACGAAGCCGCCCTGGCCGATTACCCAGGCGAACGCGGCTCCCCGTTCCCGCGGACCTGACTCGGGTCGGGGGGGGGGGGGGGCCCCCCCCCCCCGGGGGGGGGCCCCCCCGCCGGGGGGGGGGGTTGGGGGGGGGGGGGGGGGGGGGGGGGGGGGGGGGGGGGGGGCGCCCCGCCCCCCCCCCCCCCCCCCCCCCCCCCCCCCCCCCCCCCCCCCCCCCCCGCCCCCGCCCGCCGGGCGGCCGCCCCCCCCCCCCCCCCCCCCCCCCCCCCCCCCCCCCCCCCCCCCACCGGGGTCTGTTTTGTAAGCGGCGGTAGCCGCTTGCCGTGTGGGACTCAGCTGGCACCGCCGCGGGGTTCCGCTACCCGCCCCGCCACGCAAACCACTGCTGGAAATAGTCTCTACGGGCGGGTGATGTTCGGCGAGCCCAGTTGCCGCGAGAGCGCCAGCGATGCCGTCAGCACCGCAGGTGCGAGATTGCGTGCGGCGGAACGGCGTTGCAGACCGGTCACCGACACAGCCGCGATCACGTCGCCGTGCCGGTCGAACAGGGGCGCCCCGACGCAGTGCAGCCCGACTCGGGATTCCTCCACGTCGTAGGCGATTCGGCGTTCCCGAACGGTGACCATCTCGGCGCGCAGCGCCTTCGGGTCCATCGTGGTCTTGGGCGTCAGGCGGCGAAGGCCCGTCGTGATGACCTCGTCGAGCAGCGTGGCCGGTGAGAACGCCAGGATCGCCTTGCCCAGCGCGGTGCAGTGGATCGGCAGCCGCCCACCCGTGCGGGAATGCGGCACGGGGACGTTGGGCGCCACGAGCTTCTCGACGTAGACGATGTCCATGCCGTCCCGCACTGCGAGATTCACCGTCTTGCGGGTGGTGGCGTAGAGGTCCTCCAGGTACGGCAACGCGATGTCCCGCAACTGGCGCGGCGAGGGCACCAGGTGGCCGAGTTCGAACAGCCGCATGCCGAGGCGCAGACCGTTCGAAGTTCGTTCCAGCGCACGCCATTTGACCAGGTCAGCGATGAGGCGGTGCGCCGTGGACTTCGGCATGCCCGCCTTGTCGGCCAGTTCCGTGAGGGTGAGCTCGCCATCGCCCTTGTCGAAGGCGTCGAGCAGGGTGAGCGCTCTGCTGAGAGAAGAAACTTGGTTCCGCATGTCGGGACGAAGACTGGCATCGCGCGGAGCAGCTGACAAGGTCTCTGTATCGAAAACAGTTCGGGACCCTTTCGAGGACGCCGGTTTCGAAAACCCGCCCCGATCGTCCCGGGCTTGCAGAAGGAGACGGATCAATGACCGCGCTGAAGCAGCTCAACGGAAGCGCTGCTCGTCGCTTCAGCCGCGCGCGTCGGCTCTGCGTCGCACTCGGTGCGACGGCGATGCTGTTGTTGACGGCGTGCGGCGGACCGTCCGACAGCGGGACCGCGGGCCTGCAGGACGTGACGTTCCTGACCAACGTGCCGACGGCCGACCTGACGTTCGCGCCCGAACTCGTCGCGCAGACCTGCGGCGAGTTCGAGAAGGAAGGGCTGAACGTCAAGTTCCAGTACATCAACGGTGCCCCGGCGGGAATCCAGGCGGTGCTCGCCGGTTCGGCCCTGCTGGTGCGGCCCGGCGACACCGACACCATGCAGTCCATCGCCACCGGCGCGCCGATCGTCAACGTCGGCGCGGTGCAGAAGGCCGGTTCGACCCTGCGCATCGTTTCGCACCGCAACCGCCCGCTGACCACGGCGGCCTCGTTGGCTGGCAAGACGATGGGCGTCGGCTCCACCGGTGGCTCGACCAAGGTGACGCTGGATCTGGTGCTGGCCACCGCGGGTCTCAAGCCCGAGGCGCTCAACCGCCAGGTGGTGGGTCTGACCCCTGCGGTGTTCAACCTGGTCCAGGCCGGAAAGCTGGACGGTTACGTGGTTTCCCTGGCGACCGCGCTGACGCTTCAGGCGCAGCAGCCGGACGCGGTCGTCTTCAACCCGGCAAGCGTCATCACGGCCGGGTCGAACAACTACATCACCTCGGTCGATCAGGCCCGCGACCCGGCCAAGGCGGACCAGATCCGCCGGTACGAGCGCGCGATCCAAGCGTCGATGCGGTTCATCATGGCCGACAAGGCCACCGGCTACGCCGAGACGAAGAAGTGCATCGCCTCGCAGTACGACGTCCCCGGCCTCGACGACGAAACCGTGCTGCGGCAGTCGCTGGACACCTACGCGGCGGCTTGGACCGCCAACGGCCCGGACGCGTTGCTGCAGACCGATCCGACAGCCTGGCAGCGCACTTACGACGACATGGCGCGGGCCGGTCTAATCGCGGGCGGTCAGGACCCAAGTCGCTGGTACACCAACGAGTTCGCCACGGCGAGCCCATGAGCGCCGGACCTGTTGAACCGAAGTCCGCGATGCCGTCGGCAGACGGTGAGGGAGCAACGAGCATGGTGAGCAACAGCATGGTGGCTGGCGGCCGGTCCGGCAGCGAGCCGTCCGCGCCGGGGCAGGACCCCGGCGCGGGTGGGGCCGATGGACTCCGGTTGACCGGCGTCAACAAGACGTACCAGGCGCGGCAGGGCGAGGTGCACGCGCTCAGCGATGTGAACCTGCACATCAAGCGAGGTGAGTTCATCTCGCTGGTCGGGCGGTCCGGGTGCGGGAAGACGACGCTGCTGCGGATCCTCGCCGGGCTGCAGGCGCCCAGTTCGGGCACGGTCGAGGCGGACGGCCGCAGCGTCTGGGCGGGTTCCCGGCGCAACGACGAGGCGCTGGCGAAGTTCGGCGTGGTGTTCCAGGACGCCAACCTGTTCCCCTGGTACACGGTTCGGGAGAACATCGCGCTTCCGCTGAAGTTGCGGGGCGAGTCCAAGGCGGCCCGGCGGGCCCGCGCCGACGACCTCTGCCAACTCGTCGGACTGGGCGGCTTCGAAGGCGCCTACCCGCAGGAACTCTCCGGCGGCATGCGGCAGCGCGCGGCCATCGCCCGCGCGCTCAGCTACCAGCCCAGCGTGCTGCTGATGGACGAACCCTTCGGCGCCCTCGACGCGTTGACGCGGGACAAGATGAACCTGGAGTTGCAGTCCATCCACGCGGCGGCCGGTGCGACGGTCGTCTTCGTCACGCACTCCATCCCGGAGGCCGTCTTCCTCGCCGACCGGGTGGTGCTGCTGACCCCGCGGCCGGGTCGGATCCGCTCGGTGACCCCGGTCGACTTCGAGCGGCCCAGGTCGCTGGAAACCGAGAGCAGCAGCGAATTTCAGAACATCGTGCGGCAGCTCCGCTACGAACTGGACGAGGAATCAGAGCAATCATGAGCAACCAGCGCGAGGGGCAGTCCAAGGCACTGCCTTGGGTGAGTTCCCTGATCATCCTGGTCGTCCTGCTCGGGGCGTGGCAGCTGGCCGTGTCCGTCTTCCAGGTGTCCAGCTTCATCCTGCCGTCGCCGAGCGCCGTGCTGGACTCGCTGATCGGCATGCTGAGCACCACCTCCGCGAGCTCGGCCTGGTTCCACGCGCAGGTAACCCTGGTCGAGGTGGTGATCGGCTTCCTGATCGCCCTGATCACGGGTGTCGCGGTCGGTGCCGTGCTGGGGCGGCTGATCTGGCTGGAACGCGCCCTGCAGCCGACGATGGTCGCCTTCCAGGTGGTGCCGAAGGTGGCCTTCGTGCCGCTGATGGTCATCTGGTTCGGCTTCGGCGTCAGCTCCAAGATCATCATCGCCGCGATCCTGGCGTTCTTCCCGATCATGCTGAACGTGCTGCTGGGCGTCCGGTCGGTCGATCCGGGCCACCGCGACGTGATGCGCAGCCTGGGCGCCAGCCGGTGGGCGACGTTCAAGAGCCTGGAACTGCCGAGCATGCTGCCGTACGTCTTCGCGGGCGCGGAGGTCGCGATCGTCTTCTCGGTCATCGGCGCGATCGTCGGCGAATACCTCGGCGGCAGCCAGGGATTGGGCTACCTGGTCGTCTCCAGCCTGAACGCGCTGGACGCACCCGGATTGTTCGCGGTGATCGTGCTCCTGGCGATCATGGGCTCACTGCTGTTCGCAGTGGTCACATCGCTGAAGCGGTTCCTGATCCCGTGGCACGACTCCGTCAACAAGATCTAAAACCTGTCCACGAACTCGTTTTGCGTGGCGGTGCGGGTGGCGGAACCTCAGACGCCGTCTCGGTCCGGGATCCCCGACATCATGTATGCCCAATACACCACGTCGAGGTAGGTCCTCCCAGAGAACGCCAGTGGGCACAGCCTGAGAACCCGCGGCGGTGCCGGTTGCGAGGGTGGGCCAAGCGGCTTCGCCGCTTCAAAAACAAGAACAAGGACGAGCACTGAATACCGCTCGGCGCCGGACCGGTGCTGATCGACGGTCGTGAGTGCCCAACCGGGCTCCAACACGGTTTTGCACTCACGACCCGGTGGTTACCCGCGAGACGTCGCGTGCGCCGCGCGTCTGGTTCACGATTCGGAGCACAAGGCCATGGTTCTCGTCGAGGTTGCCCAATTGCGAGGCATCGTGCTCGACGTCCTGCTCACGCACGACGTACCAGAGCAGGCCGCGCGGCTGCAGACCGATCTGCTGATCGCCGCCGAACTGGGCGGGCACCCGTCGCACGGCGTGCTGCGGCTGCGCCGGATCATCGAGCGGATCCGTGCTGGGGTCTCCGATCCGTGCGCGACCGGCCAGCACGCGTGGACCGGTACCGCGCTGCTCGACGTCGACGGTCAGCAGGGACTCGGTCCGGTGGTGGCCATGTCCGCCCTGGACGCCATCCGGGAACGGGCGCGGACCACCGGCGTGGCCGCCGCGGTCATCCGGCACAACAACCACCTGGGCATGCTCAGTTGGTACGTGGAGCAGGTCGCACGTGACGGCCAGGTCGGCATCGCCACCTGCACCAGCGAGGCGCTGGTGCACCCGTGGGGCGGTCGGCGTCCGCTGATCGGCACCAATCCGATCGCGATCGGCGTACCAGCCGCGCCGCAGCCGCTGGTCTTCGACATGGCGACCGGCCTGGTGTCGATGGGGAAGATCCACGACCACGCGCAGCGCGGCCTGGCGCTGCGACCCGGCTGGGCGCTGGACGCGGACGGCGAGCCGACCACCGACGCGCGAGCGGCCGTCAACGGCGCGATCGCGCCGTTCGGCGGGGCGAAGGGCTACGCCCTCGGGCTTTCCCTCGAAGTGCTGGTGGCAACGCTGACGGCGTCCGCGGCCGGAACCGAGGTCCGGGGCACCCTCGACTCCGACCAGCCCAGTTCGAAGGGCGACGTGTTCATCGTCTTCGACCGGCCGCAGCAGGCCGTCGTCGAGGCGATGGGCGAGTACCTCCAGTCGATCCGCGACACCGAGCCGACGACGGGCACCACCTCGGTGCTCGTGCCCGGCGACCGCGCCCGACTGCGGCGCGAGCTGACCCTCGACCGCGGTGTCGAGGTCACCGACGAGGTGTGGCGGGACTTGTCAGCACTCGGGAAACCGCCGGGGATTCCTCCGGTCAAAGCGAAGAGCGAGCACCGATGACCTTGCCAACAACGACCCCGGACGCATTCGGGTTGATCCGCGCACCACGGCAGATCGTCTTCGGTCCCGGCCAGCGGAGCGGGCTCGGCGACATCGTCGCCACCCTCGGCACCAGGGCCCTGGTCTGCACCGATGCCCGGATGGCCGAACAGCCGCAATTCCGGGAAATGCTGGCGAACCTGCGGGCCGCCGGGGTTGCCGCCCAGGTCTTCGCGGGGGTAGCGGCGGAACTGCCCGCTGACACCATCGTCGGCTGCGTCGCGGAGGTTTCCGGGCAGAACATCGACGTGGTGGTCGGCATCGGCGGCGGCAGCTGCATCGACCACGCCAAGGTCGTCTCCGCCCTGCTCGTGCACGGCGGCGCACCCCGCGACTACTACGGCGAGTTCAAGGTCCCCGGACCGGCGCTGCCGGTGGTCGCGGTCCCGACGACGGCGGGCACCGGTTCCGAGGTCACCCCGGTGGCCGTGATCGCCGACCCCGACCGGGAGATGAAGGTCGGCATCTCCAGCCCGCACCTCATCCCGCACACCGCGCTGGTGGACCCGGCGCTGACCTACACCTGCCCGCGGCCGCTGACCGCGCACGCCGCGGCGGACGCCCTGTCGCACTGTGTCGAGGCGTTCACCGCGATCCGCCGCGAACCCGATCCGGGCCTGACCACCGAGCGGGTGTTCGTCGGCAAGTCCCTGCTGACCGACAGCTACGCGCTGGCCGGGATCGAGCTGATCGACCGCAGCATCGTGGCCGCCTGCCAGGGCGGCGACGACCGGGCCGCACGCCACGATCTGCAACTCGGCGCGCTGTACGGCGGTTTCGCGCTCGGGACGGCGGGCACCGCCGCAGCACACGCGTTGCAGTATCCCATCGGGGCGGCGACGCACACCCCGCACGGCGCGGGCGTGGGTGCGCTGCTGCCGTACGTGATGGCTTACAACATGCCAGCACGGACAGCGGAATTCGCGACCATCGCGTCCGCGCTGCACTGCGCCGATGGCGCGTCCGAGCTGGACCGGGCGCACGCGGCCGTCCACCGGGTCGCCGAACTGCTCGGCACCGTCGGCATTCCGCGCGATCTGGCGGAGTTGGGCTTGCGCGAAGACCGCGTCGACTGGGCCGCCGAGCAGGGCATGACGGCCGCCCGGCTGGTCGACAACAACCCGCGTCCACTGGATCCCGCCGAGCTGGGGCGCATCGTCCGGGCGGCCTTCGACGGCGACCTCGCCGGGCTGTTGGCCACGACATCCCCGTCCGAGACCGATGCGAGGAATTCATGACCGAAGCGCGGACTGCTGGAGTACACCGAGCCCGAGTACGTGGCGCTGAGCTGGTGAGGGGAGAAGTGCAGTCATGACCGACGACCTGCGCATCCGTCGCGTGGTGGCACGCGAGCT
Organism: Saccharopolyspora soli; assembly: GCF_022678645.1. Taxonomy (GTDB): domain Bacteria; phylum Actinomycetota; class Actinomycetes; order Mycobacteriales; family Pseudonocardiaceae; genus Saccharopolyspora; species Saccharopolyspora soli. The sequence goes on along the minus strand of NZ_JALBWV010000078.1, from coordinate 14,777 downwards.
GCAGTGGACGATGCCCGATCTGGGCAAGGACCGGACGGGACTCAACCCGGTGTACGAGAAGGGCGCGAAGTCCCGCAACACCGGCTACGTGGTGACGATCGAGACCGACGGCGGTGTCACCGGTGAGTACTCCTGGTCGCAGGGCGGCAGGGGAGTCTCCACCACCCAGATCGCGATGGTGGCGCGTTACCTCATCGGGAAGAACGCCTTCGACCGCGAACGGATCTGGAACGACCTCAAACGGGCGCTGCGCAAGCAGGACCGGTTCGGCATGGGGCCCATCGACATCGCGCTGTGGGACCTCGCGGGCAAGAGCCTCGGAGCGCCGGTCCACGTGCTGCTGGGCAGCTACCGGACGCGGCTGCCCGCCTACGCCTCCACGTACTTCGGCGACGACAACGGCGGGTTGGACAGTCCGCGTGCGTTCGCGGATTTCGCCGTGCAGTGCCAGGAACTGGGTTACCGCGGTTTCAAGATCCACGGCTGGGGTGGCGGGCCGATCAAGCGCGAGGTGGACACCGTCCTCGCGACCCGCGCAGCGGTCGGCGACGAGATGGATCTGATGATCGACCCGGCCTGCGAGTACGAGACGTTCGCCGACGCGCTCCGGGTCGGGAAAGCCTGCGACCAGGCGAACTACTTCTGGTACGAGGATCCCTACCGGGACGGCGGCATCTCGTCGTTCGCGCACCGCAAGCTCCGGCAGCTGATCTCCACCCCGCTGCTGCTCGGCGAGCACGTGCGCGGCCTTGAGGCGCACGTCGACCAGATCTTGGCCGAGGGCACGGACTTCGTCCGCGCGGACCCGGACTACGACGGCGGCATCACGGGTGTCATGAAGATCGCCCACGCTGCCGAGGGCTTCGGGCTGGATTGCGAGATCCACGCGGCCGGGCCCGCCCACCGGCAGTGCATGGCCGCCATCCGCAACACCAACTACTACGAACTCGCGCTGGTCGGCCCGAAACTGGACCCGAAGAGTCGGCACTACCACGCCTACGCCGACGGCTACGCGGACGATCTGGTCTCGGTCGACGCCGACGGATGCGTGCCGGTACCAGCGGGTCCCGGTCTCGGCGTGACGCTGAACTGGGACTGGATCCGCAGCATGGAAACGGGCTGCGAGGTCTACGAGTAGGCGCGCTCGCTGTGTCTGGTCGTGAGTGATAAAGCGCGCTCCAACGACCGTTACCACTCACGACGAGGAGTTGCACGCGCTGGGCCGCAGGCATAAGTTACTGTCTGGTAGTTTTGGTTGAGGTGGCGCGAAATCGCTCGTCTGCCCCGGCCGTGCCCAGTTCGAAGGGAGCCGCTGTGCCCACGATCGACCGCCGGGACGACGTCTTCGTCCTCGACATCGGGGACACCGAGAACCGGTTCCACCCAGACTGGATCGGCGCCGTCAACGCCGCGCTGGACGAGGTCGAGAACGCCGACGGGCAGCGAGCCCTGGTCACCGCCGCGACCGGCAAGTTCTTCTCCAACGGCCTCGACTTGGACTGGCTGTTCGCCAACGCCGACCAGCACCAGGACTACATCGTCAGCGTGCACGAACTCCTGGCGCGGATGCTGTCCCTGCCGGTGGTCACCGTGGCCGCCCTGCAGGGGCACACCTTCGCGGCTGGCGCGATGTTCTCGCTGGCCCACGACTTCCGCGTGATGCGCGCGGACCGCGGCTTCTGGTGCCTGCCCGAAGCAGACCTCAACATGCCGTTCACGCCGGGCATGTCCGCGTTGATCCAGGCCCGGCTGAGCCCGCAGACCGCGCACGAGGCCATGACCACCAGCCGCCGCTACGGAGGCCACGACGCCCTCGCGGCTGCCATCGTCGACCGCGCCGTGGACGAGGACGCCGTGCGCCGGACCGCCATGGAACTCGCCCAGTCCCAGGCGGCCAAGGCCGGTCCCAACCTCGGCACCATCAAGACCCGCATGTACGCCCCCGCCCTGGACGCCCTGCGGGACAAGGACACGCCCCTCGGCTGACCGGCAGGAGCTGCGCGGACCCGCACCGTCGGTGGGGTGCGCGAGAATCGCCGACATGGGTGTGCCCAGTGGTCAGTTCCTGCGGATGGTGGACTCCCTCGCCGAAGTCGAGAGCGACGAGGTGCGGGACTACACGGCTTTCAGCGTGCGCGGCAAGCGGTTCGGCTACTACTGGCCGCGAACCAGGACGGTCGGCTTGAAGCAGACGCTGTCCGAGCAGATCGCGCTGGTCGCCGAGCGGCCGGACGTGTTCGAGGTGCAGTTCACGGCCGGTGGTTTCGGCTGGGTAGTGGTGCACCTGCCGAAGATCGACGCCGACGAACTCACCGAGCTGGTCTACGAGGCGTGGCGGCTGTCGGCCCCCGAACCGCTCGTCGAACAGCATCCGATCCGGTAGCGAGCCGTCGCATCAGGACGGCACGTCGACCGCCAGGATGCGGTCCACGGCATCAGCGATGTCCGAGGCGACGATGTCCGGCTGGGGACCGATCGGGCTCGGCACCATGCCCGGCCGAGCGACGAACGCCGCTTTGCACCCGGCCCGCAACGCGCCGGTCACATCCCACGAGTGCGCGGCGACCAACCGCACGTCGCCCAAGGCGACGCCGAACATCCTGGCGACCTCGCGGTAGGGCTCCGGCGCGGGCTTGAGACGGCGAACGCTGTCCGCGGAGATGACGCGGTGGAAGTGGTTGTGAATTCCGGCGTGGCGCAACTGCGCTTCGGCGACCGGCTCGACCGAGTTCGTCAAAGCGACGACCCGCAGCGGCGAACTCATCAGCTTTCCCAGCGCATCCGCGACTTCCGGATGCGGCGGCAGGGAACTCATGAGCGCCACGGTTTCGCGAGCCGCGTCGTCGGTGAGCGCGACGTTCTCGCGACGGGCGAGCATCTGCAGGGCAGCGTGCTGAGCCGTGCTGAAGTCGACGTACGAATCGGTCAGGCCACCGACGAACAACAGCTGCAACGCGAGGGAGAACCACTGCGGACGCAGTCCCGCCGTTCCGAAGAGCCGCTCGAACGGCTCATCGAGGACGCTCAGGTCGAGCAGCGTCTCGTTCACGTCGAACGCGATCACCTTGGTCATGGTGAAGTCTCCTATCCGGCGGAGCTCGAAGACCTCGATGCAAGAGGCCCTTCGCCAGTTGGCGACTGGCGGGGCCCACTTCTTACCGCACTGGCAAGGGTATTCGACAGCCGGAGAGCGTGCGGTGGGTCAGGGTTGCACGAAGGAGCTCGGGCTCATCGTCGGCAGGCAGGCGAGTCCGTCGAAGGCGGCCAGCACGTCCACCGGTGTGTTGAGGTAGGCGTGCCGGATGGCCGAGGGACCGGTACAGCCGCGAGCGGGCCGCAGGTCCAGTAGCACCGCCGCATCGTCGGGCACGCGCTCCGCGACGGCCTGCTCCACGCTGTCCTCGGCGGGCGGGTCCAGCTGCCGGGTCACGACCTCGAACCCCAGCCTGGCGTCCTCGTCCAGCCGCAGATCGGTGGTGCTGCCAGCACGCGCGGTGATGCCGAGGACGACGTAATCCGCCCCGAGATCGGCGGCGAGGTAGCTGCCCGCGGAGGGGAACCGGACCCCTGGCACCAGCTCCATCGGCACGCGCTGCACGTGGCCGTTGTGCATCATCAGCACGATCCGCTCGTCCGATCCGGACAGCTCGCGCAGCAGGCGCACGGTCTCGGCCTGGTAGACGTCTCGGGACGAGGGCAGCAGCGGGGGCGGGTTCGGGCCGCTCAGCTCGTCGAGCTCGCGCAGGTGCTCGTCGATGCGCAGCGCGCCGAGCGCGTGATGCCTGGCGATCAGGTGTTCGCGCTCAGGGCCGGGCCGGAGCGCGTCGAGCCGCAGGAGCAATCTGGTCAGCGCGGCGGTGGCAGCGTTGCGGTCGACCGTGCTCAGCTCGGCGTATCGGACGGGAGCCGCACCGTTGTTGGCCGCGACGTAGGGCTGGGTCGCTTCCATCGCCGCGTCTACCAGGGGCACCTGGTCGGGGGCGTACGTGGCGAGGTAGTCGCGCACCCGGCGAAGGGCGGGCAGCCCGGAACCGCCCGATCCGGATACGTCCAGGCCAGCGAACCGCACCCGACCACCAGCCGCGTTGTGCGCGCGCAACCAGCTGAGCATGTCGTGCATCTCGGTGGATTCGCCGAAGCGGAAGGTGAACCCGTCCCGCGCCACGGTTTCGACGTCACCGGGTCCGCCACGGATCCAGTCGTCGACCAACTGCCCTTCGGCGAAACCCGATTCGAAGGCGAGCACGCCGAAGTCCAACTCGGTCACCAGGAAACGCAGGATCCGGTCGCGCAGCAGGTTGAACTCGCGGATGTGGTGGTTGTTCTCGCCGATGGCCACCACGTGCGCGTCCCCGATCAACTCCGCGACAGCGGAGGGATCATCCGGCGGCAGCCACCGAACGGTATCCGGCAAGGGCATGGCGGCTCCCGTCAGGAGGTGGTTCGACGCAAGATGCCGCAAACCCGACCCACCGGGCAACTCAATTCCGTCTTGCCGCAGGCCGGGACGGTCGGTCAGGTGAGGTCCGTGCGGCTCACCGCGTCGAGGAGTCCTTCGAAGTCCTCGGAGCAGGGCCCGCAGGCCCGCAGGTGCGCGGCCATGCCCGGATAGCGCTCCTCCGGGGCTTCGCCGGTCAGCGTCAGCTCGACGTAGACGTGGAGGATTTCCATGGCCTGTTCACACCCGATGTCGCGCGGGTCCGTCTCCAGGAAGCGGTCCAGCATCGGCCAGCTGTTCATGAGCGCCTCGCTGTGTCGTGGTCCAGGTACCCGCCCGCGACGAGGCGGGACCGCAGCTTGCGCCGTGCGTCGAACATCGTCTTGTAGACGGCGTTGCGGTTGGTGCCCAGTTCGGCGACGAGTGCGTCGAGCGGGACGCCGCCCAGCACGAGCGCGACGAAGATCCGGCGCTGGTGATCGGTCAGCACCTCGTCGACCGCCTGACGCAGCGCGGTGAGCAGTTCGCGGGCCTCGGTCGCCTCGTCGGGGCCGATGCCGAACCGGTCGGGGAGCCGGTCCCAGTCCTCGGCGTCCAGCGCCGCGTGCCGCGTCCGCCAGAAGTGCCTGCCGAGCTTGTTGGAAACCTCCAGGATCGCGAACTTGAACGCCCAGGTGGTGAACCGGCTCTCGCCGCGGAACTCGCCGATTTTCCGCGTGATCGCCATAAGCGCGTCCGCGGCGGCCTGGTGGGCGATGTCGTCCAGTTCCGGGCCCGCGATGTGCGACCGGGGTCCGCGCCGCCGGACCTCGGCCAGCGCGACCCGCAGGAGCAGGGCGTGCAACCGGTCGCATGCCTGCTCGTACTCCGCGCCGCCGGAGGTGAGGGAGCGAATCCACTCGGCGGAGGCCGGGTCGGCAGTCCCCACCAGCCCCGAGCGCCGCGACTCGTCACCGCACATGGTCCACACCTGCCGGGCGAGTGCCGTGGACCGGTGTGCGCTCGACGAACGTCCCGATCAACGTGGGTCTCCATGCTTTCGGTCCACGACGAAACCATACAAGGGCGGTAAGAACCGGGCGGTCCGCGCCACTAACCATGGGCAGGAACTGGAAACAGCGAGAAACGTCAGGAGAGGCAGCTCATGAAACTGCTCGAACCCGGTGACCGATTTCCCGAGCTGACCGTGGCGCTAGCCGGTGGTGACCAGCTGGTCCTGCCCGACGCCTTGGCCGGGCACTTCGGTGTGGTGCTGCTGTACCGCGGTTCCTGGTGCCCCTACTGCAAGGCGCAACTGCGGGCCTTCCAGCGGGCGCACGACAGCCTCGCCGCGGTCGATGCGAATGTCGTCGCGCTGTCGGTCGATGACGAAGCGACGACCAAGGACCTGGTCAGCAACCTGCGGCTGGAGTTCCCGGTGGGCCACAGCGCTGATCCGCGCGCCGTGGCGGAGGCGACCGGGGCGTTCGTCAACCCCGATCCGGAATACCTCCAGTCCACCGGATTCGTCCTCGATCCCCAGGGGCGGGTCGTGGTAAGCGTGTACTCCAGCGGCGCGATCGGCCGTCTCGTACCGGAGGACGTCGTGGGCCTGATCAACTACGTCCGCGAACACGCCGCCGACTGACCGTAATGTGGTGGGGGGGGGGGGGGGGGGGGGGGGGGGGGGGGGGGGGGGCCGGCCCCCGCCCCCGGGGGGGGGGGGGGGGGGGGGGGGTGGGGGGGGTGGGGGGCGGGCGGGCGCCCCAAAAACCCCCCCCCCCCACCCCCCCCCCCCCTCCCTTTTTGGGGGGGGGGGTCCCCCCCCGGGGCGGCCCCTGTTTTCCCCCCCCCCCACGAAAGTGGAGGTGGTGTCCGTGCTTGATCGTCGGGCGGTGGTGACGTTCGATCTGTTCAGCGCACTCACCGATTCGCGCAGCGGCGGGAGCGCGCAATTCGCGGAGCTGGGCGCGCAGCGCGGTTGGGCCGCATCCGGTGCGGATGTCTACGACCGGTGGGATGCGCACAACAAGTCGGCGCAGCGCGACTGCACGGAGTGGCGCTCTTACCGCGAACTCGCGGCTGAAGCGCTGGCGACCACCTACCGCGAACTCGACCTGGCTGGCGACCCGGCCGCCGATATCGACGTCGTGCTCGGTTCGGTCGGGGACTGGCCCCTGTGGCCGGATGTGCGGACCAATCTGACGGCACTCGCGCGGCGCTATCGGCTGGGCTTGCTATCCAATGTGGACGATGACATCGTCGAGCTCACCAAAGCGTTTCCACTGGTGAGTCCGGACCTGGTCTTCACGTCGCAGGGCTTGCGCGCCTACAAGCCCGGCCGCCGCATCTACACCGAAGCAGCTCGGCGCGCCGGATCACTCGTGCACATCGCGACGTCCGGACGCGACGTCGCCGGTGCCCTGCGCGCGGGCGTGCGCGTGATACGCCTGCGGCGGCCCGGTCACATCCTCGAACCGGGAAGTCCGGTGCCCGATGTGGAGATCGCCGACCTGAGCGAGCTGGAGCAGACGTTGGCCGCCCCGGCTTCCGGGGTCACTCCTCGTACGAGTTCTCCGGAATGATGTGCACGGCGGCTTCCTCCGCTGTCGCCGCCGAACCATCGATGCCCACGTCGTTGGCGTACAGGTACGGGTAGTCCTCGTCCGGATCGGGATCCGAGGCGAGACGTCCCGCGCGGTCCACGCCGACTTCCTCGTCGTAAGCTTCGCCGTCGGTATCCGCGGCATCTCCGATGCCGTCTCCGTCGTCGAAGGCTCCGGAGTCGGGCAGTTCTCGGGCCAGTCGGCCGTCGAGGCTCTCGTGCCCGGATGCTTCGCGGGCCGTCAGTCCCCAATCGGACACCGCCCAGGGGCGCTCCGGAGGGGAGTAGCCCTCGTCCAGCACATCGTCGATGCCCCGGTAGTCGAGGCTCTCGTCCGGCTCAAGCATGCCGGAATCGGTGTCGACACCGCTGATTCGATCGTTGTCGTCGCTCATCTCGCCCTCCCCTCGACCTCAACGGGCGCACCACAATCCTGGCGTGACGTCGACGGTCCACCTGCCGTCCAGTCTATCCACGGGGTGCGCCCGAACCGCAGCATCGGCGTCCGGCTCCGACCAGGCGGCAGGTGCGTCGACCACCTACCCTGGCTGTGCGGCTAATGCTGGGCTGACCAGCGGGAATGTTGTTCTCGGCTGGGAAAGGAGTGGGTCATGGGGATCGTGTCGCCCGGATTCCACGGCCGGGCGCGGCCAGCCGTGGAACTGCCGCCCGGCCAGTACCTCACCGATGACTTCCCAGTGCTCTCCGCCGGGCCGACGCCGCGGATCGCGTTGCAGGACTGGGAGTTCACGATCATCGCGGAGACCGGCGAAGCGCATCGGTGGTCCTGGTCGGACCTGCTGGCGTTGCCGACGGAGATGGTCACGGTGGACATCCACTGCGTGACCAGGTGGTCGAAGCTGGGCACCACTTGGCAGGGCGTCTCGCTGGACACCCTGCTGGCGGGTGTGGACAGCGCGGCGGACTACGCATTGGTGCAGTCCTATGGCGGCTACACGACCAACCTGCCGGTCGCGGATCTGCGCGCCGGTCAAGCGTGGCTGGCCTACCGCTACGAAGGCGCCGATCTTCCGCCGGAGCACGGTGGTCCGGTCCGGTTGCTGGTGCCGCACCTGTACTTCTGGAAGTCGGCGAAGTGGGTGCGGGGCATCGAGCTCAAGACGGCGGACGAGCCGGGTTTCTGGGAGACGCTCGGCTACCACGATTACGGGGACCCATGGCGCGAGCAGCGGTACCAGGGCGACTGAGCGGCGGACGGCTGCTGTGGCGGGTCGCCACCCTGGTCGAAGGCGTCGCGGAGACGGCGACCGCGCGCACCCTGGTGTTCGAGGCGCCGGGCTGGCCCGGCCACCTGGCCGGGCAGCACTTGGACGTCCGCCTGACCGCCGAAGACGGCTACCAAGCGCAGCGGAGCTACTCGTTGGCCGCCCCGGCCGACGGCGACCAGCTGCGGTTGACCGTGCAGCGGGTGCCCGACGGTGAGGTGTCGCCTTACCTGACCGGGCAGCTCGCGCCGGGAGACCCGGTCGAGGTCCGGGGGCCGGTGGGCGGTTGGTTCGTGTGGCGGCCGACCGATTCGCAGCCCGTGCTGCTGGTGGCGGGTGGATCGGGCATCGTGCCGCTGATGGCGATGATCCGGGCCCGCCGGATCGCTGGCAGCCGGGTGCCGTTCCGGTTGATCTATTCCGTGCGCACCCCAGCGGAGCGGTACTACGCCGATGAGTTGGGGCATCCCGCCGTCCGGGGCGATGCCGGGGTGGACGTCAGCTTCGTGCACACCCGCGCCGTCCCGGACGGTTGGCCGCAGCCGCCGCACCGGATCGGTGTCGCCGACATCAACAGCGGTGGTTGGCCACCGGAGTTCGAACCGAGCTGTTTCGTGTGCGGACCAACGGGGTTCGTGGAGACGGTCTCGGACATCCTCGTCGCGCTCGGCCACGACGCGCGGCGGGTGAAGACCGAGCGATTCGGCCCGACCGGAGGCTGAGATGGACCAGCAGTATCTCGACGGTAACGCGCTCGCGGGCCCGCTGGCCGAGATCTTCGCCGTGGACGTCACCACGGCCGACGCCCAATGCGGCGGCTGCGGACGCACCGGACCGGTGGCGACGCTGCGGGTTTACGACCGCGCGCCGGGAATGGTAGCCCGCTGCCCAGGCTGCGACGGGGTGTTGCTGCGGCTCGTTCGCAGCCCGGACTCCGCCTGGCTGGACCTGCGGGGCACCGTGCGCCTGCGCATCGCGCTACCGCGCTGACCGCACCCCGCGAGGCGACGTGTCCAATGGCGACGCAGTTGATCAATGTCCACACGGGACATTGCGCGGCGACGCGGCCTCGGTGCGTCGACTGCTGCCATGTCTGGCGGGATCCGTAGCGATTCAGTGCGCCCGCTCGCCGAACCGAAACCCGCGCAACTCTTGACCGTGCGGGGCGGCCTAGACACTATGGGGACCGAAATGTTAGGGACCCTGTGAAAGATTGGGCCGAATAGATGAGCCGTGTTTCGGGCGGTGAGCGAGAAGACCTCGACGTGCTTCTCGTCTCGATCTCGGCGCGTCTGACCCGCCTGTACGGCCAGGTGCTCGGTCAGCTGGCCACCCCGCTGACCTTCCGCCAGCACCGGCTGCTCCGCCGGATCGACGAGGGGCACAGCGCCTTGGCGGCGCTGGCCGCCTTCGGTAACCTCACCGTCCCGACCGTGTCGGAGAGCGTCGAGGTCCTCGTCCGGCGCGGTCTCATCAACCGCCAGGAGAATCCGCGGAGCAGGCGGTCCTTGCTGCTCAGCCTCACCCCCGAGGGGCGGGCGGCGAAGGCCGCGGGCGATCTGGCACTGGCCGAGGTGGGGCGGCGGCTGCTCAAGACGGTCCCCGAAGAGCGGCATGCCGTCCTGCACGAATCGCTGGCCTCGATCTACGAAGCCGCGACCGACATTTTCCAGCATCCGGATTCCGCACCCGCGCCCCCGGACGGTGCGCGCCGCTGATTCACCAGGACCGCTAGCGGAAGCCGCGCCCCGCGGGCGGCCACTCGGGATGGACTCGCGCAGGCGCGAGAGGAGATCACAATGAAGTGTTCGAAAGTCATGCGAAGATTCCTGGCACTGTTGGGCGTCGCGAGTCTCGGATTGGTCGGCTGCGGCGGAGGTTCCGACTCCGGTGCCGCGATGGGCTGCGGTCCGCTCGCGCAGCCGCAGACGTTGCAGCTCGGCGTGAACCCCGGCGCGCAGGACATGGTCACGTTCGTCATGCAGGAGCAGGGTTTCGACAAGAAGCACAACCTGAATCTGGAGATCAGCGAATTCCAGAACCCGTCCGCGCTGCACTCCGCGATCGGGCAGCGGACCGTGGACGTCGGGTTCGCCGGTCTCACCGCGATGGCCACCGCGCGGGAACAGGGCCGGGACACGATGATCTTCGACGTGCTGACCAGTCCGTCCAATGTGATCGTCACGCGCAACGACTCCAACGTGCACAGCCTTTCCGACCTGAAGGGCCGTAAACTGGGCGTCTTCGGCGGTCGGACGAGCGCCACCTTCGCGATCGCGTCGATCGTGGCGAAGGAGAAGTACGGGATCCAAAGCCTGGATAAGGACGTCCAGCTCATCGAAGGTCCGGATGCGGCCGTGCTCGGGCTGCTCGACGAGGGCAACATCGACGCGGCGCTGATCGGCACGACGGCGACGGTGCAGGCACTGCTGTCGGGCAAGTACCGCGTGCTCAGCGACATCTCCGAGGACTACCAGTCGAAGTTCGGCAATTTGCCGGGACACGTGCTCGCGGCCACCACCGACGAGTACGCCGAGAAGAACTGCGGTGTCCTCAACGCCTTCAGCGCCGCTCTGGACGACACCGTCGCGTTCATCCAGCACGACGAGAAGGTGTGGTCCGACTACGCGGCCAACATCAAGCTGACCGATCCGCGAGCGCCCGCGACGCTGCGGGAGCGGGTCGCGTCGCGCTACATCCCGGAGTGGAACCAAGCACAAGCCGACGCCGAGGCCGCGCTCATCAACCAGCTGATCCCGGTGCTCGGTGCGGACAAATTCGTACCAGCAGTTCCTGACGGACTGTTCCGCGTCGATCTGAGGACAGCACAATGAGCACAGTCCACAGTGGTCAAGATGAGCAGAGCGCCGGTCTGGCCACGCCGGGCGCCGACGCCACGTCGGTCGCGCCGGGCGCGGGCGACGCCTACGTAGCGCCGACTATCAACCGGAGCTGGCGGGGCGTCTGGCTGCGAACCATCTCCCTGGCATCGCTGGTGGTGGTCTGGTTCATAGCCGCGTTGTTCTTCGACGACAGCGTGCTGCCCGGACCGGTGCGGGTTTTCGGTGCCATGGTGGAGAACCTGGGCGACTCCGAGACGTACTTCCACCTGTGGACCACCGTCTACCGGGTCGTGGTGGGCATGCTGATCGCGGTCGTGCTCGGCCTGGTCATCGGTCTGGCCATGGGCTTGTCCAAGTTCGGCGAGCAGTTCCTGGACTCCTGGATCCTCGTCGCGTTCACCGTTCCCTCGGTGGTCTACGGCATCCTCTCGATCCTCTGGTTCGGGCTGAACGACTTCGCGGCGATCATCGCGATCGGCATCACCGCGGTGCCCGCGGTCTCGATCAACATGTGGCAGGGCGTCAAGGCGATCGACCTGTCACTGGTCCGGATGGGGCAGGCGTTCCACTTCTCCCGCGCCTCGATCCTGCGCAAGCTCGTCGTCCCGCAGGTGATCCCGTACCTGCTCGCGGCGCTGCGCTACGCGCTCGGACTGTCCTGGAAGATCGCCACCGTGGTCGAGCTGATCGGCCTGTCCAGCGGTGTCGGCTTCCAGCTCAACTACTGGTACGGGCTGTTCAACATGACTCAGGTGCTGGCCTGGACGGCCCTGTTCACGATCGTCCTGCTGCTCATCGAGTTCCTGATCCTCAAACCCACCGAGCACTGGCTCACCCGCTGGCGTCCCACCATGCAGAACTAGAAACTGCTTCCAGTCGTGGTTTGCGTAGCGGTGCGGGTAGCGGAACCTCAGAGGCTTTCTCGCTGTGGGATCCCCGACATCATGAATGCCAATTCACCACGTCGGGGCTGTCCTCGCGAGAAAACCTCTGAGAACCCGCGGCGGTGCCAGTTGAGTCCCACACCACAAGCGGCTGCCGCCGCTTCGTAACACCCTAGGAGTCGTCACCAATGGCCGAGCCGTACCTACTGATCGACAACGTGCGCAAGCAGTTCGCCCGGCGCGGAGAGGCGCCGCTGACGGTGATCGACGGACTCAAGGTCGCCGTCGAGCACGGAGCGCTGCTGTCCATCCTCGGGCCTTCCGGGTGCGGGAAGTCCACGCTGCTGAACATGATCAACGGTCTCGACGACGTCACCTCGGGGCAGATCGTGATCAACGGTCACGTCGTCAGCATGAAATCCCGTTCCGAGGTCCGCATCGGCGTCGTCTTCCAGGAGCCCCGGTTGCTGCCGTGGCGATCGGTGCGCGAGAACGTGCGACTGCCGCTGGACGAACTGGGCGTGCCCAGGGCGGAGGCGGACGAGCGGGTGCAGCACTACCTCGACCTGGTCGGGTTGGGGGAGTTCGGGGAGTACTTCCCGCTGCGTCTCTCCGGTGGCATGCAGCAGCGGGTGGCGCTGGCCAGGGGCCTGGCGATCGAGCCCGACCTGCTGCTGGCCGACGAACCGTTCTCGGCGCTGGACGAGATCACCGCGCGCAAACTCCGCCAGGAGTTCACCAGCATCTGGCGGGCCACCGGTCGTACCGTGCTGTTCGTGACCCACAACATTCGCGAGGCGGTGTTCCTGTCGACCCGGATGCTCGTCGTCACGGCACGCCCGTGCACGGTGCACATGGACATCGCGATCGATGTGCCGTACCCACGGGTTCCCGAGGACGATCGGCTCTTCGAGATCGAGAAGCAGATCACCAAGGACTTCATCGAAATGGAGGAGGCCGCCCGATGACCCCGGTCGCCGAACCGCGCACCACGGCGGAACTCCTGGTGCTGACGCTGGTCGAGCACGGGGTGGAGGTGCTGTTCCTCAACCCCGGCACGGACACCGCTCCGGTCCAGGAAGCATTCGCCCGACTCGCCGCGGACGGCGTGGCCGTGCCGCGCGTGGTGCTCTGCCCGCACGAGTCGTTGGCGCTGGCCGCCGCGCACGCCTACTTCGCGGTGACCGGACGGCCCCAGGTCGTCATGGTGCACGTCGATGTCGGCACGCAGAACCTCGGCGCGATGGTGCACAACGCTTTTCGCGCCGACGCTGGTGTCGTGATCATCGCCGGTCGGACGCCCCGCAGTTCCTACGGGGAAGAGCCGGGCGGGCGCGACACCCCCGTCCACTGGCAGCAGGACGTGCCGGATCAGGCCGGGATCGTTCGCTCCTACGTGCGCTGGACGGCCGATCTGGCCGGGCCGGAGACACTGGCGCAGCAACTTTCCAGGGCCTTCCAGGTCGCCGGGGCGGCCCCCGGCGGGCCGGTCTACCTGACCGCGGCCCGCGAGGTCCTGATGCAGCCGGTGACGGAGCCGGTCCAGCGCCCGGTGGTCGCCCGCCACCGGCCACCGGCACCGCCCGCGCCGCACCCCGACGCGCTGGAACGTGCCGCCGAGGTCCTCGCGCGCAGCGCCCGACCGCTGATCACCACCACCCGCGTCGGGCGACAACCGGAGGCGGTCGCCGAACTCGTCGGCCTCGCCGAACTGTTGGGCGCCCCGGTCATCGACCGCCGCGAACGGGTCAACTTCCCGTCCACCCACCCGCTCTACGTGACGGATCCCCGCGAGAGCCAGGAATTGTTGCGCCAGGCCGACGCGGTGCTGGTCGTCGACAGCGACGTCCCCTGGATCCCGCAGCGCGCCCAACCAGCGGCGGATGCGTCGATCGTGCTCATCGACCACGATCCGGTTCGCGCATCGGTGCCGGGCTGGTCGTTCCCGGTGGACGTGCCGATCGTGGCGGATCCGCTGATCGGGCTGCGCCAACTCACCGCGAAGCTGCGCGAGCGCGGTGCGCGGCAGCCCGACGCGGCGTGGTGGACGCGCGCCGCGGCTGCGCAATCTCCCGGCACCGACGCTGGGATCGCACCTGCGGACGTGGCGCGAGTGCTGGATGGTCTGCTGTCCGAAGAGGACATCCTGATCGAGGAAGCCACCACGAACATGGAAGCCCTCCGGTCCGAACTGCGCCGGACCGCACCCGGCACGCTGTACCAGGCAGGCGGTTCCGGGCTCGGCTGGGCGCTCGGCGCGTCGATCGGGGTGCGGCTGGCTTCGCCGGAGCGGCGGGTCGTCACGGTCGTGGGCGACGGCAGCTTCATGTTCTCCGAGCCGTTGGCCGCATTGTGGGCAGCGCGCCAGCAGGACACCCCGTTCCTGACTGTGGTGCTGCGAAACGGCGGTTACGCGGCGAGCCGACGTCCGGTGTTCGCGCTGTTCCCGGAAGGCGAGTCCAGCAAGAACGCCGAGGTCGTCGGCACCCGTCTGCCGGACCTGCCGGACTTCACGGCGGTCGCGCAATCATGCGAGGCCCATGGCGAGCACGTGCGGGAGAAGGCCCGCCTGGAACCGGCGATCGTCGAGGCCCTGAAGGAGGTCGACGGAGGCAGGTGCGCCCTGGTCGCCGTCGACGTGACGTCGCCCTGGCTATGACCCAGCGGTGGGGGGGGGGGGGGGGGGGGGGGGGGGGGGGGGGGGGGGACCCCCCCCCCCGGAGCCGCGGGGGCGGGGGGGGGGGGGGGGGGGCCGCCGGGGGGGGGGGGGGGGGGGGGGGGGGGGGGGGGGGGGGGGGGGGG
>NZ_JALBWV010000077.1 GCF_022678645.1 Saccharopolyspora soli | reverse complement strand
TTGATCTCACCAGCAATCGCCGGTTCCAACGCCGCGTAGTCGTAATCCAACTCCGGCAAAACGTACCGCGCCATCGTGAGCATCTCCCTTCGCTGCCGACAGTCTCTAGCTACTGCCACGCTATTGCAACTAGCTGCGAGGTGAGACGTCGCCACCGTTCGGCGTTTCGCCCGAAAAGTCCGGAGGCACAGTCGAAGATGGTCGTGCGTGCAAAAGTGGGCTCCAACCCGGCTACGCACTCACGACCCCATTCAGGTGAAGCGTGAGGGGCACCCTTTACCAAGTAAGTTGGTGAAGGGTGCCCCTCACCTCGTTCCCGTCAGCCGACTGGCCAGGTGTGGACTGGGGCTCCGTTGTCCGAGAGGTCGATGTAGCGGCGCAGCATGCCGGTTAGGGCCGCGTGGCGGTCCGCGCCGCGTTCTTCCAGCAGCGCAACGCTTTCCCGCTGCCACACCGCGCCGTTTCGGCGCGCTAGGCAGCGCTGCTCGATCACGCCGAGGTAGCGTTCGCGGGCCTTGGTCGAGACTCCGCACGCCCGTAGCCCGTCGTGCGCCATCGGTAGCAGTCGGCGCAGCACCAGTTCATCCGGCGATATCCAGCCGATGCCCGGCCAGTACAGGTGGGCGTCGAAGCCGTGCCGCGCCCCGGCGAAGAAGTTCTCCTCCGCCGCCGCGAACGACATCTGCGTCCACAGTGGTCGGTCCTGTTCGGTGAGCGCTCGCTGGACTCCGTAGAAGAACGCCGCGTTCGAGACGATGTCCACCACCGTCGGCCCGGACGGCAGCACCCGGTTCTCCACCCGCAGGTGCGGAACACCATCCACCAGGTCGTAAACCGGGCGGTTCCAGCGCCACACGGTGCCGTTGTGCAGCCGCAGTTCGGCCAGCGTCGGCGCTCGACCGGCGTCCAGCGCGGCCACCGGATCCTCTTCCTCCGGCTCCGGCAGCAACGCCGGGAAGTAGCGTACGTTCTCCTCGAACAGGTCGAAGATCGACGTAATCCAACGCTCCCCGAACCACACCCGCGGTCGCACGCCCTGGTTCTTCAGCTCCTCCGGGCGGGTGTCGGTGGCCTGCAGGAACAACGGGATCCGCGTCTCGTGCCACAATGCCTTGCCCAGCAGGAACGGCGAGTTCGCGCCGATGGCCACCTGCACCCCGGCCAAGCACTGCGCGGCGTTCCAATGCGCCGGGAAGTCCTCCGGGGCCACTTGCAGGTGCAGTTGGACGGACGTGCACCCGGACTCCGGCAGGATCGAATCCGCGTACGAACGCAGCCGTTCGGGGTGCCCGTCGCCGATTGGCACCCCTTCCATGTCCAGCAGCATTTCTTCGCCGCGCGCCAAGAAGATCTGCTCGTTGAGCAGCGAGTACCGCGGGTTGCGCGACAGCCAGTTGGGGTCGAAGTGGGCGCTGCGCAGCGTGGGCAGCGTGCCGATCATGACGATCTTCGCCCCGGCGTCGTGCGCGCTGCCGTCCGCGCGGCGCAGCGCGGCGCTCATCCGCTCCTCCAGCCTCAGGGCGCTGTCCCCGGCCAGCACCTGGGGCTCCACGTTCAACTCGATGTTCTGCTGCCCCAACTCCGTGGTGAACACCGGCTCGCCGATCTTCTCCAGCACCACGGCATTGGACATGGACGGCTCCATCTGGTCGTCCACCAGGCACAACTCCATCTCCAGCCCCATCTGTTGGTGGGGGAAGGAGAAATTGCCCTCAGCGAGCATCCGGGCCAGGGCATCCAGGCCGCGCTGCATCTTGTTCCGATATCGTTGCCGATCCACCGGCCTGAACGCCCGATTTTCCACGTGCCGTCCCATGCCGTCTCCCCGCTTCATCGGCAGCACGTCAGCGCGCAGCGCTGGGAAAACCACCGTGACACATCGGTACCCGACGGGCCAGCGGCCAAAACGGTATCGCCACGTGGCGCGTGGAGCGGTCAGGCGGAGACCGCGGAAAGCCGCTGCAGCTCGGCTTCGGTGAGCGTCAGCTGGGCTGCGGGGAGCAGATCCGCGAGCTGTTCGGTGTTGCGGGCACTGGCGATCGGCGCAGTGACGCTGAGTTGTCCCAACAGCCAGGCGATGGCAACCGACGGGATGGGCACGTTACGCAGCGTCGCGATTTCGTCCAGTCCGGCGAGCACCTTCACACCCCGCTCGTTGAGGTACGCGCGGGCGGCGTCGGCCCGCGGGCTCTCCGAACTGTCGCCGCCGGGGCGGTACTTGCCGGTCAAGAATCCCCTGGCCAGCGAGAAGTACGGCAGCACGGCCAGGCCGTTGTCGAGGACGACTTCGGCGAGCGGACCCTCGAACTGGGCGCGCTCCACGAGGTTGTAGTGCGGTTGCAGGGCGACGAAGCGGGCCAGACCCTCGCGCTGCGAGGTCTCCAGCGCCTCGGCCAGGCGCGGCGCGCTGTAGTTCGACGCGGCGATGTAGCGGACCTTGCCAGCGCGCACCAGTTCGTCGAAGGCACCCAGCGTCTCGGCCAGCGGCGTGGCTTCGTCGTCGGCGTGGGCGTAGTACAGGTCGATGTGATCGACTCCCAGCCGCCGCAACGAATCCTCGGCGGCTGCCTTGATGTTCGCCGCCGACAGGCCAGGACGCTGGGCCCACCTGCCGACCTTGGTGGCGACCACGATGTCGTCCCGGTTGCCGCGGGCGCGCAGCCATTCACCGATCAGGGTTTCCGACTCGCCACCGGAATTGCCCGGTGCGAACGCCGAATAGCTGTCGGCGGAGTCGATGAAGTTGCCACCAGCGGCGGCGTACGCATCCAGGACGGTGAAGGTTTCGTCGCGGTCCGCCGTCCACCCGAACACGTTGCCGCCGAGGCAGACGGGAAAGACGTCGAGGTCAGTGCTGCCGAGTCGAGCCATGTTGCCGAACCTACTCTTTCCGGATCTTGGCGATCCTGTGTCGGAGCGCACAGTCGCCGAGCGGTTCGATGGCCGCGCGACCCGCCCCGAATTCGAGGGCCGGTACTCGGCTGAGGGCAGCAACACCATCGGCAACGCCAGCACCGACAACCCCACGAGCTCGGCCGAGCACCCAATTGCTCCACACCAACGCCGGATCGAAAGGTTTTCTTCCCGGTCTGGGCGGGATTCCAGCCCGGAACCCCGCGCGGACATCCGCCGAGGATCGGAACGGAAATCAATGACGCGGCCGAGGCAGAACTCCTGCCGTGATCCGGCCGGATGGCACCTCGGTGCAGGCTTCGGACGAGCCGGGTCTTCGAAGCCGCCATGGAAACGTCGTGGAAGTGATCGGCGAGAGCAGCTAGCGCCGGGCGGCGCGGCCGGGTGGCGGCGGTGCGAGAATGCGGGCGTGGCGCACATTGTCGAGATCAGCGATGCCGACGACCCGCGGGTCGACGACTTCCGCGATCTGTCCCGTGCGGACCGCCGCCCGGACCGGCCGGGCGGGCGCGGACTGGTGATCGCCGAAGGCGTTCTGGTCGTCGAGCGGCTGCTCGCCTCGCCGTACCCGGTGCGGGCGTTGTTCGGGGTGCGCCGCCGGATCGAGGAACTGGCCGAGGCCATCGCCGACCTCGACGCGCCTGCGCACGTCGCGGACGCCGACGTGATGGCGCGCGTCGTGGGCTTCCACCTCAACCGCGGGGTGCTGGCCGTCGCGGATCGAGCTCCGGTCGTCGAGCCCGCCGAGCTGATCGGCCGCTCGCGCCGCTTGGCGGTGTTGGAGGGCATCGGCGACCACGAGAACCTCGGTGCGCTGTTCCGCAACGCCGCGGCGCTCGGCGTCGACGGTCTGCTGCTCGGCGCGGGGTGCTCGGATCCGCTGTACCGGCGCAGCGTCCGGGTGTCGATGGGGCACGTGCTGCGGGTCCCCTTCGCCCACCTCAACTCCTGGCCGGAAGATCTGAAGCTGTTGCACGACAACGATTTTCGCATTGCCGCGCTGACCCCCAGGGCAGCTGCGAAATCGCTTCGCGAAGCCGCGCTGGACCAGGGGTCGGTGGCGGTGCTGCTGGGCGCGGAGGGTCCCGGACTCACCGACGAAGCCATCGCCGCCGCCGATGTCGCGGTCCGCATCCCGATGGTCAGCGGGGTGGACTCGCTCAACGTCGCCACCGCCGGAGCCATCACCTTCCACGCGATGAGCGGGGTGTGATGGACGCCCGCGAACCAGGTTGGGAACTGCACGCGCGATCCGGCCGCGCGGTGCTGGTCCGCGGCGCCGGTCGGGAGATCGACCCGGCCCGGCTGCGGTTGACCGGCACGCTGGTCGCGGCGCTGCACGAGTGGGCGCACGCCGTCGAAGCGGTCCGGACCGAGGAAGCGGCGGACACCAACACGAAGCTGGTCTCGCGACGCGGCCGCCAGCTCGCGATGCGGTTGGCGGCGGAGACCGGGGGTCAGATCGGCTACGTCGACCCGCTCAGCGGCGAGCTCGACCGCATCGGCCGCCCGCGCTCCGCGCACGCGATGCCCCACCCGCGCGGGGGAACGATCGCCCCGGTGCCGCCCACGCCATGGGGACCGGGACTGGTGGTGAGCGCGATCGTCGGAGCGATCGTGGTGGTCACGCTGGTCGTGGTGACATCGGGGCTGGCCGATGTCAGCGGAATCCTGGCAGTGGTGGTCAACCTCGCGGTGGCGGCCGGTTTCGCGCCGTCGATCTGGCTGGGCCGAAACATCCCGGTCTGGCGCTGGGTCGCCTACGGCACGGCGTCAGGCATCATCGCGGCCTGGCTGGTCCTCCTCCTCAGCCTCCTCGGCTGAGGACCCGATCCTCGAACTCGTATGGGTCGACGGACCGCGCAATCACCTCATCGGTGAAAGGTGAAGGGCACCTTTCACCAACTTGCTTGGTAAAAGGTGCCCTTCACCTCGAAAATCGGTCAGCGGTGGGAACGCACGCCGAGTAGCACGTCCTCCCAGGATGGAACTATCGGATGACTCTTGCGCCCGCGCCGCGGCTCCGCCTTGCGCTGCGCTTCGTCCTCTGCGGCCTCGGCGGTCGCGCCTTCGGCGCTCTCCTCGGCCTGCTCCTCAGCCGGTGGCTCCGCTGCGGGTGGTGGGGTGGTGTCCAGGTCGAGGGTCGGCGCCTCGGACCGCTGCGCGGCCACCGGCTCCTCCACCCGCTCCTGGACCGGCTGCGCCTGCTGGTCGAGCTGCAGCGCTTCGCGGGCCAGCTCGGTGACCGGCCGGACCGTCCGCAGTGGACGGTTCGGGGACGGGTCGAGCAGGTCGGCGGCGTGGTCGTCCAGCGCGGCGACGGTGCCGCCGTGCGCACCGGGGTGGAAGACCCAGTGCGCGCGGTTCTCCGACCGACCGGCCTGCCAGGTCAGTTGGACGGCCCACTTGTTGTCCTCGCCGCGCCAGGAGTCCCAGGTGGCTTCGGCGTAGTCGTGGCCGCGCATGCCGAAGGTGTGCGCGACGACTTCGCCGAGCGTCTGGACGTCCGGCCCGTCCTCGCGGACCGGGTGCGCGCGCTGCGCCATCTCGGCGATCTGGGCGCGTTCCAGCAGCACCGGGTAGGCGTAGCGTTCGACCCTGTGCTCCGGGATGCCGGAGGCGGCCGCGATCTGTTCGACCGACGCGCCCGCGCGGATGCGTGCTTGGATTTCCCTGGGCCGCATCTGGGCCTCCATCGCGATCTGGACCTGGCCGAGCCGGGTGAGGTCACCGCGGGCTGCGGCACGCAGTCGTTCGTCCGCGGGCACGGTGAAGCGCTCGCCGTTCTCCGGGTCCTCGCAGACGACGGATTCACCGTCCTCGTCGAGCCCGACCACTCGCAGCGCTCGCATACGCCAGCCTCCCACCGACTACATGTCACCAAGCTGTGACAGTAACCCGGCGTGCCGCCTTGACCCAGGAGGCACGCCGGGCACGTCGTGTCGTTGTTGGTCGCTGTCTCCGACAACGATCTTGCCGGATAGAGCGCACCTGAGCGAACGGGTAAAACCACTCATTTTCGATGAAGATCACCGATTGTGGCCAATCGTTCACTTGTCGGCGTGACGTTTGGCGCGAAACCGCCGGGATCGACGCGCGATCCCGGCGGCGCGCCGTATCAGGACAGCTGCGAGACCACCCAGTCGATCGACTTCGTCAGTGCGGTGACGTCATCCGGTTCGATCGCCGGGAACATGCCGATCCGCAGCTGGTTGCGGCCCAGCTTGCGGTACGGCTCGGTGTCCACGATCCCGTTGGCGCGCAACGCCTTGGCCACTGCGGCGGCGTCGACCGAGTCGTCGAAGTCGATGGTGCCGACCACCTGGGAGCGCTTCGCCGGATCCGCCACGAACGGGGTGGCGAACGCCGTGGCTTCGGCCCAGGTGTACAGCCGCTGCGACGAATCGCGGGTGCGCTGCACGCACCAGTCCAGCCCGCCCTGGCCGTTCATCCACTCGATCTGGTCGGCGAGCAGGAACAGGGTGGCCACCGCGGGCGTGTTGTAGGTCTGGTCCTTGCGGGAGTTGTCCAGCGCGGTGGGCAGCGACAGGAACTCCGGCATCCAGCGGTCCGACGCGCCGATCTCGTCGATCCGCTCGATCGCGGCCGGGCTCATCGCGGCCAGCCACAGCCCGCCGTCGGAGGCGAAGCACTTCTGCGGCGCGAAGTAGTAGACGTCGACGTCGGCGGCGTCGAACGGCAGGCCGCCCGCGCCGGAGGTGGCGTCGACCGCGATCAGCGCGTTCTCCGAGCCCGCCGGGCGGGTCGGCGCGAGCATCACGCCGGTGGAGGTCTCGTTGTGCGCCCAGGCGATCAGGTCGACGCTCGGGTCCGACACCGGGTCCGGCGCGTCGCCCGGCTCGGCGGAAACGATCACCGGGTCGGCCAGGAACGGCGCGGTCTTGGCGGCCTTGGCGAACTTCGACGAGAACTCGCCGTAGGTGAGGTGCAGCGACCGCTCGCGCACCAGGCCGAACGTCGCGACGTCCCAGAACGCGGTGGTGCCACCCACGCCGAGCACGACCTCGTACCCCTCGGGCAGCGAGAACAGCTCCTGCAAACCTTCCCGGACTCGTCCGACCAGGGACTTCACCGGCTTCTGCCGATGCGAGGTGCCCATCAGCGCCGCACCGGAGTCGGCCAGCCGGGCCAGTTGCTCGCCGCGCACCTTGGACGGGCCGCAGCCGAACCGGCCGTCGGCGGGCTTGAGTTCCTCGGGCAGCTTCAGGGTCGTCGGATCGGTGGTCTTGGCCTGCGTCATGTGCCAGCGCCTCCGGGCATTGTTGGGTGACTCGGCAGGGGGCGGGGCAGGGCCTCCCGCGCGCCTGTGGCCTGCTGACCGGCGCCATTGCCGGTTCGGCTCAAGTGTTGCAGCAGGGTTTCCGGATGGTGACATCCGGTGCTGCCAACAGCCGCACAGCAACTTACTGCGCGTACTCCACTTTGGCCAACGTGCCCGGACCGGAGACCGTTTCCAAGCTCGTTTCGCGTTGCGGTGCGGGTGGCGGAACCTCAGAAGCCTCCTCGCTCTGGGATCCCCGACATCATGTATGTCCAATACACCACGTCGGGGCTGTCCTCGCGAGAAGGCTTCTGAGAACCCGCCGCGGTGCGAGTCGCGTACGTGGGCCAAGCGGCTTCGCCGCTTCGAAGACAAGATCGAAGACAGGCACTCAAGCGAATCCGGGTGCTCCGCAGCATTTCTTGTACTTCCGGGCCGAGCCGCACCAGCACGTGTCGTTGCGGCCCGGCGGCCACTCGGTGGCCTGCCCGAGGCGGGCGGCCTCGGCGGCGAACTGCGAACGCGTGGACGCTGAGTTCACCGGCAGGCCGCGGGACACCGCGAAGCCCACCAGCGCCTCGATCGAGCCGATGGCGACCGCTGGTCCGGCGTGCTGCCGCAGGGCGTGTTGGACCTGTTGCCGGTGTTGCAGGTGCGTGGTGTCCGGGTACCAGCTCGGGTGTTCTTGTTGAAGCTTGGCGAATTCCGCCGGTGGCCAGAAAAGAACCGCGATCCGGGTGGGCTCGTTGCGCCGCTTGATGTCCTTGATCTGTTCGCTGATCTGGCGGCCGTGCTCGGTGAGCTGGTCGAAGAGGTCGTCGAGTCCGTCTTTGGGCAGCTCCAGTTCGCGGCGCAGCAGACTGCGCTCCCGCAGCAGCTCGAAGCCGACGTCGCCCATCTCGAGTTCCACGTCGAGGTCCGGGACGAACCGGTTGACCCCGATGTTGAGCCAGCGCAACGCCTCCTGGGGTTCGTCGACCAACTGGTAGGCCATCGACGCCTCCACGTAGGCCCATTCGCAGTTCGAGCCCTCGCGGAGCAACCGCGCGAAGCGCTCCTCGGCCTCTGCCCTGCGCCCGTGGGTCAGCAAGAACTTGCCGTGTGCGGCCGGGCCGCTCAGCACGTTGTTGCCGTCGTCCGCCTCCACAGCGGCGAGCAGCGCTCGCTCTTCGCGCTCGTGCTCGCCCGCGGAATGCCAGTAGTCCGCGGCCTCGACCAGGTCGTTGCACTTCTCGCCGCTGGTCTCCGCGTCCGCTTCGAGCGCCTCGGCGTATTCGATGTGCAACCGCCGCTGCGCATCCGTGGAAGTGACCGTCACAATTCCACGTTACCGCTGCTGGCGGGTGTTCTTGGCGGAGGTGGCGGGAGCGCCGGGTCGTGAGCGGTAGTGGTCGCCATGACGACCGTCGCCACTCACGACCCCTATCACGCCGACGCGATGAGCTGGTTTATCGAGCCCCAGCCGGTGACGTCCTGCGCGGCGCGCGGGTTCGGGCCGACGTACTGCGCCGACGGGCGTACCAGGCGGCCGGTGCGCTTCTGCTCCAGGATGTGCGCCGACCAACCGGCCAGCCGGGCGCAGGTGAACATCGCGGGCATCATCGCCGTCGGGACCTGGGCGAAGTCGAGCACCACCGCTGCCCAGAACTCCACGTTGGTCTCGATCTGCCGGTCCGG
Organism: Saccharopolyspora soli; assembly: GCF_022678645.1. GTDB lineage: Bacteria > Actinomycetota > Actinomycetes > Mycobacteriales > Pseudonocardiaceae > Saccharopolyspora > Saccharopolyspora soli. The sequence continues at coordinate 28,920 of NZ_JALBWV010000077.1, read as the reverse complement.
GCGACGCTCCCGCAGCGCCGTCAGGGCGGCCTGCTCCAACTCGCGGGCCGCCTCGTAGCGCGGCGCGCGGAGCTGGTCGCAGGTGTTGCGCAGCACCCGCGCTCGCGGGTCCTCGACGCGGTACACGCGGTGGCCGAAACCCATCAACCGCTCGCGGCGGTCCAGGATCGATTCCACCACCTGGCGCGCGTCACCGGTGCGCTCGGTCTCCTCGATCATCGGCAGCACCCGTGCCGGAGCGCCGCCGTGCAGCGGCCCGGACATCGCGCCGACCGCGCCGGAGAGGCAAGCGGCGACATCGGCGCCGGTGGAAGCGATCACCCGAGCGGTGAAGGTGGAGGCGTTCATCCCGTGCTCGGCCGCCGACACCCAGTACGCGTCGAGCGCCTGGACGTGCGCGGGGTCGGGTTCGCCGCGCCAGCGGACCAGGAACTGCTCGGCGGCGGTGGTGGCTTCGGCGATCCGGTTCTGCGGGACCGGCAGCTGGTCGCCGCGCGCGGACTGCGCGACGAAGGACAGCCCGAGCGCCGAGCAGCGTGCGAGCTGGTCGCGCGCCAGCGCCTCGTCGATGTCCAGCAGCGGCGGAAAACCGCAGATCGGCGCTGTCATCGCCAAGGCGGCCTGCACATCAGCCCGCGCGTCGTTGGTGCGCACCGGGATCGCGGTGTCGTCCGCGGGTGGCAGGCCGTCGCCGAAGCGGCCGTCGACGAGCAGTGCCCACACGTCGCCGAAGGACACCGTGCCCACCAGATCCTCGATGTCCACGCCGCGGTAGCGCAGCGCACCGCCGTCGCGGTCGGGTTCGGCGATCTCGGTCTGGAAGGCGACCACGCCCTCCAGACCGGGGCGGAATTCGGACTGGCCTGCGTTGCTCATGGCTGCCTCGTCTCCTCGCTGGATCTGCCCGCGTTGCTGCGCGGGCAAGGGTGACGTGGCGGGGTGCAAGGCATGTTGCCGTGCGAAACACAGTGCACCCGCCGGGGTGGTGGAGGCAATGGGATCGGCCCGGAAACAATCAGCTGATGAGGTAGCTCACAGGACCTCCGGGAACTTCATCGGTGGGTGAAAAATTCCGGAAAAATGGTTGTAACTAGTCAATTAGGCGGTTGTAAAACCGCTGGATAGCTCACATATGACCGATGGCCATATGTTAAAGAGTCCCCATGCACCTTGCTCCTCACGAGCGCGACAAGTTGCTGGTCTACGTGGCGGCTCGGCTTGCGCGCGAACGGCTGGATCGCGGACTGAAGCTGAACTACCCGGAGGCGGTGGCGTTGATCACCGACCACGTCGCGGAGGGCGCTCGGGACGGGCGGACCGTCGCCGATCTGATGCGCAGCGGACGGCAGGTGCTGCGCGCTGACCAGGTGCTCGACGGCGTACCGGAAATGATCCGGGACGTGCAGGTGGAGGCGACTTTCCCGGACGGCACGAAGCTGGTCACGGTGCACGACCCGATCACCTGACCAGCCGCCAGCCAGCTACCTGCCCCGAATCGACATCCGAGGGAGCTGCCATGCGTCCAGGGGAGATCATCACCGCCGAAGACCGGATTCCGCTGAATCCGGGCCGGGAACGCGTCCGGATCACCGTCGTCAACCGCGCCGACCGCGCCGTGCAGGTCGGTTCGCACTACCACTTCGCGGCGGTCAACCCCGGCCTGGAGTTCGACCGCGCCACGGCCTGGGGCCACCGGCTGGACGTCCCCTCCGGCACCGCGGTGCGGTTCGAGCCGGGCGTGACGCGCGAAGTCGCGCTGGTGCCGATCGGCGGTCGTCGACTGGTGCCCGGCCTCCGCCTGGAGTTCGGCGGCGAACTCGACGCCCGCGACCACGAACCGACCCCGGTCAGCTACGGGCGCAAAGGCGAGGGGGCAGCACGGTGAGCGCATCCTCCATCGATCGGTCCCAGTACGTCGAACTGTTCGGGCCCACCACCGGCGACCGGATCCGGCTGGCCGACACCGACCTGCTCATCGAGGTCACCGAGGACCGCAGCACGGGCCCGACCGGGTCCGGTGAGGAAGCGGTGTTCGGCGGCGGCAAGGTCATCCGCGAGTCGATGGGGCAGGCGGTGGCCACCCGGGCCGAGGGCACCCCGGACGTGGTGATCACCGGCGCGGTGATCCTGGACCACTGGGGGATCGTCAAGGCCGACGTCGGAATCCGGGACGGCAAGATCGTCGGCATCGGCAAGGCGGGCAACCCGGACATCGCCGACGGCGTCGACCCGGCGCTGGTGATCGGCCCGTCCACCGAGATCGTCGCGGGCAACGGCAAGATCCTCACCGCCGGTGGCATCGACTGCCACGTGCACTTCATCTGCCCGCAGGAAGTCGACACCGCGCTGGCCAGCGGGGTGACCACGCTCATCGGCGGCGGCACCGGTCCGGCCGAGGGGAGCAAGGCCACCACGGTCACCCCAGGTGCCTGGAACCTGGCGCGGATCCTGCAGTCGATGGACTTCATGCCGGTCAACGTGATGCTGCTCGGCAAGGGGAACACCACGCGCGGCGAGGCCCTGCTGGAGCAGCTGCGCGGCGGCGCGGGCGGGCTGAAGATCCACGAGGACTGGGGCGCCACCCCGGCGGTGATCGACAGCGCGCTGCGGTGCGCCGAGGAGACCGGGGCGCAGGTCGCCATCCACACCGACACGCTCAACGAGACCGGCTTCCTGGAGTCGACGCTGGCCGCGATCAACGGCCGTTCGATCAACGCCTACCACGCCGAAGGCGCTGGTGGCGGGCATGCGCCGGACATCATCAAGGTGGCCGCCGAGGCGAACGTCCTGCCCTCGTCGACCAACCCGACCCGGCCGCACACCGTCAACACCGTCGACGAACACCTCGACATGCTGATGGTCTGCCACCACCTCAACCCCTCGGTGCCGGAGGACCTGGCGTTCGCGGAGAGCCGCATCCGGCCGTCCACCATCGCCGCCGAGGACGTGCTGCACGACCTGGGCGCGATCTCGATGATCAGCTCGGACGCGCAGGCGATGGGCCGCATCGGCGAGGTCGTGATGCGCACCTGGCAGACCGCGCACGTGATGAAGCGGCGCCGGGGCGCGCTGCCCGGCGACGGGCGCGCGGACAACCACCGCGCGCAGCGCTACGTGGCGAAGTACACGATCAACCCGGCGATCGCGCACGGCATCGCCGGGCACGTCGGATCGGTCGAGGTCGGCAAGATGGCCGACCTGGTGCTGTGGGAACCGCAGTTCTTCGGGGTGCGGCCGCACATGGTGCTCAAGGGCGGGCTCGCCGCGTGGGCCGCGATGGGCGACGCGAACGCGTCGATCCCGACCCCGCAGCCTTACATCGCGCGGCCCAGCTTCGGAGCGCAGCCCCGCGCGGCGGCGGCGAGCAGCGTGTTCTTCGTGGCACCGATCGCGCTGGAGGCGGGTCTGCCGGAGCAGCTCGGCTTGAGTTCCCAGCTGGTCGGGATCGACAGCACTCGCGGGGTGACCAAGGCGGACCTGGTGCACAACTCGGCGACCCCGGACATCCAGGTGGACCCGGACAGCTTCGCGGTGCGCATCGACGGCGAACTGGTAGAGCCCGACCCGGTCGCGGAACTCCCGATGGCCCAACGCTACTTCCTGTTCTGATCCGATGAGGTGGATTTTCCGAGTGGAGGGCACCTTTTACCGAGTTAGTTGGTCAAAGGTGCCCTTCACTCACCACCCAAATGTGTTGAAAGCGAAGGGAGTCGTGGTGCGGGCTGGTCTTGCGGTGCTTGCGCTCGCGGATTCCCGGTTCCCCGGCGGGGGACACGTGCACTCCGGCTGCGTCGAGGAGGCCGCCGCGCGGGGGTTGATCACGGGAGTCGGCGACCTGCGCGAGTTCCTGTACGGGCGCTTGCACGGTGCTGGCGCCCTGCAAGCGGTTTTCGCCGCCGCCGCGGCGCATGCCGCTGCCCGTGGTGTCCGAAGTGGACACTGGCAGGAGTTGGACGTCGAGCTCGACGCCCGCACTCCGTCCCCAGCGCAGCGGGCGGCCTCGCGCGCGCAGGGGCGGGGGATGATCCGCGCTGGCAAGGCCGCTTGGTCTTCGCCGGTGCTGACCGAACTGGTGGCCGCGACGCCGCGGCCACACCACCCGATCGTGCTCGGGGTGCTGGCCGCGACCGCCGGAGCCGGACCGTTGGAGGCCGCGCTGACCGCCGGATACCTGGCCGTCAGCGGACCGTCCTCCGCCGGTGTTCGGCTGCTCGGACTGGACCCGTTCGCGGTCAACGCCGTGCTCACCGAACTGGCCGACGACCTCGACCGGATCGCCGCCGAGGCGGCCGCGGTGGCCGGGCTGGATCCGGCCGAGCTGCCCGCTCCCGGCGCTCCGGCGCTCGACCTGCTCGCCGAGGCACACGATCGACATCACCGGGAAGAGGTGCGTCTCTTTGCGTCCTGAACACTGCCGTGGACATGGCCACGGCCACTCGCATCCGGTCAACTTCGACCCGACCGCGACCGAACCGGACCCGTTCTCGGCGGAATCCCAGCACGGCCGCCCGTTCCGGCTCGGCATCGGCGGGCCGGTCGGCAGCGGCAAGACGGCGTTGACCGCGGCGCTGTGCCGCGCGCTGGGCCAGGAGATCAACCTGGCCGTGGTGACCAACGACATCTACACCACCGAAGACGCCGACTTCCTGCGCAAGGCGGGCGTGCTGGACACCGATCGGATCGAGGCGGTGCAGACCGGCGCCTGCCCGCACACCGCGATCCGCGACGACATCACCGCGAACCTCGACGCGGTGGACCGGCTCGCCGAACGGCATCCGGGGCTGGAACTGGTCATCGTGGAAAGCGGCGGGGACAACCTGACCGCGGTGTTCAGCCGGGGCCTGGCCGACCGGCAGATCTTCGTGGTGGACGTCGCCGGTGGCGACAAGGTGCCGCGCAAGGGCGGCCCCGGCGTCACCACCGCTGACCTGCTGGTGATCAACAAGATCGACCTGGCCGAACTCGTCGGCGCCGACATGGCGGTGATGGTCGCCGACGCGCACCGGATGCGCGGTGACCTGCCGGTGATCACGCAGTCCCTCACCCGCACCCCGAACGCGCCGGACACCGCGAGCTGGGTCCGTGAGCAGCTGAAGGTGGGCGTGCGCGTGTGACCGCTTTTTCGGCGGGCCTTCCGTCCTCGGTGTCGTGGGTGGTGGCGGTGCGATGGTGTCGTGAGTGGCTGTGGCCGTTCTAGCGACCATCGGCACTCACGACCGGAAGGGTGGTGTGGCGTGCGGGCCAGTGCGCTGCTGAGCGTCGAACTCGGCTCCGGCGGGCGCAGCGTCGTGCGGGAGCTCCGCTCGGAGGCACCCATGACGCTGGTGCCGCGCCGGACCGCGACGGCGAGCCCGGACGGGATCGCCGTGGTGCACCTGGTCGGTTCGGCAGCCACACCGGTCGGTGGGGACCGGGTCGACCTGCGGGTCCGGGTCGGGCCGGGTGCCCGGCTGCAACTGCGCGGCACCGCCGCGACCGTCGCGTTGCCGGGGCAGCACGCCGAGCACAGCCGATCAACGGTGCGCATCGACGTCGAGGCAGGCGGCACGATCGAGTACCTGCCGGAGGCCACCGTGATCAGCGCCCGCGCCGATCACCAGGCGGAGATGACCATCGAGCTGGGCGAAGGCGCGCGGGCCCGGTGCCGGGAGCTGTTGGTGCTCGGCCGGTACGGCGAACGCCCCGGCAGGTTGATCACCACGACGCATGTGGCGCGGACCGGAACACCGTTGTTGCGCCAGCGCTTGGACATCGGTGAACACCGGCTCGCGACGAGCGCCGGATACCTCGCGGGAGCGCGGGTGCTCGCGACCGAGACCGTCGTGTGGGACCACGACCCGGCCGAACCCGCGAGCGGCGAGTGGTGGTCGCTGGCGCCGCTGACCGCGGGCGGTGCCCTGGCCACTGCCGTCGCAGCGGACGCCGTGACGGCGCAGCGCCGCCTCGCCGAAGCGATCGGTCACCACCCGGACGCGGCGGTCCTGGCGGTTCGAACCTGGTGAACACCGCTGGCCAGCGGGTGCTCCTTTTCGAAGCAGCGCAACGGCTTGACGCGTCTGCGCCGTCGCGAGTTCGCAGATCGGGTTCGCCGCGCGGCTTGCCCTGACACGGGTTTGGCGTGGTCGAACCCCGCGCGGCCACTGCGAAGACATGCCAGCGAGGGGCGCTGCTCGCGCCGCGGCGGAGATCGAGTTCGAGGGCGCCTGCCTACGGTCGGTTCACCGCAAGGTGTGGATCAGTAGTTCGGGTGGGCGTTTCGCGGCGACGTGCGGCGTCCGAACGAGTGTGGGAACGATCACTGCATCGGTTGCGGAATCGATCGTGAAGTACTGTCGATTCGGCGTCTGTTCGGATCCCGTTTACCGTCGTACGCGTGGCTGGCGCCGCCAAACCCTTTCGCGTCGGCCGGTCCAACCCCTACTTCTCCGGCGCACCGCCGGAGAAGTCGTCGAGTCGTGCCGCTGCCGGGCGAGTCAGGGAGGAAAAGGATGTCGGAGGCCAACATCGCGTTGCCGTCCATGCGGGTGTCCTACGAAGCCGGGGCGCTGGACGAATCCTCGCTCGCCGCGACCTGGTACGAGCAGCTCCAGCGGTGGTTCGACGATGCGGTGCAGGCCGATCTGCCCGAGCCGAACGCGATGGTGCTGGCCACCGCCGACGCCGATGGCTTCCCGTCGGCGCGAACCGTGCTGTGCAAGGGCTTCGACGAACGCGGGCTGGTCTTCTTCACCAACTACACCTCGGCGAAGAGCCACGACCTCAAGGTCACCCGCGCCGCCGCCGCGACCTTCCCCTGGCTGGCGTTGCAGCGCCAGGTGAACGTGCGCGGCACCGTGGAGAAGGTGAAACCGGAGGAGACCGCCGAGTACTGGGCGGTCCGGCCGCGCGGGTCCCAGTTGGGTGCGTGGGCGTCGCCACAGTCGCGGGTGGTCGCCAGCCGGGAAGCCTTGCAGTCGTTGCTCAGCGGCATGGAGCGCCGTTTCGTCGATGCCGAGAAGGTGCCGGTGCCGCCGCACTGGGGTGGCTGGCGGATCCGCCCGGACTCGGTGGAGTTCTGGCAGGGCCGTCCGGACCGGCTGCACGACCGGCTGCGCTTCCGCCGCACCAACGACCGCTGGACCATCGAACGCCTCGCTCCCTGACTCGGCCACCTTCACCTGGGCAGGGGACGGTTCGCAATTTCTCGCGAAATTGCGCAGGCGGCGCGTGGTCGCCTTTCCGCTGGTCGTTCGTGGTGGGTTTTTGTCCAGTTCGGTTGGTAGTTGGGTAGATGTCCATCACACGAGGTGGGAAAGGGCGCGCCGTTAGCGGGACTAACGGCTAGGCTGCAACACCTGTGCAGCCCAGCAGCGGAACCCGGTCAACGTCGCGCCGACCCCTACGAGCCCTGCTGAGCAAGGTCTTCCTCGACACCCGACCACTGCAGTACCCGGCGTACCGCCGCCTGTGGCTGTCGAACATCATCACCTCCGTCGGCGCGCAGTTCACCGCCGTCGCGGTGCCCAAGCAGCTCTACGACATCACCGGATCCTCCGCCTACGTCGGCCTCGCCGGGATCTTCGGCCTGGTGCCGCTGCTGGTGTTCGGCCTGTGGGGCGGCGCGATCGCCGACACCGTCGACCGCCGCCGCCTGCTGCTGGTCACCAACGGCGGACTGGCCGTCAGCGCCGTGCTGCTGTGGGTGGTCGCCGCCGCGAACGTCCGGTCGGTGTGGCTGGTGCTGGTGCTCTTCGCCGTGCAGCAGACGTGCTTCGCGGTGAACATGCCCACCCGAGCCGCCGCGGTCGCCCGGCTGATGCCGGTGCACCTGCTGCCCTCGGCGCAGGCGCTGGGCGCGACGGTGTTCCAGCTCGGATCGATCATGGGGCCGCTGTTGGCGGGCATGCTGCTGCCGCTGATGGGGCTTTCGGTGCTGTACCTGGTCGATGCGGTGGCGTTGTGCACGGCACTGTGGGCGGTGTTCCGGCTGCCGCCGTTGCCGCCCAACGAAGGCGCTCCGCAGCGCGCCGGTCTGCGCGCCGTGTTGGACGGATTCCGTTACCTGGCACTGCATTCCGTGTTGTTGGCGTCGTTCCTGCTGGACATCATCGCGATGGTGTTCGGCATGCCGCGGGCGCTGTTCCCGGAGATGGCGGAGCGCACCTTCGGTGATCCACCGGGCGGCGGGGCGGCGCTCGGCTGGCTGTTCGCGGCGATCCCGCTGGGCGCGTTCGCGTTCGGCGTGTTCTCCGGCTGGCTGCACCGGATCGCCCGGCACGGGGTCGGCGTCGTCCTGGCGGTCATCGTGTGGGGCATCGCGGTGATCGGATTCGGCTGGTCCGACTCGCTGTGGCTGGCGGTGTTCTTCCTGGCCGTGGGCGGCGGGGCGGACCTGGTGAGCATGGTCTACCGGAGTTCGATCATGCAGGCTGCGGCGACCGACGAGATGCGCGGCCGGATCCAGGGCGTGTTCACCGTCGTCGTCGCCGGTGGGCCGCGACTGGCTGACACGTTGCACGGCCTGGCAGGCGCATCGCTGGGCACCTCGACGGCTGTCGTGGTCGGCGGTGTCCTAGTTGTTATCGGCGCGGTGCTCGCGGCGATCTTGCTGCCAACCTTCTGGCGTTACCGCGCTCCAACCGCTGACCAGCGAGAATAGGTCGGTCGCGGTGGGGGTGCTGGGCACTTCGCCCAGCCTGATCCGACCGCAGCAGTGCGGTTCGACCAGGGGTGGGCAGACAAGCCGTCGACCCAACCTGCACACTTCTCAGCTATGGCCAACGAAACGACCGTGAACGACGCGCCCGGCGGTGCGCAGGAGCCTGGCCTCAAGAAGGTGATGGGCCCGAAACTGCTGCTCTTCTTCGTAGTGGGGGACATCCTCGGCACCACCATCTACTCCTTGACCGGCAAGGTCGCGGGCTTGGTCGGCGGCGCGCTGTGGATTCCGTTCCTGGTCGCGTTCGTCGTCGCCTTCCTGACCGCGTTCAGCTACCTGGAGCTGGTCGGCAAGTACCCGAAGGCGGGCGGCGCCCCGCTGTACGTGCACAAGGCGTTCGGCGTGCACTTCCTGACCTTCGTGATCGCATTCGCGGTGATGTGTTCCGGTATCACCTCCGCCTCGTCGGCCGCGCAGGCGTTCAGCGGTGATTACCTGGAGGGCATCTTCGGCGAGGGGGTGTCGTCGGTTTCCTGGTTGGTGGCGATCGGCTTCCTGCTGCTGCTGGCCGCGATCAACTTCCGCGGCGTCGGCGAGTCGGTGAAGATGAACGTGGTGCTGACCTGCGTGGAACTCACCGGGTTGGCGATCGTGATCGTCTTCGGCCTCTACGCGATCTTCGCCGGTGCGCACAGCGCCGACGTGGAGCCGGACCCGAGTCGGTTGATGCAGTTCAACACCGAAACCACGCCGCTGCTGGCGATCACCTCGGCGACCGCGCTGGCGTTCTTCGCGATGGTCGGCTTCGAGGACTCGGTGAACATGGCCGAGGAGACCAAGAACCCGGCCAAGAACTTCCCGCGGGCCCTGCTGCTGGGCATGGTCATCACGGCCTCGATCTACCTGCTGATCGCGCTGATCACCTCGACGTTGGTGCCCACCGACAAGCTCGCCGAATCCGACGGGCCGTTGCTGCTGGTCGTCAAGGCCGCCGCGCCGTGGTTCCCGCCGCTCCTGTTCTCGCTGATCGCACTGTTCGCGGTGACCAACACCGCGCTGATCAACATGCTGATGGCCAGCCGGTTGGTCTACGGCATGTCGCAGGAGAAGATCATCTCGCGGCAGTTCGGCCGGGTGCACCCCACGCGGCGCACCCCGTGGGTGTCGATCCTGTTCACCAGCCTCATCGCGGTGATCCTGGTGAGCTCGCTGGAGATCGCCGACCTGGGCAGCACCACGTCGCTGCTGTTGCTCGCGGTGTTCGCGGTGGTCAACGTGGCGGTTCTGGTGCTGCGCAAGGACAAGGTCGAGCACCAGCACTTCAAGGCGCCCACTTGGATGCCCGTGCTGGGTGCGCTGACCTGCGCGTTCTTCGCCAGCCCGCTGTCCGGCCGACCGGCCACGGAGTACATCATCGCCGGGATCCTGCTGGGCATCGGCGTGGTCTTCTGGGCGATCAACTACTTCGTGGGCGGGCGGCAGGAGTTCGACGCCGCCAAGCTGGCGAAGTGACCCGATTCAGGTGAGGCGTGAGGGGCACCCTTTACCAAGTTAGTTGGTGAAGGGTGCCCCTCACGCCATCCCTGTCCGGGCCGGTTGTGGGCTCGCGGATGCTTCTACAGTGGTTGGGTGCACGATCCTGTTCCCGCCACTGGGCGGCAGTTCGAAATCAGCTTCGGCGGCGCGCGGGCCGTGGTCACCGAGGTCGGCGCGGCACTTCGGGCCTTCGAAGTCGACGGGGTGCCCTACGCGGAGACCTACGACGCGGACCGACCGCCGCCCGCCAGCGCTGGCGGTGTCCTGGTGCCGTGGCCGAACCGGGTCGCCGACGGGCGCTGGCGGCTCGACGGCGAGCCGCAGCAACTCGCGCTCACCGAGCCCGCGCGGCAGAACGCGATCCACGGCCTGCTCCAGCACACCGCGTGGACCCTCGTGGAACACGCCGAGTCCACAGTGGTCTTGCACGCGATGGTGCCCGCGCAGCCGGGTTGGCCGGTGCCGCTGCTGACGTCCATCGGGTATGCGCTGGACTCGGACGGCTTGACGGTGACGCACACCGTGGAGAACCTCGGCTCCCGTGCGACCCCGTTCGGCGTCGGCGTGCACCCGTTCCCCCGCGCTGGCAACGCCGAAACCGACGAATGCACGCTGCGCCTGGCCGCCGCGACAGTGCTGCCGGTGGACGCCGAACGGCTGCTCCCGGTGCGACCGCCGCGCGCTTTGCAGGGCGACGAAGTGGACTTCCGCTCCGGACGTCGGTTGGCGGGTGTGCTGCTCGACACCGCTTTCGGCGGTGCGACACCGGCACCGGACGACCCGCAGCAGTTGGTGCGGCACGCGCTCACCGATCCCGGCGGGCACGGTGTCCAGTTGTGGGCCGACCCGGTGTTCAAGTGGGTCCAGGTCTACACCGCGGACGACTTCCCCGGCCGGGGCCGGGCGATCGCGATCGAACCGATGACCTGCCCGCCGGACGCGCTGAACTCGGGCACCGACCTCCTGGTCCTGCAACCCGGCGAGACCTGGATCGGCCACTGGGGTCTCACCCCGCTCTGACGCGGTTGCCGATTTCGCGCGAGATCGGCGCTCCTTCCGTGCGGGAAGTGGGAGTTTCGCGCGAAATCGCCCGGCCGCCCGAGGCTCAGGGGCGGGCGAGGTGGCGGCCGATGAGCATCCGTTGGATCTGGTTGGTGCCCTCGAAGATCTGCAGGACCTTGGCTTCGCGCATGTAGCGCTCCGCCGGGAAGTCGCAGGTGTAGCCCGCACCGCCGAGCACCTGGACCGCGTCGGTGGTCACTTTCATCGCCGCGTCGGTCGCGATGAGCTTCGCGATCGACGCCTGGTGGCCGAACGGCAGCCCGGCATCCCGCCGCCGCGCCCCGTCCAGGTAGGTGGCCCGCGCCGAGTGCACGGCCGCGGCCATGTCGGCCAGCAGGAACTCCAAGCCCTGGAACTCGATGATCGGCCGTCCGAACTGCTGCCGCTGCTTCGCGTAGTCCACGGCGAGGTCCAGCGCGGCCTGTGCCAGCCCGACCGCGCACGCGGCGATGCCGAGCCGACCGGAGTCCAGCGCCGCCAGCGCGATCTTCAGCCCGTCGCCTTCGGTTCCGATGAGCCGCTCCGCGGGCACCCGCGCGTCCTCGAAGTACAGCGGTGTGGTCGGCGATCCGCTGAGCCCCATCTTGTGCTCCGGGGTGCCCGCCGAAAGCCCTGCCGTGGCACCGTCGACCAGCAGGCAGCTGATTCCGTGCGGCCCGTTGTCCGAGGTCCGGGCCATGAGCGTGTAGAAGTCCGCGATCCCGCCGTGGGTGATCCACGCCTTCGCGCCGGTGACGGCGTACGAGTCGCCCTCGCGAACGGCTCGGGTGCTCAGCGCTGCCGCGTCGGAACCGGCGTGCGGCTCGGACAGCGCGTACGCACCGAGCTGGCGGCCGCCGATCATCTCCGGCAGCCAGCGCGACCGCTGCTCCGGGGTGCCGAAGTGGGCCAGCGGGTAGCAGCTCATGGTGTGCACCGACAGCCCGACGCCGACGGTCATCCACGCGCTGCTGAGCTCCTCCAGCACCTGCAGGTAGACCTCGTACGGCTGCGCGCCGCCGCCGTACTCCTCCGGGTAGGGCAGGCCGAGGAGTCCGGCCTCGCCGAGCAGTGCGAAGACGTCGCGCGGGAACTTCGCCGCGGCTTCGTCGGCCGCGGCCCGTTCGACGAGCTTGTCGTGGGCGATGTCGCGGGTCAGCGCGAGCAGGCCGGTGGCTTCTGGGGTGGGAAGCAGGCGTTGGACAGGCATGGCGGTTCGCCCTCCTGGTTCCAGTACTGATATGAGTACTGTAGGATCTACCAGAGTACTCGCAAGTCCCACCAGGGGGAACCCGCGCAATCCGCCGACGTGCTGTGGCAGGCTTCCAGCGATGACCACCTCCCAAGGCCGCAATCGGCAGGTGAACGCGCGCCGGGCCGAGCTGCTGGACCGGCTGCGCGACCTGTTCCTCGCGGAGGGGTTCGCGCACTTCACGCTCGACGACCTCGCCGCGCGGCTGCACTGCTCCAAATCGACGCTCTACACGCTGGCGGGCAGCAAGGAGCAGCTCGCGGTCCGCGTCGTCGCGCACTACTTCAAGTGCGCCACGGAGCGCATCGAGCAGCGGGTCGCGGTGACCGAGGACGTGCCGGAGAAGGTGCGGGTGTACCTGGAAGCGGCGGCGGAGGCGCTGCGCCCGGCGTCTCGCGAGTTCATCGACGACATGGCCGCCAACCTCTCGACCCGCGCGACCTACGAGGCCAACGCGCACGCGGCCGCCGACCGGATCCGCGGTTTCATCCGCACCGGCGTGCGCCAGGGCGTGTTCCGGGAGGTGCACGCCGGGTTCGTCGGCGAGATGGTCGGCCGCACCATCGTCGGCATCCAGCGCGGTGAGTTCGGCGAACGCACCGGCTTGTCGGACGCGGCCGCCTTCGCGGCGTTATCGCAGTTCCTGCTCGGCGGGCTGACCGCAGGTGCGGGAGTTGAGCACAAAGTGGAGGAAATGTGATCGTCATCGGCGGCGAGGCGCTCGTCGACCTCGTTCCGGACCCGTCCACAGCGGACGGTGAACTCGGACCGCTGCACCCGCGGCTCGGCGGCGGGCCGTACAACGTCGCCATCGCCTTGGGACGACTCGGGATTCCAGTCGCGTTCTTCGCCCGCCTGTCCACCGACCAGTTCGGCGACAAGCTGTTCGAGCGGTTGCGCGCCTGCAACGTGGACGTCGAGCTGGTGCAGCGCGGTCCGGAGCCGACGACGCTGGCGGTGGTCGGGCTCGCCGAGAACGGTTCGGCCCGCTACAGCTTCCACACCGAGGGCACCGCCGCCCGCTTCGTCGCGGACCGGCCGCTGCCGGAGCAGACCACCGCGGTCTGCCTGGGCACCCTCGGCATGGTGCTCGAACCCGGCGCGTCGGTGTACGAGAAGGTGCTGTTCCGGGAAGCCGAACGCGGCCGGTTCATCGCGCTGGACCCGAACATCCGCGCCGATCTGATCACCGACGCCGACGCCTACCGTGCCCGGTTCGCCGCCTGGCTGCCATCGGTGGGCCTGCTGAAGGTTTCCGACGACGACGCCGAGTGGTTGGCCGGTGACCAGGACGTGCTCGAAGCGGCCCGCGACTGGCAGCGGCGCGGCCCGGCGGCGGTGGTGCTGACCCGCGGAGCCGACGGGCTGACGGCGGTGACCGGCGACGGGGAGCCGGTGACCGTTCCGGGCGTGCGCGCCCAGGTGGCCGACACCATCGGCGCGGGCGACACCGTGCAGGCCGCGCTGCTGGCCTGGCTGCACCGCCACGACGCGCTCTCGGCGGACGCCGTTCGCGCGCTCGACCGCGCGCAGTGGGAACAGGCGCTGCGCTTCGCCGCTGCCGCGGCCGCGGTCACGGTGTCCCGCCCCGGCGCCGAGCCGCCGTGGGCGAACGAGCTGTCCTGGTGATCCGACCGGCGAATACGTGCGCGACACCACCCTGTGAGCTCAACCGCGTCACCGCCGTTGATCCCAACACTGGTTAGCCCGATCGGATGGGCTGGTTGGTCACGATGACCGGCCCGTCCGGCTCCGGAGTGTCGAGGGTCGGCGGTCGCGAACGGCCGGATGGGATGTGATCGTGGTCCCACCTGCCAAAAAGCCGAAACGCGATTGCTGCGCTGGGACCCCACAGCGGTCTAGCGTGACTACTGACAGGACCCCAACGGGGTGGTGCTGGCGGCGGTTCGGACACCCCGACCGGCGCGCGGGCGACAACAACGCAGCCCTGCCGCTTGGCTGGACACGCTGGTCGTCTTCACAGCGCACCCCGACGAGCGCGAGAGGTTCCCGAATGCCCGACGACGTGACCGCCAAACGTACCGTCGCGCTGCGCTATGACGCCGGCGAGCACGAAATGCAGGTGATGCAGCCGACCGAGGGTGCACCTGGTGTGGACCTCGGCAAGTTGCTGGCTCAGACCGGTTTGGTGACGTTGGATCCGGGCTTCGTCAATACGGCGGCCTGCACCTCCGACATCACCTACATCGACGGTGACGCTGGCATCCTCCGCTACCGCGGCTACCCGATCGAGGAGCTCGCGGCCAAGTCCAACTTCATCGAGGTCAGCTATCTGCTGATCTACGGTGAGCTGCCGACCCAGCAGCAGTACGACGACTTCGCCGATCGGATCCGGCGGCACACCCTGCTGCACGAAGACCTCAAGCAGTTCTTCGACGGCTTCCCGCGGGACGCGCACCCGATGCCGGTGCTGTCCTCCGCGGTCTCCGCGCTGTCCACCTTCTACCAGGACAGCCTCAACCCCTTCGACCGGGACCAGGTGGAGCTGTCCACCGTCCGCCTACTGGCCAAGCTGCCGACCATCGCGGCCTACGCCTACAAGAAGTCGGTCGGCCAGCCGTTCCTGTACCCGGACAACTCGCTCGGCCTGGTGGAGAACTTCCTCCGGATGACCTTCGGATTCCCCGCCGAGCCCTACGAGGTCGACCCGGTCATGACCCGCGCCCTCGACCTGCTGTTCATCCTGCACGCCGACCACGAGCAGAACTGCTCCACGTCGACGGTGCGGATGGTCGGCTCTTCGGAGGCGAACCTGTTCGCCAGCATCTCGGCGGGCATCAACGCCCTGTTCGGCCCGCTGCACGGCGGCGCCAACAGCGCGGTGCTGGAGATGTTGGAGGGCATCAACGCCAACGGCGGGGATGTCGATTCGTTCGTGAACCGGGTCAAGAACAAGGAGCCCGGTGTACGCCTGATGGGCTTCGGGCACCGGGTTTACAAGAACTACGACCCGCGCGCGGCGATCATCAAGAAGACCGCCGACGAGGTGTTGGGCAAGCTCGGCGCGAACGACCCGCTGCTGGACATCGCCCTGAAGTTGGAGGAGAAGGCGCTCGCCGACGACTACTTCATCGACCGCAAGCTCTACCCGAACGTCGACTTCTACACCGGGTTGATCTACAAGGCGATGGGCTTCCCGACGAAGTTCTTCACCGTGCTGTTCGCGCTCGGTCGGCTGCCCGGCTGGATCGCGCACTGGCGGGAGATGCTGGAGGACCCGGCCCGCAAGATCAGCCGCCCGCGGCAGGTGTACAGCGGTTCGGCGGAGCGTGCCTACACCGCGATCGGCCAGCGCTGAATCGAAACCTGAATCCTTTCTCGGGCGCTGACGCGACCGAGCAGTTGCGGCCCCGGACACCGGCCCCCGGCCGGTCACCGGGGCCGATCCGTATCCGGATCCACTCACCGCTCGAATGGGGCGTCACCCGGCCGAGACGCCGTGCAGGGCGCGTTCCACGAGGTCCTCGACCGCCGAGCGGGCCGATTCGCGGTCCGCGGTGTTCAGCCCGATGCGACTGCGCCGGTCCAGGACGTCGTCGGCGTCCAGCGCGCCCTCGTGCCGCACCGCCCACAGCACCTCCGCGGCGGTGAGCCGCAGGCCCGGCGCGACCGGTTCCGCCAGGTCCGGGTCCAGCTCGGCCAACGCCGCGACGCGCGCTGCCTCGGTGCCGTACTTCGCGACCAGTCGCGCCGCTGCCTCGATGTCGGGCAGGTGGCGTCGCGGCGCCGCCCCGACCAGGGCGATGGCCGCGGTGCGCGACGGCCCGGCGGAGAGCCCACCAGCGCCGACCGCCGCATCAACCGCGTCGGCGGCCATCTTCCGGTAGGTGGTGAGCTTCCCGCCGACCACGGTCACCACGCCATCCGGTGAGGTCAGCACGGCATGCCTGCGGGAGAGGTCGGCCGACTGCTTGCGCCGCGGCTGCTCCAGCAGCGGGCGCAGTCCGGCGAACGAACCGAGCACGTGCTCGCGCCCCAACGGCTGCCCGAGCAGATCGCGAACCGCCGCCAGCAGGAAGTCCACATCGGACTGCGGGACCTCCGGGACGGCCGGGATCGGGCCGGGCACCGGCTCGTCGGTCAACCCGAGCAGGGCGTGGCCGTCAGGCTGCGGCAGGAGCAGCAGGAACCGGCCCGCGCCACCCGGCATCGGCGCGATCAGCGCGGTTCCGGCGATCCCGGCGGCATCCGCGTCGACCACCAGGTGCGAGCCGCGCGACGGTCGCAGCCGGACATCCGGTGCCAGCTCCCCGGCCCAGACACCGGTCGCGTTCACCACCGACCGAGCCCGGATCCGCAGCGGAGCGCCGCTGAGCTGGTCGACCGCGTCGGCCCCATCGCCGTCGAGCCGCTGCACGCGCAGCCGGGTGAGGATGCGCGCACCGAAGCCAGCGGCGGTGCGCGCGAGCGCGACGACCAGGCGTGCGTCGTCGACGAGCTGGCCGTCGAAGCCGAGCAGGCCGCCGCGCAGCTGGGCGGAGCGCAGGCCCGGAACGAGTGCGAGCGCCTCCGCGGCGGGGATCCGCCGGGGAGGCGGGAGCACGTCCGACGGCGTGCGAGCGGCTCGGCGCAGCGCGTCGCCCGCGCGGAGCCCGGCGGCGAGCAGCAGCTCGGAGCGGCGCGACACGCTGCTGTGCAGCGGGATGAGCTGCGGGAGCGTCCGCACGAGGTGCGGCGCGGTGCGCGTCATCAGCACGTGGCGTTCGGCGGCGCTTTCGTGGGCCAGGGTGACGTCGCCGTGGGCCAGGTACCGGAGTCCGCCGTGCACCAGCTTGCTGGACCAGCGCGAGGTTCCCCAGGCGAGGTCTTCGGCTTCGACGAGTGCGACGGACAGGCCGCGGGCTGCCGCGTCGAGGGCCACCCCGGTGCCGGTGACCCCGCCGCCGACCACCAGCAGATCCACCTGCTCTTCGGCCACTGCGGACAGATCGGCGGCTCGGCGCGCGGCGTTCAGCGAGGTGGCGCGCAGCGAACCGGCGGGCAACGGCGTGGTGATCATCGGAACTCCGGGCGGATCGGTGTGGTACCAGCGGGCGTCCCAGGATTGCGGAGGTCGGCATCGGAGACCTCCGGGCGCAGGGCCGCGTCGAGCAGCCGGGCGAGTTCGGCGGTCAGGGCCGCCGGGTCGATGCCGCTGGCGGCCGGGCCGGTGGAGATGACGAACGACTGCACCAGCAGCAGTAGGGCGCGCGCCTGGACAGCGGAGTCGGCACGGCGGATCGACCCGTCCGCGTGCCCCTGCACGAGGTATTCGCGGAGGAAGCCCTCGGCGACGAGTTGGGTGCTGCCGAGCCGATCGACCAGGTAAGGCAGCAGGAGTTCGGCATCGGTCTCCAGGACCCGCTGCAACAGCGGTGCCGATTGCAGCAGCCGAACGCCGTGCACCGTCGCGGTGACCAGGCGGTGCCGTGCGGTGCCGGTGGTGTGCTCGGCGCTGGCCAGTTGCAGGATCTCCCGGAACTCCACTGTCATTAACGCGGTGACCAGGCTGTCGACGTCGGGGAACCGCCGGTACAGCGTCATCCGGCTGACCCCGGCGCGGCGGGCGATGTCGGTCAACGTGGTGCGCCGGACGCCGTTGGCGAGCACGCACTCCCGCGCCGCGCGCAGCAGGTCGGCCTCACCGACCCGGTTCGGTGCCGCGCGGACCTCGCGCTCGGTGCTGTGACACTGCGAGCTGTGACATTGCGACGCCACATGTAACACTGTACTGGTGAGCGGCCTGATCGAACACACCCTCCGCGGCAGCTGGACCCCATCGGGTGCGGCGGCTGCGCCGTTGTCCGCAGCCGCGCTGCGCTGGCTGCGGCAACGCATCGGGCTGGCGGAGACCGCGACTCCAGCGGTGCCCGCCTCGCTGCTCGACGTCCCCGAAAGCGCCTTGCCCGAGGCGGCCCGCGCCGAACTCGCGGCGCTGATCGGCGAGCAGCACGTGCTGACCGACGAGGTCGCGCGGCTCGGCCGGGCCGGTGGGCTGTCCTACTCCGACCTCCTCCGGCGACGCGACGGTACTCGGTTCGCGGTTCCCGACGCGGTGCTGCTGCCTGCGGATCCCGTTCTGGTGCAAGGGGTTCTGGAGATCTGCGGCCGGTACGACATCGCCGTCGTCCCGTTCGGCGGCGGCACTTCGGTGGTCGGCGGTGTCGATGCGCAGCGCGGCGACAAGGCCGCGGTGGTCGCGCTGGACCTGGCCCGGCTGGACCGGGTGGTCTCGCTCGACCCCGGCTCGCGGATCGTGGTGGTGCAGGCCGGAATGCGTGCGGTGGACGCGGAAGCAACGCTGGGCGCGCACGGATTCACGCTGGGCCACTTCCCGCAGTCGTTCGAGCGGGCCACCATCGGCGGATTCGCCGCGACCCGGTCGGCCGGTCAGGCATCGGCGGGTTACGGCCGATTCGAGGAGATGGTGCAGGGCATCCGGCTGGCGACCCCGGTCGGCGAGTGGCGGCTCGGGGTGGCACCGGCTTCGGCGGCCGGTCCCGATCTGCGCCAGCTCGTGATCGGCAGCGAGGGCGCGCTCGGCGTGATCACCGAGGTGGCCCTGCGAGTTCGGCCCGCGCCGGTTCGGAGCCGGTACGAGGCGCTGGTGCTGGACGGCTGGCAGGCCGGGGTGGACGCGGTGCGCACCCTCGCGCAGGAGCGCGTGCTGGCCGAGGTGACCCGGTTGTCCGATGTGGACGAAACCGAGGTGCAGTTCGAGCTCTCCGGCGGGGTCAAGGCTCGCGGGTTGAAGACCCTCTTGCGGGGCAAGGGAATCCGGCAGCCCTGCCTGTTGGTGCTCGGTTGGGACGCCGGTTCGCGCGCTGAGCTGAAGCAGCGGCGTGCCGCGACCTTGCACGCGTTGCGCGACGTCCGCACGGTGCGCCTCGGCCGTCCAGTCGGCGAATCCTGGCGAGCGCATCGGTTCTCCGGGCCGCGGCAGCGGGACGCCCTGCTGGACCGCGGTGTGTGCGTCGAGACGCTGGAGACCGCGACGCACTGGAGCGGGCTCAGCGAACTGCGCTCCGCCGTGCGGACGGCACTGGTGCGGAACTTGCAGGTCAACGGTAGGTCGCCGATCGTGATGTGCCACCTTTCGCACGCCTACGAGACGGGTGCGTCGCTGTACTTCACGGTGCTGGCGGCGCGCGACGCCGAGGATCCCCTCGGGCAGTGGCAGCGTGCGAAAACGGCCGCATCGGAGGCCATCGCCGGACGCGGCACGATCACCCACCACCACGCGATCGGCGCCGATCACCTGCCGTGGCTGAGCGAGGAGATCGGCGACATCGGCGAGGCGGTGCTGGCGGCGGCGAAGAAGGCCGTCGATCCGGCGGGCATCCTCAACCCCGGCAAGCTCATCCGGCCAACGCGCTGACCGCGCGGTACCGGTAGCCGAGCCCTTGAGCGCGCGCTCGTTGTCCGCATCGACCATCAGCGTCACCGCGCCATCCCAGGCGAGTTCCCCGGTCAGGAACACGCAGAGCACTGTGGACAGTCGCATGCCGCGGTGGATCGCCACGTTCGCCACCCGTACCGGCGCGCAGCGCAAGGTCAAGGACGCGCCCTGGCACTTGCAGGCTTACAGGCTGCTGCCGCTCGGCTCGGTAAGGACGGCGATCAGCTCGTCGGCCAGTCGGTCGTCGAGAGTTCCCGCGGCGGCGAGGACTCGGTACCAGAGGGTGCCGAAGACGATGTCGGTGATGGTCTCCGGGGAGACGCCCGGCGGCAGGTCGCCGCGCTGCTGAGCGCGATCGAGGATCGCGCCGAGCGCGTCCCGGCGCCGTTGCAGGAACTCGGTCCGGAACCGCTCGCCGAACTCGGCGTTGATCTGCGCCTCGGCCATCAGCGCCCGCAGCATCGCCATGACCCGCGGTTCTCGGCCGAGCGCGTACGTGGCGGTGAGGAACGCGCGGAGGTCGGCGGCGAAGTCGCCCTCGTCCGGGATCGGGATGTGCAGGTCGGCCTTGGTGGCCGCGGCGTCGAGCAGCACGTCGGCCTTCGATGGCCACCAGCGGTAGATCGTCTGCTTCCCCGTACCGGAGCGCTTCGCGATGCCCTCGATCGTCAGACCTGCGTAACCGATCTCGGCGACGAGTTCGATGGTCGCGGCCAGGATCGCCGCCTTGCTCTGCTCGCTCCGCTTGCGGCCGGGACGTGTGACGGATGGCTCGTTCATCACCGACGATGCTAGCCTAGAATAAATACGAGACGTACCGGTTCGAAATGGAGACTGAAATGGGAAACACCGCATTGGTCGTCGGCGGTACCTCGGGCATCGGGCTGGCGACTGCCCGCCGACTGCGCGGCCGCGGCGCGAGCGTCCACGTGGTCGGCCGCGACAAGGCGAAACTCGACGACATCGCGGTAAGCGACCCGGAACTGGTCGGACACCGGGCGGACGGCGGGAACCGGGAGGAGATCGCCGCCGTGGTCGAGGCGGTCGGCGCGATCGACTGGCTGGTCATCGCGCTCAGCGGTGCTGAAGGCGTCGGTCCGCTCGCCGACCTGGATCTGGCGACGCTGCGCCGGGCCTTCGACGCGAAGCTCTGGGGGCACCTGACCACCCTCCAGGCGACGCTGCCGAACCTCGCGCCATCCGGCTCGATCACGCTGCTCAGCGCGATCACGGCGCGTGCGAGCATGCCCGGCACGGCTGGCATCGCCGCGCTCAACGGCGCGGTGGAGGCGCTGGTCAAGCCGCTGGCCGTGGAGCTCGGACCGATCCGTGTCAACGCGGTCTCGCCGGGCGTCGTCGACACGCCGTGGTGGAGCGGCCTGCCGGAGAACGCCCGCGCGGCGTACTTCGCCCAGGCCGCGCAGGCCCTGCCCGTCGGTAGGGTCGCGGCGGCCGACGACGTCGCCGAGGCGGTGGTCCTGGCGGCCACCAACCCGAACATCACTGGAACGGTCATCGAAGCCGACGGCGGCGCCCGCCTGGTCTCGATGTCCTGACCGGCTGTCACTGATGAGCGCTTCGGGTTGCGACAGCCGCCCGAAGCGCTCACGGGTTTCCGCCCACCGGCTCGGGGTGCCCGCCGTGGACGTCAATGCTCGGCTCCGACCCGATGCCTGAACTCCGATACCACCAGGCCGACGACGATGAACGCAGCCGCCACGAAGGACAGTGCGGTCGGGGAGAACTGGAGGGGCGCGGCGCCGATGACACCGGCCCGCGACACCGCGAGGTACGTGGCGGAAGCGTTGAGCGAGACGACGAACGACGCCGCCAATCGCGCGGCCTCGATCAGCCGGTGCCGTTGAGGCGGCATGGTCGGAGTGGAACGGCTGGTCGCCGTCTCCGGGGTCGGCCGCGCCTCGTTCTACAGCTAGTGCTCCTGATCGACACCAGCCAACGTCACCGCATTGCGCGAGCGCACCGCCGACCCTGCCAAGCGCGACACGGCGATCGCCAAGTCCCTGCTGGACTCCTGGCCCGGCGCTGGAACCTACTGGTCGAATGGCCTGGAAATGATCTCCTCGACGACCGATGACTTGGCATCGGCGTACTCCTGGACGTAAGTCCACTTCCGGGCCGCCAGTTCGCGCTTCACGCGCGAGTAGCGGTCGCGCTCGTCGGGGTGCGTGCGGAGGTGATCCCGAAACGACAGCATGCGGTCGACCTCGGGACACCCATCGCTGAAGATGTGCAGATTCACCACCGGGCTCCGCCGCTTGAGCAACCGGTGCTCAAGCCATTCGGGTTCCCGGACGTGCAACGCGTAACCGGCGGCCTCGAGGTCTGACACGTACGCGGCCTCGTGCGCCGAATCGGCGACGACTAGCAAGATGTCGAGGATCGGTTTGGCGGCAAGTCCGGGCACCGAGGTCGATCCGGCGTGCTCGACCTGCTGCGCGCGGGAGCCGAGAGCGGCGCGGATTCGTTCCGCCTCGCGCTCGTACTGCGCTGCCCATGCGGGGTCGTATTCGACGAGCGTGATCGATCTGTCGGCGCGATCTGGGCCCCGGATGTAGTCGGGCTCGGGGACGTTGTTCATGACATCGCATTGTCCGAGGCCATGCCGCCCAACAACTTCAAGACTCCTTCTTGCGGCGGGGGCGGAGGTTTGCGGTGAAGCGCCGCTTCTCCAGGGCGTCGTGCAGCGCCAGGTAGGCGCTCTGGACTTCGCGGCGGGACTCCTCCGGCGTCGCTGGTGGCGCGGCGCGGTCCGGTTCAGGCATGCCCTTGACCCGCATCCACCGCTCATCCCACAGCGCCTCCATCGCGGCCTTCCACCGCTTGCGCACGTCCTCGCGGACCTGCTCGCGCCGCTCGTCGGCCGCCTCCCGGCGCTTGCGCCCCGCTGCGACCGCTTCGCCGAGCTCGCCAGCTCGCTCCCGCTCATGGCGGCGCAGCTGCTGCGCGGCGGTGGTGGCCAGTGCGGTGATCTCCTTGTACCGGACCGATGCCGGAACCTGCTCAGTCACCGGCTTCCTCCCGGATCTCCTCGTCCAGCGGGTCCGCCGACCCCTGGGCCGGTACTGCTGGTGCGGTCTGCTCGCCGAGGTCGAATGGCAGGATCACCTCGGGCCGGGAGTGCACCGCACGGTCGAAGAACAGGCCGCGGCGCGCTCGCGGCGACCAGTTGACCAGCTGTCCGGCCGCGAACACGGCCAACTCCTGGCCGTGCACGTCGAAGGCGACCCAGGCGCCGATGTCGTCCACCGGGCCCATGCCGAGGGTGTTCTTCACCCGCTGCGCGCTGCGCCACCAGCCGATCACGTGCACCCGCAACTCCGGGCCCTGCTTGAGGATCTTCCGCAGGTGGTCCAACCCGCTGACCCGAGTCGTCGGATCCTTGCGCTCCAAGGTGGTGTGCGCCGCGTCGGCGGCGTAGAGCACCAGGCAGTGCGGCACATCCGAACCGGACCGCTGGTCGATCATCTCCGCCAGCGCGGCCAGCGCCGACTCGATGCCGTCCAGACCGATCAGGTCGACGTCGTGCCCGTCGCCGCGCAACGCCTCGACGATGCCCTTGACGTCGTCGTCCACGTCGTCCAGCAGCCCGGCGATGGTGAACTTGATGCTGCCCGGAACGTACTGGCGGGCAAGGGAAAGCGTCGCCGCGCCCAGCACGCTGGTCGCATCCACCCGCACCGAACCGATCACCGCGAGGTTGCGCCCCGGTGATCGGGCGAGTTGCACCGCCGCGGCCGTGCCGTTGACGTCGATGATCTGCCCGAGCAGGACCTTCGGCGTCGCCACCGGCGCGCGCAGCCGCGCGTAATCATCCAGTGTGGACAGCTGCGGCAGGTTGGAACCGTCGAACAGCCTCGGCGGCTCCGCGGACTCGCTCCGCTGCTTCCAGAGCTCCAACTGCAGCGCGTCGAAGGTGTTCTTGGCGGTCGCGTCCGCAATCCGCGCGATCTCGTTGCCGTGCTTGACACCCGACTCGTGGTTGATGACCGCGTGCCAGCGCGGGAGCTCCAACGCCGCGAGGTTCTGATCGGCCAGCACCCGCCGCGCCTTGGGCAGCGCGATCCGCAGGATGAACTGCTCGAAGATCGCGGGTTTGCCCCAGAAAGCCTCGATCCCGGACACGTCCTGGCTGGCCAGCACCAGGTGGATGCCCTGCGAACGGCCGCGCCGCGCGACGTCCTCCAACAGCGTGGCGGCCTGCGCGGTCACCGGGTCGCGCTCGGCGAAGAGGTATTGGAACTCGTCGATCACGGCGACGATCCGCGGCCAGCGGCCGGTCGGGTCCTCGGCGCGCAGTTCCTCCAGCTTGGTGACCTCGTACTGCTTGGCGACCGCCGCCCGCTCCCGCATCTCCTCGGCCAGGAAACGCAGCAGCGCCAAGCCGAATTCGCGGTCGGTGTTGACGTTCACCCCGACCAGTTGGGCGTGCGGCAACCAGCTCGGATCCCGGCGGCCCGGCGTGAACTGGGCGAACGACACGCCTTCCTTGAAGTCCAGCAGGTACAGCTCCAGCTCGTCGGGCGAGTAGCGGGCCGCGAGCCCGCCGAGCATGCCGTAGAGGAAGTTCGTCTTGCCCGAACCGCTTGGCCCGCCGATCAGGGTGTGCGGACTGCCGTCGCCGAGCGTGATCCACACCGGCTCGCCCTCGCTGAACCCGACCGGCGCCTGCAACCCGGACGTCGAACGATGCGTCCAGAACTGGTCGGGCACCAGGTCGTCGAAGGTCCGCACCCGCGCCCGCCGGGCGAGGAACGCTTCGGCGATCGCCGAGCACGCCTTGGTGACCTCGTTGCGCGACGGCGATTCGTCCAGCTGCACCACGGCTTCCTGGCCGGTCATGCTGGTGCGCGCCCGGTCGCCGCCGAGCAGGCTGATGGACTCGATCGCGCTGTTCACGGTCAACGACAGGTCCACGACGATCAGCTGGATGCCGCAGGCCAGGCCGTTGCGCGCGATTCGCTGCAATTGTTGTTGCTGGTCCTCGCGCAGGGGTTCGCCGTTGCCGAACAGCACCGCGATGCGCCACGGCTCCGAGCGGTGCCCGGTCTCCGCGGCCAGCGACCGCAGCGAGGTGTGGCCGCCGAGCAGCGCACTGGTGTGGATCCGCCGGATGTGGTCGGAGAGCGTTTCGAGCATCTCGTCCAGCCGGGTCGGGTCGTGCGCGGTCAGCAGGCCCGCGCGGGTCAGCGGGTACAGGCCGGGCAGGGTTCCGGTCAGCTGCGCGACATCCCAGACGTGGATGCGCACCAAGCCGGGCTGGAAGTGGCTGAGCAGCCGCAACAGCAGGTTCTGCACCACGGTTTCGGCGGCTTCGGGGTTCTTGTCGGTGGTGATCCGCAGGTGCGACTCGTCCAGCAGCGGGATCGCGGCCGGGAACGGTTGCGGATCCGGTGCGTCCGCAACGGTCGCGGTGCCGATCCGCCACAGCTCCGGCGGCGGCGCGACGGCTTCTCGGGTGCCGATCTGGCCGAGCCATTCCGGCCACGGCTCTCCGGCGGTGCCGGGCGCTGCGGCGGTCACGAGCTCGGTGAGCTGTTCGGGACCCTCGGTCCACGCCGCGTAGATCTCGGCCCGGTCCTGCAACGCTTCTCGCATCGCGGCCTGGAATTCGGGGTTGTCCGGATCGGCGATCTCCGCCGGATCGCGCTCCGCGGCGGCCACCCCGACCTGCGCGATGCGCAGCGCGAACTCCTGCTGCGCGCATTCGGTGAGAACGCGAGCGTGCTCGTTCTCGGCTGCGCCGAGCGCGGTGGCGATGCTGGTGCGCAGGCGCTCGAAGGCTGCTTCGACCCGACTCCGCCGTTCGTTGCGTTTACCCACACCGCACCTCGGAACCCGTGTTACTGACCGTGATCAAAATACCACCCGGCGATACCCCGGGCAGGCCCGCCGCGTACCGATGCACGAGGCCGAATACGGCGCGGTTGAGCGCCGAACGCCGATTCGCCGGTCGTCCTACAGTCGAGTGGCGAAGTCGCGCACCGTGTTGAGAACGTGCTCGATCATCCCCTGCGTTCGCTCGATCTGGTCATCTGCGCGGCGCAGGCCCGGCGGGACCACGGTTTCCGGGTGCTCCGGGTCGAGTTTCACCAGCGCCTGCTCCGCTTCGGCCAGCGCCGCGCGGCTGGTGGTGAGGTGGACACCCGCTTCCTCCAGGTGTTCCGCCACGAGTTGCAGCGCTTGGATGAGTTCGTCGAGTGCCGACACGGCGCTACAGCCGTCCCGCGTAGCCCTCGGTGGAGGTGATCGTGGCGTTGAGCGTGCCCTGCACGCCGCTGATCGTCTGCATCACCTCGGCGAGCATGCCGTGCGCGTGTTGCATCTCTTCCTGGGTGCTGCCCTGGGTGGCGGTGACCAGAGCGGCCTGGGCCTCTTCCAGCACGAGGTGGGTCTGCTGCAGGGCGGCGATGCCTTCCTGCATCTTCTGGTTGGCCAACGAAATGCCTGCGCGAACTTCTTCCACGCCTGCCATCTGGTTTCCGGTCCTCCGAGGTGCATGACGCTGTAACGGCCCACAAGTTAGCGCTCTGCGCGGCCGGGGTCGCAGCCAGGTCGGCGGAGTTGATCACGGTTCGATCGCGGTGCGTGACGACCTGCGGAATTGATCACTCGGCAGGGCAAAAGTCGAGGTTAATCCGGGTTTGGCGGGTGCCGTTCCCCGGCGGGATCGGCATCGCCCCAGGTGCGGTCAGCCGCGTCCTGCGGTGTCCACTGTGGATTTCTGGGCGCTGGGCTCGTCGGGTTCCGCGTCGACCGCCGAGACCTC
Source organism: Saccharopolyspora soli (assembly GCF_022678645.1). Lineage (GTDB taxonomy): Bacteria > Actinomycetota > Actinomycetes > Mycobacteriales > Pseudonocardiaceae > Saccharopolyspora > Saccharopolyspora soli. The sequence continues at coordinate 2,267 of NZ_JALBWV010000077.1, read as the reverse complement.
GATGCTCGCGACCCCGGAGGGCGGTAGCGGCGCGACCGACCACCGGGCGACGGCGCGCTGCTCGTCGACCTGCAGCCGGGACCAACCGTTGCCGCCGAGGGTGGTCACCGCGCCGAGCACGATCTCGGCCAGGTCGCCGAGCGCCGGTCCGAGGTCCATCGCCACCTGCACCAACGGTGGGTCGACGGTGTACTCCAGGACCGTGGCGGTGGGCGACAGTCGGCTGGCCACCGCCCGCGCTGGCCACTCCGCGCCTGCTCGGCGCTCGGTGACGACGTCCACCCGCAGCCGCAGGCGCGGCCGCGGGTTGCCCTGCTCGTCGAAATCGCTGATGCGCGGCGCGACCGGCTCGGGCGGCTCGTCGGGATCCGCGTCGGATCGGCCGAGCAGGAGCGAACCTCCAGCCCACACCTCGACCAGCAGGCGCTCCCCGCCATCGACCAGATCGCCCACCAGATCCGGGTGGTCCACCACGGTCCACGCGGTCGGCGGCTCGCAGGACACCCGGTGCCGGGCGTAGTCGGGGCCCAACTCGCGGAGGAAATTGCGCACCGCGCGGGACAGCCCGGCGACATGTTGCCCGCTTTCCGGACAGGCCCGGCTGATCGTGACCGACCAGCAGCCGGGCTCCTCGTCGGAGCAGTCCCCGGACGCCACGATCCGGCCGCCGATGCGTTGCACCAGGCCACGGCATGCGGCGCGCGCCGACCGCTCGTCGTCGGCCCCGACGACAACGGTGATCAGCAGTTCGAGCTCGGTGTTCTCAGCCATCGCGGGAGGATTGTCCCGCATGATCCCGCGGAGTCGAACGGATGATCAGGTGAAGTCGCCGAGCGGGCTGCCGGTGGTCCGGACAGCGACCCGCTCGTCCGGCGTCAGGATTCGTCGCCGGGCTCGGTTTCGGTGGGTCGCCCGCCCTGGTCCAGGCCGTAGTAGTGGTAGAGATCGCGGCCTTCCTCATCGGACAGGTGGCCGTGCTCGGCCTCGATGCGCGGCGCGTTCTTCACCCGGTCCTTGGAGACGTCCAAGTCGAGGCGGTTCTCGGCGGTGGCCGCGCCGGTGAGCGGGACGAACGTCTCCCGGACGCCCAGCACGCCGATCCGGACGGTCACCCACTCCGGCTGGTGCGTCGTGTCGTCGACGTAGACGTTGCCGACCCGGCCGATCCGGTTGCCGTTGCGGTCGAACACCGGAGTGCCGATCAGGTCCTGCGCGCGCTCGACGTCCATGGCCAACCTCGCTCGGTCCGCACCCACCCCGGTGGCGCTGTGCCGCCGGAGGCCGACGTCCGTCGGCCTCCTCAAGCTGCCCGCGGTAGGTCTGACCTGCAACTGCGCAAGCGACACGCCTCACCCAAACAGGTAATGATCGAGATTTTTGCGCGCTAGCTATTAACAGTGGTTGGTCAGGTGTTGAGTTCTCGGGCGATGAAAGTGAGCACGTCGGCCATCACCTCGGCCTTGTTGGTCTCGTTGAACAACTCGTGCCGACCGCCTGGGTAGATGTGCTCGTGGAACTCGTTGCCGCGGATGCGATCGATGCCGGTTCGGGTGTCCGCCTCCGGCACCAGCTCGTCGTCCTCGCCGTGCACCCAGAGGGTCGGTTTGTCCAGCGTCGGCCCTTCGTTGATGGCCAGCAGGCAGTCGTCGATCGCCTGCAGCGTGGCGCGCTTGAACGGGCCGTGCCAGACCAGCGGGTCGGCGAGGTATGCCGCGCCGACCTCGGGATCGCGGGACAGCGTGCCCGGATCGATGGGTGTGTCCGGGATTTCGTCGTGTTCCAGCAGGTCGAGCACGTGCCAGGTGCCCAGCACCGGCGCGGAGAGCACGACCGCCGCCAGGTGCTGCTGGTGCTCTTGGGCGTAGCGAGCGGCGAGCATGCCGCCCATCGAGTGGCCGATGAGGACGACCGGCAGTTCGGGGTGCTCGGCGGCGACCTCCCGGCGGAGGCTCTCCAGATCGGCCACGATCGTCTCGGCGTCCTCGAAGTACACCCGTTCGCCGGGTGAACGGCCGTGTCCCAGGTGATCCGGCGCGTACACCAGGGCGCGGGCGCCGACCAACTGCTCGGCGACCCACTGGTACCGCCCGGAGTGCTCGCCGTACCCGTGCGCGATCAGCGCGATCCAACCGGGGTTGGCGCCCGACCACGCCCGCACCGCCAGCTTTCCGGAATGTCCGGTGACCTCTCGATCCGTTGCCTCGATCATCTCGCCACCCCAGCACACCCGATCCAGCCGAGCCAGCATTTCGAAACAAGAGCGAAGG
>NZ_JALBWV010000076.1 GCF_022678645.1 Saccharopolyspora soli | reverse complement strand
CCCCCCCCCCCCCCCCCCCCCCCCCCCCCCCACCCCCCCCCCCCCCCCCCCCCCCGCCCCCCCCCCACCACCCCCCCCCCCCCGCCCGGGGGCTCCTCCCCCCCCCCCCCCCCCCCCCCCCCCCCCCCCCCCCCCCCACCCCGGCGCCGCTTCGCGTGGGATTCGCCTTGTGGGCTAGAGCCTTCCGGATATTTTGGTCGGGGTGACCCGTATTGCCGTGATTTCGCGGCGGTCCGTTCCGGCTTCCGGGGTGTCTTCGACGTGTTGGGCGTATGTCTTGCCGACGTACTTCAGCGCCAGCTCGTCCCGGAGTTGGTGGGCTCCGGCCGACTCGAAGGTCGCGGTGCCCCGGATCGCCGCGTAGGTGTAGGGCGCGTCCGGGGGAGAGACCAAGACGCTGACCCGCGGGTCGCGGCGCAAGTTGCGTTCCTTGCGGCTGCCGACTGCCGACATGAAGAGCACGTCGTCGCCGTCCCGCTTTACCCAGACCACCGATTGCTGCGGACTGCCGTCGGGCTGGATCGTCGCCACCATGGCGAAGACCGGCGAGTCGAGCAAATCGGCGAGCTTCGTCGTCGACACGGTCACGTCAGTACTCCTGCGTGTCTCGGCTCTCCGCGGCGGCGAAGCCGCTGGCGAGCAGTTGGGTGGTCGTGGCGTACAGTCGCGCAGCGGCCGCCGGGTCGAAGCCGGGGCCGTCGAGGCTGATCCGCTCGCCCATCAGGAAGGCGCTCAGCGGTTCGCCGGGTGGTTCGTCCAGCACCGCGAGCATCGGCACGATGGCCTGTTCCACCGGTTTGGCAGTGGTGCGCAGCGCCTCGATCTGCCTGGTCATCTCCGCGTCGTACTCCCCGGCGAAACCGGTGCTGACGACACCGGGGTGGAACAGCACGTAGCTGATCTTCCGCGGCACCGCGTTCGCGGCGAACCCGACGCCGAGCAGGTCGTTGAGCGGGCCGCTCTGCATCAGCGCGGTCGTGCCGTCGTACCCTTCGGCGAATCCCAGGTCGTGCCAGCGGATCTCGCCGCCTGAACCCGGCCCGGCGACGTTCAGGATGACCGGGGCGTCGGCGGCGTCGAGCAAGTCTGCCATCTCGTAGCTCAGCACGAAGCGGTTCAGGTAGGACAACGCGAGGTTGCTCTCGAATCCCTCGGCGGTGACCGACCTGGTGGACCGGAAGAACCGGGCGCACAGCACCAGCGCGTCGACCTGCGGGAACTCAGCCCGGATCGCGCCGATCGCAGTCCTGGTCTCGCCGATCGAACTCAGGTCGGCGAGCACGAAGTGCGCGCGGTCGCCCGCGCCGAATTCCGTTGCGGCATCGAGCAAAGCCGCGCCCTTCTCGGCGTTGCGCCCGATGATCGCCACTTCGTCGCCGCGTTTCAGGTAGGTGAGCGCGAGCGCCTTCCCGATGCCGTCTGTACCACCCGTGATGACGAACGTTCGCACGGAAGCTCCTTCGGGGTGCGCGGCGATTTGAACTGACGAGTTCACCGTAGTGTTCCGATCGGTGGAGCGCAACCAAGAAGTACATCGTATTTAACTCTCAAGTACAGTCGAATGTTGGCGTGGGATAGGATGTGGTCGTGAGCGCAGCGAATACGTCAGCCGCGTCGGGGCGAAGCGCCTCGCGCGGACGCATCGACAAGCGCCAGGCGATCTTGGACGCGGCGCTGCGGGTGTTCGCCCGCGAGGGATACAGCCAGGGCAGCGTGGACGTGATCGCGGCGGAAGCAGGTGTCGCCAAGCCCACCGTGTACAACCACTTCGGGGACAAGGAAAACCTGTTCCGGCAGGCGATCGCGGCGGACTCCGACCGGGCCTTCGCGGAGAACATGGCGGTTGTCGAGCGGCTGCGCAGCGATGGCGCCGAGGTGCGTCCAATGCTGGAAGAGGTCGGCTACCGGCTGCTCCAGTGCTACTGCGACGAGCGCTCCTGGGCGCTGCGACGGCTGCTCTACGCCGAGCTCTGCCGGTTCCCAGACCTGATCGACATCGTCCGCGGCCGGGCGGCGGATCGCATCACCGAAGCGCTGGCCGATCGGCTGGCCCGACTGGTGCTGGCGGGTCGCCTGCGCAGCTGCGATCCGGTCGAAGCCGGTGAGCAGTTCGCCGCTCTGCTCACCGGCCCGATGGAAGCGCGGGCCCGATTCGGCACCCGGCAGGTTCCCGAAGCCGAACTCCGCGCCGTGACGGCTGCCGCGGTCCGCACCTTCCTCCAAGCTTTCGCACCGGAGTCCGGCTAGCGGCTGGCTCCAAGGCGGTGAGCTGACCCGCTTTGATCATGGTCCTACGTGGATATGGGCGGCCCACAGCCTCGGGTCGTGCGGATGCTGTTGGCGCAGTGCGCGCACCACGCGGTGCACGGCGACCGCGGCTCCGCTGGGGTCCAGGGCGCCATCGTCGTCCATGTCGGTGTACAGGGCGTCGATGATCGCCGCGCCGTCCTGAACGGGCCACAGTGGACCGACGACGTGTTTGAAACCGGCGTGTTGCAGCAGCGGCAGCAGCTGGGCGATCGCGTCGGGCGGAATGCCCTGCTCCACGGTGACTTCGTTCGCCGAAACGTAGGCGAACTCAGACGGGATCCGCAGCTGTGCGATTTCGCCGATGAACATCGGACTGCCGTCGGTTCCGATCAGTCGGCCGGAGGCGCAGTCGTGTGCTCGTTGGGTGCCCTGGCAGGCGAAATGAACCGGTCCGGGTTCGGTCAACGCGGTGAGCACGGTGGGTCGAGCCGACTCGGTGAGTTCGAGCACCTTCGTGGACGGCCATCGCTGCGCCAGCAAGCGGGGCTCGGTGTGCGCGGCGCGATTGCCGAGCACCACTCGCGGATCGCGGCGCTGCTCGATCGGGAATTCCGCTTCGCGCGCGTGCAGGAGTGATTGCAGCGTCGGCGTGTACGACGGCACCGTGCGTTCCAGAACCGACAGCCCGGTGCCGGGGGGACCGTCGGATCCCGCGGCGTGCAACGGAAGGAACGCCGCCGGTCCGGTCGGGCACCACCAGATGCGCGGCCACGGCTGGTTTTCGGGTGGCGGCGCGCCGTAGGTGGTGACGTAGTAGTAGTTGAGCACGTTGAACACCGGGTCGGCCACCGACTGCCAGATCCAGTCCAGCACCTCCCGGATGTGGGCCGCGCTGCTGCTTTCCAGCAGCAGGCGGGTGTACTTCGCCGTGTTGCGGATGTCGAGGCTCGGCAGCGACAGGCCGACCGCTTCACCCGCGGTGACCAGCAGGGCGTCCGAGCCGTACGCGCTCACGTTCACCAACACCACGGGCCCGTCGGCAGCGGCGCCGCTGAGCTGCTCGAACGCGGGGGGCTCCAGGTAGTGCTCGAAGGCGGGGTGGGTCCGCACTTCGGCCACGAGCGCCGTCCAGCGCTCCGCGAGGTCGCGTTGCCGCTCCATCGCCTTCCGCCGCGTCGCGGCCCCCACCACGTTGTCCGGGAGGTAGTCCAGCAGGCGCCGCACGCGGCGCAGATCTGTTGCGAGGGCGGGGAGTTCGTCGGCCAACTCGGTCTGCTCGTCGCGGTTTCCGAGCGCTTGCGCGAGCAGCAGGCACCGGCCGTGCTCCAGCAGTTCGACGGCCTGTTTGGGCGCCCCGTCGCGCACCACGCAAGCCACCGCGTCGGCGACCATGGTGGTCAGCTCGTACCGCTGCACGGCGTCCGGTGCCGGTCCGAACCTGCTGACCAGCGGCAACAGCGCCATCGCTGCCTTGAACATCGCCGCGGCCTCGTCCCACCTGCTCGCCTCGGCGGCGAAGTGCCCGGCCAACGTCGCGGCCCGCATCCGCGTTCCAGCCGGTGCCGTGCGCAGCTCCGCCGCCTCGTGCAGCAAGGTGTAGGCGAGTCGATAGGTCCGGCGCCGGTTGTGCTTGGACTGCCGTTGCAGGGCATTGCCCAGCTCGACCGCAACCGCGGCCCGCTCCGGATCTTCCTCGGGCATCGCGTCCAACACCCGCCGGTACATGGCGATCGCAGTGTTCAACCCGTTCTTGCCGTGCGATTGCTCGTGTTCCCGCATGGCCAGCTGGCCGCGCTGCATCCAGTAGCCCCACCGGACCGGACCGTCGGCGGGGGCCAGCCGATCCAGTTCGTCCAGTGCCACCGCGGCGCGGTCCAGGTCGTCGGTCGAACCGGCGAGCTCGAAGCGGTGGATCAGGCAGCTCGCGAGGGCCCGCAGCGCGCTACCGCGATCTTCATCCAGTACATCGGCGCAGGCAGCGGCCTTGTCGGCGAATTCCGCTGCGGCATCGAGCATGGTCGGGTCCAGGCTCGTGCCGAACCGGCGGTGCAGCAGCTCGCTGAAGGACAGCAGAACGGATGCGCGCCGACGGTCGTCGGCGCGCAGGCGACTCACCGACCGGTAGAGCATCTCCACCGCTCGATCCAGGGCGCTGTGCCCACCCGTGCAGTCGAAGTGCTCGACTGCCGCCCCAGCCAGGTGGAACAACAACGTCGCGAGGTTTTCGTCGCCGCGCGACGTGTCGGCCGCCCCCCGGCACAGCACATCGACGGCATACCGAAGATCCTCGGGGTCGCCGTCCTCGTCGAACCGCAAGCGCAACGCGAGACCGAGCCGACTCAGTGCGAGCCGGGCATGCTGCCCGGCGGGCAACACCTCAGCGGCCTCGTAGAGCAGTTGCACCGCCGCGTCGAGGTTGTCGACGTCGTTGTCCCGCCGGAACTGGTTGACCAGGCTCGTACCGACACGCAGCAGCAGCATCGGCCGCTCGGGCAGGTCCACCGGTGCCTCGACGGCCGCCTCGCGCAGCACTGCGACGACCTCGTCATCCTCCGCACCAGCGAGCTTCCCGCGCAGCCGCAGTGCATCGACGAGCTGGAGCAGGGCGGCGATGCGGGAATGGGAGCCGCGCGGGGAGAGTTGGGCGGACTGCCGGGCGGCTTCGGCGGCTTCATCGATCAGTTCCAGCCGTTGGCCGCGCCGCCCCAGCTTGAGCAGGGCCAGGCTGAGATTGGACCAGTAGAGTGAGAGTTGCGGATCATTGCGCCGAGCGGAGTCCAGAGCTTCCCGGTAGTGCCTGATCGCCTCCCGGAGATCCGCTGAGCGGCCGGTGGCCTCGAACCACAGGTGCATCGCGTTGCCGAGGTTGTTCACGGCCGAAGCGCGTTGTGCTCCGTTCGGCGGAATCGTTTCGACGATGCGCGACAACGCCTCGGTGGTTTCCGGAAGTCCAGCGAGATCACGGCTTCGCACCATGTGTTGGAGCGCGGCGATGGCCGCTTCGTAGTTCGCTGGCTGCGGACGTCCCGCAGGATCGATCATCACACTCCGCTTCGTCCTCGTCGTGCATGACAGGTGACCAGGGTGGGCCGAACCGGGTGCTTTGGCATCCGCCAAATGGTGGGTGCCTGACCTGCGGGGCTCGGTCAACCGGGCAATGCCGACAAGCGGTGGAGTTCGGGGCGGCGAAAACATCCGGCAGCGTCCGGTCCGAACTTCCGGGCGTTGCACCGGTGCCCAGCGTTAATCACCTTGACCGGCCCCACCGCCGTGCGGCATTTTGAGGTGTAATACCTTACACCCAAGGTTGCTTGGAGAACCCGTGCCTGGCGAACCCGGCTCGTTGCCCGACGCACGTCGACCGAAGAGGTTCCGCACGACCATGCCGGGCACGGTGCGCAGACTCCGGCGCGACCAGGCGATCGCCTGGCGCGCGTTGCCAGTTCGGCGGTGAACCGACCAGCGGTCCGCGGCGCGAGCGCGCTGGACCGGTCGGTGCGAAAACCGCGCCCCAAACTCCCGGACATCCGTTTCCGCGGCAGCGGAGTGGAAATTTCAGCGATGCAGAGTTTGACAGGAAGGAATCCGGTGTCGATTCAGGAATCCAATGTGGACGCCGACGGTCCAGCCCTGGCGGAGCCGTCGAGCGAGTTCTCCCTTGCCGAAGCGGAAATCGAGCTAGATGAGAGCCACCTGATTCGCGGCTACAACTAGGCAGCGGCGTTTGGGTGTTCGCGCCGCTGCGGATTGCCGCTGCGCGGACCAATGCTGAAGCAGTCGCTAACCGGTAGTTGCCTTTTCGTCGACCGGCTGGCCTGGGCTGACTGCTCGGGTGTAGTGATCTCGCATCAGCTGCCCAGTGCGCAGCGCGTCCCCGGCCAGCACGGCGTCGAGCAGTTCTCCGTGCTGATCTGCGGCCTCGCGCAGACCGCCTTCGCGCGCCAGCGGTGCGATGCCGAACAACCGGGTTTGGTCGCGCAGTTTGGCGACGTTGTTCAGCAGCCGCCGGTTGCCAGCCAGTTCGATGAGACCCAGGTGGAACGAACGCTCCGCCTCCAGGAAGGAAGCCACATCGCCGACGTCGGCGCAGCGTTGCATTTCCCGGACCAGTCCGAGGAAATGTTCCCGTTGCGCCACCGGCGGATCGGCCGCGAGCTTGGTCAGCGCGGCGACTTCAAGCAGTTCCCGCAGTTCGTAGACCTCGGCCATGTCCTGCGGGGTGAGCTCCACGACCCGGTAACCACGATTGCGGACCGGGGTGAGCAGACCTTCGTTGACCAGTTCGAGCATCGCCTCGCGCACCGGCGTGACCGACACACCGAGTTCGGCGGCCACGACCTGCGCCGAGTAGATCTGGCCTGGGCTGATGCGGCCGGTGACCAGCGAGGTCCGGATGCGGCGGTGCGCCTGCTGGCGGAGGCTGCTCACGCTGAGCTGCCCGGTGGAGACCGCCTCGGCCATACGTCGTCGCCTTCCGCTCCCACTGCGAAGTTCCGCTCATTGTCGCACGCAGAACCGCAAATCCTGATGTTACGCCGCACACCTCGCGAAGACCTTGCGGAACACGGCCCGACCTGTCATGGTGCTGATCCGCACCAGCGGCGTTCGCGGATCTGTCCAGAATGGACTCCGCAGGGCAGGTCAACCAGCCGTCGTGTGGTTGATCAGCTGGCTCGCCAGGTCCTGGATGTCGCGGGCGATGACGTCCCAGACCCCGGTGGGGTGCAGATCGGTGCGCTGGCTCGGCCCGTACTCCTGCGGCCGGGCGACGAACGCCGTCCGAAGCCCCAGGCTTTTCGCTGCTGCGAGGTCCGAGTTGTGCGCCGCGCACAGCATGACCCGCTCCGGTGGCAGATCGAGCAGTCGAGCGGTGCCGAGGTAGGCGTTCGGATCCGGCTTGTAGGCGCGGGTCACGTCGGATCCGATGATGACGTCCCACGGCAGGTCGGCGTGCTTGGCCATGTTGGTCAGCAGGGCGACGTGCCCGTTGGACAGCGGGCCGATGATGAAGTGCCGTTTGAGTTCGGTCAGACCGGGAACGCTGTCCGGCCAGCCGTCGAGCCGGTGCCAGGACCGGTTGAGCCATTCCAGGTCGGCCGCGTCGATCTGGTCGATGGGCAGGCCCGTTTCCCGCGCCGTGGCGATCAGGTTCTCCCGGTGCAGCACGTCCAGCGTCGCGAACTCGCGGGTGCCGTCGCGGATCGGCTCCATGGCTGGCTGGTAGTGCGCGCGCCAGCGGAGGGCGAAGTCGATCGGGTCGACCTCGAACCCGTACCGGAACGCGATGGCCTCGACAGCGTCCGCGACACCGGACTTCCAGTCCACCACGGTGCCGAAGGTGTCGAAGAGCACGGCGTCCACGATCTTCCTCGGCAGTCCTGAAGGCTCCGGCCGCACCGGCATCGCTGGACCTCCCGTTGCTCTTCCGCGCCGCGCCCGATGACCTCGGTTCGACGGCCCGCTGATGAGCGAGGGTAGCAAGGCGGCGGGGCGAAATGCAGATCCACTTCGGTGACGGTCCTCGCTCACGGCGGAGTCCAATGTGGATCATCTCGCTGCTCGGGCACCGCGATCATTCGGGTAGCGCGCTCCGGTTTTGCTCGGTGAGCAGTGCGATGACATCCCTGATGTCGCCGCGGCGGGCGTGCGCGAGCCGCTGGCGGTGGGCTCCGCTGCCGTGGCGGAGCAGGCGGTCCAGGATGTTGGTGGCCAGGGGTGCGTCGCCGCTGGTGTCAAGTGCCGGTAGTGCTGCTTTCATCAGCTTTTCCAGCAGAACGCGGGCGGGCACCAGTTCACCGGTGATGTCCAGGCCCTGTCCCTCCAGGCCGTCGTGCGCCGCCCGCCACAGGGCGAGGCGGAGCCGTTCGTCGGGAACTCCCGGCGCGGGTCGGTCCTCGGCGACATCCTGCAGCGCGGTAGTGGCCAGGGCACGCACCAGCAGGGCCAACAGCAGAGCTTCTTCGGTCATGGCAGCCGCGTCGGCCACCCTTATCTCCAATGTGGACAGTTGGGGTGCCGGTCGGGCGGACCAGTAGAACATGCCGCGGTCGAGTGCGGCTCCGCTGGACAGCAGCAGGTCGACGGTGCGGTGGTAGGACGCCGGGTTCTGGTGCACCGGTGGTGGCCCGGCGGAGGGCAGCCGAGACCAGACGATGGTGCGCCAACTGGCATGTCCGGTGTCGAAACCTCGGCAGAACGGGGAATTCGCGGTGAGCGCGAGCAGCACCGGGAGGTGCGGACGCAGGTGACCGAAGGTTCGCGACCCAGAACCGCAACCCATCGGAGATCCCCTTCCGGCTCGGGCGGAACAAGCGCGCCAGAGCCAGTTTCGGGCCCCGTCGCGAGCTCTGTCACTCGCCCGGAAGACGCTCGGTACCCAGGTTCACCCCAATGCGACCAATCCTGCGCGAGACCTCCGATGGGCTGCTCGGTCTCGCGCCGAATCCGATCAGTTCACTGTGGACGGAGAACCGGCCCGGTGCGAGTCGGGGTTCGACACCGGGCCGGGGTCTACGAGGTCGCCGTCTGTCGACTCTTGAGGATGTCGTTGCACGGCATGCACGTCGGTGCGGTCCGCCAGTCCATTTCACTGGGCTCGGCCATCGCGACCGAGGTGCCGCACACGGTCATGTCCATCGGCTGGCCCTCCCAGCGACGGCCGCGGAACGCGTGCCGCTCGAAGACGCCTGTTTCGGGATGAGGGGTGGGCATCCAGTAGTGCGGTTCGGTCCGCCGGATGCCGATCACGACACTGCTCCCCGCCTGGTGGCGGGTCGAAAGGCACGTGGGGCGCTGATCGTGCCTGTCGGGAAACGGGTCATCCTCACGCGTTCGCCCTCTCGGTCTCCTGATGCCTCCCCCGGAGGTTGAAGTATGGGAACGGCCGGAGCGCATTTCAAGCAATCGGTGCATTTCTCCGGTTGGACAACCCGAATGGTCCAGCGGACCTCGGCAAGTGCGTCACACGGTATGGCTGTTTGAGTTGCGGATCCGGCGAATGCTTGACCGAATGCACGTATTGCACAGACCATGCATGAGTCTTCCGAACGAGGAGGAGCAAGTGAAGTTGACCTTCCAGGGCACGACGTCGCACGCCGGTACTTGTCCGACGCTCTACCGCACCGACCGGGGAACCTACGTCGTCCAGGGCTACAAGGTCACCGATCCCGAGGCTCTTGCCGCGTTGCGGGAGCGCGGCCTGCCCGACCACGAGACCGCGGTGGAGGTTCCGGCCGCGTTGCTCGACTTCGTGCCCGAGGCGGCACCGTGAGTTCCTGGGTGTTACCGGGCGCGGAGTTCGACGAACTCCTGCGCTCCTTCCGGCATCGGGCGTGGCGGTGGGAATGCCAGGGCACCTACCGCCAGCCCGCCGAAGCCGAAGCCTGGCGCCGTTGGCGCGCCGGTGAACCCGACGATCTGGTCTGGCTGCGACCCTGGTTGGACGAGGTCGCGGCCGCGACCAGCGCGGGCCGGATCGTCGCCCGAGTCCGGGTGTTCCAAGAACCGCCCACCGAATACCAGCGGTGGCAGCTCGATGTCAGCCCGGCGAACATCGCCGCGGGCGAAGACATGCGGGTGCTGACCCAGGCCGAAGCGCGGGCCCTGGGGCTGCCGTCCAGCGACTTCTGGCTCTTCGACGAAGCCCGGGTCGCGTTGCTGCACTTCGAGAACCAGCGATTCGCTGGCACCGAGATCATCGTCAGCCCGGAGGAGGTGAACCGGTACCGGACCTGGCGGGACATCGCATGCGATCATGCGATTCCGTTCATGGCTTACCTGCACGCCCTGCCCCAGAGGAGCCGATGACCGATTTCGACACTCGCCGCCTGGCGTTCGGCGACGCGCTGCGTCGGCTGCGCCTGGCGGCTGGGCTGTCCGGGAAACAGCTCGCGCAGCGAGCCGGGTGGACGCCGTCCAAGGTTTCGCGGGTGGAGACGGCGAAGCAGTCGGTCTCCGACGCGGACGTGGTCGCCTACTGCCGGTTGACCGACGCCGCCGTGGGCGTCGAGGCCCAACTGCGGCAGGAACTGCGCGAGATCCGCATCGAGGCGGCGAGCTGGAAACGCCAGTTGCGCACCGGAAACCGCGCCCGGCAGGAGTACGGTGCGCAACTTGAGCACGACGCCGAGCGGATCCGGCTGTTCGAGATCGCGCTCGTGCCAGGTCTGGTGCAGACCGCCGAATACGCGCGGTACGTCTTCGAAGCGGTCGCGGACCTGCACCAGAGCCCGCCGGATGTCGCCGCATCCGTCGCGGCGCGAATGTCCAGGCAGGCCGTGCTTTTCCGGCCCGGAACGGCTGTTGAGGTGCTGTGCTCGGAAGCCGCGTTGCGGCACCAGGTCGCCCCACCGCAGGTGATGGTGGCCCAGCTCGACCGGCTGCTGGCGCTGGCGGGCATGTCGACGCTGCGGCTGGCGGTACTGCCGTTGGACGCGCAGCTGACGGTGGTTCCGCTGCACGGCTTCGCGATTATCGACGACCTCGCACTGGTGGAAACGGTCAACACCGAAATGACCGTGACCGATACCGACGAACTGGCCCGCTTCCACCGCCTGTTCGACGCGCTCCTAGCCGCAGCTCTGGAAGGCAGCGCGGCTCGCGCCGTGCTACGCCAGCTGATCGAGCACTACATCGACGAATAAGAGGGAGCGCGGACACCGGAGTTGCCGATTTCGCGCGAGATCGCCGCATGCGCCCCTCGGGTAGGCCCGTCGGGGAGTCCATTGTGGAGACTACTCGGGGCGGCGGGCGCTGATCCACAGCACCGGTCCGGTTTGGTGGGTGTGCACGGTCTCCATGCCCACGGCGTGCAGGGATTCGGCGAGTTCGGTCGGGTCGAAGAAGGTCAGGCCGGACCGGTCGCCGAACAGCTGCAACGTCCGGTGCAGCAGTCCGTCCCGCGGTGTCGGCACCATGACCGCCAACCACGCTCCCGGCGCGAGTTTTCCGGTCATCTCAGCCAGGACCTTGTGCGGCTCGGGGATCAGCTGCAGTGCGGCGAAGCTGGTGACCAGGTCGAAGGTGCCATCGGGGAACGGCAACTCGCGCGCGTCGGCGCGGACGAAACCGACATTCCCGGCGGTTTGGGTTTGGGCGGCGCGCGCCAGCATGGGGCGGGAGACGTCGACGCCGATCGCGAGGCCCGCCGGGCCGATGGCGCGACCGAGCTTGGCCGTGACGTTTCCGGGACCGCAGCCGATGTCGAGCACCCGCCCACCAGCGGGCGGACGCGTCGGGCTGGGCAGCCGGTACCACGTCGGGAACATCCGCCGGGCGAGCGACTGCGCGTGGTCGTAGAGGTTCGAGCCCAGATCGGACTCCCAGAACGACTGGATCGGACCGGACGGCTCCCCGGGCTGGTCACCGAGCAGGTCGAGGTATCCGTGGCTGAAGTCAGGTTGCTCGGGTGCGTGCGTCAGCAACGTCAGGACCCGGTTGAACACCTCTGGTACGGACTGGTCGGTCATGCGCACCTCCGCAGAACGACACCACGACGGGAAGCCGCTATCGACGATATCGGCACTCGGCGGTAGGTCCGTCGGCGGCCCGCCACCGTCGACATTCTCCACCTCGGACCGATGAATGTGCGCACTGGCCACATCCGGTGTGGACCAATTCCGCCGGGAGCGGGTGGGTTCGTCCAGAGCCGCGGAAGATGCCTGGTCCGAGGTCTTCACAGGGTGCTGTTCGCAATAGAGGATTTGGTCCGGACGGGAAGGAGAACCACGGCTGGAAGACTCTCCAGAACAACCCGCCCGGCCACGAAGGAGTAGCCAATGCCAACCGTTGCCAGTTCGCCGCCCGCTGTGGTGCCCAGATCGCGGATCGCCGCGGCGAGCTTCATCGGCACCGCGATCGAGTTCTACGATTTCTACATCTACGGCACCGCGGCGGCGCTGGTGTTCGGGCACCTCTTCTTCCCCACGTTCTCGCCGCTGGCTGGCACGCTCGCGGCGTTCGCCACCTTCGGTGTCGGGTTCATCGCCAGGCCGGTGGGTGCCGTCGTGTTCGGCCACTTCGGCGACCGCGTCGGTCGCAAGACGATGCTGATCGTCTCGCTGCTGCTGATGGGGCTCGGAACGGTGGCCATCGGCCTGTTGCCGACGTTCGAAACGATCGGCGTCGCCGCGCCGATCCTGCTGGTGACCTGCCGATTCCTGCAGGGCTTCGGGCTCGGCGGGGAATGGGGTGGTGCGGTCCTGCTGGCCACCGAGTACGCACCGAGCAACCGGCGCGGGCTGTGGTCGAGCTTCCCGCAGGTCGGACCGGCGATCGGGTTCGTCGTCGCCGGGTTGGCGTTCCTGGTGCTCGGCGGCACGATGTCGGACACCGCGTTCGACGCCTGGGGTTGGCGGATACCGTTCCTGGCCAGCGCCCTGCTGATCGTCGTCGGCTACTACATCCGGATGCGGATCGCCGAGACGCCGGTTTTCGAGAAGGCGATGCGCGAGCAGGAGAAGGCGAAGGCGCCGATCGTCGAGGTGTTCAAGCGCCAGCCGCGCACCCTGGTGCTGGCCACCTGCTCGTTCATCCTCGCGCACACGCTGTTCTACACGATCACCACGTTCTCGTTGTCCTACGGCACCGAGGTGCTGGGGCTGAACAAGAACATGCTGCTGATCTGCTCGATGATCGCGGCCGCGATCATGGGCATCGCCACCCCGATCCTGGCGGTGTACTCCGACCGGGTCGGTCGCCGCCGGGTCTGCCTAGGTGCCGCGGTTCTCGCGATCCTCTGGGCGTTCCCGCTGTTCGGGCTGATCAACACCGGTCAGCCGGTGCTGGTTGCCATCGGCATGTCGGTGGGCATGATCGCCTTCGCCGCGCTGTTCGCCCCGATGGGCGCGTTCTTGCCGGAACTGTTCGCGACCCGCTACCGCTACACGGGTTCGTCGGTGGCCTACAACGCCAGCAGCATCGTCGGCGGCGGGCTGAGCCCGATCCTGGCGACCCAGCTGATCGCCTGGACCGGCTCGTCCCTGCCGATCTCGGCCTACGTGGCGGTGATAGCGGTGATCTGCGAGGTGTGCGTGTGGTTCATGCGCGAAACGCACACCGCGGACCTGACCCGCGAACCAATCGGGACCTGAGAGCCTCTTCGTACTCGTTTTGCGTGGCGGTGCGGGTGGCGGAACCTCAAAAACAAGAACAAAGATAAACACTGATGCTCGTGAGTGGTTGTGGCTGCTAGAGCGGCCACAACCACTCACGACCGGGTTGTTGTGGGGCGGGCTGATGGTGCGGCGTGGACGTCGCGGATTTCGTGCTGGCCAGTGGGGTGGCCGATGATCATTTCGTCGGCGATCCCGGTGAACAGGCCGTTTTCGACCACGCCGGGGATCCAGTTGAGCTGGCCGTCGATGGCCAGCGGGTCCTTGATGACCCGCAGGTGCGCGTCGATCAGGTAATTGCCGCTGTCGGTGACCACGGTCGCGCCGTCTCGGGTGCGCAGCCGGAGGTCCGGGTCCGGGTAGCCGAGGCGGGTGAGCAGCCGGGCGATGGACCGGCGGGTGGACTCCCAGGAGAACGGGATCACCTCGATGGGCAGCGGAAACGTGCCCAGGGTGTCGACGAGCTTGGTGTCGTCGACGACGGCGACCATCCGGTCGGAGGCGTCGGCGACGATGCGCTCCCACAGCAGGCAGGCGCCGCCGCCCTTGATCATGTTGCCGTGGTGGTCGATCTCGTCGGCGCCGTCGATGGTGATGTCCAGGCGCTGCACGTCGGCCAGCGTCGTCAGCGGCACACCCACCTCGACGGCGAGGTCGCGGGTGCCCGTCGAGGTGGGCACTCCGACGACGTCGAGCCCGTCCGAGACGGCCGCGCCGAGCGCCCGCACGAACCAGTGCGAAGTGGTGCCGGAACCGAGCCCGAGCTTCATGCCATCGTGGACGTAGGCGTCGATCGCGGCGGTACCGGCCGCCCACTTGGCCTTGTCCTGCTCGGTGTGTGGTCGCATGCTCTCCCCTGCGGACGTCAGGACGTTGCGGCGTCTTGGAAAACGGGTTCGAGGTGTTCGTAAAGGCGGCGGTGCCTGGCGAAAACGGCGTCGTAGACCGCGGTGTTGGCCGGGTTCGGGGTGAACGTCCGCTCGACCACGACACCGGCGAGCGCTTCTTCGAGGCTGTTCCATCGACCGGCGCCGACCCCGGCTGTCAGCGCTGCCCCGTAGGCGCCCCCGTCGGTCGCGCCGGTGACCGTCACGGTCTCGTGGCCGAGCACGTCGGCCAGCATCTCCAGCCACAGCGGCTCGTTCGTCGCGCCACCGGAGGCGACGATGCGATCGCACTCCAGTCCGGCTCGGCGGCAGACTTCGAGGATTTCCCGCAGGTTCAACAGCACGCCCTCCAGCACGCTGCGCGTCAGGTGGGCCACGCTGTGCATCGGTGTCAACCCGATCCAGGTCGCGGATGCGTCGGGCGCGATGTGCGGCGATCGCTCACCGAGCAGGTACGGCAGGAACAGCAGGCCCTCGGATCCGGGGGCGACATCCCGAGCGAGGCCGATCAGGCGCTCGAAGGAGACCGGCTGGGCGGGCGCCAGCGCATCGCGAAACCACTGGAAAGCGCCGCCTGCGGCCAGCGAGACACCCATGATGTGCCAGCGACCGGGCGCGTTGCCGCAGGAGACCTGCACCCGGCCGTCCGGGTTGTCCGGGCAGGAGGCCGTGCCGCCCGCGACGATTCCGGCGGTGCCGATGGTGAATCCGACCGGTCCGGGATCCACCAGTCCCATCGCGGTGGTCTGGATGACCGCGTCCCCGCCGCCGCCGAAGACCAGCGTTGCTTCCGGGATGTTCCAGCGAGCGGCGAGTTCCGGGCGGATCGAGCCCGTCGCTTCGGTGGATTCGACGACGTCGGGCAGCAGCGCCGGGTCGATGTCCAGCAGGCCGAGCAGTTGCTTGGACCAGCTCCGGTTGGCGACGTCGAACAGGCCGGTGCCCGAGGCGTCGGAGACGTCGGTGACGTGGTTGCCGGTCATGCGCAGGCGCAGGTAGTCCTTGGGGTTGAGGATGCGCGCGGTGCGGGCGTACACCTCGGGTTCGTGCTCGCGCAGCCAGATGATCTTGCCGCCGGTGAATCCCGGCAGCATCCGGTTCTGCGTCAGCCGCAGCAGGCCGTCGAGCCCTCCGGCGCGTTCGGTGATCCAGTCGCATTGCGGTGCCGAGCGCTGGTCGTTCCAGAGGATCGCGTGCCGCAGCGGCGTGCCGGAGGTGTCGAGCGCGGTCAGCCCGTGCATCTGTCCACAAAGGCCGATCCCGTCGACCTCCTGGCCGTGGCGGGGAAGTTGCGCGGTCAGCGCGCTGATCACGGCGTCGGTGGCCTGCCACCACTTCGCCGGGTCCTGTTCGGCCCAGCCCTGCCGCAGGTTGATCATCGGGTAGTCACGGCTGGACTTGGCGACCACTTCGCCGGTTTCCGCGACCGCGACCGCCTTGCAGGTCGAGGTGCCCAGGTCGATGCCGATCAGCATGGTGACGGCGTCCTTCCGCGCGCCTCATTGCGCGCCGTGGCGGAGTCGGATGTGTTTGAGCTGCAGGTACGATTCGAGACCTTCGTGGCCGTGTTCGGAGCCGAAGCCGCTTTCCCGCCGCCCTCCGTAGGGGGCGTTGATGATGCCAGCGTCGACATTGTTGATCGCGACGTTGCCGAAGTCGAGTTCCCGGGCGAGCGTGAACGTTTCGCGCGTGTCGTTGGTGTAGGCGTAGGCGGCGAGCCCGCCCGGCGCCGAGTTGGCCCGGTCGATCGCGTCGTCGAGATCGGTGTAGGCGGCGACGCCCACCAGCGGGCCGAAGGTCTCCTCGTGCATCACCTGCGCCGCATCCGGTACGTCGGCCACCACGGTCGGCCGCAGGAACAGGCCGGGGGAGAGGTCCTCGACCGGCCTGCCACCAGCCACGACGGTCGCCCCACGCGCGCGTGCGTCCGCGATGTGATCGAGGGTTCGCTGGTAGGTCTCGATCATGGTCAGCGCGCCGACGTCGGCCGAGGGAACGCGCAGGCCGTCGGCGACCTTCAGCGCTTCGGCCGCGGCCGCCACCCCGCCGACGAATTCTTCGTAGACTCCGTCCTGCACGTAGATGCGGTTGATGGCGATGCAGATCTGACCGGCGTTGCGGAACGAACGCCGCGTTGCCCCGGTGACCGCCGCCGGGATGTCGGCCTGGTCGGTGACGATCATCGGGCAGCTGCCGCCGAGTTCCAGCGACAGGCCGGTGATTCCGCTTACGGCGCGGAAGATGGCCTGGCCGGTCCGCATCGAGCCGGTGAACGCGACCTTGGCGATCACCGGATGCGAGACCAGCGCCTGTCCGGTGTCGCCGTCGCCGTAGACGAAGTTGACCACGCCGGGCGGCAACGTCGACGCGACGCACTCGGACAGGATCTGGGCGCAGCCAGGGGTGTACTCCGACGGTTTGATCACGATGGTGCACCCGGCCGCGGTTGCCCCGGCCAGCTTCCAGCCGATCAGTTCGATCGGGTAGTTCCACGGCACGATCCCGGCGACCGGACCGATCGGCTCCTGCTCGACGATGCTGGTGAAGCCGTGCGCGTCGTTGGGGATGGTGCGGCCGAAGACCCGCTGCGCCTCCTCGGCGTAGTAGTGCAGCGCCGCGATGAACTTCCGCACCTCGCCGCGTGCTTCGTCCAGCGGTTTGCCCTGCTCCCGCGTGATCGCGACGGCCAGGTCGTCGACCCGCTCGGCACACGCCCCGGCCAGCTGGTGCAGGTGCTGGGACCGTTCGACCGGCAGGGTCCGCCGCCAGCTCCGGAAGGCGGCGACGGCCGCCGTCACCGCCTGCCCGACGTCGTCGGCCGATGACCTCGGCGCGACGGCGACCAGTTCGGCCGTCGCCGGGTTGTGCCGTTCGATCTGGTTGCCCGAGGTGTCGTGCCAGGTTCCGGCGTAGAAGTTCCGGCAGGTGATGATGTCGTGCTGGGTCGGCATGCGGATCTGCTCCCCGGTGTGCGTCAGGCGGTGAGGCGGAAGCCCCGGTAGCCGTCGTCGGCGATGCTCTGGCACACCTCGCGGTACACGCCGACACCACCGATGTAGGGCATGAACACACGTGGCTTGCCCGGCACGTTCGCGCCCATGTACCAGGATGCCGCACGGGGGTAGAGGGTTGCGGCGGCGACCTCGTTGACGTGCGCGCCCCACTGCTGCTCGGCCTCCGCGACGGCTTCGCTGCGCTTGATCCCGTTGCGGCGCAGGTGGTCGAGGTGCTCGCCGATCCACTCCACGTGCTGCTCGATGGACACGATCATGTTGCTGAGCACCGACGGGCTGCCCGGCCCGGTGATGGTGAACATGTTCGGGAATCCCGCGCAGGCCACCCCGAGGTAGGTCCGCGGCCCGGCGGCCCACTTGTCCTTGAGCCGCTGCCCGCCGACGCCGCGGATGTCGATCCGGTTCAGCGGTCCGGTCATCGCGTCGTAGCCGGTGGCGAACACGATGATGTCGAACTCGAAGTTCCGGTCGCCGACCCGCAACCCGGCGGGGGTGATCGCCGAGATCGGCTGGCGGCTGATGTCGACCAGCGAGACGTTGGCCCGGTTGTAGGTGGCGTAGTAGTCGGTGTCGACGCCGATCCGCTTGGTGCCGATGGGGTGGCTGGTCGGGCACAGCAGCTCGGCGGTCTCCGGGTCGTCGACGATCCCCCGGATCTTGTCGCGCACGTAATTGGCCGTGAGCTCGTTGGCCCTGGGGTCGCGCAGCGTGTCCTGGTAGGCCGTGCAGAAGGTGACCCCGCCGATGTTCCAGCGCCGCTCCAGCTCGGCGGCCAGCTCGTCGGCAGGTACGTCGACGGCGTTGCGCTCAAGCCGTTCGGAGAGGATCCCGCTCTGCGACATGCGGGCCTCGGCTCGAAGCCGCGCGTAGTCGGCCTTGACCCGGCGCTGTTCCGCCGGGCTCAGCGGTCGGTTGTGGGCCGGGACGCTGAACTGCGCGGTCCGCTGGAACACGGTGAGCTGCGCGGCCTGCTCGGCGATGACCGGGATCGCCTGGATCGCCGAGGAACCGGTGCCGATGACCGCCACCCGCTTGCCGGTGAAGTCCACCGCCTCGTGCGGCCAGCGGCCGGTGTGGTACCACTCACCCCGGAAGGTGTCGATGCCGCGGAACTCGGGTGTCTGGGTGGCCGACAGGCAGCCGACCGCGGTGATCAGGAACCGTGCGGTGCGCACCCCGTCGTCGGTCCGCACGCGCCACTGGTCGGCCTGCTCGTCGTAGGTGGCGGAGCGGATGTTGGTCTCGAAGGAGATGTCGCGCCGCAGGTCGAAGCGTTCGGCGACGTGGCGGGCGTAGCGCAGGATCTCCGGCTGCGACGGGTAGCGCTCGGTCCACTCCCAGTCCTGCTGCAGCTCCTCGGAGAACGAGTAGCAGTAGTAGAGGCTTTCCACGTCGCAGCGGGCACCGGGGTAGCGGTTCCAGTACCAGGTGCCGCCGACGTCCGCGCCGCGTTCGTAGACGTGCGCCCGAAATCCCTTGTCGCGCAGCGTCTTGAGCATGTACATACCGGAGAATCCGGCTCCGATGATGATCGCGTCGTAGTGCGGGCTGTCCCCGTTCATCCGGCTGCGCTCCCTTGATCTCGAATCGAGTGGGCTCATCGTCGTGCCTGGTCGGGTCGGCGCTCGGGGTAACTGATCGATCGCTAAGTTGAGCTTGCAACGACGCCCGCCGCAGGCGCAAGGGTGATCGCGGCGGCAGGTCGCCCGTCACGACGGCGTCAGGAAAGACTTGCGGGGTGTCAAGGTGGCGGCAACGCCGGGCATCCGCGGTCCGAGCGGGCGTGTACTGGGCGCATGAGGAATGCGCAGTGGCACGCATTGCCCGGAGGTTTCGGGTTTCCACTCGGATTCGCTGGCGGTTTCGTGATCGTCGTGGCCACCACGGCGCTGGACGACGCCACTCGCCCAGTCGCCGCCGTGGCCGGGCTGGCGGTCCTCGTGGCGGCGATTTCAGCGCTGACCACGGTGCCCGCCGCCGTGGCGACCGTGGTGGCCTGCTGGGCGCTGTACGCCAGCTTCGCGGTCGGAACCCGTGGCGACCTGGTCTTCGACCGGGCAGCCGCGGTGGGGTTCGGCATCCTCGTGCTCGCGGCAGCGGTCGGCGCAGCCTCGGGCGCGGTGTTCCGCGCGATACGACGCCCGGCGGCGGTGGAGGCCACGCCGTCGGTGCCCGCGCAGCGCAGCTCGCCGCCCGTACCGGAGAAGATCCGGGGATAAGGTCTGTTTTGTAAGCGGCGTAGCCGCTTGCGGTGTGGGACTCAGCTCGCACCGCCGCGGGTTCTCAGACGTCGCCTCGGGAGGACAGCCCCGACAGTGCAGTGAAACTGCGAATTGGAAGTACATGATGTCGGGGATCCCACAGCGAGGCGGCGTCTGAGGTTCCGCTACCGGCGCCGCTACGCAAACCACTTCTGGAAACGGTCTCGAGTCCTTCGGCGTCTTCTGGATTTTGTGGCGATGGTCTAGCGTGGGCGCATCGGGGCTCGTCGCGGCACCGATGGTGTGCCGGGAAGTCTGGTCGGCGTGATGCAACCACGTCCGGAAGGGCTTCATCATGTCGGCACCGCTCACCGCCACGGTTCGCCACCTGATCGGCCTGCCCGGCCCGGTCAGGCGAGTCGCTGTGCAACGCGACATTCCGGTGCCCATGCCGGACGGGGTCCGGCTCCTCGCGGACCGGTACTACCCGGTCGATGACCAGCACGCGCCGCTGGTGCTGATCCGCACGCTCTACGGTCGGCGCCAGGCATACGCCGTGCTGGCCCGGATCATCGCCGAGCAGGGGTTCCAGGTGTTCCAGCAGAGCTTGCGCGGCACCGCGGACTCCGGCGGCGGGTTCGACGGCTTCGTCGTCGAACCGGGCGACGGGCCCGCGACCGTGGCGTGGTTGCGAACCCAGCCGTGGTTCCCGGCCGCGATGGCTACCTGGGGCACGAGCTACCTCGGCTACGTGCAGTGGGAACTCGCGCAGCAGCCCATCCCGCAGTGGCAGGCGGCGATCATCCAGGACGCGCCTTCGGAGTTCTACCACTCGTTCATGTATCCCGGCGGGGTGTTCGCACTGGGCAACGCGCTGGGCTGGGTGCAGGTCGTGCACGAGATGTTCCGCACGGGTGGATCGCTGCCGCGTCAGTTGGTCGGTGCGCTCACCGGGCCGCAGAAGCTTCGGCGAGCCGTCCTGGCGCCCGCGATCGGCGATGCCGATCTGGTGGCCGTCGGGGAGCACGTGCCGTACTTCCAGCAGTGGCTGCGGCACCCCGAACCGGACGAGTACTGGGCGCGCATGGATCACCGGCGCAACGTCGAGAACATGCCGCCCACCGTGCTCCTGGCCGGTGGCTGGTACGACTTCTTCCTGCCGGGAATGCTCGAAGACTACGCAGCACTGCGCGCCGCCGGGCGGCAGGTCCGGTTGCTGGTCGGGCCGTGGGCGCACGGGCGCGGTATGCACACGCGCACGTACCTGCGCGAATCGTTCGCAGTGCTGGAACATGCGTTGCGTGGCAAGGGGAAGCTGCCAGCCGACCCGGTGCGGGTCAACGTGACGGGCGCCAAGCGGTGGGTCGACCTCCTCGACTGGCCGCCGCCGGGTTGCGCGCCGAGACCCTGGTACGTGCACGCGGACGGCGGGCTCGACACGCGGATGCCCGTCGCGTCTTCGCCCAGCCGGTACCGCTACG
Source organism: Saccharopolyspora soli (assembly GCF_022678645.1). Taxonomy (GTDB): domain Bacteria; phylum Actinomycetota; class Actinomycetes; order Mycobacteriales; family Pseudonocardiaceae; genus Saccharopolyspora; species Saccharopolyspora soli. The sequence goes on along the minus strand of NZ_JALBWV010000076.1, from coordinate 17,951 downwards.
ACGCGGCGTACCCGACGCCCTCGGTGGGCGGCGCGGTCGTCGCCGTCAACAGCGGTCCGAAGGACAACCGGCGGCTGGAGAGCAGACCCGACGTGCTGGTGTTCACCAGCCCGGTCCTCGATCGGGAACTGGAGATCGTCGGACCGGTCACCGCGGAGATCCACCTCCGCTCCAGCCGCTCGCACACCGACGTCTTCGCCCGCCTCTGCGACGTCGCGCCGAGCGGGCGGTCGGAGAACCTCTGCGACGGGATCGTGCGGCTCAACGGGCCGCCTGGGGCCGACGGGGTTCGGGTGGCGCGGGTCGAGCTGTGGCCGATCGCGCACCGATTCCGGCGCGGGCACCGCGTCCGGCTCCAGGTGTCCAGCGGCGCGCATCCCCGCTACGCCCGAAATCCGGGCACCGGTGACCCGTTCGGCACCGACTTGCTCGCGGCTGACCAGGAAGTCTTCCATGATCCAGGGCATGCGTCGGCGGTCTTCCTGCCGCAGCGCTCGGACCACGCAGCGGAAAGGACCCGGTGAACATGGCGAACGCGGCCGCGCAGACCGCGGTGGGGCCGATGGTGATCGTCGCCGTCGACCAGCACGAGGAAGTCCCGTTGGTGCGCGACAAGCTGGCCTACCGGCTGCTGCCCACCGGCGCGAAGGTGATCACCGCGCTGACCCGGTGGCAACCGGCGCGCCGGATGATGATCAACGGCACGGAGCGGCAGCTGCCCGGCCTGTGGGCGAGCATGCTGTGCCGCAAGCGCTACATCGACGACCAGTTGCAAGCGGCGGTCGAAGCCGGTGTGGACGCGGTGGTGATCCTCGGCGCCGGGTTGGACACCCGCGCCTATCGACTGCCTTACCTGGCCAACACACCGGTTTACGAGTTCGACCAGCCCGCGAACGTCACCCGCAAACGAGCTGCGGTGCAGCGGTTGTACGGCAGGGTTCCGGCGCACGTGACGCTGGTGCCGATCGACTTCGAAACCCAGGACCTCGGCGCGGCGCTCGCCGATCACGGCCTCGCCGGAGGGCGGATCGCCTTCGTCTGGGAGGCCGTCAGCCAGTACCTGACCGAGCCAGCGGTCCGCCGGATGTTCGAGTCGCTGTGCACCGCCGCGTCCGGCAGCCGCCTCGTGTTCACCTACGTGCGCAAGGATTTCCTGGACGGCACCGCGCTCTACGGTGCTGAGGCGGCCTACCGGAAATTCGTCGTCGAGCAGCGGTTGTGGCGCTTCGGGTTCGATCCGGAGCGGGTGGCCGACTTCCTCGGCGAGTACGGCTGGCGCGAGGTGGACCAGGCGGGACCTCGTGAGTTCGCCGCCCGGTACCTCCTCCCGCACGGCCGTGCTGCGACGGCGTCCGAAGTGGAACGCTCCGCCGCCGCGGAGAAGCGCTGACCTGGCTCAGTTGCGCTTCTTGGGGGCGTTTTCGGCCGTCTTGCCCGGATCCCGTTCAACAACCGGGGCGAGGATCTCCGCCATCCGCCGCAGCAGTTCCGCATCCAGCTTGACCCCCGAGGCCGCGATGTTCTCGGCGATCTGCTCGGGCCGGGACGCTCCGATGATCGCGGCGGAGACGTTGCTGTTCTGCAGCACCCAGGCCACCGCCAGCTGCGCCAGCGACAGGCCCGCCTCCTCGGCCAGCGGCTTGAGCTGCTGCACCCGCTCCACCACGTCGTCGCGGAGGAATCGGGCGACGAAGCCCGCACCTCGCTTGTCGGTGGCGCGCGAACCTGCTGGCGGGGCCGCTCCGGGCAGGTACTTGCCGGTGAGCACGCCCTGCGCGATGGGCGAGAAGACGACCTGGCCGATGCCCAGTTCCTCCGAGGTCGGCACCACCTCGTCCTCGATCACCCGCCACAGCGCCGAGTACTGCGGCTGGTTGGACACCAGCGGCACGTGCAGCTCGCGGGCCAGCGCGTGCCCGGCGCGGAGTTGGTCGGCGGTCCACTCGGACACCCCGATGTAGCATGCCTTCCCGGCGTGGACCACGTCGGCGAACGCTTCCATGGTCTCTTCCAGCGGGGTCTCCGGGTCGTAGCGGTGGGCTTGGTAGAGATCGACGTAGTCGGTCTGCAGGCGGCGCAGCGAGGCGTCGATGGATTCCATGATGTGCTTGCGGCTGAGGCCGCGGTCGTTGCGGCCCGGCCCGGTGGGGAAGTACACCTTGGTGAAGATCTCCAAACCTTCGCGGCGCTCGGACCGCAGCGCGCGGCCCAACACGGCCTCGGCGCGGCCTTCGGCGTAGACGTCGGCGGTGTCGAAGGTGGTGATCCCAGCGTCCAGCGCGGCGCGGATGCACGCGACGGCCGCGTCCTCTTCGACCTGGGATCCGTGGGTGATCCAGTTGCCGTAGGCGATCTCGCTGATGACCAGGCCGCTGCGGCCGAGGTGGCGGAATTCCATGACGTCCCTTCAGTGGAGACAACGACCCCGAATCCAGGGGGTGCCCCATTGTCTCCCGCAGGTGGTCGCCGAGTCGAAGCTCGTGCCGGGTGCCGGTGGTGGAAGTCGCCCGCGATCCGACGGTTCCGCCGACTTTCGCCGCAATGGTCGAGATCGCGGCGCGCGCCAAGAATTTCCTTGCGTAACCCGCGAGTAACCACCAGTGTGTCCGTCGCACGTTGCAGACGGGGCGCGGCTCCGGCTGGCGTGTGGCCTGGCGAGACAACGGGGTCTTGCCAGGCGTCGGGGATCGGGGCGGGCGTCGGTAGCGCTCGGCTCGGCAGGATGAAGGGCTCGATGTGCGCTACCACCGGCAGCAACGATCACCTCGACTTGGCCGGGACACACCCCGGACGGCCTGGGACCGAGCCGGAACGACGCGACTGCTCCTGAAAGCCGCCTGGCTGGAGCTTTACGCGGTGCTGCTGCGCTGATGCGATGCTCTGTCTTCGAACTCCTTTTGCGTGGCGGTGCGGGTGGCGGAACCTCAGAAGCCTTCTCGGTCCGAGGCTCCCCGACATCATGTATGCCAACACCACGTCGAGGCTGTCCTCCCGAGACGACGTCTGAGAACCCGCGGCGGTGCGAGTTGCGAGGGTGGGCTGAGCGGCTTCGCCGCTTCAAGAACAAGACCAAAGACAGGTACTCAAACGTCCTTGGTGACCACGCGTGCGATGGTGGCCGATAGACCGATGAGCAGGTAGCAGCCCGCGCGGAGCAGACCGGTGGTCAGGGTGTCGCCGCTGATCGGGTCGCGCAGCACGTCCAGCACGGCCGACCAGTCCGTGGTGATCAGCACCGGGTGCAGCCAGTCCAGGGCCGGGATGGTGCCCAGGACCCCGAAGACGATCAGGCCGCCCATGGTCGCGGCCATGACCACCAGCGGGTGCTCGGTGAGCGACGAGATCGCCAACGCGACCGCCCCGACAGCGGCCATCTGCACCGCGGACCAGCCGACGGCCAGCGCCACCCGGCCCAGCGCCGGGCCGATCGACAACGTCGTGCCGGACAACGTGACCAGGCCGTCGCCGCCGACGATGATCAGCCCGGTGAGCACCCCGCTGACGGCGACGACGGTCACCGCGAGGACGGCCAGCACCAGCACGCCGAATGCCTTGACGCCGACCAGCCGCACCCGGCCGACCGGGGCGAGCAGCAGACCGCGCAGCGTGCCGTGCGCCGACTCGCCCGCCAAAGCGTCCGCCGCGACCATCGCCACCACCAGCGGCAGCAGCAGCGTTTGCGCGAGCACCAGGGCCGCGACCGGCAACACCAGTCCGTTCCCGGCCACCGCGGTCAGCACTGGCGGGCCGCCGCGATCACCGGGGCCGCCGGTGACGGCGATCGCGGTGCCGAGCAGCACCGGCAGACCCGCCAACATCAGCAGGGCGAGCAGGTTGCGTGGTCGGCGCAGCACCCACCGGAGCTCGGCGAGCAATACCCGGCCTAGTGGGGCGGAGGTCCGCACCGGTGCCATCGTTGCGGCCGCGTCGATCGCCGTCACATGTCCTCCTCGGTCAGCCGGGTGAAGAGGTCCTCCAGGCCGGTTCGGGCCCGTCTGGCTTCCTGCACCGGGACACCCGCGTGCACGAGCATGGCGACGACCTCGGAAGAGTTCACATCGGACAAATCGACCCGAATGGCGGAGCCGTCCTCCTGTGCTGGTATTCCTTTGTCGCGCAGGGTGGCGATGGCGCTGGAACGGTCCGATGTGGACACCTGGAGGTGCGGGGCGCTGGACTCCAGCATGGTGGCGAGTTCGCCTTGCGCCACCAGCGAACCGCGGTGCAGCACCGCGACGTGCGTGCAGGTGGCCTCGATCTCGGCGAGCAGGTGCGAGGACACCAGCACGGTGGTGCCCGCCGCGTGCAACTCCGCGATGATCTGGCGGATCTCGCGAGTGCCCGCCGGGTCCAGGCCGTTGGTCGGTTCGTCGAGCACCACCAGTTCGCGCGGCACCAGCAACGCCGCGGCCAGGCCCAACCGCTGCTTCATGCCGAGCGAATAGCCCCGGTACTTCCGGCCTCCGGCCGCGCGCAACCCCACGCGTTCCATGGCCTGCTCCACGACGTCGCGGATTTCCGGGCCGCGCACGGCCGGTTCCATCGCGGCGCAGCGGAGCAGGTTCTCCCGGCCGGAGAGGAACGGGTGGAAACCCGGTCCCTCGACCAGCGCGCCCACCCGAGGCAGCACCCGACCGCTGTGCTCGGGCAGCTGGTGGCCCAGCAACTCCACCGTCCCCGAAGTCGGGGTGGTGAGGCCGAGCAGCATCCGGATCGTGGTCGTCTTGCCCGAACCGTTGGGGCCGAGCACTCCGACGACCCCGCCGCGCGGCACGGCGAGATCGACACCGGCCACCGCGACGGTCTGTCCGTAGGTCTTGCGCAGCCCGGTGGTGCGCGCGGCGAGATCGCCCGCGGTGGGGACGGGCGTGGCCGTCCCCACCGCTTCGACCGCGTTGGTCATCACGCGTCACCGAGTGCGGCGATCAGCACCTGCTCGGGCACTGCGCCGACCGCGACGCGACCGTCGGAGGTCAGCAGGGCGTTGCCCACCTTCGTGCCGATGACCCACCCGTTGCCCCACGGGCCGCTGATCGGCTTGCCGGTCCGCTCGGCGACCTGGCGCAGCTCCTGGCTGTCCTGCTGCTGCGGCATCTGAGCCACCACGACGGAGTCCCAGCCGTCGCCGACGACCCGGTGCTCGCCCTGGGCGGGCTGGTGCTGCGGTCGCTGCTCGGCCTTGCCGTCCTGCACCTGCGCGCCCGCTGGTGGGGTGAACCGGAACAGCGCCGGGTCCGGGGCGGTCAGGTCGAGGTCGGTGAAGCCCACCTGCAACGCCGGATCATCAGAACCGTTGGTGAGCACCGACAGTTCCAGCGGAATGCGCTTCTCCGCATCGACGGCCACCCGGACCTCGCGCAACAAAGTGCGCTCGGTCGGCTTCGGGGTGAGGACCAGTTCGTAGGCGTCGCGACCGGCGACGCTGGCCGTGCCGTCCACCTTCACATCGCTGGTCTGCCGGAGCTTGTCGATGACGCTGCGGGCTGCCGCGGCCGGGTCGGGCGGCGCACCGTGCTCGGCCGCCTCCGGCGCGTGTTCGGCGGTGCGGGTCACGGTCTGCTTGCCCGAATCCCACTTCCAGACCGTCGAGCCGTCGTCGACCACGGTCATCTCACCGCTGTCCGAGGGCACCGACACGCGGTGCCGACCCTGTCCATCGGCCCACACCTGGAACCGGCTGGTGCCGTCGCCGAGCATCTCGGAAGCCTGGCCCGCGCCGGGAATCGCGGGCAGACCGAGCGCGTTGTCCACCGCCACGGTGCCGGTCAGCGCGGGTGGGGCGGCCCGCATCACCGATTCCACCAGTTGTTCCGGGGCGACCGTGGGCAACGCCGGGGCGGCGCCTGCACCGGCTGGCAGCGTGAGCATCGTCAGGCCCAGCACACCGGCCGCGGTCCCGGCCGTCGCCGCGACGGCCACGTTCTTGCGTTTCATCGAATCGACTCCTCCTGTCAGGTCCTGCGGCAAGAGTGGCGGACGGTGGCTGAGATAACGCTGAGAGCGGTCCGCCCGCTGAGAACCGGCTCAGGTGGCTGGTGGTTCGCGGGCTCAGCTGAGATAGTTCACGTATTGATCAGTTCTCGACGAGGAGTTCGCGATGGCCGAGGGCGAGCTGGATTTCTGGTCCTTCGTCGAGCTGGCCAACCACCGGCTGGCGACCGAGTACGGCTTCCGGCACCAGTTGGCCACCGAGGTGCTGCTGACGCTCAACCGCGCGTCCAACATCGTCACCTACGACCTGGAGGCGGCGGTGCACCGGCCGCGCGGCCGGTCCTGGTCCGGTTTCCGGCTGCTGTTCGTCATCTGGCTGGCCGGGCCGCTGGAAGCCAAGAAGGCGGCCGAGCTGACCGGCATGAGCCGGGCCGCGGTGTCCAACCTGACCAAGACGTTGGTCGCCGACGGGCTGCTGGACCGGACACCGGGGGAGCACGACGGCCGGTCGGTGCTGCTGTCGCTGACCGAGCGCGGGCGCCAGGAGATGGTCGAGGTGTTCCGCGCGCAGAACGAGCGGGAGTACGAGTGGACCAGCGTGCTCACCGAGACCGAGCAGCGCATCCTGGTCATGTTGCTGGACAAGCTGATCACCAACCGGGACCAGTTCGACATCCGGGGCCGGAACTGAACCGGTCGGGTGTTGCGCACCAGGCAGGTGATTCATACATTTACTACTGGGTTCCGCCACCCGCACCGCTGCGCAAACTTCTGAAACAGTCTCGGGTAGGAAGCAGGCGAGGTCATGGCGTACTACCGGCAGGTCGGCGACGTGCCGCCAAAGCGGCACACCCAGCACCGCGGGCCCGACGGCGGCCTGTACTACGAGGAGCTGATGGGGGAGGAGGGCTTCGCCAGCGACTCGTCGCTGCTGTACCACCGCAGCCTCCCGTCGGCGCTGGTGGACTCCACCGCGTGGGAGCTGCCCGACCTGGGCACCGAGCCGAACCACCCGCTGCGACCGCGGCACCTGAAGCTGCACGAGCTCTTCGACGGTCCGGAGTGGAAGCGCTACGACGTGGTCACCGGCCGCCGACTGGTCCTGGGCAACGCGGACGTGCGCATCTCCTACGTCGTCGCGGGCGAGACCTCCCCGTTGTACCGCAACGGGATCGGCGATGAGTGCGTGTACGTCGAATCCGGTTCGGGTGTCGTCGAGACGGTGTTCGGCGCACTCGCGTTCCAGTCCGGCGACTACGTGATCCTGCCGCGCGCCACCACGCACCGCTGGGTGCCGCAGGGCGACGAGCCGGTGCGGGCGTACTGCATCGAGGCCAACTCGCACATCACCCCGCCGCGCCGGTACCTGTCGAAGTTCGGGCAGTTCCTGGAGCATTCGCCGTACTGCGAGCGCGATCTGCACGGCCCCGCCGAGCCGGTGCTGACCGCGGGCACCGATGTCGAGGTGCTGGTCAAGCATCGCGCCAGCACCGGCATCGTGGGCACCCGGTTCGTGTACCCGCAGCACCCGTTCGACGTGGTCGGCTGGGGCGGCTGCCTGTACCCGTACACGTTCAACATCGCCGACTTCGAGCCGATCACCGGCCGGGTGCACCAACCGCCGCCGGTGCACCAGGTCTTCGAGGGCGACAACTTCGTGGTGTGCAACTTCGTGCCGCGCAAGGTGGACTACCACCCGCTGTCCATCCCGGTGCCGTACTACCACTCCAATGTGGACTCCGACGAGGTGATGTTCTACTGCGGCGGGGACTACGAGGCGCGCAAGGGCTCCGGAATCGGGCCGGGTTCGATTTCGCTGCATCCGGGCGGGCATTCGCACGGCCCGCAGCCGGGTGCCTACGAACGCAGCATCGGGGTGCAGTTCTTCGACGAGCTCGCGGTCATGGTCGACACGTTCCGCCCGCTGGAGCTCGGGGAGGGCGGCCGGGCGGCCGAGGATCCCGGTTACGCCTGGACCTGGGCGGGGCGAGGCCCGAAGCGGTGAGCGGCTGACCACTCAGTCTCGTTGGTATGCGCTCAGCGGAGGAGGGATCACTTCGTGACCGCGATCGACATCCCGGAAGACTCGCTGTTCGGACTCGCCAACCTGCCCTACGGCGTGTTCTCCGAACCTGGCACCGCGCCGCGGGTGGGTGTGCGCGTCGGCGAGTCCGTTGTGGACTTGGCGGCGGCGTTCGGCGACGAGGTTTTCGCGCAGCCGACGCTGAACCCGTTCATGGCCCAGGGATACGACCGGTGGGTGCAGGTGCGGCGACAGGTCACCGAGCTGGTGTCGGGTGAGGTGCCCGACGCGGCGGTGCACCCGGTGGCCGAGGTGACCATGCACCTGCCGATCGACGTCGCCGACTACGTCGACTTCTACGCCTCCGAGCACCACGCGTCGAACCTCGGTCGGCTCTTCCGGCCGAACGCCCCACCCCTCCAACCGAACTGGAAGCACCTGCCCGTCGGGTACCACGGGCGTAGTGGAACAGTTGTGGTGTCCGGCACCGATATCGTCCGACCCAGTGGCCAGCGCAGAGCACCGGGCGAGGACGTCCCGACCTTCGGTCCGTGCCGTCGGCTGGATATCGAGGCGGAGCTCGGCTTCATCGTCGGCACCGGTTCCGAACGGGGCACGCGGGTCCCGGTCGCGGACTTCGCCACCCGCGTGTTCGGTGCGGTGCTGGTCAACGACTGGTCGGCGCGGGACATCCAGGCATGGGAGTACGTGCCGCTGGGACCGTTCCTGGGCAAGAGCTTCGCGACCTCGATCTCGCCGTGGGTGGTGCCACTGCTGGCGCTGGGCCCTGCCCGCGTGCCGACCCCGGTGCAGGATCCGCAACCACTGCCGTACCTGCGCGAATGCGAGCCCTGGGGGCTGGACGTCGACCTCGCGGTGTTCTGGAACGGCCAACAGGTCGCCCGCCCGCCGTACCGGGAGATGTACTGGTCCCCAGCGCAACTGCTCGCACACCTGACGGCGAACGGAGCCACCTGCCGAACCGGCGACCTCTACGCCTCGGGCACGATCTCCGGCCCGGCGAAGCACGAACGCGGCGCGTTCATCGAACTCACCTGGGGCGGCGAGGAACCCGTGCGCATCGGCGACGAGTACCGCACCTTCCTCCTGGACGGCGACGAGGTCACCATCACGGCGACGGCCCCCGGCCCGAACGGCACCAGAATCGGCTTCGGCGAGGTGACCGGTCGAATCCGTCCGGCCGGGGTTGACCTGGAGTAGCGACCCGGCATCGAAAAGTCGGGCAGGCCGCGATTTGCCGGCGCGACGGCGTCACTGACCGAGGACGTCGAACACCTGCTCCGCGCGATCGCGGGTGCGGTACATGTGCCACGCTGCGTCGGCCAGTCGATCCGGATCGAGCGTGTGCCCGTCGGCGGCGCCGTACTTCTCGGGGGCGGCGGTGACCATCGCGTGGATGTCGCCGCGTTCCACCAAACCACCGATGGTGAGGGTTCCGGCGTAGACCCCGCGGTCGGCCAGTGCCGCGTTCAGGGTGAGTGCGTAATTGCGCAGAGCAGCAGCGGCCAAGGCGAGCTGACCGAGCATCGGCATGGGCCGGACGCTCGACAGGCCACCGGCGAAGATCAGTCCGCCAGTTCCTCGTTTCGACATGCCCGGTAGCACAGCGCTGGCGACGTGCACGGCTGGCCACACCCACTCGAACGCCGATTGAGCGGTGGGGACGTCCATGTCGGTGATCGGGACGATCTGCTGAGATGTCGGGCCGGGACCGTAGTAGGCGAACTCGACGTCGCCGGTGCTGACGATCTCTTCCAGCACCGCGGTTAGCCGGTCCGCATCGGTGACATCGGCGGTGTGGGCGGTGGCTTCGACGCCGTGCGCGGCGAGGTCGGCCAGATATGCGCCGTGTCGTGTGCCGCTGCGTGACACCACAGCGACCCGGAATCCCTCCTGGCCGAATCGGCGGGCCATGGACATGCCGAGACCTGGTCCGACACCGATGATCGCGGCGGTACGAGTGGTGGTCATGATCTCTCTCCAAATATGAGGGCTGCCTCAGATTATAAGCGTAACATGAGGGGTGCCTCAAATTCGTACAATGGTCGCCATGGCCAAACCGATGCGCCGCGACGCGGCCCGCAACCGCGACAGGCTGCTGCACGAGGCTGCGGGAGTGTTCACCGAGCAGGGCCTTGCCGGATCGCTGGAGGAGATCGCTCGACGTGCTGGCGTCAGCATCGGCACCCTCTACAACCACTTCCCAACCCGCGACGCCCTCATCGATGCGTTGCTGCCGCCGCGTCTCGCCGCCGTGGACGAGTTCGCCGCGCAGGCCGAAGCCGAACCAGATGCGTGGACCGCGTTCATCGGGTTCATCGACAATCTGCTGGCTCAGCTCACCGCCGACCGCGGGCTGCTCGAAGCATTCATCGGCGACCATCCCGCGGCCGTGCAAATGGCGGAGGCGTGCCAGCGCGGGATGGCGCACCTGTCGAAAGTCCTCGACCGCGCTCGCCGCGCCGGAGCAATCCGTGCGGACGCCAGCGACGACGACATCGTGAATCTGCTCTGGGCGCTGTCCCTGCTCGGCGAGAACGCGGGCATGTCGGCATGGCAGCGGTCCCTGCACTTCGTACTCGACGGTCTACGGGCAGACCGACGCACGAACGACTCGGTCGAAATGGGTCGCTAATTCGGCGAAACGCGTGTTCGTGCGCGCAGTTCCGAAGTTGCCGCGGCAAAGAATCGACTGACAGGTTGCGGACCGTCTCAGCCAGCGATGCGGGGACGCGTTGGGCGCCACACGCGCGCCGGAAGGGCACTCCTCGCCTGTTGCTCGGCAAGAAGTGCCCTTCGCGCTTCACCTGGGATGGATCAGTACCGCAGGCCGAAACCGTAGGGGAACAGCGGTTGTTGGCCGTCGCCTTCGTTGATCGGTTGCTGGGCGGCACTGGCCATCCAGGTCACCGGCAGCGTGCCCGTCGGGTTGTGGTCTCCGAAGAGGACGTCAGCCACGCCCGCTCCTTCGGTACCCGGCAGCCAGGCGGCCACCAGCGCGTTCCACTGCGGGAGGTCGGCCGCGATGTCCAGCGGGCGTCCGGAGACCGTCACCACGATGACCGGGACGCCGGACTCCTTGAGCCGTGCGATGGTCGCCCTGTCTTCGTCGTCCAGGCCCATGCCCTCGGGCCGGTCGCCCTCGCCTTCGGCGTAGGGCGTTTCGCCGACCACCGCGATCGCCGCGCGGTAGGTGTTGTCGATGCCGTTGCCGTTGCGCTCGTAGGTCACCTCGGTACCCGGCGTCACCGCCTGCTGGATTCCTTGCAGGATGGTGGTTCCCGGTGTGATGGGTCCACTGCTGCCCTGCCAGCTGATCGTCCAGCCGCCGCTCTGGTTACCGATGTCGTCGGCGTTCTTGCCCGCGACGAAGATCTTGCCGCCGTCCTTGGCGAGCGGTAGCACGTTGCCGTCGTTCTTCAGCAGCACCTGCGATTCGCGGACCGCTTCGCGGGCGATCGCGCGGTGCTCGGGGCTACCGACGGTCGGCGTGAAGCTGCGGTCGGTGAAAGGCCGCTCGAACAGGCCCATCTCGAACTTCTTGGTCAGGATGCGCCGGTTGGCGTCGTCGATGCGCGACATCGGTACCCGACCGGCCTCGACCTCGGCGCGCAGCAGGTCCATGAACTTCTGGTAGTCGTAGGGCACCATGATCATGTCCAGCCCGGCGTTGATCGAGTTGCGCACCTCCTCCGCGGTGAAGCCCTCCTGGCCGTCGACCTTGTCGATGCCCTGCCAGTCCGACACGACGAAGCCGGTGAAACCCAGCTCGCCCTTGAGCAGCCCGTTGACCAGGTAGTCGTTGGTGTGCAGCTTGGCGCCGTTCCAGCTGCTGTAGGAGATCATCACCGAACCGACGCCGCGCTCCAGGGCGGCCTGGAACGGCGGCAGGTGCACCGCGCGGAGCTCCTGCTCGCTGACCTCGGTGTTGCCCTGGTCGTCGCCGCCGGTCGTGCCGCCGTCGCCGACGTAGTGCTTCGCGGTGGCCAGCACGGATCCAGGTGCGTCCAGGCTGGCGCCCTGCAGCCCGCTCACGATGGAGGACTGCGCCGAGGGCCGTTCCGGGGTTTCACCGAAGGACTCGTAGGTGCGTCCCCACCGGTCGTTGCGCGCCACGCACAGGCACGGCGCGAAGTCCCAGTCGATGCCGGTACCGGCGACTTCTTCGGCGGTGGCGCGACCGATGCGTTCGGTCAGCTCGGGATTGTTGGCGGCGCCGAGACCGATGTTGTGCGGGAAGATCGTCGCGCCGACCACGTTGTTGTGCCCGTGCACCGCGTCGATGCCGTAGATGATCGGAATCCCCAGCGGGGTCGCGATGGCGGCCTGCTGGTAGGCGTCGTACATGTCGGCCCACGCCTCGGCCGTGTTCGGCGTCGGCGCCGAGCCGCCACCGCTGAGGATCGACCCGACGCCGCCGCTGGCCGCCGCGTTCGGATCGGCGGCCTCCCGTTCGGCCTGGGTCATCTGGCCTATCTTGTCCTGCAACGACATTCGCGCCATCAGATCGTCGACCCGGTCGACCACCGGAAGGGAGGCGTCGCGGTAGGCGGGTTGCGCCGCGGCTACGGCGGGGGTGACGGCGGCGGCGGTGCAGGCCACGGCGGCGAGCACCAGCCCGATCCGGGTTCGGTTCGTGCCGGGTAACCAACGGGTCATGCTGGACTCCTCTGCATCGGGGATTCCTCCGGGTTCGGGGTGGAACTGGGTGCAAGGCCAGAAGTCGGCACTGAAGCGGGTTTACGCTGCCGTCGGGCGAGGAACGTCCGGTGGGTGGACCAGGCGCGTGATCCACCCACCGGACGAATATGTTGCAGACGGCAACATACCACTGGATCATGTTTCCGGAAGATGTCCTACATCGATCAAGTTCAACAACTGCATCGATCAGGTGAACTTCTCGACTTGCGGTGTGGTGTCATATGTTGTCTGCCGCAACGTTTGCGTTGCTCAGTTCGATTCAGGAGTGGAGAAGGCTTCTCGATGGGGAGAACGCCCGCAGCGCTGATCGCGATGGCCTGCAGTGTTGGGCTGTTGCTGGTGGCCTGCGGGAACAACAGCCCGCGGCAGCCGGATGCCGCAGCGGTACCGCCCTGGACCGATGCCGCGCCACGGGTCGGCGTGATCCTGCCGGAGACGGCGACTTCCGCGCGGTGGGCCCACTTCGACCAGCCGATGCTGCAGTCCGCGCTGCGGCAGGAAGGACTCGCGCCGATCGTCCAGAACGCGCAGGGCGATGCGCAGAAGTTCGCCCAGATCGCCGACAGCATGCTCAGCCAACGGGTGCAGGTGCTGATCATCGCGGCGCCCAGCGGCGATGTCGGGGCCACTGTGGAGCAGAAGGCCAAGCAGCAGGGCGTGCCGGTGATCGACTACGACCGGCTCAACGTCGGCGGCAGCGCTGACTACTACGTCAGCTTCGACCACGAGATGGTCGGCGAACTCCAGGCGCAGGCCCTGGCCGCCGCGTTGCGCGACAAACCCGGTGCGCAGGTGATCGAGATCGGCGGATCCTCGACCGACCACAACGCGACGCTGGTGCACAGCGGCCAGTCCGAAGCGCTGGCTCCGCACTACGCGGCGGGCGACTTGCAACTGGTGAGCAGCCGATTCGTCGACGGCTGGGACAACCAGGCGGGCGGCCAGGTCTTCGAGCAACTGCTGACGGCCAACGGCGGCCGGGTGGACGGTGTCCTGGCCGCCAACGACGGGCTGGCCGCGGCGGTGATCACGGTGCTGCAGAAATATGGCCTGGCGGGTGCGGTTCCGGTCACCGGCCAGGACATGACCGTCGACGGGCTGCGCGCCCTGCTGCAGGGCTACCAGTCCTCGACGGTGTTCAAGCCGATCAGGCAGGAGGCGGGTGTCGCGGCGAAGCTGGCCGCCGCGCTCGTGCGGGGCGATGTCGCGGCCGCCGATGCCCTGGCGAGCCAGCGCATTCGCGATCCGGTGGCCGGGCGCGAGGTCAAGTCGGTGCTGCTGGCCCCGCAGCTGATCACACGGGACAACATCAAGACGGTGCTCGGCCCCGGCCACGTCCGAGCCGAGGAGATCTGCGGCGGCGAGCTGGCGGGCACGTGCCGACAGCTCGGCATCGCCTGACGCAGGCGGTCCAAGGGAGGTCACGGTGCACGAACCGGTTCTGGCGCTGCGCCGGGTCAGCAAGAGCTTCGGTGCGGTCCGCGCCTTGCGGGACGTCGACTTCGCGGTGCGGGCCGGTGAGGTCACCGCCCTCATCGGCGACAACGGCGCCGGGAAGTCCACATTGGTCAAATGCATCGCCGGGATGCACCGCATCGACAGCGGGGAGATGCTGTTCGAAGGCCGCCCGGTGCACATCCAGCGGCCGAGCGACGCCGCGGCGCTGGGCATCGAGATCGTCTACCAGGACCTCGCGCTGTGCGACAACCTCGACGTCGTGCAGAACATGTTCCTCGGCCGGGAGCAGGGGCCCGCGGTGCTGCTCAACGAGGCCGAGATGGAGCTGGCGGCCAGGCGCACGCTGCGCTCGCTGTCGGTGCGCACGGTCGGCTCGGTGCGCGCGAAGGTCGGGTCGCTCTCCGGCGGTCAGCGGCAGACGGTCGCCATCGCCAAAGCCGTGCTGTGGAACAGCAAAGTGGTGATCCTCGACGAGCCCACCGCGGCGCTGGGCGTCGCGCAGACCCGGCAGGTGCTCGACCTGGTGCGGCGACTTGCCGAACAGGGCCTCGGCGTGGTGCTGATCAGCCACAACATGACCGACGTGTTCGAGGTCGCCGACCGCATCGCCACCCTCTACCTGGGCCGGATGGCCGCCGAACTGCCCGCCCGCGAGTTGACCCACGGTCAGGTCGTCGAGCTGATGACCGCCGGGCGCTCCGGCGACCTCGGCCTGGCCCGCCCCGACGTCGCCGCAGTCTGACGAGATCCGAGGACCGCCCATGACGAACAGCCACACCGGTGCGGCAGAGCCGGAGCTCGCCCGCATCGCCGACTTCGGCATCGACACCACCTCGCGCGCCACCGGCGAAGTCCTGCGCGACTACGTCGGCAAGCTCCGCCGCGGCGACCTCGGCCCGCTGCCCGCGCTGGTGACGTTGGCCGTGCTGCTGGTGCTGTTCACCACGCTGTCCGATGACTTCCTCACCCTCAACAACCTGACCAACCTGCTGCACCAAGGCGCCGGGCAGACCATCGTCGCGATGGGCATCGTTTACGTGCTGCTGATCGGCGAGATCGACCTGTCCGCCGGGACCGCCTCCGGTGTGGCCGCGTCGGTGCTCGCACTGCACTTCCAGAACAACGGGAACCTGCTCGGCGCGCTGGGCGGGTCGGTGTTCTACGCCTTCCTGCTGGGGCTCGCGGTGGCCGTGCTGCTGGCGCTGCTGCTGCGGATCTGGCTCGGCGCGGCGCTTTCCGCGTTGGCGCTGGTGCTCGTGGCGGCCGGAGTGGACGCCAACCCGTGGCTGGAGATGTTGCTGGCGGTGTGCGTCGGCGCCGCGATCGGTTGCCTGACCGGGTTCGCGGTCTCCAAGGTCCGGATTCCGTCGTTCATCGTCACCCTTGGACTGTTCATCACCTGGTCCGGCGTGGTGCTGCAACTGGTCGGTCCGGGCGGCACCGTCTCGATCCGGCAGAGCCCGGTGCTGTTCGCCGTCGCCAACGGCAGCCTCAGCGTGGCTGGCAGCTGGGCGTTGTTCCTGGTCGTCGGAACGGGGTACGCCGCCGTCGTGAGCTACCAGCACCTGAGCAGGCTGCGGCATGGGCTCGTCGCGCAGCCGACCGTGCTAGTCGCTGGCAAGGTCGCGGCCGTGCTCGGGTGCGGCGGGCTGGCCACCTACCTGCTGACGTTGAACCGCTCACCGCACCCGGAGCTGGCGTCGATCCGCGGCGTGCCCTACGTGGTGCCGATCATCCTGGTACTGCTGATCGTCGGCACGTTCGTGCTGGACCGCACCCGGTACGGGCGACACGTCTACGCCGTCGGCAACAACCGGGACGCCGCCCACCGGGCCGGGGTGAACGTGGCCAAGATCCGGATGAGCGCGTTCATCATCTGCTCGTCGGTCGCCGCGCTCGGCGCCATCGTCTACACCTCCAAGGTCGGCTCGGTGGACGGCAGCGCCGGAAACGGCAACTTGGTGCTGTTCGCGGTCGGTGCCGCGGTCATCGGCGGTACTTCGCTGTTCGGCGGAAAGGGGCGGCTGCACGACGCGATCCTGGGTGGTGCGGTGCTCGCCACGGTCCAAAATGGGCTGAACATGCTCGGGTTCCAGGCGGCACTGGTGAACATCATCACCGGATTGGTACTGGTGGCAGCCGCCGGTGTGGACGCGTTGTCCCGGCGGCGTTCGACGGCGCGGCATGAGACCTGAACCGGACGTCGTGCGAGGAGCACGTTGAGCCGCGCGAGCGGCCACTGTGCTACAGCTTTTCCAGGAGGGGAAGCCGGAAGCAGGCGGAGGATGCGGCCGAATTGAGTACCACACCAACCGCGGGAGCGCGGCCCGATGAAGTGCGCCAGCACAACCGGGCCGTGCTGCTGCGTCGGCTGCACATCGGCGGGCCGTGCACGAGGGCCGCGCTGGCGACCGAGATGGGGCTCAACCGCAGCACCATCAAGGCCCTCGTCGACGAGCTGGTCAAGGACGGTCTCGTCGTCGAACGGGTGCCCGCCCAGCGCAGCGGTGCCGGTCGGCCGTCGCTGCTGGTGCTCCCGCAGCCGCACGCCGCGGTGACGCTGGCGGTGGACATCCGGGTCGAGCAGGTCGCGATGGCGCTGATCGGCCTCGGTGGCGAAATCCTCAACCGGTGCAGTTGGAGCTTGCGCCCGGCCACCAGGACTCCGCGCGAGGTCTTCACCAAGATCGTGGACAACAGTGCGGTGCTCATCGAGGAGGCGAACGTCGACGTCGTCGCGGTCGGCGCGTCGGCGCCCGGCGTGGTGCGGCGGGCGGACGGCATGGTGCGCGAAGCGCCGAACCTGCACTGGACCGATGTGCCGCTCGGGGACTGGCTGTCCAAAGCGCTGGGCGGTCGCCGGGTGGAAGTCGGCAACGACGCGGAGCTCAGCGTGCTCGCCGAACACCTGCGCGGCGCGGCGCGCGGCGCGACGGACGCGGTGTTCGTCGGGGCGGACGTCGGTGTCGGCGGCGGGGTGATCTCCGGTGGCATCCCGTTGCGGGGCAGTGGCGGGTACGTCGGGGAACTCGGGCACATGGTGGTGCGGCCGGATGGGCTCGAATGCTATTGCGGCAGCCGGGGATGCTGGGAGACCGAGGTCGGGGAGCGGGCGCTGAGCCGCGCGCTGGACCTGCCGGAGGACTCGCCGCGCGGTGTCATCGTCGCCGAATTGCACGCGCTGGCGCAGGATCCGGACGAGGTGATGCAACGGCTGGGGGAGTTCGGCGAGTGGTTGGCCATCGGACTGTGCAATGTGGTCAACCTGCTGTGCCCGCAACTCGTGGTGCTCGGTGATCTGTTCACCGCGCTGCCGCGCACGTTGATCGAACACGTCGGCAAGCTGGTGTCCGAACGCAGTCTGGTCAGCCGCGCCATGGGGGGCACCAAGCTGGTGCCGTCGTCGCTCGGGGGTGACGGCAAGCTGCTCGGCGCCGCCGAGCTCGCGTTCGAGCAGGTGCTGGCCAGCAACTGAGCTGGTTGGCGGAAAACGTTGCCCCGACGGGGCAGGCGGCACGTTGCGATGCGGTTACGCCGGGACTGCTGGATCAATCCAGAGATCTTCACCGCGGCCGACCCCGGTGATAAGTTGCAGCAGACAACATATTGGGGTCGGGTGGCGCGACCCGGCCGCGCACACCTTTGCGTCGTTCATCGTGGGCGGCTCGCGTTACGCCACCGCTCCTGCCGAAAGAGGGTCCACTGTGTTCAGTGAGGGATGGGTCAGCACCCAGGTGTTGGCCCAGGGTCAGCTTCTCGATGCCAATGCTGTGGATTATGGGTTGTTGGCGTTGTATTTCGTGTTTGTGTTGGGTAT
>NZ_JALBWV010000075.1 GCF_022678645.1 Saccharopolyspora soli | reverse complement strand
GGGCGCCGCTTCAGCGGCGCCCGGCTCTGTTCGTGCACACCCAAGGAGAGGCGACGAGATGTGCTGTCGACCGGAACTGATCGGGTTGGTCGGTCCGCCGGGGGCGGGCAAGACCACGCTGCGTTCGCGGTTTCCGCACGCGGTCGTGGTCAGTTTGGATGAGAACCGTCAGCGGCTGTCGCCGTGCGGTTGTTCATCTAATCGGGATCCGGTGGTTCGGGCGTTTGCTGTCCACATGGGACAGGTGGCTGCGCGGACCGCGTTGGCCGCGGGCCGATCGGTGGTGTGGGATGCCACCAACGCCGACTCGGCTGACCGGCGCGGTCTGGTGCTGCTCGCCGCGGAGATGGGCGTGGCGAGCCGGGCGGTAGTGGTGCTGCCACCGCTGCCGGTAGCGCTGGAAGGCAACGCGCGCCGCAGCCCCGTGCCGTGCTGGTGCGGTTACGCACGTCGCGTGCCGACCGCCGTGGTTACGGGCATGTATCGGCAGATCATGCGGGACCTGCCGAGGATGCTCGCCGAAGGATGGCACTCCCTCACCCCGGCCTGAACCGCTCGACCCGCACCGCTCGACCCGCACCGCCCGCCCGCCGGTGCGCGAAAAGAGCCCTGCCGCCTTCCTTTGTTCATCGGCGGGATGGTGCTGCGGGCCGTCAGGTGGCCTGCGCGAAACGAGAAAGGACGTGATCGTCGTGTCAACAACGTTGTGGTCGGTTCGCTTGCCCGAGAGCGCCGACCTGGTTCCCGTGCCGTCGAAGACCGGCGGCGAGCTGTTCGCCGCCGAGGTCAACCAGGGCGGCGAGTTCGATCCGGAGCAGCCGCCCGCAGTGGTCGTCGAGTGGCCGTACGGGGTGGAGCTGCACCACGAGCTGCTGCTCGTCGAACGGTGGCCCGAGCAGTATTGGGACACCCCAGCCCCGGTTGACGGTGCGCAGACGTGACGCCTGCGCGCCGCGTCCAGCGGCGTCGCAGGCGGGGATGGCGTAAGCCGCCTGGTGCGATCATCGTTGATCGCACCTCGCGCTACGGCAATCCCTTCACCGTCGCCGCAGCGCTCGCCACTGGGGCCGCGACCACCGTGGCGGAGGCTCACCAGTGGTGTCGGGATCGATACCGGCAGTGGCTGGTGGGCGCGGATCCGCGTGATGCGGACGTGATGGTCGTCGGCCGAACAGCCTTTGATCGTCGTTGGGTCCGCGCCCACCTCCACCACCTACGCGGTCGGACGCTGTGCTGTTCATGCCCACCGCGGCTGGCGTGCCACGCCGACGTGCTGGCTGACCTCGCTGAGCGTCCACCGGCCACGACTGCCGGGGCGGGCCATGCATCTCGGTGAGATCGATCCCCTGGAACTGCGCGAACTCATCGCGGGCGTGCTGGTGGATTTCATCGCGACCGAAGGGGTCCGCGAGGCCGCCGCCACCGCGGTCGCGCGCGCCATCGAACTGGGCAGTCGCGGTGGGGAGTTCGAGTTCTACCCGAGCCAGGCCGCGATCGACGCGTGGACAACTCAGCGCGACGCGCAGCACTAACGAACCCCAACGGCACGTCCCGGTGCTCCCGCCGAGGGGCAGCCACCGTGTTCGGCGCCGCCCGAACACGGTTCCGTCGAAATCAACAAAGAAGTCCTACTCATCGCACACCACACGGTACAAGGAGGAAGGAAATGTTTGGTCATCGTGAATGGGGCGTGTGGGCTTACCTGAAAGTCCGAGAAGGAGGGGAACTCGACAGTTACGATGTCTGGACTCTCCAGGATGGTATGCCCGTTGTCATCCGTGAGGCGTCGTCTGAATGGCGAGCGCAACTCCTTCGTGATCTGAGGGGCCCGCTCGGCGCTGCTCTGACGGAGTATGCCGACAGTAATGTCCAGCGGATTCCGTTTCGCAGCGTCGAATGGATCCTCAACAAGCCGCTGGTGCAGGGCTTGCTCGCCGATGTGCTCGCCGATCAGCGTCGGCAGCGGCACCCTGCCGCGTTCGCTGGAGAGGTCACGCACACGACAGAGCCGATCAAGTACCTACCCTCCAGCGGTGCCGCCGACGCCGCTCCCGACTCTGTTCTGGATGCCGTGGCGACGATCACGCGAGAGCTGGTGGGCGCAATCCGCCGTGTCCGTACGCGAAAGGTCGTTGCTGAGCGTCCCGTTGCCCAACCGATACCGACACGACCAACTGATCCACATCTGATGACCGAGGAGCGTCTTCGCGCCCTTTATTAACTGTTCCATCTCGTGATGGTCGGTTCCGCAGGATAGGCCGTCATTTGACCGCCGCAGTCGAATACAGCGATCCCGTCTACCGATAGGAGAACCACATGTCCGCCACCGCGATCACCGTCGAAGACCTTCTGCGCCGCTACGCCGACGACATCGCGTTCGTCGCCGAGGCGACCCCGGCCGCTGACCTCGGCGCCTTCATCGACCAGCTCGACACCGCCGCATCGCGATTCGGCGAGGCCCGTATCAACGGGCACGAGGACATGGAGACCGCCGCAGTCCACCTCAACGAGGCTCGCGACAGCGTCGATGAGACCGCCCGGAATGTCTTCCTGAAGCGAGCCGACGAACTTCTCTTCCCGGTCGTCTGGGACATGACGCAGGAGTACCGCGACATGGTCGGCGACTGATCCGGGCTAACTGATCCGGGCTACTCGTCAACAACAGGAGGTGTCGACATGAGCGATCTGCCAACCATCCCTGACGAAGTTGAATTGCCCGCACCGGAGGAGTGTCCAGGGTGCGGTGTCGTACCGGGACATCCGCATGAGGATGGGTGCGACCACGCATGTTGTCCGGGCTGCGGTGAGCAGCTGATCTTTCACGACTGTGGAGATTCAGACCGGCCAGCGATGTGGCATGGCTGGGATCCAGCAGCTGAGGCTGCGCACCGATGGGGTTGGTATTACGTGCATCCCAGCCCAGGTAAGCCGATCGTTCCGGATGGGTTGATGGCCAAGGTCTGGTGCACGTGGGATCCGCACGGGCAGCGCTACATGATGCCCGACGGTGAGTCGGATGAGCTTCGTGTCCGGTGGGAGAAATCCGTGACCTACACCCGGATTGAGCCGCGCGTCAGCCACCGAAACGGCGGTGCGAGCGCGGAAGAACTCGTGCTGTTGGAGATTCAGGCTTTGCGTAGGGGCTGAGGTGAAATGAGCACGACGACGTTCAAGGTCCAGTTTCGTGCGAACGAGTTTGGCTACGAGATCGACGAGCTTCAGGTCGAACTGGTCGGCAAGGACTTGCTGGCGACTGAAATCGAGAACCACCTGTCGAGCCGAGGTCGTCACGACCAGGAACACATCAGAGTGGTCGTGACCGACTGGGGCGAGGCGATCGTGTACTCGCTCGACGACGAGATCGGCCGAGCGGACATTCTCGGCTGATCAAGACGTGGGTTGGGCGGGCGCTTAGCGCTCGCCCGCACGTCCTTTGCCGCAAACATCACCGTGATTGAGCTGCGCCCAGGCACGGCAGGCCGTTGTCTGCCGTGCCTGGAGGCTGTTCGACCAGCCCGCCGGATCCGGGACGTCTCCACCTTCCACAGCCGAGGCGTTCCCGGACCCGGTCCAACCTCCCACGAATCGAGAGGAGTACCCCATTATGCCGATGGATTGGCGACACCGTGCCGCCTGCCGCGACGAGGATCCAGAGTTGCATTTCCCGGTGGGAAACAGTGGCCCGGCGCTTCAGCAGCTCGCCGAGGCGAAGGCGGTGTGCCGTCGGTGCCCGGTCGCCTCGGAGTGCCTGGCGTGGGCGCTGGAGTCCGGGCAGGACGCGGGCGTGTGGGGCGGCATGTCCGAGGACGAGCGGCGCGCGCTGAAGCGCCGCAACGCCCGGACCCGGTCGAGGACGTGATGAGTCCCCAGCACCGGCCACGGTGGTGACGACGGCGGGGTGCGGTCGCTGACCGTGATCCCGCCGTGGTCGCTGGCGATCACACGAGGCTGGAAGCCCTGCGAGAACCGCCCCCGCAACCTGGCTGGCGCGTGGCGCATCGGCGCCGCGGACTTGGTTGACGTCCACCGCAGCACCGGCCGGTGCTGCGTACCGTGGGGCGAGCCCGACGTCTGGCACCTCGTGCTGGCCAACGCCGTCCACTTCGCCGAGCGCATCCCCGCCACCGGCCATCTCGGGCTCCACACCGTCACCGATCCGGCGCTCCTTCGCGACGCCCGCTGACAACTCGTTTGCACATCGCACCTCGCTAGGCGCGTGCTGTCGCGCCTCGATGCTCCGCGAGGTGCCCAGAAACCCGTTTTCGACAAGAAAGGCACCCATGTCTGACTACACCGATGGAGCGGGCATTTTCTTTCCCTGGACCGGAAACCGTTACGTGATCACCAAGGTCGACCGTGCCGCTGGGACGGTGACCTTCGCGCCCCGCTTCGACCTGGCCGACGAGACCGAAGAGGCGATCGCGGACCTCGAATCCGTGGATGCGCAGGTGCTGCCATGAGTAGCGACCACAAGGGCGGCGCGGTCGGCATCATCGCCCGGCGTGACGCCGCCGAGGTCGAGGCGGCTGATTCGGTGGAGTGCCAGGAGCAGCAGAAGGAACTCGGCGAGTACCTGGCCAACGCGGCGCGGTGGGAGATCGGCCGGAGCACCGGAATCAGCACTGCGGTGACCGGCGCGTTCTCCCTGATCGGTACCGGCGCGTCGGTGGTGGCGGCCATCGGGACGAAGCAGCTCGGTGGCCTGAACGCGGTCACCGCGGTGTCGCTGGGCGCGTTCGGGATGGCAGCGAACCTGATGTTCGCGGCCCTGCTACTCATTCTCAGTACATTGCGGTCAACCCGGACGCGTTTCCATCCGCGGCGGAACCTGACTGGCTGGCCGCTGTTGACCAACCCGGATCGAGGTGACCGGATCCGCCGGTTCCGGCACGCCGCGGCCGAGCTCGCGGTGACGTACCGGGAGGACGCCACCACACTGGCCAGAATCGCCAGCGCCAAGCACGGCAAGTTGCGCTTGGCGACCTTCTTCGCGATGGCCGGGACCGTCGCCTTCGCCATCGGCGTGGACGCCCAGCTCGTCTCGATGCTGCTCGCCAGGTGACGTTCATGACTGGCAGTTACCTGGCGCCGCGGGCCGGGGAGCGGGTGACGTTTCACCAATTCGTTAGCGCGACAAAAGAATCCGAGGAGGTTTCCGATGCTTGTGCTCCTGGAGGCGGAGCTGAGCGCCAGCCCGACCCAGAAGGCCACGCCACACCCGTATGAGGGGCAGTTCGGTCGGGATCTGGCGTGGCAAATGCACAACTTGTTCCAGGCGATCGTGCGTCGCTATGCGCCGGGTGAGCGTGCGCGCGGCCAGTGGTTGCGACACTTCGCCGAGTCCGAAAACTGGAGCCTCTCGGACCAGTGGCGTGGTTTCCTGCTGCGGAAGCTGCAGGAGCGTGCGGCGGAGCTGATCAACGCCGCCAACCGGAGCCGCTCGTATGGTCCGGACGCTGCCGTGGCCGAGCTGGTCGAGTACTCCGCCGGGTACCTGACGCAGGACGCCGCTTCGATCCTGGTGCTGTCCGCCGACGACAACACCGAGATGCTGCCTTAGCCTGCAGCCCCACCCACGCGACGGCCAAGTCGGTCCAAGGTGTAGCACCGCCAAGGTTCGGTCGTTGCGGCTGCTGAAAAAGCTTTGTCTGACCTGGGTGTTCGCGTCGAGGACATGTTCACGACGCGGGCGGTCGCATGAACCGGGCACTGCTGGTTGAGCGGACATGGAGAGGAGAAATCTGATGGCTGAACCGACGCCCGACAAGCGGCAGCCGCCGCCCGACGGGGAGGACTGGAAGTTGGTCAGCGAGATGTTGGAAGAACTTGTCAGCGAAGCGGTTGACGATTTCCAGAAGGGGCAGGGATGAGCTGATCGCCGGTGTGTTGGCCGAGTATGTCCTGATCGAGCGGAAGCGGCGGACGCGGTGATCCGCGAGCTCGAAGCTCGTTGTGATGGCGGTGAGCGGGAGATCCGTCAACAGCAGCGACTCACTCGTCACCGACCAGCGGTGCACCCAGCAAGAACACCCCATGCCCATCTTTTCGCCGTCAAATACGACGGCCTCGCGTACCGATAGGAGAACCTATGTCCGCCACCGTGATCACCGTTGAAGACATTATCGGCCGCTACGCCGACGACATCGCGTTCGTCGCGGAGGCGACCCCGGCTGCCGAGCTCGGCGCCTTCATCGACCAGCTCGACACCGCCGCATGGCGATTCGGCGAAGCCCGTATCAACGGGCACGAGGACATGGAGACCGCCGCAGTCCACCTCAGAGGCCCGCGACCCACCTCAGAGGCCCGCGACAGCGTCGACGAGACCGCCCGCAATGTCTTCCTGAAGCGAGCCGACGAACTCCTCTTCCCGGTCGTCTGGGACATGACGCAGGAGAACCGCGACATGGTCGGCGACTGACCCTTGGGCTACCCATCAACAAAGAGCAGGAGGACCCCCTGATGGCCGAGTGGACCTACACCAGACTGAGCCGTTGTTGTGGACGGTCGGCCAGTACGGCCCGGATGGTCAGTAGCTGAGAACCGGTGGCGGCCGGGCACTTCGCCGGACAGCGCGACCCGGCCGCCACCGCCCCCCAACCTGCCAGCCCTTGGCGACTCGTCCGCACATCCTTTGTCGCCAGCATCACCGTGGATTGAGCGGTGCCCAGACGCGGTAGGCCGTTGTCTGCCGCGCTTGGGGGCTGTTCAGTCAGCCTGCCGGATCCAGGACGTCTCCACCTCCGGCCCCGCGCTGTTGCAGCTTGCCGAGGCGAAGGCGGTGTGCCGCCGTTGCCCGGTCGCTTCCGAATGTCTTGCGTGGAGCCTGGAATCAGGACAGGACGCTGGCGTATTCGGCGGCATGTCCGAGGATGAGCGGCGCGCGCTGAAGCGGCGTAACGCTCGTGCTCGCACCAACGCGTGACGTTGTGCCCGCCGTCAATGTCCGCGGCGGGCACAACGCTAGCAACCGGCAACGCGGGCTACGTGCTCGCACAGCAATCCTCAACGGAAGTGAGGCAGGACCGTGAGCTTTTGGAGCGAGTTCGTTGACGAGTTCGCCAGACAACGTCGGGATAGCGCCGCCGCGATCGCACTCCTCAAACAGTCGCTCGAAAATGATCGAAATCTGACCCTGAGCGACTCAGAACTGCGGTTGGAGACGGATGATGGCGCGGTGGCCGTGTTCCAGGTCGCCGTTGTCGATTACATCCCTGCCGACGAGGAGGACGCGAGTTCCCACGGATAAGGGAGAAGCGTCGATCTCGGGTTCAGCCACGGAAACGATCGAGGACGTCGAATCCGCCGGATGTGCCGGTGCTGCCGGTCTGAACCGCGCTCGGTCGGGCATCGATGAGATGCCCGACCCGCGGGCTGCTCAGCGTTCTTGCGAACGCGATGCCTGTGAGGTCGCCGAAGCGCTTGGGGCAACACCGACCACCACCTACACAGGATGAAGAACCCCTGCAACGAGAGGAAGACATGAGTACCAGCACTGGCTACCAGGTGTCCTTCAACATCCCGGACCGCCCGGAGATCAAGAACGCGGCCATCGAGGTAAACGAAACCAACGACCTCCCTGGCGACATCAGCGCGAAGATCGCCGCACAGATCAGCGCCAGGTTAGGTTTCGAAGTCGGTGTTCAGCTGTGCAACAAGCTGGGTGCGCCGCTGAATATCTGCCGCTACGACGTCGAGCACGACGAAATCACCAACGACGTTGTGGGCACGGCCACCATCAACACGAACTGAGCCGCAGGAAGGAACCAGGGCATGGGAGAGCTCCACGGGACCCGCAACACCAGCAGATACACCTACATCCTGTGGGACCCGCTTGAATTCGAACGGGGAAGGATCGTCCGCATCTTCGCCGTACCTCATGGCCAGCTGCCACGGGCCCTCGCCTCGCTCGGACAACTGTGCCGACAACGCGGCACCTACAAAATCCTCCAGGGCTACAAACAGGCCCTCGAACTTTCGAGGATGAAGGGCCACTCCTGGAGCGCCTCAGACAGCAGCGCGAGGAAGAATGGTGGTCCGACCTGGGACGACATGCTTGACGCCTCATCCGCAACGCTCCTCGAAGAGTAGGAGGAAACCGGTGAACGACAAGGTCACCCTCACCCTGGCGGCACTGCAGTCCGAACTGGAACTCCAGGCGGACGCCGCAGGTCGACCGTCGGATCGTTGCGATAAGGCAAGGCGGCCAGCCAGCCGCTGATCTCGGCTCTGCCCGCCTAAGCCCAGTTCGGTTCGCGTCTCGAACCCTTACCGAGCCCTTGAGTAGGGAAAGGACTATCCAGATGGACATGTTGCCCGCCAACAGCAATGACGTGGGCGTCTTGAGTGAGTGGGCGTGGCCGCTCGGTGAGTGGGAAATCATCACCGGCGACGAGGTTGACGAGCGGATGCAGCGCGTCAGCGACGGCACCGCCTCCGGCCCAGTCTCGCATGCCTGCCCTCCGGGCGTGCTGTCCGGGATGAGCGAGTTCGACGCGGTCCGGTTGGCGCGCGCCAACGGACTGCCGGTGCTGCTGGATCGGCAGGCCGCAGGGCAGCGCCTGATTCACGCGGGATGGGATGTCGACCTCGTGCAGCGCATCCTTGACGCCGTCGACAGCGCGCACACCCGTGAGTTGCTGGAGGCGGCCGTGATCGACGTTCTCGACCAGGTCGCGAACGAGCACGAGCGCGAGAGCGGCCGGGCCAGCTACGTGAACGGCTGGCCGAACATCGCCTCGGTGACGCGCCTGTTGTGCCCCTTCGCCGCCGAGCTGGATGGAGCGACGCAGTGAACGCATCGGTTGATCACCGCGGCGTCGACGTGCTGGAGACCGATGATGTCGCGGTGGCCGTGTTCAAGGTCGCCGTTGTCGACTACGTCCCTGTCGCGGATGACGAGAGCTCCCGCGTGTTAGAGGGAGAACCGAAATTGGGACAGACACCTCGGGGTTCAGCTGCGAGGCGGCGGATCTCGCCGTGGGCGACCTCCAGTAGGCGGGTCAGTTCCTTGTTGGTCTCGCGGAGCTGCTTGTTCCTGGCCATCGCGGCGTCGAGCCGTTGACGCAGGGACTCCGAGCTCGCCGAGCGTGTGGTCGTCGTGGCCCGGCGGGCTGCTGTCCTGGAGTTGGCGTAACGCCTGCATGAGGTCGGCCTGGCCGTAGAGCCAGGACCGGGAAACCCGCGCGATCTTGGCGAACTCGGCGGTGTTGGGCCGGGTTCCGGCGCGTTGCGCGGCAAGTAGGGCGGCTTCGGCGCGTTCTCGGGTGCGTCGGCTGTGGTTGCGGGCACTCGTGGCGGACCGATGTGACGCCCCTGTCCCCTGCAGAGGCGCGGATGCTCGCACAGACCCTGTGGGCGGCGGCGGATCACGCCGATCGACTGGCCAAAGGGAAAAACCACGTCAAAGGGTCGCGGCGATGACGGGAGTGCGTAGTTCGGCCGCCGCGCGGACTGAACTGGAAGGACATCACGCGCCCGTTCACTAGAGGGTGATGTTGACGGGGCTACGGAATGTTTCCGTAGCCCGTCGGCCCTCCCACGCGACGGCCAGGTTGGTCCAAGGCGTTACCAGCGCCCAGGCTTGGTCGTCGCGGTTGTCGAAACGGTACCACCGCTACCTCGTGGGGCGATCCGTTCGGTTCGCGCCGCAAGCGGAATCAGAGTGCTCGTGCCTGTGGGGGCTTGCTGTCTGCCTGTCGAGCGTCGAATGGCGTTACCGCGGGTAAGTGATCAATGGAAGGGGAGTTGTGAGTGCCGAGAGCGAGCTCGATCGTGCTGTTGAGGAACTGCGTCAGCGTGCTTTTCAGGGGGTGTTCTACACGGTTGAGGGTGGACCGTGTTGGGCTGCGCGCGCCGAGGATCTCGGCGGTGCCCGCATGGACATGTCGCGGCTCGACGACGTGTCTCGGCAGGCGGTTGAGGATGGTCGCGATGACGGAAGTGAGTAGTTCGGCGGCGTGCGAGCAGTTGGGGTGGCGCGGGCACGTGCTGGCCGGGGTGTCGATTCTGTCCGTCCCCGTGGATGCAGTGGTCGCGATCGACTATCGGGCGCACCGGGCGCGGCGCAGCAGCGGTCAGCCGCCGGTGTTCGATCTCGACACGGTGACGTTATGGGAGTGGCCGGAGTGGAGTGGTCCGCGGGCACCGGAGGTGGTGCGGCTCGTCGGGGTGCTGAGCACGGCTCGCGACTGGCGGCGGGCGTTGACCGGTGCTGCTCGGTTGCGGGGTTTCGGGCCTGCGGCGATCGCGGTCGACCATGCGCCTTCCGAGGAGTGCCGGTTGGAATGCTCGCTGCGTGGGGTGGGGGTGGTGGTCACCTCTGGCGGGACCACGCGGTGTGCTGTTGCCGCTGCGGAGGGTCGGGCGCCGCAGGCGCGTCGGCGGCCGTTGGATCGGTGGGTTGAGGAGTGTCTGTATGAGGTGTGGTGTCGGCAGGAGGAGCGCCTGTTTCAGTGCTGATGTCGTGATCGGAACCAGTCGGCCGTAGGTAAGTGTGGTGCGGTACTTGACTTATGTTAGGGTGTGGTCATGACCAGCGAGAAGCTGACGATCTGGAACCATGGCCCATTCGCGGGCCGGTTGGCTGTTGCTGACGGTGAACGGCCGTGCGTGTTCTGCGGCGCGCCGGTCAGCATCCGGATCGACGGGATTCCTACGACCGCTGGATGTTATGAGCGTGCGGGCCGCCAGTGGCCAGAGGGCATCACCGCCCACACCGCCGCAACGGCTCCCGCGGTCGCCCCGTCGACCGCGCCCGAGGCTGTCTCACCGCCGCGGCGAGAGGCCGCGTCGCGGGCTCGGCGGCCGGAGCCGGTGGTGTCGTTCTCGGTCGAGGAGTCGGCCGAGGTGGATGATTTTCTGCGGTCGCTGCGCCGTGCGGTGCGGGATGAGCCGCAGCGGGAGGTGACGCGGGAGCAGGCGGTGGCGGCGCTGCGCGAGTGGCATGAGGCGGTGCAGGTTGAGGGTGATCCGTTGCGGTTCGTCTCGCACCCTGGACGGACGGGGATCGCGGCGTTGCAGTGGTTGTGCGCCCGGTATGGATCGATGACCATGCCGGAGGCGCTGCGGTCGCCGCGGGCGTTGGAGTTGACGCAGTCCAGTGCGGTGCTGCGGGTCCCCAGCTGGGTTACCCCGGACGTGGCTCCGCAGCCGGGGCAGTGGGTGACCGAGGTCGATGTCAACGCCCAGTATCTGGGCGCGACCAGTTCCACGCTGCTCGGCGACGGCGAGCCCGACGAACTGTCCGCCGAGCAGCTCGCCGGGGTGGACCAGGTGGCGCTGGCGAAACAGCCGGGCTTCGTCGTGCTGACGGAATCGCCGGATCTGTCCGGTTTGCCTGCGCATGCGCGTCAGGTGTTCAGGCAGGTCGCTACGGGGTGGGCGTTGCCGACGCCGCTGGCGACCTATCTGGTCCGCGACCACGGTGTGCACCTGGAGCTGTCTGAGGCGGTCGTGTGGGGCGAGACCACGCAAGGCGGGAAGACGATCAAACGCTACGGTAAGCGCTTGGGGCGGTGGGCCGCGGTCTTCGCGGGAGGCCGTGCCAGGCTGATCGAGCGCGAGAAGGCGGGCAGCACCGCCGCGGGGGATGCCCGCAAGGTCTTGAAACTGGTGTACACGACGTTCCTCGGCGGCATGCTCCGCTCCGAGGAGCACAACGACACCGGCTCGCTGCGGCCGGACTGGTCCGATCAGGTCATGGCCCAAGCCGGAGCGAACATGCTGCGGGGGCTGGACAAAGCCGCCAACGCCGGGTTCGTCAGCATCGGCGGAATGAAGGACTCAGCCTGGTTCGCCACCCCCACGGAGGACGCCCCGATCACGCCGGAGGGCCTGCAGGTTGACGCCGTGCAGCCCGGTAAATGGCACGTCAACCGATACGGCGAGGTCACCGACGCGATGATCACCGCACACAATCAGGACAACCCAGGCCGACTGCGGAAGGCGATCATCGCCACGGACAAGGTTCGTCGAGGGGTGGCGTGATGCAGTTCGACGAGTTCACCCGAGAACTCGCGGCGAGTCTGCCGGATGCCGAGCTCGCCGCCTTGATCAACGATGAGGAACTGGCCGACCTGCTCACCGGCGAGGAGCTCGCCGACCTTCTCACTGACGAACAGGTCGGCGAACTGCTGACCGGCGAGGAACTGGCCGACCTGCTCGGCGATGACGAGATGGCCGACCTGCTCGGCGATGAGGAGCTGGGCGGCTTGCTCTCGGACGCGCAGGTCGCTGAGCTGCTGACCGAGGACCGGTTGCGCGAGGTGCTGACCGTGGACCAGGCGCAGACCGCGATCCGGAACCAGTTTGGCCGCGGCGCGTCACGATGGGTCGCCGAGGCGCAAGGCATCGCACCTCGAACCGCACGGCGCTGGCTGGGAGCGGCTCCGCCGCCCGCGCGGCATGCCGAGATCATCGCCCTGGCCGTGTCTGCCGCCGCCGACACGATTCGCGCCCGCCTCGCAGCCAGCGCCTCGCTCGAACTACGCACCACGCTCGCCGCCCACGCCTCACCCGAACTGCGCTCACTGCTCGCGGCGCAGGCGCCGCCCGCGCTCCGGGCGTCGACCGCCGCCCAGGCTCCACCTGAACTGCGCACCGCCGCTGCGGCACACGCCCCGGCCGAACTGCGCACCATGGCGGCCACCCGCGCTCCGGCGGAGACGCGGACCTCTGCCGCCGCCGGTGTTCCGGTCGAGCGCCGTGCCGCCGCCGCGCTCCAGGCGACCTCGGTTGAGGTCCGTGCCGCCGCGGTCATGCGCGGTCGCACCGGCCACGTCGCGGTCGGAGTGGTCGAGGTGCAGTACGACGACCACCCGCCAGAGACACGGCGCGTCGGCGAGCAGGACATCAACCTCGACTCCGTGATCGCCGCACTGTCCGAAGGAGACAGAATCGGCGCTGGGGAAGAGTTCGGACGCCTGCTGTTGGAAGCGTACGGTCCGGGCCTGGGCGAAGTACTGGTCATCACCAACTATCTCGACGGCATCACCTTGACCTGATCAAGAAGCACAGTCCGTACCGAGACGATCATCAACGGGAATGAGGAACAAGCCTATGGCTTCCGCCGATGATGCCAACACCACCACGATCACCAGGCCGTTCGAATCGTCGACCAGTCCCAAGATCGATGCGTGGTTTCAGTGGCTGGAAAAGCATGGCCACACAGTGCATGGGTTCGAGACTGTCGACCTCAAGGACGGATCCGCCCAGGTGACCGTGACCGTGTCGCTGCCTGCCGAGGAGCAGGAATGACTGTGGCCACGGATCGCGCGGTGCTGCGCGCGGCGGTTCAGCGGGCACCGCAGGTGCTGCCCGCCGCGCTCGCCGCGGTGCTGGTGGAACACTTCCAGAAGCCACTGCAGGCGCCCGTCGCAAAGGGGGAAACGGGCGTCCACGAGGTCTACATGACCCCAGCGCGGGCAGTGCTGGCACTGGCCGGTGACGTCACCCCCGACACGACCCCAGACCGGTCCCCGGCTGAGTGGTTGCGGCTCGCTGCGGCGCGACTGGGCCAGGCCGCAGTGGACGCGGAACGGTTCAGCCGCTCCGACTCCGCGAGCACGGACCCGGAGATCCTGCGGCTAGCGTCGGCGGCTCGCGCGATTGAACAGGGCGTCGCCAATCAGTCCGCAGCGTCATGACGACTGCGGATGCGCAGTTTGCCCATAGGGTTCTCGTGGCGATCCTGGCGGATGCGGGCGGGGTAATCGACCTGCCCGCATCCGCCTTCGTAGCGGAACCTGACGGGGATGATCGGGTGGTGTCGGTGCAGTCCACATCGGAAGGCCGAATTCGCATCACCCTGCATCCCACCACGATGATGCCTTTCATGTGGGCGCCCGAGATATGTCTGTACTGCGACGTGCGATTGATCGAACGCGACGGCATTTGGAAGCACGTTTCCGCTACTCCGTGCACTCAGCCGCGCCCGTGTGAGCCGGTTGAGCGGGATCTGCGGTGGCAGGACTGGATGGACCAGGCTCCCGCGGTGCGCGCCACCGGACAACGTGGGGGAGCCGCCCACATCCCCGCGTACGGCGTGCTTGGTCTCGCGCTCTGCGGCCGAAACCTGGGCATCCCTATCCCGGCCGCGCCCCGGATGCCTGCCTGTCGGGCCTGCCTGGACTGGCACTCCGCCGTCGACTACGGGTGGCGATGCGAAAAGTCCTGGCGCAGGCCGTACGGAGGGACTCGTATTGAGCCGCTGGTCACGCTCATGGGGCTACGGGCTGGATGAGGCGCTGCGAACGTCTGATTGACGAAGCCAACCGGGAGGCTCTCACCGCGGCCGACCGCACGGCCGCGCTCGTTACGCACATGACCGACATCAACGACGGAGGAGTGCCCACTCGCCATGGCTGACACGAACAAGCCCTCCCTGGGTCAGCATCCCGAGTACGAGACCATCGAGGACGCGGCAGTCGCGGACTCGCGCCCTGGTGCTGCGGACATGACCTGGAGCGATCGGGTCCGCGCGGGCCTCCAGGTGTCCCGGATCGAGGACTTTGGACGCGAAATCCCTGACCGACCGGCGAAGCAGGTGACGCACTCGGTGGCTTGGTGGAGCCGGACGGGTAGTCAAGAGTGAACAACCGCCGGGTGCTGGCAACAGGACCTTGCGTTCTGCGGCCGTTTGTCCCTGCCTGTGCCTGAGCGGGCAGCACATCGAAGGACGTTCCACGAAACGGCGTTCGCACTTCATGGTCACGGGCGGAACAGGCTGAAACGCGAATACGGAAGGGGAAATGCGGTGTCGAGTGAGAATGAGACCCGGAACGAAGCCCAGGGTGGTGCGGAGGCCGTCATCCAAACCGGTCACCATGACGGGCCCGTGGTCTTTATGCACGGCGACGGCAACAACGTGATCACGGGCGACAATCACGCTCCGATCGTGCAGAACATCACCAAGTAGCCTCCGAAACCCCCGGACGCGCGCCGCACCTCGCACAGCTCGGCGCGCGTCCCATCGGTAGTCCGACATGGAACCAATAAGAAGCGGTCGCTGTCGGAGCCGGTGTGTTGCCGCAGATTGCTGCCGAGTGAATGGGCTGGCGGTGCGACGAGACCGGCGACTGGTGCCTGGATCACCTTCCGAGTGTGAATGAGCTTTCTTCTGCGGCGTGACCGCAATTTCTCGATCCATTCGAATTCGAACTGCGGGACCAGTGTGTCCCGAGATAGGAGCATACGATGACCGGCATCCAAAGCATCCGGCCCACGCTCGGCGACCCGGCCACACTGCACGAGTACGACGAGGACGGCAACGCTTACGACACGAGCGTTGGCTGGGATCTGTCGTTCGGTTGCAGGTCGACCATTGGCTTCCAGGACGGCCAGTTGGTCGCCGTCGTGCACACCTCGGACGAGGACAAGCGCATGGGCTTCACGTACCGCGCCGTGACCCGTGAGCAGGTCGCCGATTACGCCCGGCAGCTTTTCGAACTGATCGGTGAGTACGTCGAGAACGAGTCCCGGTCATGACTCAGTCTTACGACCCGCACATCGACTGGGAGCAGGAAGCCGCAGAGGCCACCGTTCGCGCCGAGATGGCTGAGGCCGAGCGGGATGCGGCGATCGAGCGGTGGCGCGATGCGGGTATGGACGATCCGGGTCTGCGCCGGTTGGTTCGGGAAACCATCGAAGCCGCTCACAAGCGCGGTGACGACCTCGACGGTCAGACGGACGCGGTGATGGGCGTAATCCGCTACGCGCAGGTCGATTCGTGCGCGTCCGATCATCCCGATGCGCAACCGTGCCTTTCCCTGTGACCTCGGTCCGCTCGTGCAGGGCACGGCACCACCTAGACCATCCGGGGTCGGGTCCGTGTCCTGCCCGCGTCCGACCGGGCGCGCGGGAAATCAAGGAACAACGGGAGGACTCTGTGCAGTTCGTGACGTTCACCGAGGACAACGGCTGGGAAGGGGAAATCTGGCGGTTCCATCTTCAGGTTGACGGCAACGAGGCCGAACTGGAGAAGTTGCGCACGGTGCTGGCGGCCGAGGAAGCGGCCTCGCCGCATGAGCTGGGGTACCACCTGGCGACCGAGACCATCCCCGAGTCCGAAGTTGATGTTCTCGTCAAACACTCGGGTTCGGGCTACCTGCCCTACGAGAACAAGGTCGTGGGCCGGTTCGTGTTCCCCGAGTACGAGCGGGGCGACGAGTTGGAAGCCCTTTACAAGGGCGGCATTAAAGACTGCTTCGTGTAGCTGGATTGCTGCGAGTGCGTGAGATGCGGGCCAGATCCTTTTCGGGGTCTGGCCCGTTTTTTGTGTCCGGCGGCGCGCTGCGGTTCTCCGAGTGGTGCACGGAAGCTGGGGGTGACCTGGTGTTCGCGTGTGCTTGCGGTCAGGTGGTGGCGTGTAGGTGCAGTGTGGCGTTGTCCATGCTGATGTTGCGCAGCGGTGCGTGCGTGGTGGTGCCGTCGGTGTGGTGCAGGGCGATCGTGACGGGCGTGTGCTCGCCGAGTGGGAGGTGTGCGACGGCGGCAGCGAGATCGCCGAGTGCCCACGGTCTCGGCGCGGTGTCGAGGTCGAGTTCGTGGCCGGTGCCGGTGGCCAGGATGTCCTGAGCGGGCACGGTGACTGGGATCGGGGCAGAGGAGATGGTGGGAGTGCGAGCGTTCATGGCGTCCTCATCAAGTCGGATTCGGGAGCTGGAGCTCGGGTGGGCAGGACCAGGGATGGCGTGCAGTCGGGGTTGAGCACGATCGCGTCCAGCGCACGCTCGCGCGCGGACTGGAGGATGAACGGGGCGGGCAGCGTGGTGGTGCGGACGCCGTCGGGGATCCGGGCGGGGGAGGTGTAGCAGGCCAGCAGGCAGGTGTTGCGGGTTCCGCCGAGCACGATGAGCGTTCCTTGTTCGTCGGTCAGGATGTGCAGTTGCGCATCGCTGGTGGTGAGCGCATTGCGGAGGGTCTGTTGTGGGGCGTATCCGGCGCTGACCAGTTCAAGTGCGCGGTCTGCTGCGGTGTCGGGTGTGGGCCAGCCGAGAGTCCGTGGGCCGGGCCGGTAGGCCGGGTTGGGGTGCCATCCGTGAACGTCGATGTCGCCGGTGTCGGTGACGGGGAAACCGCCGCGGACGCCCCATCCGGGTACCTGTTGGTCGACTCCGAATTCGGGGTCGACGACGAACAGTTTTCTGCCTGGTTGCCGCCGGGCTTGCTCTTTCATGGCCGCGGTGATCGGTGGTGGCAGGGACGTGTTGGACATCTAACTCCCTGATGTCGTGTCGTATCGGGACAGCCAGATCTGATAGCGGTGCTGTTGTTCGGCGAGGGTGCCGATGTCGTTGGGGTCGGCATCGGCCAGAAATCCCTGCCAGTGCTGCGGAACGCGGCGGTCGCTCAACTCGGCGACGGTGGTGGCTTCGTGCCGTCGGGGGAGTTGGATCGGCCAGCAGTCCCGGCGGGCGGCGGCAATCGCGAGGAACCATTCGTGCTGTTCGAGGTGTTCCCGCGTGGTGGTCAAGGCGTCCCAGGGAGTTGCCGCGTTCACCGTCGTATCGAGTTCGGCGTGGCCGTGCACCTGCAAGGTCAGGGTGTAGAGGGTGCCGGGCGGCGGTGCTTGCATGGCGTGATCGGGTCCCCGGCCGCGGCGGATACACGTCACCGTGGCCGCGGTGCGCTCGCCGCTGCGGCGGTGGATGCAGGTGACATCACGACCGAACAGCCGTTGTGGTTCCGTGGTGTGCGATGTGGACATGAGCATCACGTTAGGGGGACGTAGTTCGGGTTATCGACCCAGTGCGTGAGCAGCGGCGCTCCGGTGTCGTCGTAGACGACGGCCCACCCGCCTCGAATGCGTTCCGGGACGATGCCGCCCGGTGCCGCGATCTCTGATTCCCACTCGAACTGGTGCGAGCCGAGTGACTGGTTGATGTCGACGCCGCCGGGGGCGTCGATTTCGTAGAAAAACCGCTTGTTGGCATGTTGAAAGTGGTCCGGGTTGGTGGTCGTCGACACGTAGCCGCTGGTCTTGTGTCCGTCGACGTGTCCCCGTAGGTCGCTGATGTCGTTTCCTGGGGGGCTGAAACCGTCGCTGAAAACGTCGTCCCAGTGGCGTTGATCGGATCGGTACAGGGGTTCGTTCGTGGTGCGCCAGACTGCGTCGTCGGGAAGGTCCTCGGCGGCGATCGGCTCGGCCGCTGTGTTGTCGAGATCATCCTCCATGTTCTCGACCGCGTCCGGTCGTGGCGTGTGGTTGGGCGCGTCGATGTCGGGCGGCGCAGCGTGCTGCTCTGGGGGTGTGCCGTCATGGTCGAGACGCATCTCGTCTGCGCTGCCCAGCGGGGAATGCGGCGGTTCCTGCTGAGGCTGCGGCACGTGCTCCGCGGGGCTTCCGGCGGGGTCGCGCCGCGGGGTCGGCTCGTCGTGCTGGTCCTCGTCGACCTCGGGGTGGTTGGGATCGCGTTGGCGTTCGTAGACGTCATCGCCGGGTCGGTAGTCGGCCCACGTCGGTTCTGGTCGGGGCCGCGGTTGGTACTGCTCGGGGGCACTGCTGCTGTGGTGGGTATCGGGTTCGGGTGGTTTCGGCCCGAACCCGTCGTCGGGACGGGGTGTGGACGCCTCGGCGTCGAGTGGGGTGGGCTCGGGGTGCGGCGTCGGCGGGTGGCCGGTTTCCGGTGCTGGCGGGCGGGGGATGCCGGGTTCGGCCCGCGGCGGGGCGGGAGGGTCGAGGTGTTTGACCCCGTCGGAGAGGTTCCCGGTACCGCCGCCGAACCGTTGGGCGATCCTGGCGGCGATGCCCGATCCGCCGAGGACAGTGGCGGCGGTACCGGGAAGGGCTTCGCCTGCGGCGCGTAGGGGGTTGTCTGCCCAGCCTTTGGCGTCCACCGTGGTTTTGAGGAGGCTCCAGCCGGTGTCGAGGGGGTTGTTCCATGCTCGGGTGGCCATGGCGATGGTCTGGTCGCTGGCGCGTTGAACCTCGTCGGGGTGTGTCGCCAACCAGCTGAGATTGCCCCAGGTGGAGAGGGCGGAGCCGAGGTTCCACACGCCGATGCCGATGCTTTTGATTCCGTTGACCAGGCCGATGCCCACGTCGCCGACTCCGGCGAGCAGTCCCTGACCCATGTCGGTGAGGTTGGCGTCCGCCCGAGCGAGCCAGTTCGGTTGCTGGGGGGCGTGTTCCAGCGCGGCCAGGATGATGCGCGTGGCGCGGTGGTCGGCGTCGTCCACCGCGCCACGCGCCGCAGCGATCGCCTTCTCGGCCGCGGCGCGGCGCCCGGCCGCCGGATCCTGAAACGGCAGTGGGTTGCCCTGGGCTTGGTGAAGGCGCCTGGCCTGTTCGGTGTGCGCGTTAGCGCGCTGGAGGTCGGCGTGCGCCGCCGCGGCGGTGGCTTTCGCGTCGGCGAGCACTCGCGCGTAGTCCTTGACCGCGCCGCCCGCGGCGGTGTGGGCGTCGGCGGCAGCGCGGTAGGCGTGCGGTGCGGCGGTGTGCAGTTTGTCGCGGGCGGCGTCGGCGGCGGCACCGGACCAGCCATCACCGAGCTGTTGGGCGAACCCGCCCGCGGCGTGGTCGTACGCCGCTCCCATGGCCAGCAGGTGCTCCGCGAGCGTGTGGGCGGTGTCGACGTCGCCGGGGATGACGTCGTCGCCGATACCAACTGCGGCGCCGAGGAAGGAGAGTTCGTCGCCGATGTGGGCCAGGTCGTTACCCAGCGAGGTGGTGTTGTCCCATGCCATGAGTCATGCCTTGCCGTGCAGGATGCGCTGCAGTTCGGCTGCGGCGTCTTCGTCGTGGCGCTGGTAGGTGTCGGCGATCTCGCCGAGTTCCTCGGCGGCGCGCAAACCGCCTTCCACGAGGTGCCGGTTGCCTTCTTCCCAGCGTTGCCCGAATGCGATCAGGGCTCCTGCGATGTTCGTGCCGCCCAGGCGTGGCGCGTCGGTGAGGGTCCGCTCCGCGAGGCCCCGGCCGTTTCGAGCGAACACCGTGCCGACGAGACCGCCCCCACCGCACATTTCGGCGAGCTCGGTCACCAGTTGGTTGATGCCGTCGCGGGCCGAGCGCAGCGCGGCGGGGTCCACACGAAACCCGTCACTCATGGCGAGCTCCCGAAGCGGTGGCCTCGCCGCCGAGAAGACTAGGGACGGGAGGCAGGACCACGGCATGCGGGGCGCCGGGATCCAGCAGCAGCCCGGTCGGCGACGGCAGCAGGGGCAGCAGCTCGTCGATCACCTCGCCTCCAGGTGCGCCCAAGTACCGCACTGGTTCCGCGTCGGGTCCGGCGTGGCGCTGGAAGTCAGTGAGCAGGCGCTGATCGGTGAACACCGGCAGCCAGGCGATCTCGTCGCCCTGGCCGCGCACGACGGTGACGCTGTCGTCCCGCGGGTTGTGCAGGATGTAGAGGAACGCCGCCCGCAACTTCGCTGCGACGGCGACCAAGTCGCCCGCGTGGCCGTGGTGGACACGGTGGGCGGCGGCGACCAGCCGTCTGGTGGCCTGCGTCTCCACGTCCAGATCTGCCAGGTCGCCCGCGAAACTCACGGTCCTCATAGGACAGACCCCGTGTGATGCGCGGCCTGCTGTTGGTAGGAGGCGGCGAGCACATCAACGTCATCGGCCATGGACTCGGCGCCGACGGACACCGCGTGCATCGCGCGCCGCAGCTGCCCCGCCACGTCTGGGCTGAGCGTGTCCGCGTCGACCTCTGCGGCGTGACGCCGCAGGACCGGGGCCATGCGGCGCAGTTCGGTGGACAACTGACGTAACCACAGTGTGTCCATGTCGCCCTCGCCATGCATGGTCACCTCGACGTCTCCGACCCGGCGTCCGGATCTTGCTCGGCGGCCTGGAGTGCCAGCGCGGCCTGATGCGCGGCGTTCATCCGGGCGGCGCTGGCGAACAGCCTGTCGCCCATGCTGCGGAGAAAGCCCTGCAACTTCTCGGTCAATTCGGGGTGACCGAGCATCTCCGGCGTCAGCTCGTTCGCTTGCGTGTGGGTGTCGGCGCCGATCTGGGCGAAGGTCTCCGCAGCCTGCCGTGCCGCCTCCGCCGTCGCCTGCCATCCCGCTGGGTCCTGGTGAGGGTGACCGCCCATCACTGCACCGCAATCCGAGCCACTGTGGACGCGGGCGGCCACGCGATGATGATCTCTTCATCTTCGTTCGGGCGGAGGACGATCCCCACGTCCTTGGGTGCCTTTTCTCTGAGTTGGCGGCCTGTGAGCTGGACATGATCGACTTCGTCGCCGAATCCGCGCTTGCGGGCCAACAACTCGTAGGTCGGGTACGCGACGATCCACGCGTATCCGTCGCGGTTGTCGATCACCATCTGCTGGGTATCGAGATCACGCTCGACCACGATCGTGTGCCGCGCGAACTCGCGGGCCAGTGACGGCTGCTGATCGCGGCTGGCTGGCCAGAACATGTCGTCAGGCTCGCGACCGGCCTGCGCGGAATGGAGCCACTGCTGGCTCATCTGATCCCCTCTCGGCGACTGGGGGATGGCGCGGCGCGGACGGGGGCGCCCCGCGTCATCCGATGCCCGTTCACCGTGCGGTCATCGATCCCAACGTGTCCACGCGCTGACGTGCTGACGAGCACTGTCAGCACGGTGATCGATACCGGCGCGTGACGTACTGTCGAAACGGGCCCGCGATCTGGCCGCGTTTACGGGCAGGGTTGGTATCCCACGATGACGAATCCGCCGCCCTCCGCCGCGGTGGTCAGGTGGCCCATGGGGGGTCCGGCGGGGACGTTGTCGGGGCCGAGGCTGTTCCAGTTGAGGGTGCACGCGTGCACGACGATGTGTCCGGCGGAGTCGGTGGTCGTGGTGATGCCGCCGGGTTGGGTGGAGTACCAGGCGGGGTGGGAGACCTGCTGGGACAGCGCAAGGATGGCCTCCTCGCAGCTCGGGGTGGCGTGCGCGACGGCGAACTGGCGCGCCGCATCGGCGACGAACAGTTCGCAGACGCCGCCATCGCCGTTGGCGATGGCCCTGCCCAGGAGTTGGCCGTAGGCCGGGGCGTACATCGGGGGTTGCCGCCGCAGACCCGTGGTCGACGGCGTGCGAGTCACCGGCGGCGCCGTGGCGGCGGTGGTGCTGGGTGGTGGGGGGCAGGGCTGGTAGTGGTCGATGATCCAGCCTCCGCCCCCGCTGGGGGTGATGCGGGAGACGGTTAATCGGCCGAAGCCGGGTCCGGCGTCGGGTTGGGGCGCGATGGCGTTGCCCCAGCGCAGCGAACAGCCGTCCACGACCGCGTCCGGGCCGCGATCGAGGACCACGACCGAGTGGGGCGCATAGGAGGCGTAGGTGGTGAAGTCGGTGATCTGCCCGGCGAGTTTGCGCACCGCGACGGGGCAGCTGGGCGCGCGCAGCGCGGCGGCGAACTCCAACGCGGCGGCGTCCTCGAACAGCTCGCAGGCTTGGGGGTCGTCGCGGCTGGTCATGTCCGCGGCCACCCGGAGCACCTCGCTGGGGCTGCGGGGGTACAGCGCCGCTTTCGTGGTGACGTGGTCGCTGGCGATGCTGTGTTGCTCGACCGCGGATGCCTGCAGGTGATCCCAGGTCAGCCCGCTGGCGGCGAGTCCGGTGAGAGCGACGCCGACGCCGAAGATGCGCCACTGCATCACGCCACCTCCTGCTCGGTGGTCGCGGTGGCGAGGTAGCGGCGCAGTAATCCGGGGATCCGAACGGAGCGCCCAGTGTCGGTGAGCAAGTGCTCACGCAGCAGGACCGTCACCGCGTCCGCGTCGCCGTCGTCGTCGCGAAGCCAACGCGGGAGATCGGTGTAGGTGACCTCCCCGTCGTCGGCGACGTCGGCGAGCGTGCGCAGCACGCGGGCGGCGGAGTGGGGGAGGCGGTGGTACGAGGCGGCGAGGACGACGCGCAGCGCGGACGCGGGGTCATCAGCCGCCGCATCGGTCAGCACGTCCAGCCCTTGCGCTCCGGTGAGCTCGGCCACCACATCCGCAGGTGGGCGAGCGGCCCGATCGCCGATGGCGACGGCCGCGGCGTGCAGGGCCAGCGGCAGCCGGTCGCATGCCGCAGCGATCTCGGCGAGCGCGGGATTGTCCACATTCCACCCGGTCCCCGCGGCCAGCACGAGTGCTGCGGCTCGAATCGCCAGCGGTTCCACGGGCACCCGCGCTGCACCGTCGCGAATGGACAGCCCAGGCAGGCGGCGGCGGGCCGTGATGAGGACCGTGCAGTCAGGGCCGACGCTCAGCAGTGGCCGCACCTGCTCCACGTTGGCGGCATCGTCCAGCACGATCAGCGCACGCCTGTCAGCGAGCACGGTGCGCAGCAGGTGCGCCCGCTCCTGTTCCTGCTCGTCGTCCGGGATGTCCTCGACATGGAGGCTGCGCAGCAGGTGCCCCAAGACCGACGTCGGCTCGGCAGGTGGACCGGCGGGGCTGTAGCCGCGCAGGTCCGCGAACAGCACGCCGTCAGGCCACCGTTCCCGCGGGTCGCCCTGGTGGCCCCACTGCCGTACGAGGCCAGTCTTCCCAACCCCGAACATGCCGTCGACCACCACGGTGCTCGCCCGGCGCGCGGCAGCATCCAGGCAGGCCAGCTCACGGTCACGGCCAACCAAAATCGTCGGTGGTGCGGGAAGTTGGTAGGGCGGGGCGGACCGCGCCGCGGGCGAGGGACGGCGCGCGGCCCGCGCGAGCTTGAGCAGTTCGTCCCCGGTTTGCAGCACGGTGTCGAGCACGTGCGCGACCTCCAGCGTGGGCGTGCGCTCCCCCTTCTCGTATCGACAGATGTCGCTGGAGGCCAGGCCGCTTCGCCGTTGCAGGCCGCGCTGCGATAACCCATTGGCCTGGCGTGCTTCGCGCAGCGCCACGGCGAAATCCCGGCCGCGGGGCGCGAGCGCTGCGGCGCGGGGATGCGGCAGTCCATCCGCCACCGCGGAGCGGTAGTCGCCGTGCGACCGAGGTGCGAGTGCAGTGCTCATGTGGTTTTCCCCTGGTTGTAGAGACATTGATGCCCCGCAGAGGCGGGCAGGTTCCCGCCGCCTGCACGTCACGACCCCCGACGCGACGCGGCCTGGCCGCCACCTGCTCGACACCCGGC
Source organism: Saccharopolyspora soli (assembly GCF_022678645.1). GTDB lineage: Bacteria > Actinomycetota > Actinomycetes > Mycobacteriales > Pseudonocardiaceae > Saccharopolyspora > Saccharopolyspora soli. The sequence goes on along the minus strand of NZ_JALBWV010000075.1, from coordinate 15,713 downwards.
GCGCGGTGACCAGTGGTGCTACGAGGCGGTGTCGCGGACAACCTCCAGCACGCTCGCGGCCGAGTCCGTCGGAATCACCCGCCGCAGACGTAAACCTGCGGCGGCCAGCAGCGCCGCGTACTCATCCGCGGTGCGTTCTCGACCGGAGGTCAAGGTGAGCATCACCATGTCCAGCGTTTTCCCGAAGTGCGGCTGGTCGCCGGGCGGGAGCACGCTCTCCACCAGATACAGGCGGCTGTCGGGGCGCATGGCCGCGGCGCAGTGGCGCAGAATGCTCAGGCAGGACTGCTCATCCCAGCCATGGAGGATGTGCGAGAGCAGGTACACGTCCGCGGCGGCGGGGACCACCGCTTCGAAGTAATCCCCCACCGCGATCTGCGCCCGGTCCGCCACGCCCGCGTCGATGACCGCGGCCCGTGCATGATCAACGACTCCGGGTAGGTCGACGAGCATTCCACGCAGGTGCGGATTCCGCGCGAGCAGGTGGATCAGCAGCGTGCCGACTCCGCCGCCCACATCGACGATCGTGCCGGTGGTCTGCGACAGATCGAGCGCGCGGGCCACCGCAGGCGGCTCGTCGCCGTGCACGGCGATCATGCTGCGACTGTGCGCAGCGTGCTCGATGGGGCGCTGCCGCAGCACATCAACGAAGGTGTCGACGCCGTGCGCGATCGAGGTGCCGCTTCGCGCGGTGGTCAACCGCTCCAGCAGTACTCCCAGGCAGGCCCACGCCGTCGGCCCCGCGAGGGTTAGCAGCATGTCACGGGCGGCGCTGGGGTGACCGTCCTGCAGGTACCGCCCCAGGTCGGTCAGCGCATACCTCTGGTGCACGCCGTCGCCGTCGGGTTCGGATCGCAGCAGTCCAAGGCTGGCCACCATGCGCAGCACCTGCAGCAGCAGCGGCGCCGAAACCCCGGTGCGGGCGGCGAGTTCGGCGACCGACAGCGGCCCATCCTCCAGCAGATCAGCAACTCGCAAGGCGGCGACAACGCGCACGGCCTGGGTGCGAAACGGGGCGTGCGCGAGATCGCGCAGCACCGGGGGAGCGGCGTGCTCCTGCAGCATGGGAGGCATGGTCGACGTCCTTGTCAGATGAAGGCGGTCATGGAAGGGCCGCTATCGGTCGCAAGTCCGTGGTCGAGCAACTCCTGGTTCGCCGCGTCCTGGGCGGTGGCGAGGCGGCTTGCGGTGCGCAGGTCCCGCTGGATCGCCTGCAGTGAACTGTCCTCGACCAACGACGCCACGCCCTGCGTGGCGACCAGCACGTCCACGACGGCCCGGCACTGGGAGAACACGTGACCGGCGTGCAAGCGGGCCGATGCCTGCTCCACGAAGGTCGGACGAGTACGCCCGCGGGAGTGCGCGTCGCACGCATCCGCTGCGGCGACCGCGAGCCGCCAGGCCGCATCCAGCCGTGCCGCCGCCGCGGCGACGGCCGGGTGCGTGGGGATGTGGTCGGCGACGAGGTCCAGGGCGTTGCGCGCCGTCCTCCCAGCCAGGGCCATCAGCAGGGTGACGAGCGTGGGCGCGCGGTGTCGCCACGATGTGCGGGTCCCTGCCGAATACCCGCTCCACGCTGCTGGTCCCATCGGCGAGGCCCAATGATCGGGCACCTCGATACCCTGGGCCGACAAAGCACTGCCATGCCCAGGGTCCTTAATGGACACCGCAGTCATGGGGGCCAAGCCGAACACCACTGTGGCATTCATACCGCGCTCGCAATGCCGGAGAGTCGTTGTGCTCATGGCGTGCGCCGCAGCTCATCCACCAATGTCTGCAGCATCGCCACGCTCGGCGCGCGCAGGGTTTCGGTACACACGGAGCCGAACCAACCCCCAGCAGGTGGCTTCGGCGCTGTGTAGCGAGCGGCGATCCTCCGCAGTGTCTCGCCGGGCGCCCGCTGGGCCAGATCGTTGTTCATGGGCTCCTCCCTCGATGGTCGTCATCACTCAAGCCCGGTGGTGCTGGTGGACGTACTGGCGGCAGCGAGCACGGTGGCCCGGCGCGCACGGTGCCGCGCCTCGACCGACGGAGCTGTCTAGACCAGTCGATGCCACAGTGGAGGAGGAGCAGAACGCCAAGCAATCCGGTGATGCCCGTATCCGGTAGCAACAAGAGGTACGGGGGCGTGACCTGCCGCCTACGGGATGACCCCAAAGGTTGGGCCGTGTGAGTGACGGGGGCTGCGTATTTACGCCGGGAATCCCTGGCGTAACGCCAAGGGGACACTAAGGTTTTCCCCTATGCCACCTGTTCGCTGGAGGGCTGATCTCACACCGTTCGTCGGTCGACGAGAACTGAGGGGCGAACTCACACGGTTGCTGTCGGACGCGCGACTGGTGACGCTGATCGGACTCGGCGGTGTCGGAAAGACGCGACTGGCGTTGCATGCGGCCTCCTCGGAGGAGGTGACGCGGGTCTACGACGATGGGGTGTGGCTCGCCGATTTGACGCGGATCGACACACCAGATCTCCTCCGGGGAACGGTGGCGCAAGCGCTGGGCGTGCAGTCGTCCGCCCTGCAGGAACATCTGGCCAGCAAGCACCTGCTGCTGGTCTTGGACAACTGCGAGCACCTCACCAACGCAGTCGCCGAACTGTGCACACGGCTGCTGCAGGCAGCACCAGACCTGCACATCCTCGCGACCAGCCGCCACGTCCTGGACGTCCCCGGCGAGCAGCGCCTGCCCGTGGGGCCGCTGGCACTGCCGCCGGAGCGCGCCACGGTCGAGACCGGCGACGAGGACGAACTGCACCTCCTGGCGGAGACAGCAGGCTCCGAAGCGGTGGCGTTGTTCGCGGCCCGCGCCCGAGAAGCCGACCCGAGCTGGCGGCTCGGCGAGGACAACCGCGCCCTGGTGGCGCGGCTGGTGCGAGCGTTGGACGGGATCCCACTGGCGATCGAGCTGGCCGCGCGGCGACTACGCACCATGTCGCTGCACGACATCACCGAGGGGATCTCGGACAGGTTTGCGCTGCTGACCACAGGCCGTGGCATGCTGCAGGACCACCATGCCACGCTCGCCGCGACGCTCGACTGGAGTTGGGAACTGCTCACCGACGAAGAGCAACGACTCTTCGCGCGACTCGGGGTGCTGAATCAGTTCACCGCCCCGGCCGCGGCAGCGATCTGCGCCGGGCGCACCTCCCCGGATCTCGACTCGAACGCGGCGCTGGGCGAGCACATCACCACAGCCAGCATCACCGACGTGATCTCGGACCTGGTGGATAAATCTCTCATCATCGCCGACACCTCCTCGTCGCCGACCCGGTACCGGCTGCTGGAGACGACCCGCGAATACGCCCTGCGACACCTGCGGGAGTGCGGCGAGGAAACCACGTTGCGCCGCAGGCATGCCCAGTGGCTGCAGGCGTGGACCGCGCGGGCGGCAGACGAGCACCGGGGACCGCACGAACCCGCGTGGCTGGCAGGTCTGCACCTCAACATGCCGAACGTGCGGGAGGCACTGGACTTCTGCTCACGCGACGATCCCATCCGCGGGCTGGCGATCATCAACGCGACGGTGCGGACCGCGATCTGGGAGCATCGCGGAGCCCTGACCGAAGCCGCGTACTGGATGCAGCGTTTGCTGGCCGCCGCCGACGCGACGGGACGGTTGCCCGCCCGCCGCCGAGCCGACGCGCTGGCCTGGACCGCGATGTTGCACTGCCAGCAAGGATCGCTGCGCTGCGATGAGCTGCTGGAGCACGCCCGGCAGGCGTTGCCCGCGGGCACGAACAGTCCCGACGTTCGCTATGTCACCGGCGCGATCGCGTACATGGTGCACCGCGAAGAATGGGCCATTGAGGTGCTCGCCGAAGCGGCGCAGATGTTCGCCGAGGAAGGTCGGCACGCCGACTTCCTCATCGCCGAGCTCATCGGCACGATCGCCACCGCATTCCTTCGTCCACCCGCAGAAGCCGACGAGGCGGTCACGCGACACCTGGCCCACGCCGAAGCGACACGCGGCCCCCGGACCATCGCATGGGCCCGATTTCCCGCCGCGGTCGTTGCGCTCCGCAAAAACGAGCTCGCTCGGGCGGAGCAGTTGTCCCGCGCGGCGCTGCTTGACCAACGACGGCCCGATGTCAGCGACGAGTGGTGGGGCGGCACCTGGGGATTGCGGCTGCGGTTCTGGATCCTCGCCATGAGCGGTGATCACACCCGCGCCGCGGTAGTGCACGGCGCCGCAACCAATCGCGAGCACCTCACCGGCGTTCGCAGCAACTACATCTCCGGTGTCGCGGCCGTGCAAGCGTCGGCCATGCAGCGGGTGCTCGACGGGCTCGGCCAGTCGCGACTGAACGACCTCATGAAGGTGGGGCAGACGATGGACTGGGACACCGCCGTCGCCCAGGCGCTCGGCGAGCCGAACGCCAACGAGGACCCAGCGGGGTTGACGGACCGCGAACGCGAGGTCGCCGAGTTGATCGCACACGACTGGAAGTACCAATCCATTGGCGCCCGGCTGGGCATCTCCCGCAAAACCGTGGAGACCTACGCCGGAAAGATCCGGACAAAACTGATGGCGTTCGATCCGACCATCACCGAGACGAAACTGGTGCTGATCGTCCGCGCGTACCTCGATCGCCTTCGCGGAACCCCGTAGCTCGAACGGAGCGGTATGCGGGGAACCCCGCATACCGCGGCGGCCCTTCGCGGGCGCACAGTGATCGAGAGCGTTCATGACCAGGCGGCGGCTCGCGCTCACACGCTGCTGACGGATCCCACGAAGGGGCTTCCTGATGGACTGGATGGACGAGACTTTCAGCGCCGACCCGTACACCTTCCTCGCCCGCCTTCGACAACACGGGCCAGTAGCCCGTGTCAGAACCTCCAACGGAACCCCGGTGCACCTCGTGCTCCGCTATGCCGAGGCCACACACGTGCTCGGCGATCACGCGCTGTACCGCAAAGATCTCGACGTGCTCCGAGACCGGATGCAGGAACTGGCACCCGCTGGAGCAACCCCGCACGCTCTCCCCTCAGCGGTCCGCGTCTTACTCAATCAAGACCAACCCGACCACACAAGAATCCGCGGCCTGGTCGCACCCACGTTCACACCACGTCGCCTCGACGTCGTGCAGCCGCGCATCCACGCGTTCACCGAGCAACTGCTGGACTCCATCGACACCAGCAGCGACGTGGACCTGCTCGCCGCAGTGGCCGAACCGCTGCCGATCATGGTAGTCAGCGAACTGCTCGGCGTGCCCCCCAGCGACCGGGCACAGTTCGGGGCGTGGACCGGCGACTTCGTCCAAGCCAAGGACCCCGCGCTGGCGTGGGACGCCGGAGACGCGATGGGCGACTACCTGCACGACCTCATCGACCGCAAACGCGCCGCCAACGGCGACGACTTACTCACCGATTTGATCCGAGCAGCAGACAGCGGAGATCGCCTGTCCACCGAGGAGTTGGTGTCGCTGGCGTTCGTGCTGATCCTCGCCGGACACGAGACCACGGTCCACCTGCTCACAGGCACGATCCTCGCGCTGCTGCGTCATCCCGAGGCGCTGGCGGAATGCGTCGCCGACCCCAACCTGATCCCCGCAGCGATCGAGGAAACCCTGCGATGGGATCCCCCGCTGCACACCGCGACCTACCGCTACGCCGCCCACGACACCACCCTGGGCGGAACGAACATCCACGCCGGAGACCTCGTATTCGTCTCGATCGCCGCGAGCAACCGCGACCCACTCCGCTATCCCGACCCTGACCAGTTTGACCTGCACCGAGAAGACAAAAGGGCCCTCTCCTTCGGTCACGGCATCCACTACTGCCTCGGCGCCGCACTGGCGCGACTGGAAGGCCGGATCGCGCTCGCCGAGCTACTCCGACGCTGGCCGGACATGCACCTGACCTGCCCGCCCGGCGAGCTTCAGTACGAGCACATGCTGCTGCAGCGCGCACTGGTCCGACTCCCTGTGCGGCTGCACCCGCCGAGGTCCGCCGCCAGTTGATCTCCACCCTCGGCCGCCGGGTCACCGGACCGTCGGTCACGCGGCGGTATCGATCAATGTGCTGACATCGCCTGTCAGCACGTCAGCGCGTTGTTTCCCGCCCACCCCGACGAGCACTGTGGACGGGGCTCCCAACCCGACCAAGGGGCGACGCAGGCACCCCGCCTCCGTCGCCCCTTGCGCTTGCGACAACGCGGGAGCCCGGACACCGGGGAGGTATGCGATGAGTTCGCCGAACGTCGGCGACTGGGTGGAACTGGTGCGCGAGGTCGACGGCGCCGGATCGGGCACCCGTGGCCGAGTCACCAGCACCGGATTTCTCGGGGGCGTGGACATCACCACCGAAAGCGGCCACCAGATCACCGGCGTGCCCGCGGATGCCGTCCGCCGCGCGCCCGCCGGAACGTCCAGTCCGGGTGGTGATCTCGGCTGCGCGGTGATCGCCGTGGCACTAACCACCACGGCGGCGGGTGTCGCCGCGATCACCAGTGGGTGGTGGGCCTGATGTCCCACCCCGCACCCGCCGTTGAACCCACACCGACCCCCACCCCACCTGCCAGTGATCCGCTGCCGGTGATCGGAATCGACCCCGGCCAAACCTGGACCGCCTGCGTGCTGCGGGTGGAGGATCACGCGGAATTCGGGTGGACGATGGGACCGGTCGGCGCCAACGGCCAACTACTGAAGTCCGCCCTGTCCGACCCGGACAACTGGGTCGCGTTCGGCCGCTACGTCGCGAAACTCCGCGACGCGCTCGACGAACTCGTGGACCACGCGATACAGCGCTGGGGTGTGGTGCGCATCGGCGTGGAGGTGCCACACGTGCCGGTCGGCTACCGGAACTCGTCGCCGAAGTTTCAGCGCTTGCCGGTCCGCGATTGGTTGGTGCCGCGCCAGGTGGCCGCGGCGGTCATCGGGGCGTATCCGGAAGCGAAGAAGGTCGTTGCTGACGGTCATGGTCGCCGCCCGGCCAGTGAGTACCCGCGGGAGCTCCGCGGCGCCCGGCCGCACCACTGGGGCCCGAACCAGTTCCGCAATGGCGAGCGAGACCACGAGCGCGCGGCATACGACGTGGCTGGCGTCGCGGCGAGGATGCCGCGATGACCGCGCCCGCCAGCCAGGACACCGGCTTTCTTGCCGGATCCCCACCCGATCCCGTCGACCCTCCGCGCCCGCGCACCCGCCGACGGCGCCGGTGGACGCGTCGTCTGCCGGTCTGGCTGCGCAGTCCTCGCGCCGCGCGGTCGATGCTGCGCGCGTGGTGGTACGGCCGCACCGCGGACGACCTTCGGGCAGCGTGGGTTGATGCGCGCGAGGCGCCGGGGTGGGTCGCGCTCGGCTCGATTCTGGTGTTCTGGGTGTGCAGCGGTTTTTCGTGGCTGCCGGTGGCGGCTGCTGCGGTCGCGTGGTGCGCGCTCATGGTCCTCACGCACTGGGCGCGCTGGTACACCCGCCGCCGGATTCGCCGCTTCGCCCGGCCGCTGATCGGCGTGCTCGCCCTGCTCGTACTCGCCGTCGAAGCCGGACCTTGGGCGTGGCCGATGACGGTCGGCTTGTGGCTGGTCCTCGCCGCGCTCACCGACACCCTGCGTGCCCGGCACCGCACCATGGCCGCCGTGCTCGCCAGCGTGTCCCGTGCAACCCGAGTTGACCCCGGCGAGCTCGACGTCGTCGATGAATCCTGGGTGCAGGGCGCGACGTTGGAATCCGTCGACATCGCCGCGCCGACCGCGGGAACCGAAGACCCTGGCGTCCGCGCCCGCATCGCCTCCGCCGTGGCCTGGAGCCTGCGTCAAGACGGCCGATACTCGGTTACCTGGCCCTCGCCTTCGGAATTCCACGTGCAGGCCGCGGCTTTCCTGCCTCGCGAGGTGCACGAGCGGCTGTGGCAGGACCTGCCTGGCATCCTGATTGCCGTCACCGACGCCGAAACCGCCAACGGCCACCTCGACATGGTCGACGCCGAAACCTCCGAGGTCACCGCAACCCTGCCCATCGCCCTGCTCGACCCGGCCGAAGAGCGCCACCTCCTCGTCGCCGGGGGAACCGGCGGCGGAAAGTCCAACTTCCTGCGCGGCTTCATCGCCCGATCGGTCCGCGACGGATGGTTCGCAGGCGGCGCCTACCTCTTCGATGGAAAATCCGGCTCCGATTTTCTCGCTTTCGAGGGCCGCGAAGGCATCCACACCGTGGCCCGCAATCCCGACGAATGGGAACGAGGACTTACCGAACTCGTCGCGCACATGCGCGCCCGCTACGAACAGGAGGCCGACTACGAGCGCGGCCACCGCGACGAGGAACCCGACCATCCCCGCTACTTGGTCGTCATCGATGAAATCCAGGACATTCGCCAACAGCTCGGAAAAGACGTCGTCGACCCACTGATCAACACGTTGGCCAAGCAAATCCGGGGTTCCAATGGCCGTCTCGTGGTCGCCACGCAACGCCCCGACTCCATCGACGCAATCCCCGGCGCGGCCAAAGATATGTTGGAATACATCATTTGTCTCGGCTACGTGTCTCCAGTCGGGGCCCGAGAAATTCTCGGCAAGGACTGGCGCGCCGCCGTCGATGAATACGGCAGCAACACCGTGCCCGGACGTGGTGTCGCACGGGTAGGCGGGCGACTCTTCCGGATTCAGGTACCACGCTTGGACCGCCCACGGAAAAACCCCGCGGTCGAATACCTCTACCCACGAAAACGCGGCACATATCCCGAAACACCGCAACCCGCCGCCAATGTCGGCCGGTGGTCACCACCACACAACCCCCCACGGCCACGGGAGCCAGAGAACGCCGCAGACAACCCGCAGCGAAACGACGACACCCTCCCCGAAGGCATTCCGGTCGTCAACCCAGCCCCCGCTCACCAAACTCCGGCGTCATCGCCCCGTCGGCGAACCGTCTAAAACCACACAACAACGCAACGCCCCCTCGTCAAAGCAGTACGAGGGGGCGTTGCTGCTGTGCCAGAAAAGGCCGACGACGGGCAGGCGCCAAGCCGAGGCCCCGACGACGAGGAGTGAGGTTCCGTAGAGTGCGACCCGAACGCCTCCGGCGATATCTGCGGGCTCTGCCCGCAGTATATCCGCGGGCGGGTCGGTGAGGGTCAAAATCGCGCAGCGATTTGGACCCGCGCGCACCGCGCGGCACGCGACCGCGGGGGTGCGGTCGCGGCGAACCTGGAGCGACGCAAAACCCCAGGCGAGGGAAACCACTCCCCTGCCGGACACCAATCACCTGCGGAAATACACAACCACTCCCCCACCATTCCCGGACGGTGACAATTCCGTTATCGCCATAGGCCATTCGGTGAAAGCAAGCAAAAACCCTTGCGGGTAAGTTGGGTACCGCACTAGTGTTAGTTGTGTCGGGTTGACCGGCAGGGAAGTGGAAGCGCATCCAGATCAGCCTGCCCTGTCGCACTCATGTCAAAGTTGGGGAGATTCAGTGAAACTCACTGCGCAGCGTCAAGCGCTCCGTGACGCCATCATTGCCGCCGCACGGGACCCCGAATCAGAATGGGAAGTTGCAAACGGCAACACCATTCGATACACCGAAGTTCGCGACACGCCGCAAGCCATGCGGACTTGGCCAGACGCGTACGGCTACACGCCGTATGACAGGCCGACCTACGAGCGTCACGTGTTCCTGTCATGGAGCGTGGATAAACCCATGCTCGGTGTATCTCACGCTCCGTGGACCGGTCGGCGTGACCAGTTCGTCACGTTGAAGCGCGCCTTTGAAATCTTGGACGATCCGACGTCTGCGTTCTAGCTTTTGAGGTAAGTCAGGTACCGCACGTAAATTACCAAGAAGGGTTGATCAGTGGAACACGCGAACACGCCCGAAACCGCCATCGTGGCTACCGCACAGGCCAGTCTCGCTCGGTGGATTGACGTGCTGACCACCGTGGGCGTTGCCGTCCCCGCACGCCCGCCGCTGCCCGTGCTGGGGGGCGTTGAGATCACGTGGAGCGACAACGGCTGCACCGTTGCGGGTTTCGACTACGAGTCCGCGATCCGGGTCAACATCACGGCCCGCTGTAGCGGAGCTGGTCGCGCGATCGTCAACCACGCCCAGTTGCTGAAGCTCATCAAGGCGTTCGGAAAGAAAACGACGTCCACGGAGATCAGTCTCACGACCAGTGGACATGTCACCGTGTCCGCAGACGGCATGACCATTCCGGTTGAGGTGTTCAACCTGGACGACTATCCGGGCCTGCCGGAAAAGTCGCGAGTGGTGACCAGCGCTCGGGTGGATCGTGCACTGTGGTCGGAGGTGATCCGCCGCGCGGCGTCCGTCGCATCGAACGATGACACCCTGCCGGTGTTGACCGGCATTCATCTGGTCGGATCCGGCGCTGGGGTGCGCGTCGAGGCGACCGACCGTTTCGTGTTGATGCGCGCCACCCTGCCCGCAGACATTCGCCACACCGAGTTCGGCGCCCTGATTTCGGCTCAGACGCTCGGCAAGGTGACGCGGTATTTCGACGGCGAAATCGTGACGATCGAACAGTGCCAAGCTGGCTTGTGGCGGTTCGTCTCCGGATCCGTGGAGCTCTTCACCCGCACGCTGGACAGCGAGTTTCCCCGCACTGACCACCTGGTCTCGACGTCGTTTGCCTGCACCGCCACGGCGGACCGCGCCACCCTCGATGCACTGGTCAAGCGCGTCCACAAGATCAGCACCATTACGAAGTTCGACAAGGACGACGCGTCGCGGGTCATCGTGCGCCCCGGCCGTGACTGCCTTGAGGTGCTGCCCGTGGTGCCCCAGGAACACGCCGCGCTTGTGCACGTCGATCCATGTCCGGCCGAGGTGAGCGGTGACGCCGACGCAACGACCATCAGCGGAGACCGGCTGACAACCGCATTGAGCTTGTTCTCCAGTTCTGCGGTCGCGGTCCAGATCCAGGAGCCGAACGGCGGTCGCGCTCGTCCGGTCGTGTTCGCGGAATCCGACGATGCGGCGCTGCCTCCGGACTTTCAGGTGCTCGTGATGCCGATGCGCACGGGGGACTCCGACGGAAGCAGCGGCCGGTGATCTGAGCCGGGGCAGGAGACAGCACGAGCCCCCGCGCGTGCTGTCAATGCTCGGCTCAGATCAACCGAGAAATCCAGGAAGGGGAGCGGAAACGTGGCAACCACAGGGAGCATCGCGGTCAGCGATCGAGTGCGCGACATCTTGGCGGGAGCGTCGATCGAGGATCGTACGGTGCGGATCGTCGAGAAGTTGTCCCGCGACGACTACACCGCCACGGCCAAAGTACTCGGCAACCTCGGCGGCACGTGGTCCCGCAAGGCCAAAGGGACAGTGTTCGACACGGACCCCACCGACGCGATCCGCCGCATCATCGAGACCGGCGAGGCGCCGCGATCGGCGCGCACGACCGAGGGCTACGTGGCCACCCCGGAATCCGTGGCCGCGCGTCTGGTCGCCGAACTCGGCCCGCTGGAGGCCGGTGCACGGGTGCTGGAACCCAGCGCCGGTGACGGGGCGCTCGTGCGCGCCGCGCACGCGGCGACATCGGGAGTCGAGGTCTGGGCAGTCGAACCGAACACCCAACGCGCCCAGCTGATCGACGCCGACATGACCACGGTCATCACGGGCCGTCTGGAAGAGTTCCTGCACCGCACCCAGCGCCCAGAGCACTTCGACGCTGTGATCATGAATCCGCCGTTCGCGGTGCCCGGCCGCCCGTCGATCTGGATCGACCACGTGCGACACGCCTGGTCGCTGCTACGGCCCGGTGGCAGGTTGGTGGCGATCGTCCCCAACGGCTTCACGTTCCGAACGGACCGCAAACACACCGAACTCCGCGACTGGCACGCACGCTACGACGGCGACCTGATCGAACTGCCCGAGGATGCGTTCGCTGCGCAGGGCACCCGCGTCCGCGCCGTGCTGCTCACGGTCGACAAGCCGCAGGACTGGACCCCCGAGGACGACCAGCCCACGAAGCGGCGCGGCAAGCCCACGCCGGAAGAACAAGAGCAGCGCCGCGCTGAAGACCGCGAGCTCAAGCAGGCCGCAGCGGAAGCGCTTGACGACCAGGAGTATTTGGACGACTTGGCCGCACGGCTGGCGAAACTGCCGCCAGACTGCCGACTGCGGGCGGTCTATTCGCCCCGTAACCAGGTCCTGGTGTTCGCCCAAGCTGACGCGTTGGGCGTGCGCGTGACCGGCCATCTCGCCACCTACCGAGAGTGGAAAGCCCAAGGCCGCGTCCCCGCCGGAGCAACCGGACTGCGGATCGTCGCCGGATGTGACGACAACCAGCCCAACGCCGAAAAGCAGGACCATCCCAGCGACGCAGCCGAGGCCAAACGGGACACCCGGCGGTTCTGGATGACAACGCGATTCGACTTCTCCCAAACCACCCCGATCGACGGGGGCCACTGATGGTGTTCTGGTTCTGGACGCACAGCGCCTCGTGCCTGCTCATGGTAACCGCGATGTTCTCACCCGGTATCCGCACCGGAGCGGATATGGCGGTCTGCGCACTCGTGGCCCTGTTCTTCGCTGCTGCTGCGGGGGTGTGCGTGTGGGCGGTCGCCCGTGAGGCGCAACGTGGATACGACCGGGAGTGTGGCGCGGAGCTTCGTTACCACTTGGTGAATGCAACGTTTTATCCGGCGGACGCAGAGGACGATTTGACAGCACCCATGATCGAAGTGGCTGGCGTGGCCACGACGATCATGATGGAACCCGCTGGGAACGACCCTGCGCGCGTTGTTGTGGCTATCTCCGTGGAAGACGCTGCGCCGTGGCTCGTGCGTCCAGACGCTGACGCCACAGTGCCTCTCGCTGTGATGGTCAACGGAGAGCATGTTTTCGAGGGCTGACCCAATACCCGTACTGGAGTTTGGAGAGGTAGTGGTGAGTGCTATCACGATCGAGATCAGTCACACGATGGCCGAGGGAACCTTGATGCGCATCTTTGGCGGCACGATCCCGGCCGACGTTCTCAAACCGATCGCACGCGCGCAGAACTGGCGCTGGTCGCGCTACCTGGGTGCGTACCACCAGCAGCAGAGCCGCGATCAGCTCCCGCGCCGCTGGCGCATCGACGCGACCGCTACCGCGTTGCGGGCAGCTGGGTACACGGTCACGGTGTCGATCGATACCACGTTGCGACCGATGGAGGAATCAGAGGCGGACCGCGCCGAACGAATCGAGGACTACGCGGACCGTCGGCATAGGCGAGCTGACAGGAAATCGGCGGAGGCGGCAGCCACCCGCAAGAAGGCAACCGACGTGTTCGACCACATCCCGTTCGGGCAACCGATGATGCCCGGCCACCACAGCTACAACCGCGACCGCCGTCAACGAGAACGAGCCTGGAACAACCTAGGCAAGTCCTACAAGCAGCAGGACTACGCGAACAAGCTCCATGCCCAAGCCGAGACCGCCCGCAACCACACCGACCACCGCTACGCGCCTCGGGCCGTGCGGTCCCGCGTTCGCAATCTGGAGAAAGAACTCCGCACTGCCGAGGTCCACCTCACCCAGGGAACCTACCTCGCTCCTGGCGTGCGGGAACCTCTCAGCGAAGGAAGCCGCGCGCTGTGGCAGGAGACCAAGGAACGCCTGGAACATCAGCTGGCGTACTGGCGGCCAATCATGGACCAGTACATCGCCGAGGGGAAGTTGTCGAACGTCACCCGCGAGGACGTTAAAGGGAAGAACAAACAGGTGAAGGCGCGCGGCCGGTGGTATGACGTGGTGCGCGCCAACCCGACCACGGTCACGGTGAAGACCATGCGCAGCGCGATCAACCCGGATGACTGGCTGACCGGCAAGTACTCCTACGACGACGTTACCGAGGTACGCGATAACCCGCACGGCTCAACGAGTTGAGGTAAGTAAGGTACCGTACTACACTTATCAAAGTTGTCATCAAGGAGGAATTGTGGACGCACTTCAGCAGATCTTGACCAGCATCTACGACCGCACCGATGAGATTTGGTATGAGACGTTCGCGCGCCTGGCGCGCGGAAACGGAGTCGTCGCTGCCCAGGACATGATCGCTGTCGTTGCGACCGAGGTCCAAGAGGGCCACTGGCGCCCCACCAAGACCGACGTGGACGCCTGGGCCAACCGCTATGCCGCCGAGCACGGCGAAAACTGACCGCGCCAGGTGCTGCCGGTCCTTTCACCGGCAGCACCCACAGGACGAACCACCAGCGCAAGGAGCGATCAGTTGAACATCACGAACTGCCGAGACGGCATCCCCCGCGCGGACGTGCGAGTGACTTTCCGCAACCAGATGGCGCGCGAGTGCGCTCACAAGGAAGGCGACAGCAACACTGTGATCAACGGCAACAAGAGCTGAGCCTCAAGCCTTAGTTGCCGCGACGTTGGGCGCGGCAGCGTTCAGGACGGGACTAGGGCACGAGCGGCCAAACGAGCAGCAAGGAGGATCGATGAGCGGCTTCGACGAGATCGAACAATCACGTCGGGAGATCGAGAAACTGAACCAGGAGATCGAAGAAAATAACTTCGTGACCCGTGTTCGAGCGCAGCATCACCGCGATCAGGCTGATGCGGCCCAAGTGCAAGCAGTCCGCGAACTCGGACCCCTCACTGGCCAGCGCAAGCACTACCAAAAGAACGCAGAGAAGTTGGAGCGCAAGCTCGGCTACCGAGACTGAGATAACGCGGCGATGAGCTACCTGGATGGCTCGTGCACCGATCTTGCGTCCGTCGCGGATGCCAATTATAACGATCTTCGGATCGAGAACGGCGAGCTGGTCTGGGGTTAAGTTGAATCCCTGTGGAGGTAAGTCGGATACCGTACGGCGGAACTGGGTTAGATAAGTTAGATACCGTACTAAATTTATATGTTGATGTGGTTGAAGGGGTGGATTGAGTCAATGAAAATGTACGAGGTTTCGCCGCAGGACACGGCATCTCATTTCATCGGGTCTGGCGCGCTGGACTACTCGTGGTGGGGCATCATGTCGGCCTACGGCATCGCACAGTTGGACGTGCCCGATGACTGGTACGTCGTCCTGGTGGACGAGGACGAGCCAGGGGAGGCGGTCCGGGTTGACCACACGGTGATCCTCAAGGCCGTGAACACCCTGGCTCGTACTGCTAAGGGCAACTGTCCCGAGTACATGCGCCAATCGGTTCTCCGTGAGTGCGGAGTCTTCATCAAGGACCCGGAAGGCGCGGACTTTGATGCGGATATGGCTGATCAGGTGCTTCAGTACATCGTGTTTGGCAAGGTCATCTACGCTTGAGAAGCGAATGGTCTCTGAAGGGCTCCCTGGTTTCGTGCCGGGGGGCCTTTCCTGTTTCGGGGTACTCCAAGGTGTCTGGTGGGGGTTGAGGTTGTCTGTGGCGGTTTCAGGGGTCTTTCTGGTGGTTGTGGTGAGCTGGTGGGGTCCTGGGGGTGGTGCGGGGGGTTCTTTATCAGTTCGGGTTGACGTTGTCAAGGGTTTGAGGATGGGTTGTGTGATCTGTCCACAGGGGATTGGGGTTTTTTCTTGCAGAGCAAGGGGATTTTTGTATAGGGTTGTATGTGTGGAGATCGTTGGAAGTGAGGTTTTCCCTTGCGGAGCAAGGGAAGTATCGTCTGTCCACTGCGGAGCAGTGGTATTCCCTTGCGGAGCAAGGGAATGGTGTAGTATAGTCTCCACTATGGATACAGGAAGTGCGCGAAAGGCGTTGCGGAGCAACGGTTTTCGCGCGTGGTTTTTTCGCGCGCGCGGAGCGCCGCGCGCAGGTCGACCGGAGGGAAG
>NZ_JALBWV010000074.1 GCF_022678645.1 Saccharopolyspora soli | reverse complement strand
CGCGGGGGCGGGGGGGGGGGGGGCGGGGGGCGGGGGGGGGGGGGGGGGGGTCCCCCCCCCCGGGGGGGGCCGCGGGGCCCCCCCCCCACGACCCCTTTGTGACGAGGTGCGCATTGACGGCTGCCACACCGGTCGGCGGGATGTGAAAACCTTGGGACGTGGCTGCCAGCCGTTCCAACCCGACCAAGCTCGCCCCGGCCCAGGCGTACGCGGCGCACTCCCGCCGCAGTGCCCACCCGAAATTGGCCGAATTCGCCGGTGAGCTGTCCTTCGAACTCGATCCGTTCCAGCGCACCGCCTGCCAGGCCCTCGAAGCCGGTCGCGGCGTGCTGGTCTGCGCGCCCACCGGCGCGGGCAAGACCGTGGTCGGCGAGTTCGCCGTGCACCTCGCGCTCTCGGAAGGTCGCAAATGCTTCTACACCACGCCCATCAAGGCGCTGTCCAACCAGAAGTATTCCGACCTGTGCGAACGGCACGGTAGCGACGCGGTCGGGCTGCTGACCGGCGACACCTCGATCAACGGCGAGGCGCAGGTGGTCGTGATGACCACCGAGGTGCTGCGCAACATGCTCTACGCGGGTTCCCGCAGCCTCGACCAGCTCGGCTACGTGGTGATGGACGAGGTGCACTACCTAGCCGACCGGTTCCGCGGCGCGGTGTGGGAGGAAGTGATCCTGCACCTGCCGGAGTACGTGCAGGTAGCGAGCCTGTCGGCGACGGTGAGCAACGCCGAGGAGTTCGGCGAGTGGTTGCAGGAGGTGCGCGGCGACACCACGGTGGTCGTCGACGAGCACCGACCCGTGCCGCTGTGGCAGCACATGCTGGTCGGGCCGCGGATGTTCGACCTCTTCGGCGGCGAGACCCCGGACCGGGAACTGCAGATCAACCCGAACCTGCTGCGGCACACCCAACAGTTGGCCCGCGTGCACCTGCCCTACGGCGGCCGTCGCGGCGGCCCGAATGCCAAGCGCAAGGGGCCGCGTCCGCCCCGGTTCTACCCGCCGTCGCGGGTGGAGATGCTGACCGGGCTGGACGCGGCGGGGCTGCTACCGGCCATCGTGTTCATCTTCAGCCGCAACGGCTGCGACCAGGCGGTCGCCCAGTGCATGCGGGCGGGCTTGCGGCTGACCAGTGAGGCGGAGGTCGGCGAGATCCGCGAGGTGATCGACGCCCACACCGCCAACCTGCCGGAGTCCGACCTGGCGGTGCTGGGCTTCTGGGAGTGGCGGGAGGCGCTGGAGCGCGGGCTCGCCGCGCACCACGCCGGACTGCTGCCCGCGTTCAAGGAAACCGTCGAGGAGTTGTTCGTGCGCGGCCTGGTCAAGGCCGTGTTCGCCACCGAGACGCTGGCGCTGGGCATCAACATGCCTGCCCGCACGGTGGTGCTGGAGCGGCTGGTGAAGTTCAACGGCGAGTCGCACGTGGACCTCAGCCCCGGCGAGTACACGCAGCTCACCGGTCGGGCCGGGCGGCGGGGCATCGACGTCGAAGGCCACGCGGTGGTCGTCTGGCAGCCCGGCATCGACCCCAAGCAGGTCGCCGGGCTGGCCTCCACCCGCACCTACCCGCTGCGGTCGTCGTTCCGGCCGGGCTACAACATGGCGGTCAACCTGGTGCAGCGCGTCGGCCAGGCCGCCGCGCGGGAGCTGTTGGAGCAGTCCTTCGCCCAGTTCCAGGCCGACCGCTCGGTGGTGGGGCTGTCCCGGCGGGTGGAGCGCAACAGCGACGCGTTGACCGGCTACACCGAGGCGATGCACTGCCACCTCGGCGACTTCGACGAGTACTTCCAGTTGCGCCGCCGCATCTCGGAGCGGGAGAAGCACCTGGCCAAGCAGAACCGGCAGTCGCGCCGCGCGGAGGCGGCCAAGTCGCTGGAGAAGCTGCGCAAGGGCGATGTGATCGCGGTGCCCGCGGGCCGCCGCTCGGGGCTGGCGGTGGTCATCGATCCGGGGCTGGAGCCGATGGGCGAGCCACGTCCGCTGGTGGTCACCGAGGACCGCTGGTCGGGGCGGCTTTCGGTCGCCGACTTCACCTCGCCGGTGGAGCCGCTGGGCAAGATCAAGCTGCCGAAGCACGTCGACACCCGCTCGCCGAAATCCCGCCGCGACCTGGCGTCGACGCTGCGCAACACCGGCCTCGCCGCTTCCGGCGGGCGCACCCGGCGGCGCTCCGACGCGACCGACGACGAGGAGCTGGCGACGCTGCGGCGCGCGCTGAAGGCGCACCCGTGCCACGGCTGCGACGACCGGGAGAACCACGCCCGGTGGGCCGAGCGGCACGAGCGGTTGCGCGCCGAGAACGAGCAGCTGCGGCGCAGGGTCGCGGCGACCACCCACTCGCTGGCCCGCTCCTTCGATCGGATCGTCGCGCTGTTGACCGAGCGGGACTACCTCCCGGCGGAGGGCTCGGCCACCGTCACCCAGCACGGGCGGCGGTTGTCCCGGCTCTACAGCGAATCGGACCTGTTGGCCGCGGAATGCCTGCGCGTCGAACTGTGGCGCGGGCTCGGGCCCGCGGAGCTGGCGGCCGTGGTGTCGTCGCTGGTGTACGAGTCGCGGCGGGAGGGGCTGGCTCCGCAGGTCCCGGCTGGGCCGGTCAGCGACGCGTTGGTCGGGACCTGGCGGCTGTGGGCGGAGCTGGAGGACGACGAACGGCGGCACAAGCTGGAGCGCACCCGCGAGCCCGACGCGGGTTTCGCCTGGCCGGTGTTCCGCTGGGCGCGCGGCGAATCGTTGGAGAAGGTGCTCACCGCCGCGGAGTCCAGCGGGCACGAGCTCTCGGCCGGGGATTTCGTGCGCTGGTGCCGCCAGGTGATCGACCTGCTCGACCAGATCCGCGAGGTCGTCGGGGTGGGGGACCCGGTGGGCGCGGCGGCGGCGAAGGCGGTCACCGCGATCCGGCGCGGCGTGGTCGCCGCCGGTGCCGTGTGACGACCGCCCGGCCGATTCGGGCGCCGGGTCCGTTGTGGTTGGATCTCCTGGCGTCGGCAACATCGCGATCGCCAAGTGAACTTCATCCGGAGGTGTAGATGTCGTCCCCCTACGGCCCGCCAGGGGGTCACCCACAGTGGGGGCAGCAAGCCCAGGGCCCTGGGATGCACTCGGGTGGGTTACCACCGGCCGCGCCTGGCTATCCACAGCCAGGCGGCTTCGCGCCGCGCCGACCACCGCAGCAGCCCTATGGCGGCGGCTACGGCCAGCAGCTCCCGCCGCAGGGTGGCGGCCAGTTCCCGCCCCGCGGCGGCTACGGCCAGTACCACCGTCCGCCGAAGAAGAAGCGATCGGTGCTGCCGTGGTTGCTCAGCGGTTTCGGTGTGTTGCTCGTGATCGCGGTGGTGCTGGTGCTGGTGCTGGGCTTCGTCGCGCCGGGCTGGTTCGTGCGGCCGGTGTTCGACTCGACCAGCGTGGCCAAGGGCGTGGCCCAGACCCTGAAGGGCTCCTACGGGATCACCGGCGTCGGCGAGGTCACCTGCCCGGACGGCCAGCCGGTCGAGGTCGCGCACCGCTTCGACTGCCAGGTCAGCATCAATTCGCAGCCGAGGACCGTCACGGTCACGGTCAAGAACGACAGGGGCGTTTACGAGGTCGGCCACCCGAAGTGAAAACCGGTCGACGGACCTGCGGGGTGCCGGGAAGATCTGGGACGTGACCCAGCACGAAGTTCGTCCGCTGGTCGAATCCGAGTTCCGCGAGGCGTATGAGCTCTTCCTGCGCGCGCTGCTGGAGCCGCCGTCGCGCGACGAGGTCTGGGACCGCAGCACCGGCCGGTACGAGCCGGGGCGGGTGCTGGGCGCATTCGTCGACGGTGAGCTCGCCGGAACGGCGATGGCGACGACGAACGTGGTGGCGGTGCCGGGCGGCCGGAAGCTACCAGCGGGTGCGGTGACCCGCGTCGGCGTTCGAGCCGACCAGACCCGTCGCGGCGTGCTGACCGCACTGATGCGCGCGCAACTCAGGGACGTGTGGCACCGCGGCGAGCCGCTGGCGATGTTGCAGGCGTCCGAAGCGGTGATCTACGAGCGGTTCGGCTACGGCGTGGCAACCAGGGCTCGGACCGTGGAGCTTCAGCGGGCGCGGGCGGAGTTCCGCACGGATGTGCCGGGTGGCGGCCGGGTGCGGCTGGTGGAGCCGTCGAAGGCGGCGGCCGTCCTGCCGACGATCTACCAGCGGTGCGAGCTGTCCCGGCCGGGCCGGATCGGCCGGGACGACGCGTGGTGGTCGTTCTGGCTGGCGGTGCTGGGCAAGGGTTACCTGGTCGCGGTGCACGCCGACGGTGACGGGGTGGACGACGGTTTCGCCCTGTACGAGCCGAAGAAGACCGACGACCAGGGCACCACGTTGCGCGTTTACGACATGACCGCGACGAATCCGGCCGCGACGGCGCAGCTGTGGCGCTTCCTGCTCGGCATCGACCTGGTGGATCGGGTCGTGGCCCAGCCACGACCGCTGGACGAGCCGTTGGAGTGGTGGCTGACCGACCGCCGCCAGTGCCGCGTCACCGAGGTCGCCGACGACCTGTGGCTGCGGCTGGTGGACGTGCCCGCAGCGCTGCGGGCACGGGCCTTCGGCGCCGCCGACCCGGTGGTGATCGAGGTGCACGACGCTTTCCTGCCGATCAACAACGGCTGCTACCGCGTCGGCCCCGACGAAGTGCGCCCATGCTCCGACCGCCCCCAGCTCAGCCTCGACGTCGCGGCCTTGGCCCCGCTGTACCTCGGCGACCAGACGGCATCGACACTGGTCGCGGCCGGTCGTATCGCGGTGCACGACCCGGCCGCCGTTCCGGCCGCCGACCGGTTGTTCAGCACCCCTGAATCTCCGTGGTGCGGAACGGGTTTCTAGCGCTGCGTCAGCTGCGCCGCACCCAAGTCGCACGCCAGGAGTAGCCGTCCTGTTCGGCCCGTTCCGCGCGCAGCACGACCTGTTCTCCGGCGGTGAGCGAGCGGAAGCCCATCGCGTCGATGTCGGAGAAGTGCGCCCACACCAGGCCCGGTTCGCCATCGGCTCGGATGACGCCTCAGCCTTCGTCGATGCGCCATTCCTCGACGACACCGGTGTATTCGTCCCGCTGCTCGGACACGCGCGCACTCTAGCGGTGTCGCTCGGAACACGATCAAGCCGCTTGAAAATATATAGACCGACTGTCATATTATTCTCGTGCGAAAAGGTGCGCGGACCAGGCAGCGGATGCTCGACACCGCGATGGAGCTGCTCCAGCGGCAGGGCTACCACGCCACCGGGGTCAACCAGGTGCTCGCGGAGTCCGACGCCCCGCGCGGCTCGTTGTACTTCCACTTCCCCGGCGGCAAGCAGCAACTCGCCGCCGAAGCCGTGGCGGCGTCCGGGCGTCAGGTGGGCGATCTGCTGGCTGCGGTGCTGGCCGAGGCGAGCGGACCGGACGAGGCAGTCGCGGCGGTCGTGGCGTTCTTCGGGCAGGCGCTGGAGGAATCGGACTTCCGCAGCGGATGCCCGGTGGCCACCGTCGCGCTGGAGGCGAGCGCCGACAGTCCGGAGGTCCGGTCGGCGTGCGAATGCGCGTACAGCTCCTGGCTCGAACGGCTGAGGACGGTGTTCGCGGGTTGGGGGATTCCCGAGTCTCGGGCGGCCGAACTCGCCGTGACCGCGCTGTCGATGCTCGAAGGTGCGCTGTTGCTCTGCAAGGTGCAGCGAGACCTGACGGCGCTGCGGACCGTAGGTGACCAGTTGGTCGAAATGCTGACCCGGAAGGAACTCTGATGCGGATTCACCATCTCAACTGCGGGACCATGCGTCCGATGGGAGGCAGGTTGGTCAACGGCGGCGGCAGTCTGCTCGGATTCGCGCGGATGGTCTGCCATTGCCTGCTGATCGAGTCGGAACAGGGCTTGGTGCTGGTCGACACCGGGTTGGGCGTCGCGGATACCACCACGCACGTCGAGCAGCTGGAGCGGAACTGGCTGCGGCTGGCCCGCCCGGTGCTGGACGTGGCGGAAACCGCGGCGGCGCACGTCGAACGACTCGGCTATCGCACCGAGGACGTGCGGCACATCGTGCTCACCCACCTGGACCGCGACCACGCGGGCGGCCTGCCGGACTTCCCGCAGGCGCAGGTCCACGTGCACGACGTGGAGTACCAGGCGATGCTGGACAGCCCGGAGCGGGCGCGGTACCTCGGCCACCAGTGGCAGCACGGTCCACAGTGGAACATCCACGGCAGTGCCGGTGGGGAGCGCTGGTTCGGGTTCGAGGCGGTGCGCGACCTGCCCGGCATGCCGCCGGAGATCCTGCTCGTCCCGCTGCCCGGACACACGCGCGGGCATACCGGTGTGGCGGTGCGGCAGGTGGATGGTCGTTGGTTGTTGCACGCCGGTGACGCGTACTTCTTCCACAGCGAGATGGCGGACCGCGCGCACTGCTCGCCGGGGCTGCGTCTGTTCCAGAACCTCGTGCAGGTCGACGGTACGTTGCGGCGGCGCAACCAGGCGCGGCTGCACGATCTCGTCACCGCGCACCGGGACCAGATCGAGGTGTTCTGCGCGCACGACCCGGTGGAGTTGGCCCGCTACCAGGCATCGGAGTACACAGTGGACGCTTGAGAATTGCTGCTGCGCCGAATGGTTCCAGTGCCAATGGTCCCTTCGGGGTAAATCCCGCGCGGTGGCGCGGCCATTCGGTGCGACCTTCGTCCCGGTGCCTTCCCTTTGATCGTCGCGCTGCTTTTACTACGTCGGACCCCGGCGGTGGGTGGCCCACGCCGGTTGGAGTCGTCCAACAACGGCTCACCTGGAGGTCCGATGAGAAGAAGCGTTGGAATCGCGATCGCCGTGTTCGCGTTGGTGGGCGCGAGCGCGTCGCCAGCCCAGGCCGAGCTCGGCAGCGGTGCGGTCGGTCGCTACATCGTCGTCCTCAAGGACGGGACCGATTCGAACCTGCTGGCCCGATTGCACACGAGTGAACTCGGTGTTGCGGTGGGGCACATCTACAGTTCGGCGTTGCGCGGCTATTCGGCCGCCATGACCGAAGCGACCAAGAACCGGATCGCCCGAGACCCGGCGGTCGCCTGGGTCCAGCCGGACCGGGTGTACCGCACCACCGCGCAGACCACGCCAACCGGGGTGGATCGCGCGGACGCCGACCTCAGCGGCACGGCCAACATCGACGGCGTCGACGAGCGCACCGACGTGGACGTCGCGGTGATCGACACCGGAGTCGATCTCGACCACCCAGATCTCAACGTCTACCGGGAGGGCGCGGAGAACTGCTCGCTGCTGGGCCTGAACCCGGATGACCGCAATGGGCACGGCACGCACGTAGCGGGCACCATCGGCGCGCTGGACGACGGCAACGGCGTGGTCGGCGTCGCGCCGGGCGCGCGGATCTGGCCGGTGAAGGTGCTCAACGACGCGGGCTCGGGTTCCACGGCGGACGTGGTGTGCGGGATCGACTACGTCGCCGCCCACGCCGACGAGATCGAGGTCGCCAACATGAGCCTCGGGGGCGCCGGGGTCGACGACGGCAACTGCGGCGAGACCGAGGGCGACATCGAGCACCAGGCCATCTGCCGGGCGGTGGCGGCCGGAGTGACGTTCGTGGTGGCCGCCGGGAACGACGGGGCGGACGCCAAGGATTCGGTCCCGGCCGCCTACGACGAGGTGATCACGGTCAGCGCGCTGGCCGACTTCAACGGCCAACCCGGTGGTGGCGCGGCCGCGACCTGCCGGGAGGACGAGGACGACACCTTCGCCGACTTCTCCAACTTCGGTGCCGACGTGGACATCATCGCGCCGGGTACGTGCATCTACTCGACGTGGATGAACGGCGGCTACAACACGATCTCGGGCACCTCGATGGCCAGTCCGCACGTGGCCGGTGCGGCGGCGCTGTACAAGTCGACCCACCCGCAAGCTTCGCCGGAGCAGGTGAAGCAGGCCCTCCAACTGGCGGGCACGGCCGACTGGGCCTGGCCATCCCAGGACGGCGACCAAACCCAGGAAAGCCTCCTGAACGTCGCCGACTTCTAGTCGTGAGCGCGAAAACCGGCTCCAACCGGGTTTCGCACTCACGACCCCATTTCGGGTGAGGGGTGAGGGGCACCCGTGACCAAGTAACTGGGTCACGGGTGCCCCTCACCTGTTCAACGATCAGGTGGTGAGGGCCGCTATCAGGCGGTTGATGCTGGCGCTCAGGCCCCAGGTGGTTTGGAGTTCGGCTAGGCGGTTGGTGTCTACAGTGGACTTCTGGAGTGGGTCGGGGCGGTCTAGGACCACTGGGGCGTCGCGGGCGACTCGGACCACCGATGGTGCTGCTGCGAGGTAGTCCGCCGCTTCGGCGAGTTTGGCCCGGACCCGTGGGGTCAGGCGGGGATCGCCGCCTTCGGCGGCTGCCAGGAGCACTTCCAGCGAGCCGAACTGGTTGATCAGCTTCGCCGCCGTCTTCTCGCCGATGCCCGCCACACCGGGCAGCCCGTCCGACGGATCTCCGCGCAGCACAGCCATGTCCGCGTAGTCGTCTCCGGCCCGGTCGGCCGTCAGGGCGTACTTCTCGGCGAGTTCGGCCGGGCCGTAGTCCTGCGCCTTCGCCAGTCCGGCGCCGATGTAGATCACCCGAACCGGCGTCGGTTCGGCGCGCACCAGCTGGAACAGGTCGCGGTCGCCGGTGACGACCTCCACCGGGTCCCGATCCTCCCGATCGGCCAGCGCGCCGATGACGTCGTCGGCCTCGAAGCCCTCGGCTTCGGCGGTGGCCACGCCCGCCGCGTCGAGCACTTCGAGGATCACCGGGATCTGTGGGGACAGCGTGTCGGGCACTTCCTCGGCAGCCGGGTCGTCCTCGGCCACCCGGTGCGCCTTGTAGGAGGGCAGCGCGTCGACCCGGAACTGCGGGCGCCAGTCGTTGTCCAGGCAGGCCACCAGCCGGGACGGGCGGCGGTCGGCGATCAGCTTCGCGAGCATGTCGCAGAACCCGCGCACCGAGTTCACCGGTGTGCCATCCGGGGCGGTCAGCGAGTCGGGCAGCGCGTAGTACGAGCGGAACCACAACCCGGCCGAATCCACGAGCATCAGAGGACCAGTCACAGTGCGCCAGCTTGTCACGCGGACTCGGCGGATGCGTGGCAGGTGCGGCTCGTGAGTGCCTAGCCGGGTTCCAGCCCGGCCAGCCACTCACGAGCGAAACAGCGAGTTTTCGCAGGTCTTGACAATGAGGCAACAAGGGGCACAATCAGGCAACAACAGGCATCAATCGGAGGACAACGGGCATGTACGGGGCGGAGCGGCAGCAGTTGCTGGCGCAGCGGGCGCGGCGCGACGGGCGCATCGACGTCACTGCGGCGGCGGCCGAGTTCGAAGTGGCGCCCGAGACCATCCGCCGCGATCTCGCCGCGCTCGAACGCCAGGGACTGGTGCGGCGCGTGTACGGCGGCGCGATCCCGGTGGAACGGCTCGACTTCGAACCCGGTGTCCCGCTGCGGGACCAGACCAACGCGGCCGAGAAGGAACGCATCGCCCGAGCCGCGCTCGACCGGGTGCCCAGCCGCGGCACCGTGCTGCTGGACGCGGGCACCACGACCGCGCGGCTGGCGGGCCTGCTGCCCGCTGACCGCGAGCTGACCGTCGTCACCAACTCGCTGCCGGTCGCCAACCAGCTCGCCACCCGGAACAACTACAGCTTGCACCTGCTCGGTGGGCGGATCCGCAGCACCACGCTGGCGTCGGTGGAGTCCTGGGCGCTCGACGTGCTGCGCGGCCTCACCATCGACGTCGGGTTCTTCGGCACCAACGGCTTCTCGGCCGCCCGCGGCTGCACCACCCCGGATCCGGCGGAGTCCGCGGTGAAGGCGGCGATGGTCACGGCCTGCCGCAAGCGGGTGCTGCTCGCCGACCACAGCAAGTACGGCGACGACCAGTTCAGCCGGTTCGCCGAGCTGTCCGAGATCGACATCGTGGTCACCGACGAGGGGCTCGACGAGGCAGCGCTGGACGAGCTCAAGCAGGTTGAAGTGGAAGTGGTGCTGGCGTGATCGTGACCGTTACGCCAAACCCGAGCCTGGACCGCACCGTGCAGGTGGACCGGCTGGTGCCCGGTGCGGTGCACCGCACCGTCCGGGTGCGCCTGGACCCGGGCGGCAAGGGCGTGAACGTCGCCCGCGCGCTGGCTGCGGCGGAGGTGCCGACGCTGGCAGTGCTGCCGTCCGGCGGTGCGGAAGGGACGCAGCTCGCGGAACTGCTGGCAGCCGAGGCGGTACCGGTGGTGGAGGTGCCGGTGCACGCCCCGACCCGCAGCAACCTCGCGGTGGTGGAAAACGACGGCACCACCAGCAAGTTCAACGAACCCGGACCAGAACTCAGCGCGCCCGAGGTCGCGGCGCTGGAGCGCACCGCCGCCGAACTCGCCGCTCGGGCGGACTGGGTGGTGACCTGCGGCAGCCTGCCCGCCGGATGCCCGGACGACCTGCACGCGCGGCTCGTCGTCGCCGCCCGGCGTTGCGGGGCGCGGGTCGGCGTCGACACCTCGGGCGTGCCGCTGGCACTGGCCTGCCGGGCAGCGCCCGACCTGGTCAAGCCGAACCTCGCCGAACTCTCGGAGCTGGCTGGCGGGCCGCTGCGCGACCTCGGCGAGGTGCTGGACGTCGCGCACCAGCTGCGGGTTGGCGGCGTGGCGACCGTGCTGGTGAGCCTCGGGCAGTTGGGTGCGGTGCTGGTCGCCGAGACCGGCACCTGGCATGCCACGAGCACCGCGACCGAGCTGCGCAGCACCGTCGGCGCCGGGGACGCGATGCTCGCCGGATTCTTGCGGGCGGGTAGCACCGGTCCCACCGCGCTGCGCACCGCCGTCGCGTACGGGACGGCGGCGGTCGGGTTGGCTGGCAGCCGGATGCCCGGACCGGACGAGGTCCACGCGCAGCGGGTGCGGGTGGACGCAGTGGACAAATCAGTGAGCCTCAGCGGAGTGGCGGCATGACAACCGAACTGATCACCCAGGACCTGGTCGAACTGGACCTGGTCGGCACCGACCGGCAGGCGGTGCTGCGCGACCTGGCCGAGCGGCTGGTGGCCGCCGGGCGGGTCACCGACCTCGACCGGTTCCTGGCCGACGTCGAAGCCCGCGAACAGCAGATGCCGACCGGTCTGGAAGGCGGCATCGGCATCCCGCACTGCCGCTCGGCGGCGGTGACCGCGCCGTCGCTGGCCTTCGGCCGCAGCGCCAGCGGTGTCGACTTCGGCGCCGCGGACGGCCCGGCGAAGCTCATCTTCCTCATCGCCGCACCGGAAGGCGGCGACGAGGACCACCTCACGGTGCTGGCCGCGCTGGCCCGGCGGCTGGTGCGCGCCGAGTTCAAGCAGACCCTGCTGGAAGCCACCGACGCGGCGCAGCTCGCCAAGTACGTGCGCGAGGAGGTCACGCCGTGAAGTACGTCGCCGTCACCGCCTGCCCCACCGGCATCGCGCACACCTACATGGCCGCCGAGGCGCTGGAGCAGGCCGCCAAGGCCGCCGGGGACGACATGCAGGTCGAAACCCAGGGTTCGGCCGGTTCGACACCACTGTCCACAGCGGACATCCGGGCGGCCGACGCGGTGATCCTCGCCGCCGACGTCGGGGTGCGCGACCGGGACCGGTTCGCGGGCAAACCGGTCGTGGAAGTCACCGTCAAGCAGGCCATCAACGACGCGGCCGGTCTGCTGGAGCGCGCCAAGGTCGCCGCCGCGCAGCGACCGGCCGGGGCGGCGGAACCCGCTGCCGAGGAACCGGAACTGGCCAGCAAGGTCGTAGCGGGCGCCGGTTTCGGCACCCGGCTGCGGCAGTGGTTGATGACCGGCGTGAGCTACATGATCCCGTTCGTGGCCGCCGGTGGCCTGCTGATCGCGTTGAGCTTCGCGCTCGGCGGTTACCAGATCACCGACGCGCCACCGGTCACCGAGCAGTTCGACGCCGCGAGCCTGATCAGCTGGGCGGCCCTGGCGAACCAGATCGGCTCGCTCGCCTTCGAATTCCTCGTCCCGGTGCTGGCCGGGTTCATCGCCTTCGCCATCGCCGACCGGCCCGCGATCGCACCCGGTTTCGTCGGCGGGGCGGTGGCGGTGACGGTCGGCGCGGGCTTCCTGGGCGGTCTCATCGCCGGTCTGCTGGCCGGTGCGGTGATCGCCGGGCTGAAGCGGATCAAGGTGCCGCGCGGGGTCGCCGGAGTCATGCCGGTGGTGGTCTTGCCGCTGCTGGGCTCGCTGGTGGTCGGCGTGCTGATGTTCGTGGTGATCGGCAAACCCATCGCGCTGGCCATGACCGGGCTGACCGGCTGGCTCACCGGCCTGTCCGGGGCGAACGCGGCGCTGCTGGGCGCGCTGCTCGGCGCGATGATCGCCTTCGACATGGGCGGGCCGATCAACAAGGTCGCCTACACCTTCGCGGTCGGCGGGCTGAGCACCGGCACCACGGCATCGCTGGAGATCATGGCCGCGGTGATGGCCGCCGGGATGGTCCCGCCGCTGGCGCTCGCGCTGGCCGCCGCGCTGCGCGGCAAACTGTTCACCCCGGCCGAGCGGGCCAGCGGCCGGACCGCCTGGCTGCTCGGCGCGTCGTTCATCACCGAAGGCGCGATCCCGTTCGCGGCGGGCGATCCGCTGCGGGTGATTCCGTCCATTGTGGTCGGCTCGGCGACGACCGGGGCGCTGTCGATGGCCTTCGGTGCCACGCTGCGCGCACCGCACGGCGGGATCTTCGTCCTGCCGCTGGTGGGGAACCCGCTGCCATACCTGCTCGCCATCGCCGTCGGGGTCGCGGTGAGCGCGGCGGTGGTGCTGTTCGCCAAACAACTCGGCCGCCGCAGCGCGCCGGAACTCGCACCCGAACCGGTCGCAGCATGAGTAGCCCTGTGTCAACCTCGGCCTTCCTCAACCGCATCTCAGGGGACCGTGACGCAAGCCAGCCACGAGAAACCGCGAAACGGGAGATTCGTGCTGGACGCCACCTCCGCCGTGAATCGCGGAGAGGCGGAACTGTGAAAGGACCTGCAATGCAACGTCGTGTCCGCATCGCCGCTTCGGTCGGGCTGCACGCCCGTCCCGCCGCGCTGCTCGCCCAGGCCGCAGCCGCGCAATCCGAGCTAGTCACCATCGCCAAGATCGTCGACGGTGCAGCCGGGCCACCGGTCGATGCCCGCAGCACCCTCGGCCTGATGGCGCTGGGCGCCAAGCACGGCGAAGAAGTCGAGCTGACCAGTTCCAGCGAAGCAGCCCTGGACGAACTCGCCACCGTCCTCGAACACGACCCGGACAAGGACCCAGCCCCCTCCTGACCGGACCGAAGACAACCACCAATGAGTCTTGGCAGAGAGTTCTTGGTGGTTCTATGCTCCCGGCATGGATCGGGTGCTCGACGCGAAGAGCCTGCGTGGGCTGGCGCATCCGCTGCGGGTGCGGTTGTTGGGGATGCTTCGCACCGACGGGCCAGCCACGGCCACCCAGTTGGCCGAGCGGGTGGGGGAGCGCAGCGGGACCACCAGTTGGCATCTCAGACAGCTCGCCGAGCACGGCTTCGTCGAAGAGGACACCGAGCGGGGCAACCGGCGGGAGCGCTGGTGGCGAGCGGTGCACGAACACACGGTGCTGGACACCGACGAACTCGGCCAGCACGCCGAATCGCGCGGCGCGCTGGAGGTGTACCTGCACGAGGTCGTCACGACGCACTACCACGACAGCGCGGCGTTCCTGGCCGAGCGGCAGCAGTGGTCAAGGGCTTGGATCAAGGCGTCCTCGTTGTCGGACACGCTGCTTTCGCTGACGCCGGAAGAGCTTTCGGAGCTGACCCGGCGAATCCACGGTCTGCTCGACGAGTTTCGCCGACCTGCCGAGGACGGTGACGAGCAGGTCAGCTTCCAGTTCCAAGCCTTTCCCCGATCGCGCCCGTGACGAGGCGCCGGGCGCCGATCGTCCTGCTGTGGCTGTCCACCGGTGTATCGGTGTTGGCGACCACGGTGGCGTTGCTCGTGATCCCGTGGTTCGTCCTGGCGCTCACCGGGAGCGCGACGCTGGTGGGCGCGGTCGCGGCGGCGGAGTTGGCCGGGCTGGTCGCGTTGGCGGCGATGGGCGGTCCGCTGGTGGATCGCTTGGGCGCACGCCGCGCTGCCGTGGGTTCCGATCTCGCGGCGGCTGCCGTGGTGGCCGCGATTCCGTTGCTGCACGCGACATCCGGGCTGGCGATGTGGCAGTTGTTCGTGCTCGCCGTCCTGCTCGGGGCCAGCAGGGCGCCTGGGGAGACTGCACGCCGAGCTGTGGTTCCGGAGTTGATCGCGGTCGCCGGAATGCCGTTGGAGCGCGGTTCAGCGGGCATCGACGCGGTTACCCGCGCAGCGCGGATGATCGGTGCGCCACTGGGCGGCGCCGCCCTGGCAATCGTTGCCGAACCTATCGTTCTGGCTTGGACCGCAATGGTTTTCGCGCTCGCCGCCGGTCTGGTCGCGGTTGGCGTGCCCGGTGCTCGGGTCTCGCGGCCGCGCACCGGTTATCTCGACGATCTTCGGGACGGCGCTCGCGCGCTGCTCTCGGACCGTTTGCTGGTGCTGACCGTGGTGATGGTCTTGTTGATCAACACCCTGGATCTGGCCGCGATCAGTGTCTTCCACCCCGTCTACGCCGCCGAGGTGCTAGGCAGCCCGGTTGCCCTCGGCGCGATCACGGGCGTTATGGGCGGTGCCGCGCTGCTGGGGAATCTCGGCTACACGTTGCTCGGCCCTCGGTTGCCCCGGCGGCTCGTGCTCGCCACCGCCATCGCGATCTCGGGCCCGCCGCGATACGCGGTCTTGGCGCTAGAACCCGGTTTGCCCGCGGTGCTGGTCGCGGTCGGGGTTGCGGGGTTGGCCAGCGGAGCTATCAACCCGGCCCTGGCGGTGGTCGCCTACGAGCGCGTCGAACCCGTTATGCGCGGCCGGGTTTTCGGGCTGACCAGTGCGGCCGCCTTCGCCGGTGGCCCGGTCGGTGCTCTGGTGGGTGGGGTGTTGGTGGACGGCGTCGGGTTGCGCACCGCCTTGTGGGCCGTTGCCGCGGTCTACCTGCTGGTGGCGGCTTGGTTGGTGGCGTTCCCGGTGTGGGGTGGCCTGGACCGTGCGCGGGTTGGGGGCTTGTTGCGGGATTAGGCTGTGGGCCATGGCCACCGTCTCGATTGAGCAGGATCCATCCGTGCTTGCGGCCCGCTTGGCTCGGGCCGCCGAAACCGCCGCAGCGGCTGATCTCGATGCGTTGTTGATCTCGCCTGGCTCCGATCTGCGCTACCTCCTCGGCGCCGCCAAGGAGTCGCACGAACGGCTGACCTGCCTGGTGCTGCCGACCGGTGGTCGGCCCGCGCTGGTGGTGCCGAAGCTGGAGGAGCCCGGCTTCGCCGACGTTCCGCTGGCCGAGCTCGGCATCGACGTCGTGACCTGGGTGGACGGGCAGGACCCGCACGCCGTGGTGGCCGACCTCGCCAGGCGCGGTAGTGCGCCAACCCGAGTCGCCGTCGCCGATGTGATGCCCGCGCTGCACACGATCCCGCTGCGCTCCGCGCTGCCCGACGCCGAGCAGGTGCTGGCCGGAGACGTGCTGCGGGAGCTGCGGATGCGCAAGGACGCCGCCGAGGTCGAGGCGCTGCGCCGCGCCGGGGCGGCCATCGACCGGGTGCACGCCCGGATGGCCGAGTTCCTCAAGCCGGGCCGGACCGAGGCCGAGGTCGGCGCCGACATCAGCGCCGCGATCCTCGAAGAGGGCCACTCCGAAGCGGCCTTCGTCATCGTCGGGTCGGGGCCCAACGGGGCCAGCCCGCACCACGCGCTGTCGGACCGGGTCATCGAGCGCGGCGACGTGGTGGTGATCGACATCGGCGGCCCGCTCCCGGAGGGCTACAACTCCGACTGCACCCGCACCTACGCCGTCGGCGAGCCCGCCCAGTCGGACGTCCGCGAGACCTACGCAGTGCTGCAAGCCGCCCAGCGCGCCGCTGTCGAGGCGGTGCGACCGGGCGCGACCGCCGAGTCGATCGACGCTGCTGCGCGCGAGCCGATCGCCGCAGCCGGATTCGGCGAGTTCTTCGTGCACCGCACCGGGCACGGCATCGGGCTGGACGTGCACGAAGAGCCCTACATCGTCGGTGGGAGCCAGCTGGTGCTGGAGCCCGGCATGGCCTTCAGCGTCGAGCCGGGCATCTACCAGCCGGGGCGTTGGGGTGCTCGGATCGAGGACATCGTCATCGTCACCGAAGACGGCGTGCTGCCCGTCAACGACCAGCCGCACGAGCTGGTGGTGCTGCCAGCGTGAACGACAAGTCCGGATCCCCGGCCACGCTGGAGGCCACCGATCGAGCGATTCTGCGCGAACTGGCCCGCGATGGCCGGTGCAGCTTCACCGACCTGGCGGAGCGCGTCGGGCTGAGCGTTTCCGCGGTGCACCAACGAGTTCGGCGGCTGGAGCAGCGCGGCGCGCTGCAGGGTTATGCGGCCAAAGTGGACGGTGACCAGATCGGCCTGCCGCTGACCGCGTTCATCTCGCTGACCCCGATCGATCCGGCCGCCCCGGACGACTACCCGCAGCGGCTGGAGCACCTGCCGCAGATCGAGTCGTGCTACTCGGTGGCGGGCGACGAGTCCTACATCCTGCAGGTGCGGGTCGCCTCACCACTTGGTTTGGAGGAACTGCTGCGCCAGATCCGCGAAGCGGCGAAGGTGTCGACCCGCACCACCGTGGTGCTGTCCACCCCCTTCGAAAACCGCCCACCGTCGATCTAGAGAGGGTGCGCGGCTCGTTTTGCGTGGCGGTGCGAGTAGCGGAACCTCAGAGGCATTCTCGACTCCGGGATCCCCGACTTACGTATGTCCACGCGGCGTCGGGGCTGTCCTCGCGAGAATGCCTCTGAGAACCCGCGGCGGTGCAAGTTGCATAGGTGGGCTAAGCGCCTGCGGCGCTTGCGGCGGCTCAGCAGGGGTTCAGCTGCTTTTCGCGGCGGCGGTTTACCGCTGGAAGCGGCTTCGCCGCTTGCCTGAGCCGCTGCCGCGTCGTGAGTGGTTGTGGTCGTCGTGGCGACCATTGCCACTCACGACCCTATAGAGGCGTGTTGGTGCAGGGGGTGGGGCTTCGGTCGCCACCTCGTCTTCGCCGGTCCCCGGTTCGATTCACCACGTCCGGGCTGTCCTCGCGATGGCCTCGGGGTTCTTGGTCAGGGGTGGGCTTGGAGGGCGGCGATGTGTTCGGGTACCGCGCGTAGGTTGCCGCGTTCGTCGACCAGGCACACCGCCCCCGGCTCGGCGCTGGCCACGAACTCGCTCAGGCAGCGGCCCAGCTGGGCGTGGCCAGCGGCGTTGGCGTGGAAGGACTCCTGCATCGCGTGCGGCGCTCGCCGCTCGTCCTTGAGGCTCGCCCAGTCGACCGTCAGCCTGGTGAACCACTCGCCCTCGGCCGTTTTCGGATTCCCGGTGCACGCCTCGTGGCCGGTGCCCGCGCGGGACAAGTCCAGGAATCGCGCATCGGCCTGCCGCGCGACATCTCGCAGCGCGGCCGACAGCTGCGGCACACCCGTGTCCCGGATCCACTCCAGGTCGCCGGAGAGGAACGGGCAGCCGGAGAGGTCCTGCAGTTCGGGCCGGACGCCGGGGCCGACCGGCGAGGCGTAGGACTGCACGATCAGCGCGTAGCTGCTCGGGGTGTAGCCCGCGCTGTCCATGGCCGTCCGGATGTCCCGCAGCGCCGCGAGCACCTTCGGCTTCATCCGGTCCAGCCGCTGCGGCCACGCGGTGCGCAGCGGCCCCGCGCAACCGTCCACCGCCTGCCGCACCCATGCCTCCACGCACTGGTTGACGACATCGGTGAAACCCGGATCGTCGTTCGCGCCGATCTGCACGACGACGTCGGTGATGCGGAAGCGGTGCGCCAGCGCGGCCAGCTGCTCCGCCTGCGAACCTTCGGAGTGGCCTGGAGCCGGATCGGCGCCGACCACGTCGGTCTTCGCGCCGGAACAGGCCAGGTTGATGCGGGTCACACCAGGCGGCAGCCGCAGCTGGTTGACCGCTGCGGCGGGGGACCGGTGGCACCAGTTGTCCAGCTCGCCGTTGGTCCCGGCCTCGTAGTTGCCGCCGCCTTCACCGGACAGCGTGCTGTCGCCGACCGTCACCACCGCTGCCGGGAGCTGCTTGGGTTGCAACGGCAATCCCGGCAAGTACTGGTCGCTGATCAACAGCGCGAGCGCCAGCACGCTGCCGACCAGCAGGAGGATTAGTGATTTCGACTTGTGCGCCCGCATCACGTGGAAGTCTATGAGGCCCGCGCCCGCCGACGTTCATGACCTCGACGACCGCCGGGAGCATTTGCCGGGCCTGGTTCGTTGGACCAGGTGACTGCCATTGACAGGAGGTCTCCGCGCCGTGCCGATCCTCGTTCTGCTCCTCGTCGCCGGTGTGGTCGAAATCGCCGTGCTGGTCGCGCTCGGCCAGCTGATCGGCGTGCTGCCCACCATCGGCCTGCTGCTGGTCGCCGCCGCGCTGGGAACCTGGCTGCTGCGTCGGGAGGGCCGCCGAGCGCTGCTCGAATTCCGCGAGGCCGCCCGCCAGCGGCGACCACCCGAACGCGAGCTCACCGACGGCGTGCTGATCGCCGCCGGAGGCATCCTGATCATCCTGCCCGGCTTCATCAGCGACGTCTGCGGGCTGTTGTGCCTGTTCCCGCCGACCCGCGCGATGCTGCGCAACCGGATGCTGCGCGCGGCGCAGCGGCGGTCGAAGGAGATGCAGGACCAGATGTGGCTGCACGCCCAGCGGACCCGCCGCGAGCAGGGCTCGGCAGCCCCCGACAGCGACGTCATCGACGGCGAGGTCGTATCGGCCACCGACGACGACGAGCCCCCCTCGCGGGGCGGTCCGGAACAGCTCCCACCGCAGCGGTCTGCGCAGGCAGAACGGCCGGAGTAGCGGCCGCGCGAGTCCTCGGGTCGGCGTGGCGTCACCCTCGCGCAGGCGACCGGTAAGCTCGCCAGAACGATCGCGGCCGGGTTCGCTCGTGGAGTCGTGCGCCGCCCTCCTCGGCCGCCGTCGACCTGCGCAGTTGGAAACCCGGAACAGGGAACACGAAGGACATGTCCGAGACCACGTTGTTGCTCGGCGGACGAATTCATTCGCCCGCCGACGCGGGCGCCACCGCGATGGCCGTCACCGATGGCACCATCGCGTGGCTCGGCGGCGACGAGGTCGGCCGTGCGCTGCATCCCGATGCCGAGGTCGTCGACCTCGAAGGCGCGTTCGTGGCGCCTGCCTTCGTCGACGCGCACGTGCACGCGACCTCGACCGGCTTGCTGCTCAACGGCCTCGATCTGACCGGTTGCGCGTCGCTGACGGAGTTCCTGCACGCGCTGCGGGACCACGTGGCGGAATACCCGGGCGCGCTGGTGTGGGGCCACGGATGGGACGAGACGTGGTGGCCGGAACGACGGCCCCCGACCCGCGATGAGATCGACCGCGCCGCTGCGGGCGCTGCGGTGTACCTCTCCCGGATCGACGTGCATTCCGCATTGGTGTCCACGGCCCTGGTGGATCGCACGCCGCTGGCCCGTGACGCGGAGGGCTGGAGCGCGGACGGCCCGCTGACCCGAGTGGCGCACCACCACGTGCGCCGTGCCGCGCGGGAATCCCTCGGCGCCGGGCAGCGGAATGAAGCGCAACTGGCCTTCCTGCGGCACGCCGCTTCGCGGGGTGTGGCGTGCGTGCACGAATGCGCGGGACCGGACATCTCCGGTGCCGACGATCTGGCCGACCTGCTCGCGCTTTCGGCGCAGGGCGGGGTGCCGGAGGTCATCGGCTACTGGGGCGAGCTCGGTGCGGTGCGGCGGGCTCGTGAGCTCGGTGCCCGCGGCCTGGCTGGCGACCTCTTCGTCGACGGTGCGGTCGGCTCGCGCACCGCGGCGCTGCGCGAGCCCTACACGGATGACCGGGCGACATCGGGTGTGCTCTACCTCGACGCGCACGCGGTGGCCGAGCACTTGGTGGAGTGCACGCGGGCCGGACTGCAGGCCGGGTTCCACGTGATCGGCGACGCCGGAGTGGCCGAGGTCTGCGATGGTTTCCGCAAGGCGGCCGAGATCGTCGGGGTGCCGGATCTGGCGAGCATGCGCCACCGGCTCGAACACCTGGAGATGGTCGACGAGCAGCAAGCTGCCGAACTCGGCAAGTTCGGCGCGGTGGCGTCCGTGCAGCCGTCGTTCGACGCGGCCTGGGGCGGCTCCGAGGACATGTACGCGCGCCGCCTCGGCGTCCAACGCGGCACCCAGCTCAACCCGTTCTCGACGCTGGCCGCCAATGGCGTGCTGCTCGCGTTCGGTTCGGACGCACCGGTGACACCGGTCGAGCCGTGGCGCGCGGTGCAAGCCGCCGTCCACCACCGCACCAGTGGTTTCGGGGTCTCGCCGCGCGCCGCGTTCACCGCGCACACGCGCGGCGGCTGGCGAGCGGCGGGCGTCGACGACGGTGTCACGGGCACGCTCGTGCCCGGTGCGCCCGCGACCTACGCGGTGTGGGACGCCGGAGAACTCGTCGTGGCAGCACCGGATTCGCGGGTGCAGCGGTGGTCCACCGATCCGCGAGCGGGGGTGCCGGGCCTGCCGGACCTCTCCCCGCAAGCCCCGCTACCGCGCTGCCTGCGCACCGTCCTGCGGGGCCAGACCCTCTACACCCGCTCCCACGACGACGACGAAATCGTCTAACACCGCGACTTCACCCGATGAGGGCCGAGTGAAGGGCACCTTTCACCAAGTTAGTTCGTAAGAGGTGGCCTTCACTCCTCACCTGAACGGTCAGAGGGTTGTGTCGAGGTCGCCGAGGCGTTGGATGAGGCGGAGGTTCTCGCTGTAGTCGACCGGGCAGGCGATGAGCGAGACTCCGGGATCGTCCAGCGCCGTGCGCAGCGTCGGCAGCAGGTCCGCCGCGCTGGAGATCCGGTATCCCTTGGCGCCGAAGCTTTCCGCGTAACCGACGATGTCCGGGTTGGTGAACGACGTGGCGGCGTGCTCGCCGACTTCGAGGTCCATCTTCCACTCGATGAGCCCGTAACCGTTGTCCTCCCAGATCAGCACGGTGAGCGGGATCTGCTCGCGGACCGCGGTTTCGATCTCCTGGGAGTGCATCAGGAAGGAGCCGTCACCGACCGCGGCCAGCACCTTGACCTCCGGTTTGGCCAGCGCGACGGCCAGCGCTCCGGGCAGCGCGAAGCCCATCGTGGACAGGCCGTTGGAGATGAGGCAGCTGTTCGGCGTGTACGTCGGGTACAGCCTCGCCATCCACATCTTCAGCGCGCCGGTGTCGACGAGCACGATGTCATCGCGGCCGAGTGCGGCGCGGGTGTCGGCGACGATGCGCTGCGGCGCCAGCGGGTACCGATCGTCGGCACGCCCGCGTTCCAACTCGTCGTGCACCATCTCGTGGTACAGCGCCTTGGGCGGTGCGTGCTGCTGGTCGGAGACCGCGGCCGCAAGCGCGTCCAGGGATGCGGAGATGTCACCGATGATGCCGACGTCGATCGAGTAGTGGGCGTCGACCTCCGCGGGGAAGCGGTGCACGTGGATGATCTTCTTGTCGCCGCGCGGATTGATCCGCGCCGGGTCGAACTCCTGCAGCTCGTAACCGACCGCGATGATCAGGTCGGCCTGGTCGAAGCCGAAGTTGGTGTAGTCGCGGCGCATGAAGCCGATCGAACCCATCGAGTTGGGGTGGTCGTCGGCGATGACACCCTTGCCGTGGAAGGTCGTCGCGACCGACAGTCCCAACGAGCTGGCGAACTCGGTGAGCGACTTCTCGGCCCCGTTGCGGGCGGCACCGTGCCCAGCCAGCACGATGGGGCTGGTGGCGTTGCGCAGCAGCGTGGCGGCCCGCGCGATCTGACCTGGAGCCGGTGCCTCGGCGCGCACGACGTTGCGCGGCAGCGGCCGCAGCGCGGCTTCGGCGCTCCCGGCGTCGATGTCCTCGGGCACCGCCAGGTACACCGCGCCGGGCCGTTCGGTCTCCGCGGTCTTGAAGGCGCGGCGCACCATCTCGGGGATCGCCCTGGCGCTGGGCACGCTGCCCGACCACTTGGTGATCGGCGCGAACATGTTGACCAGGTCGACGAACTGGTGGGATTCCTTGTAGTTGCGGTCCTGGCCGACCTGCGCGGACAGCGCCACCAGCGGTGTGCTGTTGGTCATCGCGTCGGCGACCCCCAGTTGGAGGTTGATCGCGCCCGGTCCGAGGGTGGCCGACACGACCCCGGCCGCGCCGGTGACCCGGCCGTGCATCTCGGCCATGAACGACGCGGCCTGTTCGTGCCGGGTGAGCACGTAGCGGATGCCGGAACGCGCGAGGGCGACGGTCAGCCGGATGTTCTCCTCACCGGGGATGCCGAAGACGACGCGGACGCCTTCGTTCTCCAAGCAGCGGACGAGCAGTTCCGCTGCGGTTTGCTGGTCCTGGCTCGGGTGGTCCACAGTTCCGCCTCTCCGCGATTCACTGTCCCGCCTCTCCGCGATTCACTGTCCCGCCTCTCCGCGATTCACTGTCCCGCCTCTCCGCGATTCACAGTGGTGGTTGCGTCCGGCACGAATCTCTCGTTTCGCGGTTTCTTGTGGCTGGCCTGCGTCACGGTCCCCTGGGGTGCGGTTGAGGAGGACTGGGGTTGACACAGGGTTACGCATGCCTACCGCCCCCTTCCGGCGCTCTACTCCACCCTAGTGGCGGCAGTGGCCCTTGGCGCTGGCCCGTAGGTCCCGACTTCGCTCCCGACCACGTACCTCGTTGCGGGTGACTGCGGGTGACGCCGATTTCGCGCGAAATCGGAACCTGCTGCCCACGGGAAGTGCCGATTTCGCGCGAAATCGCCAGTCGCACCGCACTGTGCGAATCGGCCCATGTGTCAGCTGAGCAGTTCGGCGACGGCGCGGCGGACTTCTGCGCCGTTGGGGTTCTCGCGGGCCAGGAACACCGGTAGTTCGGTTGGTGGGAAGTCCAGGTAGGGCGCCGCCTTTCGGGCTATGTCGGCCGGGTCCTCGCCGAGACCGTGCTCGACGAGCAGGGCCACCGTCTCCGCCCACAACTGCGGCAGGTCCATCAACTCGCGCACGGTCGACACCGGTCCCTCCGGCTCGGTGCACGGGTCGGCCACCGTCCAGGAGTGCTGGCCGTGGCCGATGCTGATCTGCTCCGCGCCGGGGAGGTGGACGGTGGCCCGCGTGCCGACCGGGATCGCGACGTCGAGCGTGAACCGGCCGTTGTCGCGCCGCCACGCCACCGATGCCTCGCCGTACGGCGTGTGGTGGCGGGCCGAGGCGTGGGTGAGCGCGGCGTGCGGTCGCGGCCGGACGGTGATCTCGCGGAATCCGGGTCCGGCCGGGGCGAGACCGGCGATGGTGCGGTGCATCCAGTCCGCGACCGCGCCGAGGGCGTAGTGGTTGAACGAGGTCATCTCGCCGGGGTTGATGGAGCCGTCGGGGAGCATGCTGTCCCAGCGCTCCCAGACGGTGGTGGCCCCCATGGTGACCGGGTACAGCCAGGACGGGCAGCTCTTCTCCAGCAGCAGCCGGTAGGCGAGGTCGAGGTGCCCGGTGCTGGTCAGCGCGTCGGTGATCAGCGGCGTGCCGACGAACCCGGTGCTGATGCGCAACCCGTTGGCCCGCACCAGATCGGCGAGTCGCTGCCCGGCCTGTTCGCGTTGCGCGGCGGTGGGCAGCAGGTCCCATTCGATGGCGAGCGCGTAGACGGCGGGTGCGTCGGAGAGGACGCGGCCGGAGCTGGTGACGTAGTGGCGGGCGAACGCCTCGCGGGTGCGGGTGGCCAGCGCCGCGTAGTGCTCGGCGTCGCGGCCCAGGACCCGCGCGGCGTCGGCGACGATCTCCGCCGAGCGCACCAGGTGCGCGGTGGCGACGACGTCGGGGTCGGCTTTGGCGGCGAAGGGGTTGTCGGGTGGCGCGGTCGGGTCGAGCCAGTCGCCGAACTGGAATCCGCCGCGCCACACCCCGTCGGCGGTAAGGGACGCGATCTTGTCGACCCAGGCGCGCATGCTGTCGAACTGGCGCTCCAGGATCCGCGGATCGCCGTAGCGCTGGTAGAGCACCCACGGCACTACGGCGGCCGCGTCGCCCCAGGCCGCCGCGGTCGGTGACTCGGTGCGCAGCACGTCTGGGATCACCCACGGCACCGAGCCGTCCGGGTGCTGGTCGGCGGCGAGGTCGGCGAGCCAGGACGACAGGAATCCGGCCGTGTCGAACAGGAAACTCGCGGTGGGGGAGAAGATCTGGATGTCGCCGGTCCAGCCCAGCCGCTCGTCGCGCTGCGGGCAGTCGGTGGGCACGTCGAGGAAGTTGCCGCGCATCCCCCAGACGACGTTGCGGTGGAACTGCTCCAAATCCTCATCGGAGCAGCTGAACCAGCCGGTGCGGCGCAGGTCGGTGCCCACCACCACGGCTTCCAGGTCTTCGGCGTGGACCTCGGCCCCGGTGATCTCGGCGTAGCGGAAGCCGTGGAAGGTCAGGCTCGGTTCCAGGACTGCCTCGCCCGCATCGGCGAGCAGGTAGCTGTCGGTGGCCTTCGCGCTGCGCAGCGGCCGCACTCCCAACTCGCCGTCCTCCAGCACTTCGGCGTGGCGCACCGTGACTTCCCGCGCGTTGCGCACCCGGAGCCGGACCCAGCCGACGACGTTCTGCCCGAAGTCCACCAGCGTGCGCCCGGACGGCGACTGCCACACCTCGACGGCGGGCAGCACTTCGGTGATCCGCACCGGTGGACCTTCGGGCGCCACCAGCCCGGTCAGCTCGGCATCGAGCACCTCGACAGGTTCCACAGTGGACTCGACAAAGCGGAGATCGGTGCGCTGGCCGTCGTAGATGTCGTCTTCGAGGATGCCGCTGCGGGTCGCCGACCACTGCTCGTCGGTGCTGATGACCTCGACCGATCCGTCGTCGTAGGTCACTTCGAGCTGGGCCAGCAGGGCGAGCCGGTCGCCGTAGAGCGCGCGTTGGCCGGACCAGGTGAGCCGACCTCGGTACCAGCCGTTGCCCAGCAGTACCTCCAAGTCGTTCTCGCCTTCGTGCAGCAGCGACGTGACGTCGTGGGTCTGGTAGCGCAGGCGGTGCTGGTAGCTGGTCCAACCCGGTGCCAGCACCTCGTCGCCGACCCGGCTGCCGTTGATCGTCGCGACGTAGGCGCCGTGCGCGGTGGCGTACAGCCGAGCGGTGGCGATGCCGGGGCGCAGCGTCGCGGTGCGGGTCAGGATCGGTGCCGGGCCGTCGGTGGTGCGCGGGCTGATGAACCGGGCCGACCAATCATCGGCGGACAGCAGACCAGTCTCCACTGTGGACGGTTCGCTCCACCCGGACC
The DNA here is from genome assembly GCF_022678645.1 of Saccharopolyspora soli. Lineage (GTDB taxonomy): Bacteria > Actinomycetota > Actinomycetes > Mycobacteriales > Pseudonocardiaceae > Saccharopolyspora > Saccharopolyspora soli. Next base: position 14,637 of record NZ_JALBWV010000074.1, on the reverse strand, counting down.
ACTGCTCGCCGCAGGCCACCCGAACGCGCACAGTCGCGCGACTGCGCGAGCGCAGCGGTTCGAACGGCCACGGCACCAGCACCTGCTCGGCGGAGTCCACTCGCACGACCGTGCCGTCGAATTCCAGTTCATAGGCGGTCTGCGACCACTCCGGGTCGCCCGTGACCACCTGCCACGACAGCCGCGGCGTCGCGGTCCCGATGCCGAGGGCGCAATCCCGGTGCTCGAAACGTACGGGGCTGACGATCAACGCAGGTGCTCCTTCGAAACGGTGACCAGATCCAGACCGCACAGCTCGGCGACGGCCTGCAGCTCGGCGCGCCGGTGCCCGGTGCCCAGCGCCCAGTGGTGCCCGATCCCGGACACGCTCCACGCATCGGTCCACTCGCCGGGATGGCAGCCGAAATCCACCCGGGAGGTGGTGTTGCCGATCTGCAGCAGCGGTCCGGCCACCACGGTGCCTTCGGAGACCACGAAGCGGAACGAGCCGTCCGGGTCCTGGCCGAGGCCGAAGGCGGTGACCGGTCCGTGCTTGACGTCGAACTCCACCGACACGCCCCAGCCCCGCTTGCCGTGGTAGGTGCCGAGCCCGCGCAGGACCGGCTTGCCGTCGCTGATGGCCAGGTGCGCGGGTCCGTCGTGCCCCATCTCCACCACGTCGTCCCGGAAATTCAGGGCTTGCAGCTCGGTGAACGAGCCGCCCGCCCCGAGCCGGTCCAGGATCAGCATCGCCAGTGACGTGCGCAACTCGTACTCCCCGGCGGCCGGGATACCGCGCGCGGTGAGCAGCGACGCGCCGAGGACCAGACCGGCGCCCAGCCGTTCGTGCGTCTCCCCGTCCAGGCCGCGGTGGTAGTAGGCCAGGCTGTCCAGTTCGAAGTCCTCGACGAGCTGGTCCAGGGCCACCGAAACCCGCGCGGCCCAGCGCAGGTCCTCGTCCACCACGCTGGAGTCCACGGCGAACACCTCGCGGGTGTGCGCGACCCGGTCGTCGGTCTCGGCGTCGCCCACCTTCTCCACCCGCACCCGCAGGTCGTCGATCTCCAGCACCTCGACGTGCCCGCCGAACTGCGACGGCACCAGCGTCAGATCGGTGGAGACGTCGAGCATCCCCGGATACAGGTGGCCCATCAGCCCGTGCCGACCGTGCCGCAGCGCGGCGCGCACCCCGGCGGCCCGCACCCACCGCGCGATCTTCTCCCAGGCTGCCGGTTCGTCGAGATAGCCGCTCACGCAACGGGTTTCGACACCGCAGCGGCGGAACGCGTTGACCATCTCCGGCAGCGGGCAGGCCCCGCAATAGGCCAGCCAGGCACCCGTGTCGAAGTTGGCGTGGTCCATGGCCTCGGTGGGTTGCAAGTTCAGCAGCAGCACCGGAGCACCGCTGCGCTGCGCGATCGGCACCAGCATGTTGGAGGTCATGTAGGTCGTCAGGAAGGCGACGATGATGTCGCACCCGGCGACGCGCAGCTGCTCGGCGGCGCGGGCGCCTTCCTGGGCGTCGGAGATGAACCCGACGTCGATCACCTCGCAGTCGAGTCCGCGCATCCGCTCCGAAACGTGCTCGGCGGACTTCTTGAGCTGCGGCAGCAGGTCCGGGAACTGCGGCCAGTAGGCGCCCAGTCCACCTGCGACCAGGCCAACCTCGGTGGTCATCGCTGTTCCGCCTCCAGTTCCGCCTCTCCGCGATTCACAGTGGTGGTCGCGCCCGGCCCAATCTCGGCGTTTCGTGGTTTCTCGTGGTTGGTTTGCGTCACGTTCCCCTGAGGTGCGGTTCGGGATGACTGAGGTTGACACAGGGGCGTCATCGCTCCTCCTGGTGTTCGATCAGCCGCACCGGACCGAACAGGCCGGTGCGGACCTGTCCGGCGGCCACGGCGGTGGTCGGCGACGCGTCGTCGAGGTACCCGGCGAGGGTGCCGCGGACGACGACTTCGAGTTCGTTCTCCTCCGGCCGCAGCGCGTCGGTGATCTCGGTGCGCCACGGTCCCCAGACGAGTTGGTCGACAAGCCTGCCGTTGACCAGCACGTCGGCCGTGCCGCGCACCGCGCCCAGGTCGAGCACGACCCGGCCGGGCGGTGCGGCGAAGGTCGTGCGGTAGCGGACCTGCCCACCGAGCGCACGCAGGCCGAGCTCTTCCCAGCTGAGCAGATCCGTCTCGGTTTCGGCTACTTCGACCTCCACCGCCTTGTCGAGCAGCGCGCCCGCGCGTCGGCCGTCCACCGCGGTCACCTGCAACAGGATCGGCGTTCCGGCCGCGAGAGGTTCGGGCAGTTTCACGTGCTGATCGATCGGCAGGTATTCAGCGTCGCCGATGCGCACCACCACATCCAGGTCGGTGGGGATCCGCAACGCGGCGGTGCCCAGCGGTGCTGGGAATCGCAGCCATTCGGCGCGTTCTCCGCCAGGCGCCAGGTCGGGGATGACCGGCACGACGGTTTCGCCTTGGGCTGCGGCGGGTTCGAGCCAGTGCGCGCCTGGCAGCGGATGCGGACGCGCGCTGGCGCAGTGGAAGCGCGGATCGCGCCGGTTGTCCCGGCGCGGTTTCCCCCAGTCCGGAACGCTGATCAGCCCGAGCCCGTCGACCGCGACGGCACCGTCCGCGGCGAGCCGGAGCGTGATGGTGTTCTCGCCGACGCGCAGGACTTCGGCGAGGTCGTAGGGGTGCACCCGGATCTCGCGATGTCCGGGGTACGGGTTGAAATCGCCCTGCCTGCCCACCTCGACGCCGTTGACCAGCACGGTGCACGCGCCCTCGCTGGCCACCTGGACTGCCGCGTCCGCCGGAATCTCGTCCAGCTGGAACCGGTGCGTGATCTCGTCGCCGACCAGCCACTCGGGCCTGCGGTAGGTGTCGGGATCGGTGACCACGGCGAACGAAGCGCGCAGCGGACCGTCCTGCTCGGCGGTGAACTCGATCTCCAGCGATGCGGTCCGGCCGCTCGGCAACGGGCTGAAGGACTGGTAGCCCGCGCCGTCGGCCGGTACTTCACGGCCGTCGATGCGGACTCGGCGAGCAGCGCCCGATCCAACGGCCAGCCACAGCCCGGAGCGGTCCGGCAGTGCGAGGTGGGTGCGCACGGCGACCCGGCCGCCTGCTGGAACTTCTCGCCAGTCCAGGAATTCCTCGGGCACGTAGCCCTTGGGCCCGAGAGCTTGGTTGTGCACCGGGTCGTTGCGGATGCCCCGCGACAGCGACCACTCCGCCGGTCGCCAGCTGCCGTCCGGGTCGCGGACCTCGGCGAACGGACCGTAGCCCGCGGTGGTCGCACCACCGGCATGTTCGAAGCGCCACACGTCGATGGGCAGCACACCGTCCCGCTCGGCGGCGGCGAGATCGCCGTGCTGGTTGTCCAAAGTGGATTCCGCCACCGCAGTCCAGGGACCCTCGACTTCGGTGGCACGCAGGGCCGTGCCGAGCGGGTCGTCAGTGGCTTCGGGCAGGTCTTCGCCGAGCACGACCAGCGAGATCGGCCCGTCGGTGAAGGGAACCTCCAGGAACCCGTCGTCGGTCACCGCCAGATCGGTGCGCCGACCGGTGCGGGGATCCCACTGCTGGGCGCGCAGCGGCAGGCCGTCGATCCGGACCTGGGCGACCCGGTCCGCGGGCGGGACGAACTCGTAGCCGTCCTCCCGCAGCTGCCGCCAGTACTCGTCCCACGGGAATCCCGAGCTGTACCAGTCCTTTTCCTCGATCTTGACGATCGGTGCCTTCGTCCCGCTGCGGTCGTCGTGCGCGGTGAGCATGAGTACGTACGTGTCGCCGCAGCGCCTCAGCAGGAACGGCGCGTCGGCCCGCACCGGCCCGGCCGGGATCACATCCGGCACGTCCGCCGGGCGGGCTACCTGGATCGCGTTGTCGACCGGCGCGGTGCCCACGCACACGACGGTGCCGCCCGCGCGCACGAATTCTGCCAGTTTGCTCGCGGCGGCCGGGTGCAGCAGCTCGACCTCGGGAAGGATCACGGTGCGATAAGTCTCGTCGCCGATTCGGAGTCCGTTGTGGACGATCGTCGCCTCGGCGATGGTGTTCTCGTCGAGGGTGTCGTGGTCGATCCCGGCCTGCTCCAGGACGCCGCGCTCCTCGGCGAACCAAGCGCTGACACCGTTGAGCTCGTGGTAGCAGGCCGTGGTGCGTTCGGCCGGTGGCAGCGGGCCGTCGAGGGTCAGGTACGCCTGCGCGGTGGTGGTCGGGGAGAGCAGCACGGTGTCGCAGACGTGGGTTCCGGCGCTGAGCACCGAGCACAGCCGGGTCACGGCCGTGGCGAACTGGTGGTAGGCGGGCCAGTACGGCTGCCGCCAGCACGTCGACGGCGGCGCCCACTCCCACCAACCGCCGACCGTCGAGTAGTACACCGCGTGCGGGTCGTAGAGGTTCGCGCCGCGGCGCAGGAACGGTGCGAGCCAGTCGTAGGTCTCCTCCAGCGAGCCGCCCCAGCCGGAGGAGTGGAACGCCTCGATCCAGGTGCGCGGTCGGCCGTGGGCGTGCGCCAGCGAACTGTGCACCTTCGCATCGCCCCAGTGATCGCTGCCCGGCGCCCCGTACCCGCGGTGCGTGCGCAGGTAGTCGCCGTAGACCTGGACGCCGCCGATCGGGTCGCCTTCGCGGGCCGGGGACGGCTGGTCGAAGCCGCAGATCAAGCCGCGCTCGGCGAACCAGGTGTCCAGCGGATCGAAGAACGCGCGCCGCGCCAGGCGAGCGCGGTGCTCGTGGTAGTCCCGACGAATCCGCGCCGACTCCGGGTCGGCACCTTCGAACAGCGCCGGGAGTGCGAGCTCGTAGCCGTAGTGCGCGGCGAAGGTTTCCGCGAAGTCCCGGCCCCAGGTCGGCATCGCGGGCAGTTCGTCCTGGAAGAAACCGGGGATGACGCTGCCGAACCACCGGCCCACGTGCCGCTCCAACGTGCCGTGCACCTCGTCGAGCAGCGCCGCGCACGCCTCGACGCCGAAGTAGTCGAATCCGCTGATCCGCTGCTCGATCCGGCCCGCGTCGCGGTGCAGGGCCAGGCCCGCGAACTCCGGGTTGGCGGCGATGAGGCGGCCCTGGAAGTTCGCCCCGGAGAACCCGATCTGGTCGTACATCCACAATTGGAAGCCGAGTTCGGCGGCATCCTCGCACGCTCCGTCCAACAACCCGATCCACTGTGGACTCAGGAAGGGCGGGTCGTCGGCGAGGGAGCCGAACATCGGCCCGGTGGGCGCCAGGCACATCACCACGGCCTGCCGCACGCCCTGCGCGACCAATTGCTCCATCTGCCAGCGCAACCGCTGCCGGGTGACCCTCGCCCCGCTCCACCACCAGATCGGCAGCGGGCTGTACTCGGGGCGGGGGTCGGTGAACCGTTCGAGCAGGGTCATGCGGGTACCCGCTCCGCTTCGATCTGCTCCAGCGACTTGCCGGAGGTGTTCGGCATGAAGAAGAACCCGACGACCCCGCTGATCAGCAGGGACAGCGCGAGCAGTGCGGCCACCGGGCGGATCCCGATGGCCGCGAGCGCGGGCACGAAGAAGCTCCAGATGCCCAGGAAGGTCCGGGCGACGCCGAAGGTGAAGCCCTGCGCGGTGCCGCGCAGCATGGTGGGGAAGAGCTCTTGGCTGAAGATCTTGTAGAACGCCTCACCGGCGAACGCGCCGCCCACCCCGAACAGCACGATGTTGATGATGATCACCGGCACCGTGAACGGGAACACCAGGTAGGCCACGAAGGCGAGGACCTGCATCACCGCGCCGACGCCCCACATCGCCTTGCGGGTCAGGTGCGAGCGGTCGACCAGCCGCATGACCACCAGCCCGGCCAGGATGCCGAGGACGAAACCGGCGCAGGACAGCGCAACGCTGGCCGCCTGGCTGCCCGCGTTGAGCGTCCGGATGATGTACGGGGTGAAGATTCCGTTGGTGCCCGCGGCGATGTTCCAGAACAGGTAGAAGGTTCCGGTCCACACCAGGGCCTTCAGGTTCGTGCCGCGGAACAGCGCGCTGAGCTTGTGCTTGGCGGAGGTGTCCGAAGTGGACGCCGTCTGCCAGCGCGCCGATTCGGCCAGCCCCTGGCGCAGCGCCCAGGTCACGATGGCGACCACGAAAAGGTGCAGGAAGATGATCCGGATCCCGATCAGGTCCAGCGAGGAGAGCGCGAGGGCGAGCAGCAGCACGACCACCGGCCCGAGGTTCCAAGCTATCTGGGTGAAGGAGACGAGCTTGCCGCGCGCCTTCGACGGGGAGAACTCGCCGACCAGGGCCAGCGAGGTGGGCACGTCCGCGCCGACCGCGACACCCACGATGAAGGTGCCGATGAACAGCATCAGCGGGTTGAACGCCAATGCGATGCACAGGATGCCCGCCGCGTAGACCAGCAGGTCGTACTTGTAGATCCGCTTGCGGCCCAGCTTGTCGCCGAGCCGCCCACCGACGAACGCGCCGATTGCGCAGCCGATGGCGTTCGGGCCGATCGCGGCGAGCGCGCCAACCGCGCCGTCGGAAAGGCCCAGGGAGGTTTGGAAGAGGGAGAGTCCGGCGCCGAGCGCGACGATCGAACCGGCATCCAGGTAGGAAGCCATCCCGGCGAGGATGGACCACTTCCACTGCTGCCGGGTGACGGTGCCGCTGTCCTCGGATGGGCTTAGGCCGACCGCGTCCTGAGAAGTCATCTGTGGGGTCTCCTAGTCGACGTTGACGTAGGTCACCTTTTGAAACGTATTAACCGGGGAGGTTAATGATGCCCGTGCTCCCGCACAAGACCTCGCACGGTTTCTGAGACCTGGAGCGCGTGGTTTGGTGCGGAGCTCAAAGCGGGCCTCGTCGGGTAAGCGGCATAGCCGCTTGTGGTGGTAGTCCGCCGCTGCGATGAGCAACGGAGGCACATGTCCAAGGCGTCGCAAGCGGCGCAGCCGCTTGGCCCACTCTCGCAACCGGCACCGCCGCGGGTTCTCAGAGGTTTTCTCGCGAGGACAGCCACGACGCCGTGTATTGGGCATACATAAGACGGGGATCCCGGAGTCGAGAAAGCCTCTGAGGTTCCGCCACGCGCACCGCCACGCAAAACGACTCGAACACACTCTTGAATGAATCGTTTCATCGTGGTTGGTAGGTGCGCAGCCGCTGGGTGCGCCGCAGCAACTCGCGCATGATGTGCCGGTCGCCGCTGAAAGAGCCGTGCGCGCGGGCCTGCACGAGCACGTTGCCCAGCGCCGTTGCCTCCACGGGTCCGGCGACCACCGGGCGCCCGCAGACGTCCGCCGTGAGCTGGCACAGCAATTCGTTGCGGGACCCGCCGCCGACCACGTGCACGACGTCCACCGAGCGGCCCGACAGCCGCACCGCGTCCTCGATGGCCTGCCGGTAGGCATCCGCGAGGCTGTCGAGCACGCAGCGGGTGAACTCGGCGGGTCTGCTCGGCACCGGTTGCCCGGTTTCGGCGCAGGCCGCCGCGATCCGCGCGGGCATGTCGCCCGGTGGCAGGAATCGCGGGTCGTTGGCGTCGATCACGGCCTGCCGGGGCAGCGTCGCCGCCTCGGCGAGGAGGCCCGTGACGTCGGAGATCCCCCACTCCCGCTGGCATTCCTGCAGCAGCCACAGCCCGGTCACGTTGCGCAGGTACCGGATGGTGCCGTCGATGCCCACCTCGTTGGTGAAGTTGGCCGCGCGGCTCTCCCCGGTCAGCACCGGCGCGTCGAGTTCCAGGCCGACCAGCGACCAGGTGCCCGACGAGATGTAGGCGAAGTTCCCGCCCTCGGCCGGGATCGCCGCCACCGCCGAGGCGGTGTCGTGCGAACCGACCGCGTAGACCGGGATCCGCTCGTGGCATCCGGTGTGCTCACCGGGTTTTCGAAGCGGCGGGAACAGACCGAGATCGATCCCGACCCGGTCCGCTACCTCTTGCGACCAATGCCCGGTGCGCGGATCGAGCAGGGCGGTGGTCGAGGCGTTGGTCAGCTCGGTCCCGGCCGTTCCGGTGAGCCAGTAGGAGATCAGGTCCGGGATGAGCAAGGTCCGCTCGGCCAACCGCGCCCGCGGGTCGGCGGTCAACTGGAAGATCGTGTTGAACGGCAGGAACTGGATGCCCGTCCGGGCGTACAGCTGCTCGGCCGGGATCTTGGCCAGCACCTCGCCGATCACCCGCTCGGTGCGATCGTCGCGGTAGTGCACCGGGTTGCCCAGCAGCGCCCCGTCGGCATCGAGCAGGCCGTAGTCCACGGCCCACGAATCGATGCCGATCGCGTCGACGTCGCCCGCCTCCCGGAGTCCGTCCAGAACTCCTTGGTAGAGCGCCAGAACATCCCAGTGCAGGGTGCCGCCGACGCGCACCGGTCGGTTCGGGAAGCGGTGCGCCTCGGTGAGTTCGAGGCCGGTCGGTGAAAGCTCGCCGACCATCACGCGGCCGCTGGAAGCTCCCAGGTCGACCGCGGCGAACGCGCTCACCGCAGGAACGCGGCGGCCACCCCGGCATCCACCGGTACGTGCAGTCCGGTGGTGTGGGACAGCTCGCCGCCGGTCAGCGCGAACACCGCGTTCGCGACATGTTCCGGCAGGACCTCGCGTTTGAGCAGGGTGCGCTGGGCGTAGAACGCGCCGAGTTCCTCCTCCGGCACGCCGTACACCGCCGCCCGCTGCGCACCCCAGCCACCGGCGAAGATGCCGGAACCGCGCACCACACCGTCCGGGTTGACGCCGTTGACCCGGATGCCGTGCGCGCCGAGTTCGGCGGCCAACAGCCGGACCTGGTGCGCCTGGTCGGCTTTCGTCGCGCTGTAGGCGATGTTGTTCGGCCCGGCGAACACCGAGTTCTTGCTGGTGATGTACACGATGTCGCCGCCGAAGCCCTGCGCGGTCAGCACTCGGGCGGCTTCCCGCGAGACCAGGAACGAGCCGCGCGCCATCACGTCGTGCTGCAGGTCCCAGTCGCGGACCGAGGTTTCCAGCAGGGGCTTGGAAATCGACAGTCCCGCGTTGTTGACGACCAGGTCCACCCCGCCGAAGGCCAGGGCAGCGGCCTGGAACGCGCTGGCGATCTGGGCTTCGTCGGTGACGTCGGCGGTCACCGCGACGGCCGTGTCCGGGCCCCCCAGCTCGTCCACGACCTCCTGGGCTGCCTCGCCGTTGAGATCCGCGACCACCACGCAGGCGCCCTCGGCCGCCAGGCGTTGCGCGATGGCCTTGCCGATCCCGGAGGCCGCGCCGGTCACCAGCGCGACCCGCCCGGCGAGCGGTTTGGGCGCGGGCCGCCGTTTGAGCTTGGCCTCTTCCAGCGCCCAGTACTCGATGCGGAACTTCTCGCGCTCGTCGATCGGAGCGTAGGTGGACACGGATTCCGCGCCGCGCATCACGTTGATCGCATTGACGTAGAACTCCCCGGCCACCCGCGCGGTCTGCGCATCCGCGCCGAAGGAGAACATGCCGACGCCCGGCACCAGCACGATCGCCGGGTCGGCCCCGCGCATCGGCGGGGAGTCCGGGTCCGCGTGCCGCGCGTAGTAGGCGCGGTAGTCCTCCCGGTACGCCACGTGCAGTTCGCGCAACCGCTCGATTACCTCGTCCAGGGCGGCGGTGGGCGGCAGGTCGAGGACCAGGGGACGGACCTTGGTGCGCAGGAAGTGGTCCGGGCACGAGGTGCCGAGCGCGGCCAGTCGCGGATGTTCCCGCCTGGCAAGGAAGTCCAGCACCACATCGGAGTCGGTGAAGTGGCCGACCTGCCGCCGGTCGGTCGAGGCGAGGCCGCGGATCACCGGGGCGAGCGCGGCGGCCCGTTCGCGGCGTTCGGGCTCGGGCAGCGGCTCGTTGACGACCGGGCCGAACGGTTCCGGGCGGCCGTGTTCGGCGAGGAACCGCGCGGCGGTCCCGATGATCTCCAACGAGTGCGCCTCGGCTTCGTCCGAGGTGTCGCCCCAGGCGGTGATGCCGTGCCCGCCCAGGATGCAGCCGATCGCCTTCGGGTTGTCGGCCTTGATCTTCGCGATGTCCAACCCCAGCTGGAAACCGGGGCGCCGCCAGGGCACCCAGACCACCCGGTCGCCGAAGCACTGCTCGGTGAGCTTCTCGCCGTCGGCCGCGGTGGCTAGCGCGATTCCCGAGTCGGGATGCAGGTGGTCCACGTGCGCGGCGTCGACCAGGCCGTGCATGGCGGTGTCGATGGACGGCGCCGCGCCGCCTTTGCCGTGCAGGCAGTAGTCGAACGCGGCGACCATCTCGTCCTCGCGTTCGACGCCCGGATAGACGTCCACCAACGCGCGCAGCCGATCCAGCCGCAGCACGGCCAGGCCCTGCTCGGTGAGCGTGCCGAGATCGCCGCCGGAACCCTTGACCCACAGCAGTTCCACCGGTTGCCCGGAGACCGGGTCGGGCGCGGCTGCCTTCGCGGAGGTGTTGCCGCCCGCGTAGTTCGTGTTCGCCGGATCCGAACCCAACCGGTTGGAGCGGGCGAGCAGTTCCTCGATCATGCGCCCCACCCGGCCTGGCTCCCGCCGATCCGCTCGGCGACGATGCGTTCCTGGTAACCCGAGCGGCGGTAGGCGGCCACCGGGTCGGGGTCGAGCCCCAGCTCGGTGCGCAACTCGGCCAGCAGCGGGCGGACGTCGGTGTGGAAGGCGTCCATGAACACGTCGTTGGCGGCCAGCACATCACCGGAGTCCTGCGCCTCGGCCAGCGCGGCGCGGTCCACCAGCAGGGCCTTCGCGGTGGCCTCCTGGACGTTGCACACCGAGCGGATCTGACCGGGGATCTTCGCCTCGATGTTGTGGCACTGGTCGAGCATGAACGCCACCCCGGCGGCTGGGTCGTACCCGCCGCCGCGCACCACCTCGTACATGATCCGGAACAGCTGGAACGGGTCCGCCGCACCGACCATCAGGTCGTCGTCGGCGTAGAAGCGGGAGTTGAAGTCGAACGCGCCGAGCTTCCCGGCCCGCAGCAGGAAGGCGACGATGAATTCGATGTTCGTGCCCGGCGCGTGGTGCCCGGTGTCCACGCACACCTGCGCCTTGTCGCCGAGTTGCACGCAGTGCGCGTACGAGGTGCCCCAGTCCGGCACGTCGGTGGTGTAGAACGCGGGCTCGAACAGCTTGTACTCCAGCAGCATCCGCTGCTGCTCGCCGAGCCGCTCGTACACCGCGGCCAGCGCCTCGGCGAGCCGGTCCTGGCGGGTGCGGATGTCGTCCTGGCCGGGGTAGTTGGTGCCGTCGGCGAACCAGAGCTTCAGGTCGCGGGAGCCGGTGGCGTCCATGATGTCGACGCACTCCAGCAGGTGGTCGAGGGCCTTCCGGCGGACCTTCGGGTCCGGGTTGGTGACGCTGCCCAGCTTGTAGTCGTCGTCCTGGAAGACGTTGGCGTTGATGGCACCCAGCCGCACCCCGGCGGACTCGGCGTATTCGGCCAGCTTCCGGTAGTCCGCCACGCGGTCCCACGGGATGTGCAGCGCGACGCTCGGCGCGACGCCCGTGAAGGCGTGCACCTGCGCGGCGTCGTCGATCTTCTCTTCGACGGTGCGCGGTACGCCGGGTTGGGCGAAGACCTTGAACCTGGTGCCCGAGTTCCCGTAAGCCCAGGAGGGCGTTTCGATCTGCTGCGTGCGCAGCAGATCCTTGATCGCCGACGTCGCGGCCATAGGCCACCTCCCCATCGAGTAGACCGGTCAACGCAGTGCGGAGTTGACGTTTGAAACGTTTCATCGGGATGGTAGGCTGCATGTCATCGCAGAGCAAGGGGAAGCATGGTCGGCATCAAGGATGTGGCGCGGCGGGCTGGAGTTTCCATCGGGACGGTGTCCAATGTGGTCAATCGACCGCACGTGGTTTCGGCCGCGACCCGCATGCGAGTGCTGTCGGTGATCGAGGAACTCGGCTACGTCCGGGACGAATCCGCCAGACAGTTGCGGGCCGGTCGCAGCCGGATCATGGCGCTGCTGGTGCTGGACCTGGGCAACCCGTTCTTCGTGGACGTGGCGCGCGGCGCGGAGCAGGCGGCGCACGAGGCGGGCCTCAACGTCATCACCTGCAACAGCGGCCAGCGGGTGGCGACGGAAGCGTCCTACCTGTCGATGCTGGCCGAGCAACGCGTCCGCGGGGTGCTGCTGAGCCCGGTCGAAACCTCCAGCGACCGGTTGCAGACGTTCTCCCGCAGCGGCATTCCGTACGTCTTCGTCGACCGCAAGGTGCCGACGGAGGAAGCCAGTTCGGTGTCCGTCGACGACGTGGCCGGTGGTGAGTTGGCGGCCCGGCACCTCCTGGAGACCGGGCACACCAGGATCGCCTTCGTCAACGGACCGGCCATCCTCGCGCAGTGCCGCGACCGCGAGGCGGGGGTGCGATCGGCGCTGGAGGGCGCGGGCGTCGAGCTCTCGGTGCTCGAATCGGCCGCGCTCGACGTGTCCTCGGGTCGCGACGCCGGATCGCGACTGCTCGGCATGAGCCCGCGGCCGACGGCGGTGTTCTGCGCGAACGACCTGCTGGCGCTGGGCGTGCTGCAAACGATGGTGGGCGCGGGCGTGCGGGTGCCCGACGAGATGGCGATCGTCGGCTACGACGACATCGAGTTCGCCGGAGCCGCGGCTGTCCCGCTCACCTCGGTCCGGCAACCCGCCAAGCGCCTGGGCTACACGGCCGCCGAACTGCTGATCGCGGAAACCTCCGGTGAGGACCCGCCCGACCACCAGCAGGTCGTCTTCCGCCCGGAACTGGTGGTCCGGAATTCCACCCGCCCCAATCGCTGAAACGCTTCAAACTGTACCGCTGATATGTAGTGGCGTGTACCGTTGATGAGGTGGATGCGCGGGAGCGGATTTTGCACGCGGCTGCTCGGCTGTTGACCGAAGCTGGGGGCGAGCCGGTTTCGACCCGCGCCATCTGTTCCGCCGCTGGCGTCGGCGCTCCCACGCTCTACCACCACTTCGGCGACAAGGCGGGCCTGTTCGATGCCGTGGTGACCCACGGCTTCGAGGCGTACCTCGCGGAGAAGCGGGCCACGCCCAGCAGCGGGGACCCCGTCGAGGACCTCGCGCGGGGGTGGGACGCCCACGTCGAGTTCGGTCGAACCCATCCGGCGTTCTACACGTTGATGTACGGCTCGGCAAAGCCGGGCAAGCTGCCCGCCGCAGCCGGTGAGGTGCACGCCGAACTGGTGAAGCAGTTGGCCGAAGTGGCCCGCGCGGGGCGGCTGCAGGTCGAGGTGGAACTCGCTGCCGGTTGCCTCGAAGCTGGCGTCGTCGGCGTCACTCTGCAGGCCATCACGCAGCCCGAGGACCCGGACGCGGCGATGAAATCGGCCTTGGTCCGGGACGCGTTGCTGGACGTGCTGATCGTCGGCCGGAAGACGCCCACCAAGAAGAAGGGCACCTCGGCCGTCGCGGCGCAACTTCTCGTCCTGATCGAGGACGGTGCTGACGAACTGGTCGAAGCCGAGGTCGCGTTGCTCCGGCACTGGCTGGCCCGGCTGTCCGGCCGCACCGGCGCCTGAGCGGATCTTCCTTGGTGTGCAACGACAATCGCGACGAGTCGCCGGTGCTGGGGGTGCCGGGTAGTCTCGGCCCGGAATCCGCGCGAAGCGGATGAGCGTGGCATTGCCACGACCGCTTGCCCGGGTCTGCTCCGGACGACGTTCCAAGCTGCGGAGCTCGATGGGGAAAAGCATGTGCGAGGGCGGTAGGGACACGGACTGCGCGGGGTTGCCCGGCGCTTGGGCCGGGCGGCCTTCGTGGAGCAAGCGGAACTTCGAGGTCATCTCCAGCAGCGACGCCGATCTCAGCCACGTAGTCATCGAGCACGGACTGCGGCGCGCGCACAGCGGTAGGCATCCCGGGAACGCTCCGACCAAGCACCTGATCGCCATGTGCTCCGGCCGAACCGCGTGCCTGGCGTGGACGATCGACGGGCGGCGACGGCAGGCGCGCTTCCAGGCGGGCGACATCGTCGTGCATCCTGCCGGGCTGCGCGCGGCCCCGCGGTGGGACGCCGACGTGGAGCTCACCGTCGTCGTGATCCCGCCCCGGTGCATCGCCCGGTTCCAGGCGGAATCCGGGAACGGGGGCGAAGGCGCGCTCGTCCCGGCGTTCGCGGTGCGGGACGTGATGTTGCAGATGCTCGTCCAAGCCCTGGTGGCCGAGCACGAGCAGCCCACCCCGGCCGACCCGCTCTACGCGGATTCGATGGCCACCGCGCTGGTGGCGCACGTCGCGAAGCGGTACTCACCGACGGAAGCGCGGGAACAGCTGGTGCTGACCTCGTTGCCCGGCAACCAGCTCGATGCGGTCCTCGACTACCTGCGGGCGAACCTGGCCCGACGGCCGTCGCTGGAGACGATGTCCGCCATCGCGGGCGTGTGCCCGTCGCACTTCGCCGCGCGGTTCCGGGAATCGACCGGGCTGCCCCCGCACCGCTACCTGGTCCGCCTCCGGCTGGAGGAAGCGCAGCGCCTGCTGACCCGGACCGACCTGCCGATCGCCGAGATCGCCATCCGGACCGGGTTCGCCGACCAGAGCCACCTGACCCGGGTCATGCGCCACAACACCGGCCTCACCCCGGGAGCACTGCGGTGGGGGGGGGGGGGGGGCCCCCCCCCCCCCCGCGGGGGGGCCGCCCCCCCCCCCCCCCGGGGGGGGGGGGGGCGCGCCCGGAGCAGAGTAGAGATGTGTGGCGGCGCCCCCGCGGACGCCC
>NZ_JALBWV010000073.1 GCF_022678645.1 Saccharopolyspora soli | reverse complement strand
CGCGGGAGGAGCTGGAGGAAGCCGCGCACGCCGTCGCTGCCGAGGCGCTCGAAGAACTGGGCCCGCCCAGGTAATGTCCGGTCGCAGGTTTTCTCATCGACCTGCGTTGATGTCGTCGGTAGCTGATCGGGTCCGGGCGTCCGCTAACGCGTGCTTGATTACAGGACCGGCTGCGGACTTGGCGGGGCACAGGTGCGTTTCAGCGGGGTCGGGTTGCTCCGAAGTCGTCGATCAGGCGCATCAGGTGGGGGAGCACGTGGTCGCTGTCCAGGCCGTCGTGCTCGTATTCGTTGGTCACCCAGGTGCGCAGGTTTCCTACCGCGCCAGCGGTCTGCAGCTGCAGGCCGGAATCCACGTACATGTCGTCGAAGTACACCGCCGCCGCTACCGGTACTTCGTTGGCCGCTAGGCGTTCCAGGTCGTACAGCGGAGTCCAGGTTTCGCGTGCCGCGAGGACGTCGACCGCCGCCCGGAACGGTTTGAGCGCGCGGATCTCCTCGAACATCCACGGGTACATCATTTCGCCGGTGAACAGCAACGGCCTGGCGTCCTCCCGGAACTCGGGGTGGTTGGCCCGTTCCCGCTGCGCCGCCCAGGCAGTCGGTACGCTGTTCTCGGTGCCGTAGATGCTCTCCTGCATTACCGCGAACAGCGGATTGTCCAAATAGGACGTCCGATTCCAGATCTGGCCGAGGAACGTCGGCGACAGCCGCCGCATCTCGTCGTCGGTGAACGCTTCGTCGAACAGCCAGTGCATCCGTTCGAAGCCGGGTTTCATGCCGAAGTCCAGCCCCAGCGATTGCAGCCGCCGGACGGTGAGCACGTCGCCGTCCGGCAGCAGCACCTCGGAACCGGTCAGCAGGTCGGCGACCCGCGCCACCCGCTCGACGTCCGCCGGGTAGCGCTGGTAGTACTCGCGGTTCTTCGCCGCCGTCCGGGGATAGGTGCGCCGGTAGACCTCGGCGGCGGCCGGGTGGACGCTGGCCAGGCCGCCGGTCACGTAGCAGGCGCGGAGCGCTTCCGGGGCGCGGGACAGGTAGGTCAGGGTGAGGAAACCCCCGTAGCTCTGGCCGAGGGTGCTCCACCGGTGCCCGCCGAAGACCTCGTTCCGCAGGTGTTCGGCGTCGGCCACGATGGAATCCGCGCGGAAGCAGCTCAGGTAATCGGCCGCCGCCGATGGGTCGAGGGAACCGATCAGCTCGCCGTCCACCGGTGAACTGCGGCCGGTGCCGCGCTGGTCCAGCAGCACCACGCGGAACGTTTGCAACGCGTGGTCGATCCAACTGCGCCGCGTCACCGGCCGCGGCGACTTCCCGCCCGGCCCGCCCTGCAGGTAGAGCAGGCACGGAAGGTCCTCGTGGCGGCGCACCGGGTCGACCAGCTCTCGGGCGAACACCGTGATCGTGGCCTGGTCGCGGTCGTCGAACCAGTTCAGCGGGACGGATGTCCGGTGGTCCCGGACGTGGATTCCGGGGACGGTGTACTCGGCGACGATCATGCGATTTTCACCGCCCGACCGCGTATCCCTGGCTGCCGCGCGGATTCGCGGCTGCCTTGAGCCAGCCGTCCTCGCGGGCGACCGCGCTGACCCGGCCCAGGGCCCAGTCGCCCTCGACCCGCACCACGTGGCCGCGCTTGCGCAGCTCGTCGACGACCGCGGGGTCGAACCTGTTCTCCAGCAGGAGTTCGCCGGGGTGGGCGTCGCGCGGGTAGAACGAGCTCGGCATGTGCGTGGAGTGGAACTCCGGGGCGTCGATCGCCTCTTGCAGGTTCATCCGGCCGTGGACGACGTTGAGGAAGACGTGCAGCGACCACTGGTCCTGGAAATCCCCGCCTGGCGTGCCGAAAGCGAGCCACGGCCGCCCGTCGCGCAGCGCCAGCGACGGGGTCAGCGTGGTGCGTGGGCGGGCGCCGGGCCGCAGCGAGTTCGGCAGGCCCTCGGGCACCCAGAACATCTGGCCGCGGGTGCTCAGGCAGAAGCCGAGTCCGGGGATGGTGGGCGAAGCTTGGAACCAGCCGCCGCTGGGGGTCGCGGAGATCATCATCCCGCTGCTGTCCGCGACGTCGAGGTGGCAGGTGTCGCCTCGGGTCTCGCCGGTCGCCGCCACGGTGGGCTCCCCGGCGCCCGACGCCGCACCGGTGACCGGGATGTCGGGGTAGGGCGGCAGAACCGGAGCGCGTCCCGCCGGACTGCCGGGCCGCAGTTCCAGCGATGCGGACTCGCCGATCAGTTGGCGGCGTTCGTGGTTGTACTGCGAGCTGAGCAGTTCGGCGACCGGCACCTCGGTGAAGTTCGGATCGCCGTACCACGCCTCGCGATCCGCGAACGCGAGCTTGCCCGCCTCGATGACGGTATGCACCCAGTCCGCCGATCCTGGACCCATCTCGTCCAGGTCGTAGCCCGCGAGCAGGGCCAACTGCTGCAGGAACACCGGTCCCTGCCCCCACGGACCGGTTTTGCAAATCGTGTGGCCGTGGTAGTCGAACGTGGTCGGCTCCTCCACACCGGGTTGCCAACCGGCGAGGTCGTCGGCCGTCAGCAACCCGCCGTGGCGGCGGCCCGAGGTGTCCATCACCTCCGCCGACGCGCAGTAGGAGCCGATCGCTTCCGCCACGAAACCCCGGTACCAGGCGTTGGTCGCGGCCTCGAGCTGCGCCTCCCGTCCCGCGCCCGCGGCTTCCGCCTCTTCGACGAGCCGCCGGTAGGTGCTCGCCAGGGCGGGGTTGCGGAAACGGCTACCGGCCGTCGGGACCGCGCCGTCGGGCAGCCAGGTCTGCGCTGAAGTCGGCCACTCGGCGCTGAACATCTCCGCGACGGTGCCGATCGCCTCGGCCACCCGCCCGAGCAGCGGGTGGCCGTGCTCCGCGTAGTGGATCGCCGGTTCCAGGACGCCTCGAACCGTCCAGGTGCCCCAGCGCCGCAGGAGCAGCAGCCAGGCTCCGAACGCGCCGGGCACCACCGTTGGCAGCAGGCCCGTTCCGGGCACCAGGTCGAGGCCGAGCTCGGCCAGCCGCGCGCCGCTGGCCGCCGCCGGGGCAACGCCCTGACCGCAGACCACCCGCACCTGCTCGTCCGCCGGGGACCACAGCAGGATCGGAACCTCGCCACCTGGCCCGTTGAGGTGGGGTTCGACCACCTGCAGCACGAACCCGGCAGCGACGGCGGCGTCCGCGGCGTTGCCGCCGCGTTCCAGGACGCTCATCCCGGTCGCGGACGCGAGCCAGTGCGTGCTGGCGACCATGCCGAAGTCGCCGACGAGTTCAGGGCGCGTGGTGAACAAGACCGCTCCTTCCACCGGAAATATCCGGTCCGCCGTGGTCGGCGGTGACGAGGTGACAGGACACGAGGTGATCTTCGGCGGTGACCGCGGTGAGTGCTGGGGTCTCGGTGCGGCAGCGGTCCTCGGCCACCGGGCACCGGGGGTGGAACGAGCATCCCCGCGCCCGCGCGCTCTGGCTGGGCAGATCACCGCTGAGCACCACCCGCTGCGCGGCACGAGCGTTCGTCGGGTCGGGCACCGGTGCGGCCGACAGCAGGGCCTGCGTGTACGGGTGCTGCGGGTTGCGGAAGAGTTCCTGCCGAGATGCCGTCTCGACGATCCTGCCGAGGTACATGACCGCGATGCGGTCGCTGATGAACTCCACGACGGACAGGTCGTGCGTGATGAACAGGCAGGAGAACCCCATGTCCTGGCGCAGGTCCAGCAACAGGTTCAGGATCGACGCCTGCACCGAGACGTCCAAAGCGGACACCGGTTCATCGGCGATGACCAGCCGCGGACCGGTGACCAGCGCCCGCGCCAGGGCGACCCGCTGGCGCTGGCCGCCGGAGAGCTCGTGCGGGTACCTCGACACCAGGTGCGCGCCCAGTCCGACGCGTTCGAGCATTTCGCCCGCCCGACGGCGGCGCCCGGCGCGGTCGCCGTCGCCGTGCTGGCGCAGCGGTTCGGCCACGATGGCGCCGATGCTCAGCCGCGGGTTCAACGAGGAGTACGCGTCCTGGAAGACCACGTGCACGTCGCGGCGCAGCGGCCGGAGTTCGCGTCGACCGAGCGTGGAGATGTCCTTGCCGAGCAGCCGAACGGTACCGGCCGTCGGGTTGATCAGCCGGGCGACGCATCGGCCGACGGTCGACTTGCCGCTACCGGATTCGCCGACCAAACCCAGCACTTCACCCGCCGCGATGCGCAGGTCGACGCCGTCCACCGCGCGCACCGGCCCGTTCCTGCGCGGCAACCGCGAGTTCGCGCGGTAGTGCTTGACGAGTCCCTCGACCTCCAGGACGGCGTCGTCGCTCATGGTGTTCCTCCCGGTCCAGGGTGGTGGCAGGCGACCAAGTGGCCGCCGCGGACCTCCTCGGCGATCGGGCGGGACGCCGTGCAGACGTCGCTGGCCCGGCCGCACCGCGCGGCGAACTGGCACTCGTCCGGGTCGGAGGTGGGCGGTGGCACCAGACCTGGAATCTCGGTGAGTCGACGCCGTCCGCCGCGCAACACCGCTCGGCCCGGCAGCGCGCCGAGCAGCCCGAGGGTGTACGGGTGCTGGGGCTGGTCGAAGATCTCCCGAGTCGGCGACTGCTCCACGGGGCGTCCGGCGTACATCACCACCACCCGGTCCGCGATGTCCGCGACCACACCCAGATCGTGGGTGATCAGGATGACGGCGGTGCCCAGGGCGTCGCGCAGGTTGCGGATGACGTCGAGGATTCCCGCCTGGATCGTGACGTCCAGGGCGGTGGTCGGCTCGTCCGCGATGAGCACCTTCGGGTTGCACGCCACCGCGATGGCGATCATCACCCGCTGCCGCATGCCACCGGAGAGCTCGTGCGGATACGCCCGGACCCGCTGCGCCGCGTCCGGGATGCCGACCAGCTCCAGCAGTTCCACGACGCGTTGGCGCAGCTGCGCACCGGATATCCGCTCGTGCCGCCGGAGCACTTCGGCGATCTGGCGGCCGACCGGGTAGGCCGGGTTCAGCGAGCTCATCGGCTCCTGGAAGACGACCGAGATCTCCGCGCCGCGGATGTCCCGCATCTTCTTCTCGGGCAGGCCCGTCAGCTCGACCCCGTCCAGCACGACGGACCCGGAGAGGGTGGTGCTGTCGCGGTCCAGCAGGCGCGGGATCGACATGGCGGTCACCGACTTCCCGCAGCCGGACTCGCCGACCAGGGCGAGGATTTCGCCTTCCGCCAACGTGAACGAGACGTCCTTGGCGGCGATGACCGGGCCGTCCTCGGTGCGGAACTCGACCCGCAGGTTGGACACTTCCAGCAGGCTCATCATCAACCCCTCGGATCCAGTACGTCGCGGAGGCCGTCGCCGAGCAGGTTGAACCCGAGCGTGGTGAGGGCGATGGCGATGCCGGGGAACAGCGCGAGCAGCGGGTCCTGGGTGAGGAACTGCTGGGCGCTGGTGAGCATGACGCCCCAGGACGCGGTGGGCGGCTGCACGCCGAGGCCGAGGAAGCTCAGCGCCGCCTCGCCGATGATCCCGGCGGGGATGGCGACGGTGGCCTTCACGATCAGCGTGTTCGTCATGTTGGGCAGCACGGTCCTGGCCATGATCGCGACGTCGCCAGCGCCGTCCGCCACCGCGGCCTCGACGAATTCCTGCTCGCGCAACGCGATCGTCTCGCCGCGCACGATCCGCACCACCGACGGGACTTCCGCCACGGCCAGCGCGACGATCACGTTCGGCAGCGACGGGCCGAGGATCGCGGCCATCACCACGGCGAAGATCAGGAACGGGAACGACAGCACCACGTCGTTCACCCGCATCAGGACGGAGTCGGTCCAGCCCCGGTAGAAACCGGCGAGCAGCCCGATCGGGATGCCGACCAGCATCGCCAGCGCGGTGGAGAAGACACCTGCCAGCAGCGAGACCTGGGCGCCGTTGCAGATCCGGGCGAGGACGTCCCGGCCGAGGTCGTCGGTGCCCAGCAGGTGCGCCGCCGACGGTCCCTGCAGGATGTGGTCCAGCCCCAACCGGGCCGGATCGGCGGTGACCAGCGGACCGACCAGTGCCAGCAGCAGGAACGCCAGCACGAGCACGGCGCCCGCCACGGCCATCTTCCGACGTAGGAAACGCCGCGCGACCCGGCGCCATCGCGCCGCTCCGGCGGGGGCTGCGGGTGCGGGCGCGGCGCGCCCGATCACCTCTGGGGGCGCTGGGGTGTTCAAGTGGTTCCTCCGGACAGTCGCACACGTGGGTTGAGGTAGGCGTAGGCGATGTCGACGAGCAGGTTCACCAGCACGTAGCCGACGACGGTGACCAGCACGGCACCCTGGACCACCGGGTAGTTCCGGGACGAAACACCATCCACGATGAGCTTTCCGAAGCCCGGTATGACGAAGATCTGCTCGACGATGACCGCCCCGCTGATCAGCCCGGCGAGTTGCAGGCCGACCACCGTGGTCACCGTGGTGAGGCTGTTGCGCAGCGCGTGGCTGACTTCCCGCCACCGGGGAACCCCTTTCGAGCGCGCGGTCCGCACGTAGTCCGCGGACAGCTGGCTGAGCAGGGCGGAACGGCTCTGCCGCATGATCACCGCCGCGAAACCGGTGCCGAGCACCAGCACCGGCATCACCATCCGGCTGAGGTTCTCCAGCGGATCGTCGGCGAACCCGACGAACCCGGACGCCGGGAGCAGCCGGAGCTGGATGGAGAACACGACGATGCCCAGCAGGCCGAGCCAGAAGTGCGGCACGGACAGCCCGAACAGGCCGAACCCGTTGGCGAGGTAGTCGAACACCGAGCCGCGCCAAACCGCGGACACGACCCCGGCCAGCACGCCGATCACCAGCCCGACCAGGATCGACAGCGCGGTGAGCTCCAGCGTCACGGGCAGCCGCTCCAGCAGGACGTCGGTGACCGGCATCTTGTCCAGAGTGGACATTCCCAGGTTGCCGCGCAGCGCCTGGCCGATGTAGGAGAAGTACTGCACCGGAAGCGGCTGGTCCAAGCCGAATTGCTGCCGGATCGCCGCGAGGGCCTCCGGTGAGGGGCTTTCCCCGGCCAGCACGTCGGCCGGATCGCCGGGCAGCGCGCGGACGCCGAGGAATACCGCGATGCTGCCGAGGAAAAGCGTGATCAACGCGATTCCGATGCGGCGGAGCAGGAACCGGATCATCAGGAATCCCTACTCTCTCTGGGTTTTCCGGTCAGTGGGTGAAGTAGGCGGTCTTGAAGCGGGGAATCCCGTCCGGGTAGTACTCGATGCCCTGGACGTTCTTGTTCGCTCCGACGAACCAGCGGTTGTGGTAGAGGTAGAGCAGCGCGTGGGTGTCCGCGACCTGCCTGATGATCTGCGCGTACAGCGCACGTCGCTGGTCCGGGACGCTCGTGCTGCCCGCCTGCTGCACCAGCGAGTCGAGCTCCGGGCTGCTCAACCCGTTGAAGTTGTTCGAGCCGCCGGTGGTCACCAGGTCGTTGGTGTTGCCGTCCGGATCCACCCGCCCGGACCAGCCCTGCAGGTAGACGTCGAAGTCCCCGCTGCGGGCCAGTTTCAGCGCCGAAACCTGGTCCAGCGGCTTCACCGACACGTCGAACCCGACGTCGTTGGCCATCGCCTGGATGACCTGCGCCTCGCGCTGGGGGGCGGAACCGGTGAGCACCATGAGCTCGACCGGTATCGGGGTGGGCAGCCCGGAAGCGGCGATGATGCGACGCGCGCCCTCCGGGTCGTACGGCGTGCAGTTGACGTCGCTGTGCAGCGCGCTCTGCACGGGCAACGGCTGGCAGTCCACCACGTTCTGGTCGTTCCACACGGCCTTGTTGAGCGCATTGCGGTCGATGCTCATCTCGAACGCCCGCCGCAGATCGACGGACTTGCTCAACGGAGTACCGACCTGGGGGCGCACGTTGATGTGGATGGACTGGTAGGCCACCGTGTCGGAGCGCAGCACGCGATTCTGCGCGTCCGGTTCCGCCTGCAGCTTGAGCGCGTCGCTGGGATCCAGGTGCTCGGCCACCTGCGTGCTGCCAGCCTGCAGGTTCGCGGTGGCCACGCCGGAGTTGTTGATGAACCGGTAGACGATGCCGCGCAGCTTCACCTTGTCCGCGTCGTAGTAATAATCCGACTTGGTGAACTGGATTTCGCTGCCGGACAGTCGGCCGCTGTAGGTGAAGGGCCCGACGCAGATCGGGGCGGTGCTGAAATCGTCCCCGAGCTTTTGCAGCGCGGTCGGCGACATGATCAGGCCCGCACGGTCGGCGAGCTGTGCCACCAGCGGCGCGGACGGCCGCTTCAGTTCGATGTGGACGGTCAGCGGATCGCGGACCGAGACGTCGGCGATGGCGGAGA
This sequence comes from Saccharopolyspora soli, assembly GCF_022678645.1. GTDB lineage: Bacteria > Actinomycetota > Actinomycetes > Mycobacteriales > Pseudonocardiaceae > Saccharopolyspora > Saccharopolyspora soli. Next base: position 32,476 of record NZ_JALBWV010000073.1, on the reverse strand, counting down.
GTTCGTTCTTCCGGGCGGAGGTCTTCAACGTGCGGTGCCGGTCCAGGGTCTCCTTGACAGCGGCCGCGTCCAGCGGGGTGCCGTCGTTGAAGGTGACTCCGGGGCGTACCGGGATGTCCAGTGACTTCCCGTCCGCAGCGAACGTGGGCAGGGCTGCCGCCAGCTGCGGCACGATGTTCAGCCGGTCGTCGACGTCGTAGAGCTTCTCGCAGAAGCTGGTGAAGACCAGCCTCGCGGCGAAGTTGTTCGCATTCGTCGGGTCCAGGCTGTCCGGTTCGGTGGGCGTCGTGACCACGAGGATGTTCTGCGCGGGCCCGCCGACATCGCCCGCGCCCGGTGTCGCGCAGGAAGTGAGTAGCAGGACCGACGCGGCGAACGCGGCCGCCATCGGTCCTATCCGCACGGGCACCTGACCACCAGCTGGAGCTGCAATAACATGTGACATATTACAGGCACGCGGATGAAGCCGAGTCAACGGCCGCGAACCGGCGTAACCACACCGTTACCCGGAGGTCTCCCGTTCTTCAGCGGCGGCCGCGTCGATCAGACGACTGTTGTCCGCGGCGATGAGCTCGCCGGTTCGAGCCAGTTCAAGGGAGCTTCGGGTCGGCACGTTGTGGGTTGTCCGTGCTGCGTTGATGTCGAGCGGGGAACGGAAGCCTCGTTGTGGTAGACGATCCGTTCTGGTGCGTTACCGCTTATTTCGGGCTCCGGCAGGATCGCCGCCATGCGAGCCGCCGGAGGCACGGAGCTGATCCGGCGGTTCGCGAACCGCAGTCCGGCCACCAGGAGTCCGATCGCGACCAGGTCGCTGAGTGTCCACAGTGACCAAACCGCGTGGGGGTGGGAGTGCGACCAGATGAGCAACATCGACGCAACACCCCCGAGCGTCCACAGCCACGCCAACATTCGCGCACAACGGGGCACGACACCCTCCCGGAACCACGGGCTCGCCACGGCGAGCCGACTCCAACACCGAGAAACACTCTCAGTGACGAATGTGGACGCTGCGTGAGGATGGGATTAAAGACTTCTCATCAACCCGGCAATGCGGACGGCGATCTCGCCGCGACAACTCCGCGGTGGGTTGTCGTTGTTCAGGCCAGGACCAGGGAGATCAGCTCGTCGATGAACGCGCCGAACCCCCGTGCGTGGTCCTCGCTGTAGTTGCTGTGCAGGAGTGCTACCCGGCCGTGGATGCTCACGAAGACCACGCTCGCGGCCCGGTACGCGCTGTCCAGGCGGAAGCGGTAGCCCGCTTGCTCGCAGCGGGCGAAGGCCGTGGTGAGCGAATCGACCACTTCGGCTATCGGTCCGGTGTGCTCGCCTGGTTTCGACCGGTGCGGTCCTGATCCCAGCATCAACCGGTAGTGGCCCGGATTCGCTATCGCGAAATCGAAGTACGCGCGCAACTGCGCACGCACCCGGCCCACCACGTCCTGCGGATCGGTGTTTTCGTCAGCGGCCCGCATCATCTCGCGCAGCCGCCCGAACTCGTGCTCCAGCAGCCCCTGCACCAGCGCGTCCCGGTCCGCGAAGTGGCGGTAGATGCTCGGCGCGGTGATGCCGACGGCCCGCGCCACGCCCCGGATCGTCAGGGCGTCCGAGGCGCCCAGTTCGGAGAGCAGTCGACTGGCGCCTTCCAGGATTTCGCCGCGCAGCCGGTCGCCCTCGCCCCAGCGGTTGCGCACCCGCTGCGTCGTCGTGCCCCGTTCCTCCGCCATTTTCCCATTCTCACTCAGACGTTCGCGGCGACCGGTTTCGGCGCGGTGGCCGGACGTGGTCCTTCCGCATGGTGCGGTGGGCCTACCTCTGGTCTCCCCGGAAGAAGTTGGTTAACATGCGTTTGGCAACTTAATAAACATATGTTAGCTAACTTTGTGCTGCGCGAGAGAGGTGTTGCGTGATGGGCGAGACCTTGCAGGTGCCAGCGCCGTACCCGATGCGGCGGGCCGCCGGGTGTCCCTTCGATCCCCCACCCGACTTGGCCCGCATCCAGCGGGAGGCGCCGGTGACGCGGGTGCGCATCTGGGACGGCAGCACGCCGTGGCTCGTCACCCGCTACGCGGACGTGCGCGCCGTGCTGGCCGACCCGCGCGTGAGCGCGGAGAGCGACGCTCCCGGCTATCCCCCGGTGACCGTCGCCTTCCAGGAGCGCCGCAGGCGCAGCCGGAACTTCGTGGCGATGGATGATCCCGAGCACGCGGCCCAGCGCCGCTTGTTGACCGCCGATTTCATGGTCAAGAAGATGGAGTCGCTGCGCCCGCGGATCCAGCAGATCGTCGACGAACTGCTCGACGAGATGCTGGCGGGCCCGAAGCCGGTGGACCTCGTGCAGGCATTCGCCCTGCCGGTGCCGTCGCTGGTGATCTGCACGTTGCTGGGCGTGCCGTACGAGCAGCGGAACACCTTCCACCGCCTCAGCAAGGTCTTGGTCAGCCGGGACGCCACGGCGGAGGAAGGGATCGCGGCCACCGAAGAGCTCCTGGCCTTCCTGGAGAAGGTGATCGAGCAGAAGAACGCGGATCCGGGCGATGACATCCTCAGCCGCTTGGTGGTCACCCAGCTGCGCACCGGTGCCATGACGCGCCGAGAGATCGCGTCGCTGGGCCAACTGCTCCTGGTCGCCGGGCACGAGACGACGGCGAACATGATCGCGCTGGGCACCGTCGCACTGCTGCAAAACCCGGACCAGCTCGCCGAACTGCGCGACACCGAGGATCCGAAGCTCGTGGCTGGCGCCGTGGAGGAACTGCTGCGGTACCTGACGATCGTCCACTTCGGACGTCGTCGCACCGCGCTGGAGGACATCGAGATCGGTGGGCAGCTGATCCGCAAGGGTGAGGGCATCATCGCCGCCACCGACGTCGCCAACCGGGACCGGGCCGCGTTCGACGACCCGGACGCCCTGGACATCCACCGACCCGCACGCCACCACATCACCTTCGGATACGGCGTGCACCAGTGCCTCGGCCAGCCGCTGGCACGGGTCGAGCTCCAGGTCGCCTACCCGGCGCTGCTGCGCCGCATCCCCACCCTCCGGCTCGCCGCGCCTGTCGAGGAGTTGCCGTTCAAGACGGACATGCTGGTCTACGGCGTCCACGAACTGCCCGTCACCTGGTAGCCGTCGGCAATCGCAGAAGGAGGAGATGACGTGAAGGTCACGGTGGATCAGGACGCTTGCGTGGCGTCGGGTCAGTGCGTGCTGGTGGCGCCCGAAGTCTTCGACCAGCACGAGGACGACGGGATCGTCACGCTGCTGACGGAGCGTCCCGGCGCCGAAGTGCGCGACGAGGTGCGACAGGCGGTCCGGATCTGTCCGGCGCGGGCGGTAGCGGTCGACGAGAGCTGAACACCGAGCCGTGGAGATCGGTCGTTCCCGAACTTGGCGGGTCGGCGTCCTTTCGACCCGCCAAGCGTCAACGTCAGCCTGCGGAAAGGAAAATCGATCGAAGACCGGTTGTCAGGGGGCGCCCAGCACCCGGTGTCGGCTTGTCCGCTGAGCAGCGTCCAAGAGCCCATTCGGAGGCAGATCATGTCCACGTCCGCCCACGTTCCCATCGATGCGGCGTCGAGTCGAGCGATCGAGAACCTGATCGCGCGATACGCCGAACTCGTCGACGACGGAGATTTCGCCGGGGTCGGGAGCCTCCTCGCCGATGCCACCTACCGGGGCAGCGGCGCGCCGCTGGTCGGCCGCGAAGCGATCGAGAAGTGGTTCCGCGACACCTTGATCGTCTACTCCGACGGCACACCCCGGACTCAGCACGTCACCACCAACATCATCGTTGAACGAGACGAGCGGGCTCCGGATACCGCTTTCGCGCGTTCCTACGTCACCGTCCTGCAGGCGCTTCCCGGCCAGTCGCCGAAAATCATTGCCGCTGGCCGGTATCGCGACCGGTTCGAGCGCCATGACGCGGCTTGGCGCTTCGCGGAACGACGTGTGGACATCAGACTGGTCGGCGACCTGAGCGACCACCTCCGCCAGACCAGACCAGCCCCTTAGAGTGTGCGGCTCGTCTTGCGTGGCGGTGCGGGTGGCGGAACCTCAGAGGCTTTCTCGTCTCCGGGATCCCCGACATCATGCATGCCGATACACCACGTCGGGGCTGTCCTCGCGAGAAAACCTCTGAGAACCCGCGGCGGTGCCAGCTGCGAGAGTGGGAGGAAGCGGCTGACGCCGCTTGCCTGACGACCCCCTCGGCACGCCCAATCCGCGCGAGTTCTTGGTCCCAGGATCCGGGGACGAGCGTTGGTCAGCTGCGGGTGAGGTTCGCGGTGAGCAAGCGGAGCAGTTGTTTGGCTGCGGCGTGCTGTTCCGGGCTCAGGCCCATCGCCTCGCCGATGGCGATGGGGACCGCGCGGGCCTTCTCCCGAAGATCCGCACCCGCCTGGGTCAGACGGATGGCGACGGAGCGTTCGTCATCGGCGCGCCGTTCACGGTGGATCAGGCCGTTGGCTTCGAGGCGTTTGAGCAGCGGGGACAGCGTGCTGGATTCCAGTTGGAGCACCGTGCCCAGCTCTCGCACCGAGGCCGTGCCCTGCTCCCACAACACCAGCATGACCAAGTACTGCGGGTAGGTCAGGCCCAACTCGTCCAGCAGCGGTCGGTAGCGGGCCGTGACCGACCGCGAGGCGGCGTACAACGCGAAGCACAGCTGGTCCTCAAGTAGGAGCGAACCCTTTTCTGCGGTTTGGTGCGCGGCCTGGTCCATGGCTTCGGTCCTCAAGTCGGTTGGTCGGCGTAACGCCATCCTACCCGATCCAAGTGCTCGCGATCACATTGTGTCCAATTAAGTTGTGCACGACTAAGTCGCGCAGTATTGTTCTGGTCGTGCCCGACGGAATGGCCGGGCGAACCACCGAGGAGGAGTCCATGTCCGAGACCACCAGCCCGGTGCTGGAGCCAGCTGCCGCTGCCTTCGCCAAGGCCACCGCCAAGCCGCCGTACCTGTTCGACCTCGGCCCGGTGGAGGGCCGCAAGACCGTCAACGAGGTCCAGTCCGGCGAGATCAACAAGCCGGACATCGCGGAAGAACGGGTGACCGTGCAGGGTGGGCCCACCGGATCGGTGCGGGCCCGCATCGTTCGCCCCGCCGACGCCGACGGCACGTTGCCCGTGATCATCTACATCCACGGCGCTGGCTGGGTGTTCGGCAACGCCCACACCCACGACCGCCTCGTCCGCGAACTCGCCGTTGGAGCCCGCGCCGCGGTCGTGTTCCCCGAGTACGACCTCTCGCCCGAGGTCCGCTACCCGGTCGCGGTCGAGCAGAACTACGCGGTTGCCCGCTGGGTCGTCACCGACGGCGCCGCGAAGAACCTGGACGCCACCCGCATCGCGGTGGCCGGGGACTCCGTCGGCGGCAACATGACCGCCGCGTTGACCCTGATGGCCAAGGAGCGCGGTGATGTGCCCCTGGTGCAGCAAGTGCTGTTCTACCCGGTGACCGACGCCAACTTCGACACGCCCTCGTACCACCAGTTCGCCGAGGGCTACTTCCTGCGCCGCGACGCCATGCAGTGGTTCTGGGACCAGTACACCACCGACGAGAACCAGCGCGCCGAGATCACCGCATCGCCGCTGCGCGCCACCACCGAGCAGCTCACCGGCCTGCCTCCGGCGCTGGTCATCACCGGAGAGGCGGACGTGCTGCGCGACGAGGGCGAGGCGTACGCGAACAAGCTCCGCCAGGCGGGCGTCGCCGTTACGGCAGTGCGCTACCAGGGCATCATCCACGACTTCGTGATACTCAACGCCCTGCGCGAAACCCACGCCGCCGAAGCCGCCATCAGCCAAGCAATCGCCACCCTGCGCACCGCCCTTGGCACTGCCTAGAGGGAGGTTCGCTCCCGTGGGAGCGGTGCGGTCGCCGTCAGCTGATTCGGAGGCTGGCGATCAAGCCGTCGCGCAGTTGGAACGTCATCGGGCCGGTGCCGTTGTGGCCGTTGCCGGTCACCTTGAGGGTGGCGACGTAGCTGTCGGGGCTGGGGCCGGGTTCGATCGCGATGAGCTCGAAGTGCGCTTGCACGCCGATGTTGTCGGTGCGGTCCCAGTCGCGCACCGCGTCGCGGCCGCGATATTCGCGGCCCCAGTCGTTGAGGTAGGCGTCGCGGGTGAACGCGGCGGCGAAGGCGTCGGAGTCGCCCTGGTTGGTCGAGTCGATGAAGGCCCGGATGGCGGCAGGGGTGTCGATGCTGGTCATGACTACATCCTCCAGTGCTGTGGGAATTCCGGCGGGGCGGCTGTTGCTCCCCGCCCCGCCGGACGGCTACTGCTGGACCGCGAGCAGGTCGGCGAGGTCGACGCGGGTGAGGAACTGGCGGCGAATGCGGTCGGCGACCTCCGAGACCTCCTCGGAACCGTCGTTCGACGGGTCGATGTGGACGCGGTAGGGGCGTTGCCCGCGTGGCAGGGCGACGATGCGGGCGATCTCGTCGGAGACCAGTGCGGCGTCGGCGTCCTCGGGGACGAGGGCGGCGAGCTTCTCGGCGACCTGCTCCATCAATCCGGCGTACTTCGCCTCGTACTCGGCCTCCACGGCGGTGTCGGCGGGTCGGCCGGAGTGGGCGAAGTGGTTGGTGCCCGAGGTGAACGCGCCGGGGACGACGATGGAGGTCTCGACGCCCCAGCGCGCGAGCTCGCCCGCGTAGCCGACCGCGAGGGCGTCCATGCCCGCTTTCGCCGCGAAGTACGGGGCGAGGTACGGCGGCGTGCCACCCTTGACGCTGGAACTGGAGACCCAGATGACCAGGCCCTGCCCGCGGCGGCGCATGCCCGGCAGCGCGGCCCGGTTGACCCGCTGGGTGGACAGCACGTTCACGTTGTAGAGCTCGGCGAGTTGTTCGGGGCTGAATGCCTCGGCGGGACCCGTGACCATGTGACCGGCGTTGTGGATGAGGACGTCGATGCGGCCGTGCCCCGCCTCGACCTGCGCGATCGCGGCGTCCACGGACTCCTGCGAGTTCACGTCGAGCTCGACCGAGCGCAGGTCGACGTCGTGCTCCTTCGCGTAGTCGGCTGCGGCCTGCACCTGGGGTGCGTTGCGGCCAGCGGTCTCGCGCATGCCCGCGTAGACCGTGTGGCCAGCGTCGGCGAGGGCGCGAGCGGTGAGGGCGCCAAAGCCGCTGGAGGCGCCGGTGATGACGATGACGTTGCTCATTTCGATCCTTCTTCCTCGTGATGCGGACGGTGTCCCCGGCTGCGGCGAGCGCATTCAGGTCGCCGCAGCCGGTCGCGGCAATAGCGGGGGCAGCTTCCGCCGGGAGTCCGAAGTGGACTGTGACGAATCAGGCGAGGCCGCCGTTGGCGAAGAGCACCTGGCCGTTGACCCAGCGGGCGGGACCGGCGAGGAAGGCGACGGCCTCGGCGATGTCCGTGGGCTGGCCGAGGCGTTCGAGCGGGGTGACCTTGGCGAAGTTGGCGATCGTGGCGTCGTCCTTGCCCTGCAGGAACAGCGGGGTCGCGGTCGGGCCGGGAGCGACGGCGTTGACGGTGATGTCCTTGCCGCGCAGTTCGCGGGCGAGGATCAGCGTCATGCCCTCCACCGCGGCCTTGCTGGCGACGTAGGCGCCGTAGGTGGGCAGCTGCGTGCGGGTGACGGACGTCGAGAAGTTGACGATCGCACCACCTTCGCGGACTCGGCGGGCGGCCTGCTGGGAGACCACGAAGGTGCCGCGGATGTTGGTGCGGTGCATCCGGTCGAGGTCGTCCAGGCTCAGCTCGGCGATCGGCGACAGGATCATGATCCCCGCGGTGTTCACGACGACATCGATGCCGCCGAAGGCGGACTCGACGGCGTCGAACACGGTGTTCATGTCGTTCTCGTCGGCGACGTCACCGCGGACGGCGATGACCTGGCCGCCGCGTTCGGTCATGTCGGCGACGATCGCTTCGGCCTTGTCCTTGTTGCCGGAGTAGTGCACGGCCACGGCGAAGCCGTCGGCGACGAGGCGTTCGACGACGGCGTTGCCGATGCCTCCGGTGCCGCCGGTTACGAGCGCGACGCGGGCGGTGTTCTCAGTCATGGCAGTTTCCTTTCGTACGCCAGTGTTTGCGGTGGGTTGGGAAGTCGTAGAACCGGTGTCATGGGTTCGTGCTGTGCGCCAGCCGCGTGAGCCATTCGGCGAGGAGTTCTCGTTCGGCACGGCTGAACGACTCCGGACGGGCGGAACGGAGCAGGGCTCCGAGGGTGGTCGCCGCCTGCGGCACGGCCACCGGAGCGGACGGGGAGTCGGCATCGGGCTCGGGAGTCAGAATGCTGTGCAGCACAACGTCCCGAACCTGCACCGATAGCTCGGCGCTGCGGTGTGTTTCGGGCCGGGTGATCAAGGCGAGCGCGACCCCGCTGTTGGCGGCGATCACGATCTCCGCGGCACGGTCGAGCTCGATGGTTAGTCGTCCGGCCTGAGCGACCCGTTCGAGCACGGCTCGCAACAACTCGTGGGCCTCGCCGACGGCCTGCGGTGCGGAGGCCAGCCCCGGCGCGTACATGAGGCGGTACACGTGCGGGTGCTCAAGGGCGAAGCGGGTGTGCCCGTCCCAGCCGCGCCGGAGGTCCGCGACCGGGTCCGAGGTCGGCACCGCGGCGCGCTTGGCGGCCAGGTACTGCGCGAATCCGTGATTGGCGACAGCGGTGAGCAGACCGTCCTTGTCGCCGAAGATCCGGTAGATCACCGGCTGCTGCACGCCTGCCTTCTCGCTGACGCCGCGGGTGGAGATCTCGCCGTCCGGCGAGGACTCCAGCAGCTCGGTGGCCGCTTCGAGTATCCGCGATCCGTTGTTCATGTTAGCAACGATAACACACCCTGTTATCGACGCAAACACTTTCTTGTTAGCGATGGTTCTCGCTGGTCAGTGGCATCCAAATGCCACTAGCGAAGCGCGGACACCTCTTTCCGTCGCCAGTCGTCGACGCAGTGGAGCCCAACAGGGCGGGTGGTGGTTGCGAGCCACCCGCCCTGTTGGGTGGGATACGTGGTCCACGTGCGGTTGCTCGCCGGGGCTTGGCGCTGTTCCGGCGAGCAACCGGTGGCGTGGTCAAATCCAGGCGGTCGAGCCGTCCGGGCGGATGGTGGGCTTGCGCGTCCAGGTCACCCAGTCGTCCGTGGTCAGTGCCGCCTCGTCGATCTCGATTCCCCAGCCCGGTCGGTCCGGGCGCAGTTCGAGGTGCCCGTCCACGGGCAGGTACGGGTCCGGGCACCAGGACACTCGGCCAGCACGGCACGGCCTGCGGACTGCGACAAGAGGCGCAGTGGATCTGGTGCTTGTGCGCCAGTAGTTTTCGATGGTCGGCGGTTGACGCGGTCCCGTGCCCCGACCGCAGTGCCTTTGTCCCGGTTGTCTGATTCCGTGGAAAACGGCCCTGGTAACGGAAGTGTGTTGGGCCACAAGGTCGGTTTCTGAGTGGCGCGCCGGGGCCGTTCGAATGCATGCTTGCAGTCAGCAACTAGTTGTAGCGGGCAAGTAAACAACAACCAAACGACTCATTCGAGAGATCAACCAATGGCTCATCCCACCGAGGCGGAGTTGGGCAGCGCTGAAGAGCTCGGCGTGCAGCTCGTCCGCCTGATCCGGCTGATCCACCGCGCCAAGTCCCAGATGGGGAAGAAGGGGCCGGACGGGATCGAGCAGTCCGCGTACGCGATCCTGTTCCACCTCGTCCAGGACGGACCGCAGCGCACCGGTCGGCTCGCCGAATCGCTGCACTCCGAGATCTCCACGATCAGCCGCCAGAGCAACGCGCTCGTCCAGCACGGGCTGGTGGCACGCCAGGCCGACCCCGATGACGGCCGAGCGTGCCTGCTGGCGCCCACAGCCGAAGGACAGCGGATCTTCCAGGAAGCGCGCGACCAGCGCACCCGGTGGCTGGCCGAGGTGCTGGCCGACTGGTCGGAAGCCGACCGGCGAGCGCTGAACGACCTCTTCGCGCGACTCAACACCGACATCGAAACACGCACTCCGAACCTCACCGAGCTGACGTGTTCTCCGCAGGCCGAGGGGGGCCACGAATGACAAGCACGGCAACGAAGACACCCGAAGGATCGGAGGAGGTCGAAACCGGCCCGAACTTAACCCACCGCCAGATCGTCACCATCCTGATCGGTTTGATGTCGGGGATGTTCCTGGCGGCGCTGGACCAGACGATCGTCAGCACCTCGATCGTCCGCATCGCCAACGACCTCAACGGCTTCGACCTGCAGGCGTGGATCACCACCGCGTACCTGATCACCTCCACCATCGCCACCCCGATCTACGGCAAGCTCTCCGACATCTACGGCCGCAAGCCGCTCTACCTGATCGCGATCACGGTGTTCGTGATCGGCTCCCTGGCCTCGACGTTCGCCCAGTCCATGTACGAACTCGCCGCGTTCCGCGCGGTCCAGGGACTGGGTGCCGGTGGCCTGATGTCGTTGGCGATGACCATCCTCGGCGACATCGTGCCGCCGCGGCAGCGCGCGAAGTACCAGGGCTTCTTCCTGGCCGTGTTCGGTGTTTCGACGGTGCTCGGCCCGGTGCTGGGTGGCTTGTTCTCCGGGATCGACGAACTGGCGAGCCTCGACGGCTGGCGCTGGGTGTTCCTGGTGAACGTGCCGATCGGGATCGTCGCTCTGGCGGTCGTCGCCAAGGTCCTCAACGTGCCGCACGAGCGCCACAACCACCGGATCGACTGGTGGGGCGGTCTGTTCCTGGCGGTCGCGGTGGTTCCGCTGCTGCTGATCGCCGAGCAGGGCAACAAGTGGGGTTGGGCTTCCACCGACGCCATCATCTGCTACGCGATCGCGGCGGTCGGCGTGCTGCTGTTCCTGCTCATCGAGCACGTGATGAAGGACGCGGCGCTGATCCCGTTGCGGCTGTTCAAGAACTCCACGTTCACCGTGGCGATCCTCGGCGGCGTCATCGTCGGTGTCGCGATGTTCGGTGCGATCACCATGATTCCGCAGTACCTCCAGGTGGTGCAGGGCTACACGCCGACCGAGTCCGGGCTGCTGACCCTGCCGCTGATGGCGGGCATCATGTCCGCGTCGATCATGTCCGGTCAGATCACCTCGCGCACCGGTCGGTACAAGTTCTTGCCGGTGATCGGCACCTTCCTGGTGGCGGTCGGCGCGACGGTGTTCGCCCAGGTCGAGTACAACAGCCCGCTGTGGCTGCCGTTGGTCGCCGCCGGGATCATCGGGTTCGGCCTCGGCAACTGCATGCAGACGCTGATCATCGCGGTGCAGAACGCGGGGCCGCGCAAGGACATGGGCGTTTCCACCGCGGCGGCGACGTTCTTCCGCCAGATGGGCGGCACGATGGGTGTCGCGGTGTTCCTCACCGTCCTGTTCAACGTGCTGCCCGGCAACATCGAGAAGGCGTTCGGCGGCAGCCTGCCAGCGGCCGCGAGCGGGCAGTTGGGCAGTCTGCAATCCAACACGGGTGTCATCGAGCAGCTGCCTGACGCACTGCGCATTCCGGTGCTGATCGGCTTCACCGAGTCGATCACCACGGTGTTCTACGTCGCGGCCGGGGTCGCGCTGCTGGCCTGCCTCGTCCTGATGTTCATGAAGGAGATCCCGCTCGCCGGTGGTCAGGTAGCGGCCGCGTCGGCGGTGGAAGGTGGCGAGGCGCTGCTCGACGATGCCCTGGTGGACGCCCCGGCCAAGCCGGTTTGGACCGAGCCCGAGTCCACATCGGACGGTCGAGCGCTGGTCGGAGCGGGCAAGCACGCGCTGTCCAACGGGCATGGCGGGTACCAGCACGCCCCTACTGTGCCGATGTCCGTGGCAGCTCCAGTGCTGTCGATCAGCGGGCACGTCCGTCGGCACGACGGGACTTCCGTCGACGGTGCGGTCCTGACCCTGATCGACCAGGACGGGCGGCAGGTCTCCAAGGCCGTCGGCTCCCGCGACGGCAGCTACCGGATCGACGTGCCCGAAGCCGGGAGACACGTGCTGATCGTGTCCGCCACTGGTTATCAGCCCGAGGCGTCCAGCGTGGTCGTCGCGGAGAGCTCGCCGACGCTGGACATCACGCTGACCGGCTCCGGGGAGCTGACCGGCGTGGTCCGATCGTCCAGCCAAGGCACCCCGCTGGCCGGTGTCACCGTGACGCTGACCGATGAGCGCGGTGAGGTGAACGGCGCGTTCGTCACGCAGGACGACGGCGGGTACGCCTTCCGCGGAGTGGGCGCGGGCAACTACACGGTGGTGGCCAGTGGCGAGCGCTTCCGTCCGGTCGCGTTGACCCTGACCGTGCCGGACAGCGGATTGCTCCGCCACGACATCGAGTTGTCCACTGCCGTGCCGCTGAGTGGCACGGTGCGCACCGTCGATGGCCGCGTCGTGCCGGACGCTCGGATCACGGTGATCGACACCGAAGGCAAAGTGGCAGCGGTGGCCGGGACCGACACCGAAGGCCAATACCTGATCGGCGATCTGCCGGAGGGCGACTACACCGTGGTGGCGAGTGGCTACCTCCCGGTCTCCGCCCAGGTCAACCTGTTCGGTGACGGGGCGACGCACGACGTCCAGCTCAGCCACGGAACCGCCGGAGAACTGGCGGAGACGTCCTGAGTTCTCGGGCGTCCGGACAGCGGCTGTCCGGACGCCCGAGATGCGTCGACATCGCAACGATTCATCGGCAGGTAACCGGCGATCAGCGCAAGGGCGGGACCGGTCCCGGTACGGGTGGATACCTTGAGGCCGTACAGATCACCGTATGTTGCTGGAGGGTGGCGATGGATTCGGTGGCGGGCCGGGTGGTGCTTTGGGTTCTGGCGGCGCTCGCCGTTATCGGCGGCGGGATGCTCGTGGCGATGGTCGTGGTGTACTTCGGCGCCGACGAGTACGTGCCGGAGCTGAACGAGTTCGGTGGTTGGGGGATACTCGCCGGGATGTGCGGTCTCGGGGTCTACGTGGCAGGTGCGTTTCGCGGGCCGCTGCTCATGCGAATCGGTGCAGGGCTTGGACTTGCGGGAGTCGGGTACGCGGTCAGCATGATCGTCGCGTTCCTCGTCTCGTTGACCGCGGATCGAGGAGGCCCCCGAGGCAACCTTGAGGACGGCACGGCCGGATTCATCTGGCTGCTCGCTGGCGCCTATTTCGCCTGGCAACTGGCCAGCCGTCGATGGCCGGTGGCTCAACAGGAGCCAACCACGGCAGACCGCTGACGGCCCGACTGCCGGTTGGGCGGTAGGTGAGGGGCACCCGTGACCCAGTTACTTGGTCACGGGTGCCCCTCACCTCACCCATCTAGTAGTGCAACAAAGTGCTACGGGCTCCAACCCGGCCGAGCACTCACGACCCCGTCCGCAACGTCGCGGCTCCACCGTCGGAACCCGTTGTCCGGCGGGCATGCCCCAGAACCACCTACCGGCCTGACGCTGGCGGGACAGCGGAGGAGCGGCGGGCGATCGCCGAGCTGCGGTGGTGGCCGCTAGAACGTGCTCAGTCCGAGGGCGGCGCGGAAATTGTTCTTGTTGGCGACGCTATCGCGGGGCGGGAGCGCACGCGGCGGCTCGTCGCTGTTGATGAGGACTTGGGCGTAGGTGGTGGCCGAGCGCGCGCGGATGCGTGCCGCGAGGTCTTCGGTCTGCGCGACGTCGGTTATCCGCACCGCGTCGCTGATGCCGAAACCCTTTGCCACGGCAACCAGATCGGTGCCCAGGCTGGTGTGGCTGGCCTGCATCCCGGTCTCGCCGTAGTGGCCGTTGTCGAGCACCGCGATGGTGAGGTTGGGCGGTTGCACGGCGCCGATGCTGCTCAGCGCGCCGATTCCCATCAGATGTTCGCCGTCGCCGGTGATCGCGACCACGGACCGCCCTGGTTGGGCGAGCGCGAGCCCGAGGGACATCGGGGCGGCGGCGCCCATGGCACCCCACAGGTAGAAGTTGCCGGGGCGGTCTCCGGCCGCGAACACGTCGAAGCTCGGCGAGCCGAGCCCGGTGATCACGAGCGCGTCGGGGATGCGGCCGATCAGCTCGGCGACGAAACGGCGCCGGTCGAGACGGGTATCGGTGGTGGTCATCGGTCGTTCTCCCACTTCTTGCGGCCGATCAGCTTCTGCCCGAGGAGGACCGCGACGCGCTCGCCCGCCTCGAAGGCTGAATCCAGCGCGGCTTGGACGACGTCCTCGGCATCCTCGGGCCGGTCGGCGCGCAGGACGGTGATGCCCATGAGCTCCAGCGCCCGCTGGGTGGCGCGTCCCATCGGGCCCTGCCACGGGTTGAATTCGGCGTACTCGCCGCGCATCGTGACCAGCGCGAGGAAGGGGAACTGGCACATTTGCAGCAGGGAGAACATGTTGACGCAGTTGCCGACGCCGCTGCTCTGCATCAGCAGTACGGCGCGCTGCCCGCCGAGCCAGGCGCCGCTGACCAAGGCGACGCCCTCCTCCTCGGTGCTCAGCACGACGTCCCGGATGGCCGGATCCTGCTGTGCGCGTTGGATGACGTGGGAATGTCCGGCGTCGGGGACGTAGGCGATCTGTGCCACTCCGCTTTTCTTCAATGCGGTGAAAATGGCGTCCTGCCAGGCAGGCGCCGCATGCTGCTGGCTCATAGTCTTCTGGCTCCACTGTTCGGCCGGGTAGGGATTCGCGATTACTCGCGAAATTGCGAACTCCGCAACGTGGAACGAGTGCAGTTGGGATCGTATGTGGTCAGACGATTGGGAGAAAGGCGGTTGGTGGTACGGTGGCTGGCAATCGCGACGAGGAGAGGCGCATGACGACCAGGACGACCTCCCGCTAGGGTTCCGATTTCCTCGAACTCAACGTCGTGTCGTTGATGTCCGCTGAGCGCGATCAGCTCGCCGCGCTGCTCGACACCGAATGAGCTGGCGTTCAAACCTGATCCGCAGCGCACCCAGCAAGCCCGAGAGCCACAACGAGGTCTCCGATGACAGAACGCGGCACCGCGGTACTGCGCATACGACGTGCTACCAGCGGCGACACCGACGCAGTGCTGGGATTGTTCGACGAGGCGATCACGTGGTTCACGGCCATCGGGAACACCGCGCAGTGGGGCACTCAACCGTGGTCGACGCAGCCGAAGCGGCGAACAGAAGTGGAAGAGCTCTGCAACGAGCAGGGCGCGTGGATCGCCGAGACCGACGCCGTGCTCGGCGCCCTCGTCGTCGGTGCGGCTCGGGACCACATCCCGCCAGGTGAGGACGAGCGCGAGTTGTACATCCGACTCCTGATCGGCTCGCGCCAGCCCCGCGCACGCGGCGTCGGACGCCGCTTGCTCGCTTTTGCTGACGAGCAGGCAAGACTCGAAGGGCGCACGACGCTTCGCGTCGACTGCTACGCGGGCGGCTCGGGAAAGTTGGTGGAGTTCTACGAGTCGTGCGGCTACCAGCGGACTGAGACGTTCGAGGTCCGCGGCTGGCCAGGGCAGATTCTCGCGCGGCGACTCGATTAGGAGTGGCTTGATCGACCCGGAACCGCGAAAAAGCATCGTCCACAGTGGAAGTCGCGAGGCGGTGGGCGCCACGGATGACGGCGCTGTGCCCTCGGCGGATTTGCGTGTTCCCGGTCGCTTCCTGGTTACTGGTCGGCTTGAGGTGTAAGTCCACGGAAGATGATGTCCAAGGTGCGTTCCCGCAGACCGCAGTCCCAGCCACCACGAAGCGCTCCTTGACAGGCACAGTCCAGCAGTGCCATGACCTCGTCGAGTCGGACGTCGGTACGGATCGCGCCTGCCTGTTGGCCGCCGACCAAGAGGTGCTGGACGACGTCGGTGAGCGAGCCAAGCGAGTCGGTGGTTGAGACCTCCAGTCCTTCCTCGGCCAGCAGGCTCACGGCTGTGCGGTTCGCAGTGGTGCGTTCCACGAGTTGAGTGAAGAACTGGAACAACGCGGTCGTTGGATCGCCCCGCGTGACGAGATCCGCCGCGTCGTTGGTGATCTGCCGCAACAGTTGCTTCATCAGGGCTTTGAGCAGGTCGGCCTTGGTTGGAAAGTGCCGGAACACGGTGCCGATCGCCACGCCTGCCCGGCGCGCCACCTCTTCGGTCGACGCGCGCGGACCTCCCTCGGTGAACACCTCGCGTGCTGCCTGGAGGATTCGTTCCCGGTTGCGTTGCGCGTCGGACCGCATCGTGCGCCCCGACTGGTCGGTTCCACTAGACAATATGAGCCCCACTCACTATCTTCTGATCCTGAGTCCCACTCATCTTAGCGGAGTTCAGGCCATGACCACCACGCCTCGTGAGTCCTTTGACCAGATGCGGCAACACTGGTTAGGGCACCCCGCCGCTCTCACCGGCGACGACCTCGCCGACGACGTGACCATCGAGACTCCGTTCGCACCACCCGGCAGACCCACCCGAATCGACGGCAAACAGCAGTTCCTCGACTTCGCCAACGCCGAACGAGCCGCCATTCCCGTCAGGTTCGACGAGTGCCGCACCATCGCCATTCACGAGACCACGGACCCCGAAACAATCATCGTCGAGTACGAGCTGACGGGAACGTCGACGAAGACCAACGAACAACACACCGCCACCTTCATCGGTGTCCTGACTGTCCACGATGGAAAGATCACGCTGTGGCGCGAGTACCAGAACACCCTGGCCATCATGCGCGCTCTCGGCTGACGATTCTTGCCGGGCGAGAGAATGATCAGGCGGCGCCAGGAGATGATGGCACAGGCCGACGACGTGACCGAACGCGCTCGGCGCCGCGCCTGCTGCCGATTTCTCGCGAAATCGGCGCCCGCTCCTCACGAGACGTGGCGATTTCTCGTGAAATCGCCGTTGGTCAGGCCAAGTAGCCGCCGTCGATATTGAGGATCGCGCCGGTGATGAAGGACGCCGCTGGCCCGGCGAGGAACACTATTCCCGCCGCTATTTCCTCCGGACTGCCGAAGCGGCCCAATGCGTTCGCCGTGCGTTGGACGTCCGCGAACGGTGCGTCCGCGGGGTTCATGTCGGTGGCCACCGAGCCGGGCTGGATGACGTTGACCGTGATGCCGCGCGGACCCAGATCTCGGGCCGCTCCTCTGCTGTAGCCAGTGATCGCGGCTTTGGTCGCCACGTAGTCGGCGACACCTGGGAATCCGGTTCGGGTGGCCTGCATCGAACCGAGGGTGATGATCCGCCCGCCCTCGCCGAGGATCTGGGCAGCGGCTCGGATGGCGGCGGTGACACCACCGACGTTGACAGCGAGCTGCCGTTCGAAAGCCGCGAGATCACCGTTGGCGTCGTCGACCCTGCCGCCGACGTAGCTCGCGGCGTTGTTGACCAGGATGTCGAGCCGTCCGAAGTCAGTCGCCACGGCGGCGACAAGATCTCTGACCTGCTGCGGGTCGGCCTGGTCCGCTCGGTACGCAGCCGCTCGCGCCCCGGCGCGTTCGAGGTCGTCCACCACGACCCCGGCCTTGCCAGCGGATGTTGCGTAGCTGATCGCCACCGCAGCTCCCTCGGCCGCCAGCGCGCGGGCGGCAGCCGCCCCGATGCCCCGCGATCCGCCGGTCACCAGGGCGACTTTGCCCGCCAGCGACCCGCATGTTGTGCCACTCATGGAAACTCCCCGCTTGGATGTCGACGGCTTCAGGCGCGGGCTGGCTGCCTGTCGCGTCGCACGATGTAGGCCGCGACGGCCAGGCCGAGCAGGGTCAGCAGTGCCGCGACGGGATAGATCGAGCGCAGCCCCAGCCCCGTGTTGATGACCTGTCCGCCCAGCCAGGCAGCGAACGCGGCGGCGAGTTGGAAGCCCGACGCGTTGACCGCCACGGCCAGCGTCGGGGCGGAACTGGCCGCGGTCGTGACGCGGGTCTGCATGCCGGGGATGATCGCGAATGCCAGTACTCCGATGCCGAAAGTCAGCATCACCGCAACCACCGAGATTTCGCTGACCAGCCAGAACAGTGCCAGCGTGGCGCCCAGTGCGCTGAGCAGACCGAGCAGCGACGGCATCAGGGCCTTGTCGGACAGCCACCCGCCGAAGAAGTTCCCGACGACCGCGCCAGCGCCGTAGACCAGCAGCAGCACCGGAATCGCGGCGGCGGTGAATCCGCTGACGTCGGTGAGCAGCGGGGTGATGAACGTGAAGACCGCCACGACCCCCACGTTGCCCAGCGCGGTGAGGGCGATGGCCAGTTGCACGTCACGGTTGGCCAACACGCGAAGTTCACCCAGGATCGAACTCGTCGCGATGGCAGGTTGGACTGGGACGAACCGCAGCACCAGCAGCAAGGCGGCGATGCTGATCGCGGCGACCGTCGCGAAGGTCGTCCGCCAGCCGAAGTTGTGCCCGATGAACGTGCCGATCGGCGTGCCGAGGATGATGCCCAGGTTCATGCCCAGGGCTACTTTCGCCACCGAGGAAGCCTGCTTGTCGGGCGAGGCCATCGAGACGGCGGTGGCGATCGCAACGGCGAAGAACGTGGCCACGACCAGACCGGCGACGAACCGCGACACCAGGAGAACGGGGTAGTTCGGCGCCGCGGCCGAACCCACGTTCCCGATCACCGACACGACGACGAGGCCGACGATCAACAGCTTGCGGGCCACCCGCGCCGTCAGGACGGTGACCACCGGACCGCCGACGATCATGCCCAGCGCGTAGGCGGTCACCAGCAGTCCGGCGGCCGGAACCGACACCGCCAGGTCGGTGGCCACGTCCGGCAGGATCCCGGCGATCACGAACTCCCCGGTGGTGAAGCTGAAAACCACCAGCATCAGGGCGAATACGGGAATTGGCATGGCGAACTCTTTCCTTCGAGCACTGCGGAAAGGGGGCGCGCTCCCCGTGGTCCGACGGCGCTGGGTCGACCGGCCAGCGGAATCCGTCCGGGCCGATCATCGTTGTACGGTTACCGAGGTACAAGTACCTACTTGAAAGTGCAGTACTTACCTGGAGGTGCGTCCCGATGTCAGCGCGCAAGTGCCGGACCGAGTTCGTGTCCGGGTTGGACGCCGCCATCGACGTGGTCGGCGGCAAGTGGAAGGTGCTCATCCTCTGGGCGCTGAGCAGCGGCGCGAAGCGATTCAGCGAACTCAAGCGTTCCCTGGACGGCGTCAGCGAGAAGATGCTGATCCAGCACCTGCGCGAGCTGGAACGCGACGAGGTGGTGCACCGCGAGGTCCACCACGCGGTGCCGCCGAAGGTGGAGTACTCGCTCACCGAGTTCGGCTTCTCGCTCATCGAAGCGCTCCGCCCGCTCGGCGCCTGGGGCTGCGAGCACAAAACACGCCTGGAAGCCATCAGAAACGCGCCACCTACCGAATGCGCGGACGATTCCCAGGCCATCGACCGTCGCAGCGAGTTGGTCTGATCCTTCCGCCCCAGGCGGGCAGGACTCGGGCACCGAAATCATCGTGGGCGGCTGGCGGCGTGAGGCGCGCTCGGTCGGAGTTCGATGGCAGGGGCGGCGCTGGGCGACCGGGCTGGTGTCGTGGCCGATTCGAGACTGCCGCGCCAGGCTCCGTCGCTCGTTCGGATCCTGTTCCACCTGTTGCAGGAGTACGCTCGGCACGTCGGGCAGCTGGATGTCGCTCGACAGCTCATCGACGGGACCGTCGGCGAGTGAACATCTTCTGCGATCAGGTTCGTTGACAACGGCGTTCAGCATTGGGTCCGCTGTGCTGGCCACTTGCCGTGGGGCACCGTCGAATCCTGGTGCGGCGCACCAGAACGGGAGTTGAACCTCTTGATCGGCAAACAGGAAGCAGGCGAGATCGTCGCGGCCGAACGGGCTCGGCTCGGAATCTCGTGGCGGGAAATCTCCGAAGCGATCGACAAGCCGCTGTTGTGGACCATCTCCGCGCTGCTCGGCCAGCACCCGGTCAGCCGGGAGGATGCCGAGAAGGTCGCGGAGCTGCTCAGCCTCGACAAGGAGACAGTCGAGGCGTTGCAGCGGCAGCCGTATCGCGGCACCGCCGAGGTCGTGCCGACGGATCCGACCATCTACCGGTTCTACGAGGTCCTGCAGGTCTACGGCGGGGCGATCAAGGAAGCGATACACGAGGAATTCGGCGACGGCATCATGAGCGCGATCAACTTCAAGGTGGACATCCAGCGCCGCGAGGACCCCGACGGCGACCGAGTGGTGGTCACCCTGGACGGGAAGTTCCTCGAATACAAGTGGTGACCACGCGGCACGCGAGCACCGCGACGCAGTGAGGCGTCGGCCGGAGCCGGTTGGCATGCATGCTTGCATGCAGGAGTTAGGGTGTGGTCGCGAAGCGCCGGTAGATCATCGCTGGAGGACCCCGTGGGGATGGGCTGGGTCAAGAAGGGTTCGGCAGATCGCGTCCAGCCGGAGGTCGATCTGCACACGGACGTGCCGCATTCGGCGCGGATCTACGACTACCTGCTGGGCGGTCGGGACAACTTCGCCGTGGACCGCGAAGCCGCTGGCGAGATCACCCAGGACTGGCAGAACCTGCCGAAGTCCATGCGGGCCAACCGCAGCTTCATGGCACGGGTGACGCGTCGTCTGGTGAGGCAGGGGTACCGGCAGTTCCTGGACATCGGTACTGGCCTGCCGACTTCGCCGAACCTGCACGAGGCGGCGCAGGAGGTCGCGCCGGAATCGCGGGTGCTCTACGTCGACAACGACCCCATCGTGCTGGTGCACGCGCGTGCCCTGCTCACCAGCCACCCCGCTGGCCGGACCGCTTACGTGGACGCCGATCTGCGCGACCCCGAGGCGATCCTGCGGGCCGAGGAGTTCGTCGCCACCGTCGATCTGGACCAACCGGTGGTGTTGAGCCTGCTCGCGATCCTGCAGTTCATCCCCGACGAGCAGGAGGCGCTCGGCGTCGTCCAGCGGCTGGTCGATCCGCTGCCGAAGGGCAGTGCGCTGGCGCTTTCCACGGTGACGGGCGAGAGCGCACCCGAAGAAGTCGCCAAGGGCGTGGCGGCGTACAACGCGAAGGGAATCCCCACGAAAGCCCGCTCCAAGCCCGAGGTGGAGCGCTTCTTCACCGGACTCGAACTCGTGGAGCCGGGCGTCACCCTGATCAACCACTGGCACCCGGACGAGGCAGCAGCCGCGGTCTCGGACGCCCACGTCCACATGTACGGCGGCGTTGCTATCAAGCGGTAGTAATGCTCGGCAACAGCACTCGCGGCAGGTGGACGGGAGCGGCAGTGGGCGTGATCAGCGAACATGCGACCAGCGAACTGGACGCCGACGGCGTCGCCACGGTCACGATCAAGAACGCGAAGGCGTTGAACATCGTCAACACCGCTGTCATCAAAGCGGTGACAGCAGCGGTCGCCGAGCTCGCCGACCGCCCGGAGGTCCGGGTGCTGGTGTTGCGCGGCACCGGTGAGCGCGCCTTCATCGGCGGCGCCGACATCAACGAGATGGCCGCGCTGGACCGCCGCAGTGCCGAGGTGTTCATCAACGGGCTGCGGGGGATGTGCGAGGTGGTGCGCAGCTTCCCGGCTCCGGTGGTCGCCCGCATTCCCGGTTGGTGCCTGGGCGGTGGGCTCGAAGTGGCGGTCGCCTGCGACCTGCGGATCTGCGGCAGCGACGCGCGTTTCGGGATGCCCGAGGTCGCGGTCGGCATCCCGTCGGTGATCCACGCGGCCCTGCTGCCAAGGCTGATCGGCACCGGCCGGGCCAGCTGGCTGATGCTCACCGGCGAGCACATCGATGCGGCCACCGCGCTGTCCTGGGGACTGGTGCACGAGGTCTGCGAGCCCGCTGACCTCGACGACGCGGTTACCCGCGCCGCGCGGCGGTTCGTCGAGTACGGCCCGGCTGTCGTGCGCCAGCAGAAGAAACTCCTGCGTTCCTGGGAAGATCTGCCGATCGATCAGGCGATCGCGGACAGCGTCGCGGAATTCGGCGCGGCGTTCGACACCGGTGAGCCGCAGCGGTTCATGGCGGATTTCCTGAACCGGAAGCGTTGACGTCACCTTCGGCGAGCGCCCAGGCGCGGGCTCGGGCGCGCTGACCGGCCGAAACCAGGTGCTGCCAGGCATCCCGGTCGATGCCTCGGATCTCGCCGAGCAGCCGCAGCGCCTCGGGCACCCGGTCATCGGGCTGGTGCGGATGGACCGCGATGGCGGCGAGGTCTCCGCGCGCGGTGAACAGGGTCTCCGGGTCGAGCTGATCGATCGTCAGGGGTGCGGGTTCCGATTCGACCGCGCCACCGGAGCGCGCGGCGCGCAACTCGGCCAGCAGCGGATCGCGTTCGCGGCCGCGCAACCTGGTGAGCAGGAACGGATCGGTGTCCAGCAGGGGAGCCAGCACGTAGTGCACTGCTGTGGCGTGCGCGCAGGGTTCGATCTTGCTGGTGCAGGTGCACGTCGAACCGAGTTCGCCGCTTCGCGGGAACAACGACAGGTCAACGCCGCGCAGCGTGTCGTCGACGTCCTCCGGGAGTTCACCTCGCAACAGCGCTGCGGCGTGCCTGAGCTGTCCGGCGAGGGCTGCCACGGCGGTTTTCCAATCAGCGTCGGTGAACACCGGCAGCGCCAGAACGACGTCGTGGACCTGGTTGCGGGCCTGCACCTGCGCGCGGACCTTTCCCGGTTCGACGACGAGGTCCTGCACCGCGCCCTTGCGGGCCAGCGAACGTCCGTGTGGCAGGCGGGGATTGGGGTAGGTGGCGCCGAGCGATTCCAGCGCGCGGCGCCAGCGCCGACCCCACCACGTCGCGCCGAAGCCGCCGGTGCCTTGCCGATCACTCATGCCAGTTCCGCCTCCAGTCCCGCCTCTCCGCGATTCACAGTTGTGGTGCGTCCAGCACGAATCTCGCGTTGTGTGGTTTCTTGTGGCTGGCTTGCGTCACGTTCCCCTGGGGTGCGGTTGAGGAGGACTGGGGTTGACACAGGGCTACCCATACTGGTCCGCCTCTCCGCGATTTGCAGTGGTGGTTGCGTCCGGCTCGATCTCGCGTTGTGCGGTTTCTTGTGGCTGGTTTGCGTCGCGGTCCCCTGGGGTGCGGTTGAGGAGGACTGGGGTTGACACAGGGCTACCCATGCGTCCTCCTCGGTGTTTTGCGGGACACCCGCACCCGGTCGGGCGCATGATCGGGAAATGATCGTTGGTCATGCGCCCTCCTCCGTGGACAGTTCGACGAGTTCGCGGAGTGCGGCGTCGGTCAGTTCCGCCAACCAGGTTTCGCCGCTGCCGATCACCGAATCGGCGAGGGCGCGTTTGCGCTCCAGCAGATCCGCGATCCGTTCTTCGAGCGTGCCGTGCGTGACCAGCTTGTGGACGTGCACGCGGCGGGACTGGCCGATCCGGTGCGCCCGGTCGGTCGCCTGGTCCTCCACCGCCGGATTCCACCAGCGGTCGTAGTGCACGACGTGCGTGGCACGGGTCAGGTTCAGGCCCGTGCCACCAGCTTTGAGGCTGATGATCAGCAGTGGCGGTGCCGCGTCGTCGTGCTGGAAGGCATCCACCATCGCCTGCCGACGCGGCGAACTGACCCCGCCGTGCAGGAACGGCACCGCGGGCAGGTCCAACTCGGCGGCGAGGTGCGCGGCGAGCAGTTCGCCCATCACCCGGTATTGGGTGAACACCAGCGCCCGGTCGTCGGCCGCCGCCACCTCGGAGAGCATCTCGGTGGCGCGGGTGAGCTTCCCGGAACGGCCGGTAAGCGGCCCGGATTCGCCCAGGAAGTGCGAAGGGTGGTTGCAGATCTGCTTGAGCGCGGTCAGCAGCTTGAGGATGCGTCCCCGGCGGCCGATGCCGGTGCCCAGACCGTCCTCGAAGGTGTCGCGCACCGTTTTCCGGTACAGCTGCGCCTGTTCGTCGGTCAGCGCGCAGGCCACCACGGACTCGATCTTCGCGGGCAGGTCGGTGGCGACCTGGGCTTTGAGGCGGCGCAACAGGAACGGCGCGACGACCGAACGCAACCGCCGGGTTGCATCGGTGTCGTGCCACCGTTCGATCGGAACCGCGAACCGCTCCTTGAACCGGGGGAACCGGCCCAGCAGACCGGGATTCGCGAAGTGCATGATCGACCAGAGCTCGGCGAGCCGGTTCTCCACCGGGGTGCCGGTCAACGCCACCCGCGCCTGGGCGCGCAACCGACCGGCCGCCTGGGCGGTCTGCCCGGCTTGGTTCTTGATCTGCTGCGCCTCGTCCAGCACCACGACGTCCCAGTCCACTTCGGACAGCAAGGCGACATCGGCGCGCAGCAGCGGATAGGTGGTGATCACCACCGAGCCCGGCGCGAACGCGTCCGGGCCGGTGGGCCGCCGGGGGCCGTGGTGCCGGACGACCGGGAGCTTCGGCGCGAACCGGTTGAGTTCGCGCTCCCAGTTGTCCACCACCGAGGTCGGGCACACCACCAACTGCGGGCGGTCTCCGCCGCGCGCCGCCAGCAGCGTGATGGTCTGCAAAGTCTTGCCGAGCCCCATGTCGTCGGCGAGCACGGCACCGAATCCCAGGTCGGCCATGCTCTGCAACCACGCGGCGCCGCGCTGCTGGTAGCCGCGCAGGGTTGCGTCGATGCCGACCAGTTGAGGTTCCCGCGCTGGCTCGCCGAGCCGCTCCAGCAGCGCCCGCAGTCGTCCACCGGCGGACACGTCAACCTCGCCGAGCTCGGTCGCCCGCCGCCCTTCCAGCACCGCCGCCAGCGCCTCGGACTGCGACAAAGTCTGCGTTTTCCCAAGCACGGCACGGACATCTCGCGCCTCGCGCGCATCGACGCGCACCCATTGGCCGTGCCAGCGCACCAGCGGACGTCCCGAGGCGATCAGCTCGTCCAGTTCTTCCGCGCTCAACGCGTGGTCGCCGATCGCGGCCTCCCAGCAGAACCGCGACGCATCCAGCGACCGCAGCCGTGCCCGCAGGCGACGCACTCCGGTGAGGTCGGTCGGCACGTCGACGGTGATGCCCGCAGCGGTCAGCTCCGGTTCCCCGGTGGACAGGAACTCCGCCGCCTGCGCGGCATCCAGCCGCACCCCGGTCGGGCGTTGCTCGGACAGCGCGGCGTCCAGCGGCGGGAAGATCCGCGCGGCTTCGGCGAGGCCGCGCACCAGCGAATCCTGTGGCGCGCCAATGGAACAGCCCGGCAGTTGCAGGGTCGCGGTACCCGCGGACCAGGCGCGTTCAGCGGGCACCGACACCGTCGGATCGCCTGCGGCCTGGAGGTGGAAGCTGATCTCCCACGGGGTGTCGTCCTCGGCGGGGACCTCCAGGCGCAGCCGAAGTTGGCCGCCGAGCGGCCTGACCGGACCTGCGGGCAGCGGCGCGGCCCAGACCTGGAGTTCGGCCTTGACCTGGTCGTCCAGCCGCACGGACGGTTCCGGGCCGGTCAGCGCCGCGACCCACTTCCCGCCCCAGGAATCGCCTCCGACGATGGCGGTGCCTCGCGCGCACACGTCCGCGACGGCGTCGCCGAACGCGGCCAGCAGCTCGGCTGCGGTCCAGAGCCCGGCGTCCCGGCGCAGCGCATGGGCGGCCGGAGGCATGGCTTCGGCGAGCGCGCCGAGCCGCCCGTCGTGCAGGTTCACCAGCCGCCAGCACGCGACGTCGGTGCGCATCTCGGGGACCAGGTGCCCGGCCGAGACGTGCTCCAAGGCCAGCTTGGCGGCGACGCTCCAGGCGATCAGCGAGTCGCCGGGGCGGCGGTAGTTCGGCCAGCGGTCCGGTGTTGGCAGCGCCGCCAGCGGCGCCAGCGCGTGACCGATCGGGATCAGCACGGCAGGTACGTCGGTCGCACCGACCCTGTTGCCGGTTGCGAGCACGGTCGGCAGCTGGCCCGGCTGTCCGAGTGGGAACCCCAGGTCGTTCGCCGCCGTGGCCGGATCGTCGGTGCCCCAAAGTGCGAGATGGCCGGCGGACGGCAGCGGATCGCCCGGTTGGAAGGTCGCCTGCAACCGAGCAGGGCTGCCAGATCGTCGAATGCGTGCCGGAGCGGTGATGGGTGTCCTCCGTTCAGGCCGGTCGGCGGGCGCAGTTGTCCCCCGACTGCGATGCCACGATTTCCCGCTGCCGACGAACGGTACACAAAACCGGATGGATTTCCCAGAAATCCAGTTCAGCGCGCTATTTGACAAATGCGGGTGCATTCTGTCCACGCCGACGACTTGACAAATCCGGTTCGGGTGCTACCAGTGGCCGCTGACCTCGTGTTTCACTGAACCGACGCGACTGGAATTCCATGTTTTCCGACGACTTCGCCGGTCGGTCAGGCAGGTGCATTGCGTCGCGCTTCGACCGCCGAAATGCTCGGAGCAGGCGACTGGCCAAAACTAATTCGCGTGATCGACTAACCGAAGAACTTGAGGAGTTCGGCAGCGGTGTCCCGCGGATTGTCCTCGGCGACGAAGTGCCCGGCTCCGATCACCGTCGCCCGGCGGGCTCGGGGGATCGAAGCGGCAAGGCGGTCGCCGGTGGACGGGTGCAACCATGCGTCGTGCTCGCCCCACAGCACCAAGGTCGGCGCGGTGATCTGGCCCAGTCGAGCGACGACTTCGCCGGTGTCCTCGAAGGTCACGGCGGCCACTTGATCGACCCAGCGTTGCTGTCCGGCGGCTCCGGCCCACGGCGCGAGGTAGGCCGCCGCGGCAACATCGGACATCCGGTGCGCGGCAGTGCGCAAGCGCGCGGCGATGAGGTCGCCGAAGACGTCCGGGGGCATCGTTCGGTATGCGTCCGCGTGGCGTTGCATGTGCTCGGTGAACGGCGTGTTCCACGGCCCGAGGACGGCGGCGTCGAGTAGCGCGAGGCGCGAGACCGGCACTTGCTCGATCAGGTGGGCGCGCAACACGATCCCGCCGCCGATGTCATGGCCGACCAGGTTGGGCGCAGCCAAGTCCCAGTGCTCGACGAGTTCGGCCAGCGTCCGGGCTTGCCGGGCGATCGACGGCGCATTGCCCGGATCGAGGCGGGAATCGCCGAAACCCAGCAGATCCCACACGTGCACCGCGTACTGCCCGGCCAGCGCGGGAACGACCTCGCGCCACAGGTAGGACCAGGCGGGGGTGCCGTGGACCAGGACCACCGGCGGCCCGTCGCCGAACACGCCGGTGGCGACCTCGCCGCCGGATACCCGGACCCGGTGGGGGAGCTGCCACGTCTCGGACTTCGCGAGCATCGTTCCTCCTGCGCTAAGAGGTATAGTTCGATTTCTCCGGTTACCATAGCAGGGAGTAATGCTTGAAAATACCTTTTATCGATTACTCGATAGGAACGGGCGTAGCGACCGACCTGGTGAACACCGCCCCCGAGGTGCGAAGCGCGGGTGAGGTGCTCGTCGCTCCTGCCGCCCTGGCGCGGTTCCTCGTCGAGCACGACATCCATCCCGATGCCCTGGCCAACGGCCGCCAGCCGACCGACGACGATCTCGACCAGGTGCTCGCCCTCCGTGGGGAAATTCGCGACATCATCGAGACGACCAGCGAAGACAGCGTCGCGGAGGGTGCGGCGCGGCTCGTTGCACGGGCGGGCATCGGCCCGGTCCTCCAGCGTGACGCCGAAGATCGGTGGCAGTGGTACGTCGCGACCACATCGGACGTGTCGCTCGCCGAAGAGTTGGCCGTCCTGGTAGGCACCGGGTTGCTCGGTGCCCTGCGAACTCTCGGGCACGACCGGTTCCGGGCGTGCGCTTCTCCGGTGTGCAACGGGGTTTTCGTCGACACCAGCCGAGCTGGACGTCGCCGCTACTGCATGCCCGATCTGTGCGGCAACCGCGTCAACGTCGCCAACCACCGGGCCCGCCATCGAGCGAGCGGGACCGAGAGGTCAATGTCGTGACGATTTCGCGCGAAATCGTCGCCCTCTCCCCACGGGGAGTGGCGATTTCGCGCGAAATCGCCACTCGCATCCGCCTGGGACCGGCCGCACGAGGTCGAGGCCGGGGCGTGAAATCGGGCTGCGCACCAAGGGCCGGTCGGAGGTGGGGGCTGGGCGGCGGGTCAGTTCTTCGAGATCAGCGAGCGGAGGAAGAACGCCAGGTTGGCCGGGCGCTCCGCGAGGCGGCGCATGAAATAGCCGTACCACTCGTCGCCGTAGGCGACGTACACCCGCAGCCTGTTGCCCGCTGCGGCGATCCGCTTCTGCTCCTCGGCTCGGATGCCGTAGAGCATCTGGAATTCGAAGTTGTCCGCGTCCCGCCCGGCCCGCGCGGCCAGTTCCTGGGCGATCGCCACCAGTCGGGGGTCGTGGCTGGCGACCATCGGATAACCCGAGCCGTTCATCAGGATCTTCAGGCAGCGGACGTAGCTGCGGTCCACCTCGGCCTTGTCCTGGTAGGCCACCGAGGCGGGCTCGGAGTACGCGCCCTTGCACAGCCGCACCCGCGAACCCGCGGTCGCCAGATCGCGGCAGTCCTGCTCGGTGCGGTGCAGGTAGGCCTGCAGCACCGCGCCGACCCACGGGAAGTCCACCCGCAGATCGCGGAGGATGCCCAGCGTCGAGTCGGTGGTGGTGTGGTCCTCCATGTCGAGGGTCACCGTGGTTCCGGCGGCGGCCGCGGCTTCGCAGATCAGCCGCGCGTTGTCCAGGGCGATCTTCACGCCGTCGGTCGGCAGGAACTGCCCGACCGCCGAGAGCTTCACCGACACCTCCGCCCGGTCGGCGAGCCCTTCATCGGACAACACCCGCAGCATCTGCTGGTAGGCGCGAACTGTATCGGCGGCCTGCTGCGCGTCGAGGGTGTCCTCACCGAGGTGGTCGAGCGTCACGTACATGTTCTGGTCGCGCAGCGCACGGGTGGCGCGAACCGCATCCTCGGGCGTGGTACCGGCGACGAACCGCTCGACGACCGGCTTGGTCAGCGGGTTGGCCTCCACGAGTCGGCGCACGCCCTGGGAGCGGGCGGCGGCCAGCAGGGTGCTGCGCAGCATCGTGGCTCTCCTTCTGGAACTGTGCCAAGGATTTGTGGTGATCTCCTGCCTTCCGCGCTACCTGCGGTCGAAGATGCGTCCCGCGATCCGCCACCGGCGAAGAGAATTTCGGGGTGAGGGGCACCCGTGACCAAGTAACTGGGTCACGGGTGCCCCTCACTCCTAGCCCATGTGGGGGTAGCCGTAGCCGGTTGGGGCGTTCCAGGTTTCCTTGATCGCCCGCGGGCTGGTCCAGCGCTGGATGTTCAGCAGTGAACCGGCTTTGTCGTTGGTGCCCGAGGCGCGGCTGCCGCCGAACGGTTGGCGGGACACGATCGAACCGGTCGGCTTGTCGTTGACGTAGAAGTTGCCCGCCGCGCCGCGCAGCTTGCGGTGCGCTTCCTCGACGGCACTCCGGTCGGTGGCGAACACCGCGCCGGTCAGCGCGTACGGGCTGGACGAGTCGACCACGTCCAGGATCTCGGAGTACTTCGCGTCGTCGTAGACGTGCACCGCGATGATCGGCCCGAAGTACTCGGTGGTGAACGCCTCGTCCGCCGGGTCGCTGCCGACCAGCACGGTGGGCTCGACGAAGTACCCGACCGAGTCGTCGTAACCGCCCCCCGCGAGCACCTCGATCGACGAGGTCGCGGCGGCCCGGTCCAGCGCCCGCTGGTGCTTGGCGAACGCGCGGGAGTCGATGACCGCGCCACCGAAGTAGGAGAAGTCGGTGACGTCGCCGAAGCGGATAGTACGGGCCAGGTCAGCCAGTTCGTCGCGCAGCCCGGCGTCCCAGATCGACCGGGGCACGTAGGCGCGGGATGCCGCCGAGCACTTCTGTCCCTGGTACTCGAAGGCGCCGCGGGCGATGGCGGTGGCCAGCGGGGCCCGGTAGGCCGACGGGTGCACGACGATGAAGTCCTTGCCGCCGGTCTCCCCGACGATGCGCGGATAGCTGCGGTAGCTGTCCAGGTTGTCGCTGATGGTCCGCCACAGCTTCTTGAACGTGGCGGTGGACCCGGTGAAGTGCAGCCCGGCGAAACCGGGGTCGGTCAGCGCGACCTCGCTGACGGCCTGGCCGTCGCCGGTGACCAGGTTGATCACGCCCGGCGGCAGCCCGGCGGCCTCGAACAGCCGCATCGTGAAGTGCGCGGCGAACTGCTGCGACGGGGTCGGCTTCCACACCACGGTGTTGCCCATCAGCGCCGGGGCGGTGGGCAGGTTGCCAGCGATGGCGGTGAAGTTGAACGGCGTGATCGCGGTGACGAAGCCGTCCAGCGGGCGGTAGTCCATCCGGTTCCACTCACCGGGCACCGAACGCGGCTGCTGGGCCATGACCTGCCGCGCGTAGTGCACGTTGAACCGCAGGAAGTCGATGAACTCGCACGCCGCGTCGATCTCGGCCTGCTGCACCGACTTGGACTGGCCCAGGATGGTGGCGGCGTTGATGGTGTCCCGCCACGGTCCGGCCAGCAGGTCGGCGGCGCGCAGCAGGACCGCGGCGCGCTCGTCGAAGGGCGTCGCGGCCCAGACGGGGGCGGCGTCCTTGGCGGCCCGCACGGCGTCGGCGACGTCCTGGTGGGTGGCCTGCGCGGCGGTGCCCAGCACGTGCTGGCGGTCGTGCGGCTGGACGACGTCGAAACGGTCCCCACCGGCCATCCGCTGCTCGCCGCCGATGGTCTGGGTGAGCTCGATGCGCTCGGACTCCAACTCCGCGACGCGCTTCTGCAGCGACTCCCGTTCCGGCGATCCGGGCGCGTAGCCCTTGACCGGTTCGTTGTAGGGCACCGGTACCGAAGTGATGGCGTCCATGGCCAGTTTCGCCTCCTCGCGAGAAGTCGCGGTGGTGCGGACAAAGGTGCTGTTACCTGGGAGATTAGGAGCTCGCCAGCGCATCGGGCTTGTCCGATCGGCTATCGTTGGCGGTATCGGGTTGTTCGGTTGAACAAGAACGTTTGAGCGGAGTTTTCGGGTGGGCGAGGTCGACGCGGTCGGCGTCGCCGTGGTGGGGGTGCCGTTGCGCCAACTCCTCATCGCGGTGGGCGAACCCCTGGTCGAAGTCCTCGCCGCGCCCCGCGGCTTCGACGTCGAGGTGCGCGACGTCGTCATTGTCGACCCGGAGGAGGAGTCCGGCAGCGGGCGGAACGGCGATTTCGTGCTGGTCATCGGCGCGCGGGGCCGGGCCGCGATGCGCCTGGTGCGGGCGGCGGCGCGGGACGGCGCGGCGGCCGTGGCGGTCAAGGTCGGCTCCGAGACCGATGCGCGGGCCCTGCGCGACACCGCGATCGACGGCCGGATCGCGCTGCTCGGGGTGCGGCCCGAGGCCCGCTGGGAACGGCTGGAGTCGTTCGCCCGCTCGGCCGTCGACAACGCCCGGCTGACCACCGACGCCGACCTGGGCGAGGCGCTGGGCGACCTGTTCTCGCTGGCCCAAACCGTCGCGGCGATGACCGACGGCATCGTCAGCATCGAGGACACCGCGAACCGGGTGTTGGCCTACTCGCGCTCCGACGACGAGGTCGACGAGTTGCGCCGCCTGTCGATCCTGGGACGGCAGGGCCCGGAGCCCTACTTGGCGATGCTCCGGGAATGGGGCGTCTACCAGCGGCTGCGGGCCGGTGAGGAGGTCGTGCGCATCGACGAGCGGCCCGACCTGGGCATCCGCCGCCGGATGGCGGTCGGCATCCACGCGGGCGCCCAGCCGCTCGGCACGATCTGGGTGCAGGAGGGCAACCGGCCGCTGTCGGAGCGTTCCGAGCGGGCGTTGCTGGGTGCGGCGCGGGTCGCGGCGTTGCAGCTGATTCGCCAGCGCACCGAGGCCACGGCCGGGCCGAGGTTCCGGGAGGACCTGCTGACCGGCCTGCTCGACGGGCGCATCGATGCCCAGTCGGTGGCCGACAACATCGGGGCGGATGTGGCGAAACCGGCGGTGGTCGCGGTGTTCACGCTGCGCCCGTCGGACGCCGCCGCGGACCGTTCGGAGTTGGCGTTGCAGCGGTCCGAGATGACGAGCTTGATCTCGGTGCACGCCTCGGCCTACCGGCGCAGCGCGCTGGTCACCACGATCGGTTCGCGGGTGTACGTGCTGCTGCCGGACCTGCCGGAGCGCTCAGCGGTGGCGTCGGCGCTGAGCCTGACCCGGGAAATCGTGGCGGCGGCCAAGCAGCACCTGCGGGCTCGGGTGCAGGTGGGGGTGGGTTCGGCGGTCCGGACGCTGGACGAGGTGGCCGAGTCGCGCACCGAGGCGGACCGGATCCTCGACGCCATGACGCACGACCTGCACGCGGAGGTCGCCACCATCTCGGACGTCCGGGCGCAGGTGGTGATCAGCGAGATCCTGACGGTGCTGCAAGGCGACGAGCGCTTCCGCGACACCCGCCTGGCAGTGCTGCACGAGCACGACGCGGAGCACGGCACGGACCTGGCCCGCTCGCTGCTGGCGTACCTGGAGTCCTTCGGCGATGTCCGGGCGGCCAGCGACGGCCTGCACGTCCACCCCAACACCCTGCGCTACCGGGTTCGCCGGGCCGGGGAGATCACCGGCATCGACTTCACCAACGCCGCGGAACGGCTCAGCGCGCACCTCCAACTCCTGTTGTCCCGCCGCGAAACCCGCCGCTGAGGGCACTGGTCGTGGGGGGGGGAAACCGGGGGGGGGCGGGGGGGGGGGGGCCCCAACCCGGACGCCCGGGGGGGGCCCCCGGGGGGGCCCCCGGGGGGGGTTTTTAAAAAGGGCGGGGTG
>NZ_JALBWV010000072.1 GCF_022678645.1 Saccharopolyspora soli | reverse complement strand
GCGGATTGTGTTGACGTGCGCAGAAGGCGGGTCGAACACGGCGGTGGCCGCCAAGCTTGGTGTGTCGAGAGACATGGTCAGCACCTGGCGATCGCGATTCGTGGGAGTTCGGATTGGAAGGCTTGACTGTCCAGCTTGGATGATTGGGTGTTCTGTCCGTACATGTCACCGCTCTGACTGGACGTCGGTTGGAAATGCTCGGTGATCTGAACGTGCGGTCTCTCGCGATCGAGCTAGCCGATGAAGCGGTCGCGGTGGCGAGAGCCGAAGGTGTCGCGCTGACGGAGGAGCGGGCGCGCTCGATCCTGGAGTGGATGGGCACGCTCTCGCCAGGGGCAACGACCTCGATGCTGCAAGACCGGCAGGCAGGCCGTCCTTTGGAACACGAGGCGCTGCTCGGCCCGGTGGTGATACTGGGCGTGAAGCGGGGCATACCCACGCCCACGACGCGAACTATCCTTGCGCTGCTTCATGCTCTGCCACTTGTTGCCGAGCCGGTCTCTTGCCTGTCGAAGATCAGCCTCTGAGATCACTGTCGACTCCTCTGCTCAGTCTCCAGGCTGACGGGACTACGACTTCGGTATACCCCGAGACGAACTGCGGGGCTGATGTGCGCAGGCTCGGACGACGGCAAACTGATCAATACCGAGAGGGGCGGACAACCGCCCCCGAACGCCAGCTCCCATCGCAAAGGAATGCTCCAATGACCATGTGTCCGCAGCCGGCCGTGTCGCCGAGCGGGCTTGGGCGATTTCGACCATCGTCCTGGCCGGTCTTGTCGCCTTGGCCTACGTCGGCTTCTTTTCCTGCACGCTTGTCAGCATTCTCGGTAACAGCCAAAGCAGCGGGATGAAGGTAATTTGGATCATCTTCGCCTTCTGCGTGCCGTTTCTCGGCCCGCTATCCAGTGGTTGCTCATCGGAGCGAAAGCAGAGCGCACGAACTCCGGCCTGACGCGTATCGCACCAGTGACTCGTGGTACCCAGCGTCGTCGCGCGACGGCCGCCGAGCGGGCGTCACCCAAAGCGCAGCCAAACGCGACGAAGGCCAAGGGAAAACGCCGAGGAAGGGGTGCCACGCATCGCCTGCCCGAGAAGCTGGTCCGCTTCGTGAGAGACCGAGACTGGGCATTTCGTTCTTCCCCATGGGTCGACTTCTCCGCCTGCGCTTCTTCCGCCGCAGCGACATGGATCAGGTCACCATCTGCGGAGACGCAGGTGCCTGTGCGCCTCGTGGGGCACCGCCGTCGTATGTCCGAGGCTGTGCAACTAGAGAAATCGGGCTACCCGAAAAAGTAAGGGGATTCTGTTGAACGTTGACGCGACGCCCCAAGGGCCCACGTCGGGCGCTGGGTTCAACGGGCCGGTCAAGCAGCGGATTGAGTCCATCGACATCATCCGTGCGATCGCGGTCATGGCGATTCTCTTCGTCAATATCGGGTCCTACTACGCGAATCAAAGTCACCAGCCCCCTGCGATCGTCTCCCCGTTGGACGTGTGGAGCGATCGCGTGGTCGGCTTGCTGGT
This sequence comes from Saccharopolyspora soli, assembly GCF_022678645.1. Lineage (GTDB taxonomy): Bacteria > Actinomycetota > Actinomycetes > Mycobacteriales > Pseudonocardiaceae > Saccharopolyspora > Saccharopolyspora soli. Next base: position 39,305 of record NZ_JALBWV010000072.1, on the reverse strand, counting down.
GTTGGACAAGTTCCATTTCATCTTCGCCTTCTTGTTCGGGGTCAGCGCTGCGATCCTGTACGAGAACATGTCCCTTCGGGGCAAGGTGTGGCGGCCGTACCTGCGCCGGATGGCCGTCCTCGTGGCGTTCGGCGCGGTCAACCTGATTTTGCTGCACGCCCCTGACGTGTTGATTTTCTACGCGGTCAACGGAACCCTGCTCGCGTTGTTCTTCCGTACTCCGCAGTGGGTTCTGCTGATCATCGGCTTGGTGGTCGCATGCGGCGGTAACCTCGCTTCCGTCTTGGTCGCCGTGATCAACCACCATGCCGCTACCGGTATCGAGATGGTTCCCGTGCTCAGTGCCTGGGTCGTAGCCCAATCGCTGGGACACACGTTCCTCGGTTGCTGGGCATTCCGGGCGGGTCTGTTGACCGACGAGCGCCGGATTCCGGCGGTGCGCGTCCTGTTCGCCGTCGCGGCAGTCGGCACGGTCGCTCTCTGGGCGTGGGCACTGTCGCTGTCCAACACCAGCTTGATCAACGCGATAAACGGAAACCTCGCCATCGTTCCCGCGGTCGCGTACTTGTCGGGCCTGGTGCTACTGCTGCGTTCGTCGCGGCTGCACACACGACTGCTCCCATTGCAGCGCTACGGGCGGATGGCGCTGACCAGCTACGTCACCCACGGGGTCTTCGGTATCACGGGCGTAACCGCTCTCGCATCCGTCACGACGATCCCCTACTCGCTGCTCCTCCTGCTCTGTGCTCCGATCTTGATTCTCCAACTCGTCTTCTGCAACTGGTGGCTTTCTCGTTTCGCCTACGGCCCATTGGAATGGATATGGCGAGCAGGGACTTATCTCATCCGACCGCCGATGCGACTGCGCTGAATCATGCCGAAACGCAACGCCCCGCGAAGACCAACCTCCGCAGCAGCAGTGGAAAGACGGTCCGTGACGCCAACGGTCTTCCCATTACACACCCGAACACGCAGTGCTCGGCTACCGTGCGGCCCTCGGGATTGTTGTGGAACGTCCACGCAGGGAGTTCGGCACGCAGATCACATCGCGCGCGTTGGCGGAACGCGTCGCCAGTCTTCTGGCGTCACCAGGTTCCGCCGGTTCGAGGACATGATCCTGCGGTTGACCACCGACCTGTCGGTACCGTTCACCAACAACGAAGCCGAAAGAGCGATGCGCCCCGTCAAAATCCAGCAGCCACCTCCGGCGGCTGCTGGAAGCTTCATCGACTTTGCCATCGTATAGTCCTCTATGGACACGGCCACCAAATGGGGACGCGAGCGCCGACACCACGTCGTGCTTCGGTGGGGTTCCCTTCGGCGCGCGGCATTACTGGGCGCCGGGTCCGGCGGACCAGCGGGCGGTTTCCACGGGTCCAGCCGATCAAACGATCGCGTAGGAATCCGGCGAGCAGTTCGCCGAACTCCCGCGGTCGCTCCTGGGCGACCTGGTGCCCGGCACCGTTGAACGACACCCGGGCGCACGCTCTGGCCCGAGCGCTCCAACAGATCCGCCACATCGTGGATGTCCCGGGTGTCGAGAGCACCAGTCAGCACCAGCGTGCGGGCGCGTAGTCCACCCACCCGGTCGATCCCGTCGAGTTCGCCGCCCGCAGGGAAGCGACCATGCCCTTGCTTCGCGTTCTCCAGCAGCAGCCCGAGGCGGTGGCTGCGGACATCCGGGTCCATCTGCTCTGAGACAACGGCAGACATCGCCGCCGGAGCGGTGATCCGGGCACGCGACCGCGGAATCGACGTCGCCCGGCAGATATTGGTCTTCCCGATGCTGGACGACCGCGACGCCGACCCGGATCCCAGCTGGTTCCCACGGCGACCTGGAACTACGACAACAACCGCACCGGGTGGAACGCGCCGATCGCGGCACGGACGCGGTTTCCCGGTCTCGCCCCGGCCTACGTCGAGGTCGACATCCTCGACATCTTCCGCGAGAAAGCCATCGCCTACGCGGGCGGCCCGTTCCGGGCCGGGGACCTCCTGTGAGCTGCACGTCCGCCCCGGCGCACCGCGCGGTTACGACTGGCTCGACCTGGGCGCTTCAGTGATGCGAACCGCTGCGCGCTCGTTGGTGACGGTTGGCGCTGTACGCGGATAGATGCGTGTTGTTCCCAACGTCCTCACTCGGTAGGTGCTGGTTTTGGTTGCTCGTGGGCAACGTCAGCCGGTCGCTACGACTCAAGTATCTATTCGCGGCGTGCCAACGCTGGGATCTGGCGTCGGCGGGAAGGGTGTCGCGATGATCCGCCGGACAGGTCACGCCCATCGAAAACCTCGGACCTCATGCGGAAGCCTATGAGCTTGGAAGTGGACTACCATCGCACGGGTCCTGGCTGGGGGCCAGGCAACGGCGCATCGCAGGCTCGATCCGCTCCCACTGATGGTCCTTGAGTTTGTCCGGGTGAGTGAGCAAGTAGCGGGTAAGCGGCCTGGGCGAGATCGCGGGCCGGTCGGATTCGACGCGCCCTTGCGTGATGTAGCGATACAACAGGTTCTGGCTTCCGGTGTAGCCGAGCTCGGTGATCTCCTTGAGTAACTGCAGGACGGGCACGGCCGGGTCTTCCTCACGGCGGCGCAGGTGGTCGCGGAACGGGTCGACAAGGGTGGGCCGGTACTGCGGGGCCTGGACCAATCGTTCGGGTTGGTCTACGCGGGCGTAACGCTTGACCGTGTTCAGCGCCATGTTCAACCGGCGGGAGATCTCGAGTAGTTCGACGCCGCGATCGAGCAGATCATGAACCTGCCGCCAGCGTTCACGGGCCATGGCGGCCGCTTGCCCTCGCGTGGTGGCGGGCCGGTCTTGCCCCAACACACGCTGTGGGCGGCGACTTCCTTGCCGACGGCCTCGGCGAGGTTGTGCCACAGGGCACTGGTGGCCGTCGGCGAAGTGCCCGCAGTGCGGGTCCTTTTCCAGCGGTCCCCAGCCCAAACGATGCATACGACTTTCGCCGCACGTCGCTCTCCGGTGACTACTGCGTGAGACGCGGAGCGGGCTGTCCAGAGTGGCTTGCTTTTCGACCCGGCAGTTCGTAACTATACCGTCCGGATGGTATAGTTATAGCTTGCTGCGGTCGAAACGACGGATGGTCGGTGCTCTCGATGTGACCTGCGCTGGCCGCGGGCATGCCCAGTCGAGGTGTCCCCGGCATCGGTCACGGTTCGGGCTGTTCAGCCTGGCACCGGAGGGCGGGGTTCGGATGAGGGAGGTGTTTTCGTGCCGGGGAAGGCCGCCGGAGCGGTCCCATGGACGACCTGGGCGCTGCGGGTGACAGCGGCGCTGTACCTGTCGATACCACTGGGCCAGAGCATGTTGGCCGGCCTGTTCGTGACCGGTGACGCGGCTCTGGTCGCGGTTCACCGCATCAACGGGGAAGTGTTCGTGGCGATCGCGCTGGTGCAACTGCTGATCGCGGTGCTGGACCTCCGCGCGCGCAGGCAGTCGGGGTACCCGGTCACCTGGCGGCTGATCTGGCTGTGCGGGCTCGCCCTGGCGGTGGCGGCCGGGCAGCTCGGTCTGGGGATGGCTCGTCTGGTGGCCGCGCACATCACCTTGGGCGTGACGTCGGCGGCGCTGGGGATGTTCGTCTTCCTGGCCGTGCTGACCGAGACCCGCCCCCGCCCGGCTCAAGTCGCCGATGAGGTTCCGGCGGGAGAGGTGCGGTGAGCGGTGCGCGAAGGCTGAGTCGCCGTGAGTTCCTGGGCGTGGCGGGTGGCACCGCGGTAGTCGCGGTGACCGGCCCGGTGACCACCGATATCACCAGCCGGCAGAACGTGCTGCAGGTGCTGACCAGCGCCGTCCTGCTCCCGGAACCTTTTCGCGCGCCGCTGCCGATACCCCCGCTCGCCCGGCCGGTGAGCACGGCGGGCGGTATGGACCGGTACGAGGTGGTGCAGCGGGCGGTGTCGGCGGAGATCCTGCCCGGGCTGCGCACCGAGGTGTGGGGATTCGACGGGATGGTGCCGGGGCCGACGTTCGTGGGCCGCTCGGGCCGCGGGGCGGTGGTGACGGTGCGCAATGAGCTGCCAGCACCCACCTCGACGCACCTGCACGGCGGGGTAACCCCGCCGGACTCCGACGGCGGCCCGACCGACCTCGTCGTACCCCGGGGCTGGGGGCGCGAACCGGCCGGGGCCGCGGGGCATCACGCAGGCCACGGCGGCATGCACGTGGCGGCGGATGCCTGGAGGATGTCCGACCAGGTCAAGCAGTACACGTACCCGCTGGACCAACCCGCCGCCACGCTCTGGTATCACGACCACCGCATGGACTTCAGCGCGCCGCAGGTGTGGCGCGGCCTGGCTGGCTTCTTCCTGGTGCGCGACGACGCGGAGGAGAACCTGCCGCTGCCTGCGGGCGAGCGGGACATCCCCCTGATGCTCTGCGACCGGGCGTTCGAGGGGGACGGCTCCTTCCGTTATCCCTCACTGGACCCGTCGTTGCGGGGGCAGCCGGGCGTGGAAGAGCGCTACATGAACGGGGTGTTGGGCGATGTCATGCTGGTCAACGGCGCGCCGTGGCCGGAGCTGGAAGTCGACGCCGTGCGCTACCGCTTCCGGCTGCTGAACGCCTCCAACGCCCGCCGCTACCGCCTGAAGCTGGAGCCGGGCGGACCGTTGGTGCAGATCGCCAGCGATGGTGGGCTGCTCGCCGGGCCAGTGACACTGGAAGAAGTGGCTCTGGCACCGGGTGAGCGAGCGGAGGTCGTCCTCGACTTCTCCCGTTGGCAGCCGGGCACCGCCATCCGGCTGGTCAACACCCTCGGGGAGGGACGAATGCGCGAGGTGATGCGGTTCCGTGTGACCCGCCGGGCGCCGGATGCCTCCCGCGTGCCCGAGCGCTTGGCCGACATCGAACCGCTGACGGCCGCGCACGCGGCCACCATGCGGACCTTCGACTTCCGGCTGACCCACCCGTCCGTCAGCGGACATGTGTGGACGATCAACGGTCACCCCTTCTCGACCGAACGCGACCTGGCCGCGCCGCGGCTGGGCACGGTCGAGCGGTGGCGGTTCACCAGCGATTTCCACCACCCGGTGCACCTGCACTTGGCGCACTTCCAAGTACTGGCCCGCGACGGCCGACCGCCCTACCTGGGCGAGCAGGGCTGGAAGGACACCGTGGACGTGCATCCGTACGAGACCGTGGACGTGCTGGCCCGGTTCGACGGCTTCCGCGGCCGGTACATGTTCCACTGCCACAACCTGGAACACGAGGACATGGCCATGATGGGGATCTTCCGCGTGGTCTGACCGGCACCCATCCGCAGGAATCCCGGCGTCCCAGCCTTTCAGCATACCTGAACTGTACCTTCTGGAAGGTACAGTTCAGGTATGCGACCGAGTTCGAGGAACCTGATCCTGGACGCCGCGATCCGAGTGACGGAGCGTGCGGGCATCACCGGCCTGACGCTGGAGTCGACAGCCGAGGAGGCTGGGGTCACCAAGGGCGGGTTGCTGTACCACTTCCACACCCGCGACGAGCTGCTGATGGCGATCCAGCAGCACCTGGCCGCCGCGTGGGAGGAACGCCTGACCGCCGCGTTGGGCAAGCCGCTGGCCGAGGCATCCGTCCGAGAATCCACCGCCGCCTACGCACAGGTCTGTGCCGATGACGTAGCCACCAAAGCGGACCTCGCGTTCATGGTCGAATCCGCCAACCACCCGCAGCTGGCCCAGGTGTGGAACGACCTGATGAACCGTTGGGCACCTATGCCCACCTCCGCCGAACGTGCCGACATTGAGCTGTTGCTGGTCCGAATGGCCGCCAGCGGACTCTGGCTGTGCAAGGCCACCAGCGGAAGCCCGCCGTCCAAGCCGATGAAGAAGGCGTTGCGGAAACGGTTGGCCCAACTGACCGAGGTCGACCACGCGGACCCGGCTTGACTTCGCAGGCTGCATGCCTCGCTCCCGGCTGGCCGTGGTCTGCCACCGCGCGCATTCGAAAAGGTCCGGCCGTGCGAAGACTGCCCGCCGCGGCGGACGAACACGGGCGACGTGCGGGTAGCGCACGGCGCTGGTGGCCGCGGAGTGAGCTCCTGTCGGGCAACGATCCGGTGCATCGACGCGCCACCGAGCCTCGGAGCTGTCAACGGCAGCTGGATCATGGATCCAGTATTCACGTGCCGCCGACAGGAGCCGCGTTTTCGCAGGAACTGCGGAGGCCCAACGCCTGGCCGCTGGCGGTGTCCCCTTCCCGCCCCTGCCTGCTGACGCGACCACACGCTCACCAGCTGGCGTGGATCGAACGCATCTTCGTCGACTGCTTCGACGCGCTATCGCGGGACCGACCGCGACCTTGCCAGTGCCGGTAGTTCGGCCTGTGCTCAGATTTGCCATATCGACGGCGGTGTCGCCACAGCCACCGGCTGATCTGGCCCGGCGACCAACGCTGGGCGAGCTTCGCGGCCACGACCATACGCAACTCGACCTCGAGGGCGGACCGTTGAGGCTTGGGACGTCGACGGCGCAGGTGAGGCTGATTGTGCGCATACCACGGCTGATACCGCCCGTCGGGCTTGCGGTTGCGCCCGATCTCCCCGATAGACCGTCTGGTAGTTCTTCGCGATCCGCGCCACGATCGTCTTCACCGCCTCGCCGGGGCCAGACCATCAGCGATCTCGATCGTCTTGGGGCAGATAGCGCCGAGATATCGGCTCTTCGATGAAATCCACCCGGCCACCCTCGACGAAACCACACCAACACACAGCTCAGCGACACACCGACCTGCTCGGCCGCTGCGGCTCCTCGGCGGGTCTGTCGCCCAGCTCGTCGCGCTCGACCAACACGACCTCGTCCGTCGCCTGATCGTCGCGGGCAGCGGACCGGTCTACGGGCCCGGCGCACTCGACGTCTCACCCCGCATCGGCCCACATCCACGTCGCGGTCGATGACGCGCCGTGGCACTGGGCGGACGGCAGCGGCGAACCGCTCATCATCCAGGGACTTCCTCCGGGCCCGCACCGGGTCTGGATCGGACTGGCCGATCCTGGACAGCACAACCGTGGATCTGGTCATCCACCGGTACGAGGAGGCCAGCACTGATGTCGCACCGGCCCGAGCCAGCGAGGTCGATCCTGCCCACCACGACGACGCAGAGCCCCGCGCGAGGCAGCCGTCGAAAGGAGTGCTGAACGACGTGAGTGCGTTCACCGTGACTGTGACCCCGCGGCAGTACGAAACGGACTACAACGGGCACGTCAACGCCGTCGTGCACCACCAGTGGGCCGATCACGCCAGAAACGAGTACCTCCACCGAGCGGGACTCTCCGTGGAGGCGCTGATGGGGCAACGAACTCGGGCCGGTGCTGCTCGACGTACGAATCCGATACCTCAACGAGCTCCGTCTCGGTGACGAGGTGACGATCTCGGTCGAACCGGCCTACGGCACCGGGAAGACCTGGACGGTCGAGCACCTGTTCGCCCACGCGAACGGCGAGCCGGTTGCGCGGATGGACGCCGTGCTGGGACTCATCGACTACGCGACCCGGCGCCTGAACCCCGAACCGCTTCAGGCCATGCGATCACTGGCGGCCCGTCCCGACCTCCTCTGAGAGACGGCGTTCCAGAAGTCGACAGCGCAGCAAGCCGGACACCGCCGTCGGCGAAGGGTAAGCACGACGCCGCCCACCGTCGTCTTGCAAATCCGACCATCCGAGCATGGCGGCGGGCCGCGGCAACTGGGAAGCCGAGCGTCGGCGAGCACACCCCCACCGCTCCGGCACCGCCACCGGTATCAGCACGGCCCGCGCCAGAGCGGCACCCGCTCGACGGGCTCCGCCTCGTCAGTCGCCCGGCACGGCGTGGTGGTCGGAACGGGTGCTCACCGATAACGCCTGGGTCTACCGCGAACACGCCTGGCGGGACACCTGCGCCGAGCTCGCATCGCCCGCCGGTTCACCCGCCCCTGGCGGCCCCAGACGAACGGAAAAGCGAGCAGTTCCACCGCCCCCTGCTTTCGATGATAACCAGTGGACTGTCTGCTCCAGCGCGAATTTTTTGTACTTGCAGGTACAATCCTCTTTCTCCATCCTGAATTTCATGAGCACCGACAACGACACCCTGGCCCGCCGCTTCCTGGCGGCCTTCGACACCAAGAACGCCGACGAGCTCGCCGCCTACCTCCACCCCGACGTCGTCTTCCTCAACTACGGCGACGACGAGGTGCACGGCCGCGAGGCAGTCGTGCGGCTGTGGAAGGGAGTTTTCACGAACTTCGAGCAGGTGCGGTTCGAGGTGGTCCACCAAGCGGTGAACGGCGAGGTCGTAATTGCCGAGCAGATCCACGGACTCGCACTGCCCGGCAGGCCACTGGCCCCGGTCAGGAACATGGCCGTCTACGAGTTCCAGGACGGCCAGATCATCGCGTGGCGCGACTACACCAACCCCGACCACGCGCGCAAACTGCTCGCGGGCTGAACCTCCGTTCGTCACTCACCTGGGAAGCAATGAATTCATGGCACTCGACCAGTACTACCTCCTGGGCCGTTCCGGGCTGCGCGTCAGCCGCCTGTCGCTGGGCACGATGAACTTCGGCACCGACGGTTTCCACGCCCCGTACGGCAAGACCGAGGACGAAACCCGGCCCATCTTCCGGCGCTACGTGGAGGCAGGCGGCAACTTCATCGACACCGCGGACTTCTACACGGCGGGCGCGAGCGAGACGATCCTCGGCAAGCTCATCGCCGAGGCCGGGGCGCGCGATCGGCTGGTGCTCACCTCCAAGTTCACCAACAGCGTCGACCCGGGCGACCCAAACGCCGGCGGCAACGGCCGCAAGCACATGATCCGGGCGGTCGAGGCCTCGCTGCGCCGCCTGCAGACCGACTACCTCGACCTGTACCTGCTGCACACCTGGGACCGCATCACCCCCATCGAGGAGGTACTGCGCACCTTCGACGACCTCACCAAGGCAGGCAAAATCCGCTATGCCGGCCTGTCCGACGTCCCGGCCTGGTACGCCGCCCGGGCCCAGACACTGGCCGAGACCCACTCGCTCGTGCCGATGATCAACCTGCAGCTGCCCTACTCCCTCGTCGAGCGGACGATCGAGACCGAACACGTTCCCGCAGGGCAGACCCTGGGACTGGGCATCACAGCGTGGAGCCCGCTCGGCGCCGGATTCCTCACCGGCAAGTACCGCAACTCCGACAAGGGCCTGACCGGTGACGGCCGCCTCAGCGGCCAAGGCGGGGTCGGGTTCACGTGGACCGACCAGCAGTGGGAGGTGTTGAGAACAGTGGAAACCGTGGCCGACGAGCTGGGCGTGACGATGGCACAGGTGGCGCTCAACTGGGTCGCCACCCAGCCCGGCATCGCCTCGGCCATCGTGGGAGCGAGCAGCGCCGAGCAGCTCGGCTCCTCGCTGGCGGCGCTCGACTTCGAACTGCCCGCAGAACTGCGCGCCGAACTCGACGCGGCCAGTGCCGTACCCCCGGGCAAGCCCTACGTGATGTTCACGCCGGAATACCAGTCGTGGATGGTCAACGTCGGAGTCAAACTCGGGGACAAGCCGACCGGGTACCACCCAGTCGTCCGGAATTGGGTGCCCGAGAAGCAGGGCTGATCCGCGGGGTGCCGCTCGATCGGGCGGCACCCCGCACACCGGGGTCAGCTGGCCGTGTGAGTCCCCGTGCGCAGGTAGTCGAGGCAAAGATCCAGCACGGACTCCAGGTGCTCCGCGGATCCCGTCGACATCAGGATCGTCACGCCACCTTGGATCGCGGCGATCAGCGCGCCCGCCGTGCGGGTCGGGTCGATCTCGCGGGTGATCTGGCCGCTCGCCCGCATCTGCTCGATGCCCGTCTCGACCTGACGCTGCCACTGCTCCAGCAGCCGCCGGGTGATGGCCTGCGTGGCGGGGGTGTGCCTGCCGATCTCGGTGATCAGCACGCCCAGTGGACAGTGCACACCCTGCCGCCGGTACCGCTCGACCACGGCGTCGCGCCACCGGCGCCACGCCGTCCACGAAGTCAGGTCACCGAGGTAGGGCTGCTGGTCCTTGATCACCTGGTCGGCCTCCCACTCGGCCACCGCCAGCAACAGTTGCTCCTTGCCGTCCGGGAAGTAGTGGAACAACTGGCTCTTGCCGGTGCCGCTGCGCTGGCAGATGTCCTCGAGGGTCGTCGCGACCGCGCCACGCTCTCGGATCTGAGCCGACGCCGCGGTGATGATCCGCTGCCGGGTCGCGGCACCCTTCTTGGTGAGCACACAGGCCTCCCGAAAATGTACTTTCCAGTCTATTGGAACCGAGTGCACCGAAGGTCGTCAACCGAAAACCGCTCTCCTCATTCGTGGCTCAAGAACTCGACGACCGCGGCCCTGGGGTCACTCGCGAACGCCAGTAACCCACCTCGGCACACTGGGACCACCAATATCGAACGTTAGTTTGATGACCGGACATCTCCTCCATGGGGACCGTCCGCCGCTGACCAGCCTCCCGTAGTTACCTCGTACGCTTGCCAAGCCCACAACATTGTACTTGACAGTCCATTTTTAGACGGCCAAAGTTGGATCTCGTAGTCCAACGCACTCGTGGATACCGGCTCGACGGCCGAGGAGGTACCGGCAATGAGTGATAAAGAAGAAGCCGCGATGGGGAATGTGGAGGTGTTGATGGCGGTGGAAGAGATCCGCCGTTTAGAGGCTCGCTACGCGCGCTACGCCGACGAGAAGCGTTGGACTGAATTGGCCGGCCTGTTCACGGTCGACGGGACGTTTACTTCGCTGGACGTTGACGGCAAACCTGTGGCCGACATGTCCGGACGGCAGGAGATCGCCGCCAGCCTGACAGCTGTCAACGCAGGCAACGTGACGCCGATCCACATGCTACTGACCTCGGAGGTCGACGTGATATCTCCAACCCGCGCGCATGGGGTGTGGGCGATGGCCGACCTCATCTTCCGTGACGACGACCCCCCTGCTCACTCGGCAGCGACCGGAAATGTCCCGCCGTTTCGGCAAATGCGCGGTTGGGGCCACTATCACGTCGACTACGTCAAGATCGACGGCTCCTGGTACGTCAGCAAGCGGGTTCAGACCCGCACGCGGCTGGAGTTCCGCAGCTAGGCCTCCGTGCCGCCACCACAACGTCACCTTTTTGGGAGGCGCAGCAGAACTGCGCCTGTTCACGACCGCTTATCTCTTGGACTGGAGTGTCATGACCGACAAGAATACCGCTCTGGAACGCTTCGTAATCGCGGTGCCGGACGAGGACCTCGCCGATCTCCAACGGCGCCTCAAGGCCACCCGCTGGGCGGCCGACCCGCACAACGAGGACCAAGTGTACGGCGTCAGCACAGCCTACCTGAAAGATCTGGTTGACTACTGGATCAACGAGTTTGATTGGCGGGCTGCGGAGCGCACGATCAACGAGTTCACCCATTACCGCGTTGAGGTGGACGGTGTGCCGGTACATTTCATCCGCGAGCCTGGCAAGGGGCCTGCCCCGATCCCACTGGTTCTCTCGCACGGGTGGCCGTGGACGTTTTGGTTCTGGAGCAAGGTGATCCGTCCGCTGGCGGATCCTGCCTCCTACGGCGGTGACCCGGCTGACGCGTTCGATGTCATCGTGCCGTCTCTGGCCGGGTTCGGGTTCTCCACGCCGACCGCGGGGGACATGAATCACTGGAAGATGGCCGAGCTCTGGCATCGGTTGATGACCGACGTTCTCGGTCACGACAAGTACGCCGCGGGTGGATCGGACTACGGCGCGCTGGTCACCGCTCAACTCGGGCACAAGCATGCGAAGGACCTGTACGGCATCCATCTGGGAGTAGACCTGCTGCCCGACATGTTCAACGGCGAGACCTACTGGAGCCTCGGCGAGGTGCCGAACGACGTGCCGGACGAACTCCGACGCGAGCTGCTCTCCTTCTACGAGACCTACGCGTCCCACGTGACCGTCCACATGCTCGACGCCCAGACCCTGACCCACGGCCTCAACGACTCCCCGGCAGGCATGCTGGCTTGGATACTGCAGCGCTGGCGCAAGTGGAGCGACCGCAACGGAGTGTTCGAGGATATCTTCGACCGTGACTTCATCCTCACCAACGCCACCATCTACTGGGTCACTCAATCGATCGGCTCGTCCATCCGCTCCTACCGCAACGCCAACCGCTGGCCCTGGCAGCCTTCTCACGACCGCACGCCGGCGATCGAGGCCGCAGCCGGCTTCACCTTTCTCGCCGGCGATCACTATCCGCCCGGTGCGACCCTCGAGACTCGTGTCGCCTTATTCGAAAACGGTCCGACCCGCGATTGGTTCAACCCCATCTACATCAAAGCCCACCAACGCGGTGGTCACTTCGTGCCATGGGAGAATCCCGAAGCCGTTATCGAGGACGTCCGCGCCACCTTCCGCAAGCTACGCTGAACCCGCGATGTACTCTTGGTCCCGACCGGTCGGGTGCCCACTTTCCTGGCTATGTCTGCTGGTCTGGGACCGTGGTCGCCCGTCGTCGCAACACCGGACTACTGAGGTGAGAGTAGCGGCTCGTTTAGCGATTCGGCTGGTGTCTTCCGACCGAGTGTCCGCAACTCCTCCCGCTCGCCGGACGCCAGCTCATCGGCCTCGCTGGTCTCGGCGCCATCGGCGGCCCGCGCCCAGCTACGCAGGGTCTCGTGGTTGACACCCAACTGACGGGCGACCTCCCGCGACGGGCGATCAGAGGAACGCACCAGCTCAACCGCGTCCTTACGGAACTGCTCGGGATATTTCGACGGACGTGACACCAGGACATCCTTCCCCAGGCCACCACTGCCTGGACTCAAGGTGTCCGGCACGCAGGGGGAACCTCGGACCTCGGCGCGATACTAGGCTCCAGGTGACGTACACCGACAGCGTCACCTGACAGTCGCGCTGGCGCGTGTCCGGTTCTTAGGCTGACGAACGTGCGAATCGAACCACAACGATGAATCGTACGACACCGCCGGTCGGACCAACCGAGACACTGCAGCAGGATCGGCTGATCGGATCGCTCGCGGGCTAGGTCGGGGCGAGGACATGTTCCCCGTTGTCGACGCGGAAGACACGTTGCGTGCCTCGCGACGTCGCCATCGACATGCACCCAGACAACTCCCAGGGGGCTGGTAAGAGTACAACGCCGCTCAGGCTAGGAGGATGTGCGCTGCTCCCTATCCGTTCTTGGCATTAGCGAGTGGTACTGGTCGACCCGCGTGGAGCGGGCCGAAGCGTTGCTGCGTAACCGCGTGGGCACAGTTGGGGAAGGTCCGGCTGCATATAGCCTGGCTCGCTGGCGAGACCAGAATCCACGCCCTAAGAACAGCATTTAGCGGCGTCATGCTGGCGGGCGCGTTTCCGGCTTGCCTGGGCATGACATCTCGAGCAAGGAGGTGTGAAGGACCTATGACGCGCTGTCCAATGGATAGTTTTGACCCTTTTTCGCCATTCTACCTCTCCGACCCCTACTTGTACTATGCACAGCTCCCCCCGCTGTTTTATTATGAGCAGTTGAATTTATGGGTCATCTCAAAGCACGAGGACGTTGAGGCCGTGCTCAAAGATCCGTATACGTTCTCAGCGGTGAACTCGCTGGATCCGATTGCGTCGTTTTCGGAGGCGGCGCGGCGGGAGCTTGGGCACCACTTTCCGCAGCCTCCAACTTTGGTGAACGCTGACGTGGACGTGCATCGCCGGATCCGCCCAATCGTCCAACGCGCATTCTCCCCTCGACGCGTCAAGACCATGGAAAGACCAATACGGTCTCTGGCAGCGGAGTTGATCAGCGACTTGCCGCGTACAGAGCCCTTTGACCTCGTCGCACGGCTGAGCTATCCGGTGCCGGCCTATGTGATATTCAAGCTCCTCGGGTTTCCGCCCCAGGACTTTACTATGCTCAAGAGCTGGTGCGGCAATCGTCTTGATTTTCTATTCGGACTCTCCAGTGATATGCAGCAGCTCGATATTGCGAAACGCATGCGCCTCTACTGGAATTACTGTATCGACTTTATCCGGCGCAAATTTTCCGCTCCCGGCGATGACCTCACGACCGACCTCATTGCGATCCGCCGCGAGGAACCGGACCTTCTGACCGAACTCGAAATCGCCGCGCTGATTTTTAATCTCAGCCTTGCTGGTCACGAAACAACTACGAATCTCATCAGCAATGCAGTCCGCAGGCTGCTTGAGCATCGACAGGCATGGGAAGCGCTAGGCGCAGATAGCGATTTGGTGCCAGGAGCCGTTGAGGAAACACTGCGATATGACACAAGTGTCATCAGCTGGAGGCGGGTCACTACGAAACCGGTTTCACTGCATGGCCAGGTCATACCCGTGAACTCAAACATACTTCTGCTGCTCGCGGCAGCAGGTCGTGACCCGGACAAGTTCCGGACGCCGGAAAGATTTGATATCTACAGAAATGACTCAGGGAGTCACCTCGCATTCGGCAAAGGTATCCATTACTGCGCGGGAGCATCACTTGCCAGGCTGGAGGCCGGGATCGTGCTGGAGCTCCTGACAAAAGCCTTCCCCGATCTTCAACTCGAACCGGATCGACGACTGGATTTTATCTCAAATCTATCCTTGCGCGGCCCGAAAGAGTTGTGGGTGAGGACTTCTACGGCAGATCGAACCTAACCGTGAGTAGTTAATGTACATCTCGGAGAAACTAGCCGACGTGATTCGAGAGCAGGGCCTCTCGTCAAGGGGGCCAGTCTTCGCAGATGTCCCTACGTGCACATGGGGTCCATGCTTACTATGGGCCTTTCATGGGAGTCCCGTCAGTCTCTGTGACCGACCTCCCGAAGAGCATCCTACTGACGTACCCGTTCGTGCATCACCACGTTCCCAGCAGGGAAGCACTGCTCAAGCGAAGCGCTGAAGTTTTCGACATGTCAATGCGTACTTCGCCCACATCGGTACGCACCGTTTTCGCCGACGACCCGTTCCGCTCGTTCGACCCGAACTTTCCCCGACGGATCGCCTTTCTCATACCCGAGATGATCGTCCAACTCGGCATTCAACGCCGTCTCCAGCACCGTCTTCGTCAGCTGGCGCAACAACCCATTCGGCCCGACCAGCGACACGCCATCCTCGCGGGCCTTATCGATCAACTCCCGCGCGACCCGCACATCAAGATCATCCCCGACCGCAGCCGCGTTGACGGCCGAGCCAGCCGCCGCGTCCTCGCCTGTCAACCTCGAACCCTTCCACCGGAACACCCGCCCCAGCATGGTCAAGATCACCCACACCCCCAAGATCACGGACAGTCCGACCTGGAAGCGCTCCGCCGCCCGCCGCAGTGACCAGCCGTCCTCCACAACACACCGAGCCAGACGCAGCCTGCCGGTTACGGAGTCACGGTTCCCGAAGCGGCTGGCAAGATCAGCCTAGGTCGGCTGGCGTGCAGTGCACGCACCCGAACTCGTCGCCCTCGTCCGCGCCGAGGCCCGCTTCGAGAACGGGAAACTCATGGAACGCCCCGATGAGCACGCCCCACCCACCGCCGCCTAAAAGGATCTTCATCCACAGGTATTGACAGTTTCTTCTGCGTCGTTGATGTTGTCGTTCCGAGGTGACGCGATCCTTGGCGGACAGCGGATGAGATCACTAGCGGTTGGTCTTGGCTAGTGCTTCGTCCGGGAATGTTGATGTTGTAATCCTGTTGGCTTGACCTTGCTGCTGGAGGTGGTGTGGGTGGCACGTCAGCCCGAGGTGTTCGTGCGGGAGTTGGATCCCGTGCAGGCGCAGCGTCTGGTGAAGATCACCAGAACGGCGAAGGACCGGGTCCGGTTGAGGCGGGCGGGGATCGTGCTGGCCTCGATGCAGGGCCGGTCCGCGGCGGAGGCAGCGGGGATGTTCGCCGCGTCGCCGCAGTACGCGCGGGAGGTGATCCGGGCGTTCAACGAGCAGGGATTCGCCGGGTTGAACCCAAAATGGAGGGGCGGCCGACCGGCTAAGTTCGGTCCGGCCGCCCGCGCGATCATCTGCCAGACAGCGAAAACCCCACCCCAGAGCCTCAATCTCCCGTTCACGACGTGGAGCCTGTCGAAGCTGGTCGGATACCTCGGACAGGCCAAGCGGATCGTCATCAGCACCGAGACTGTCCGTGGGATCTTGCGTGAGGCCGGGATCGGCTGGCAGGCCACGAAAACCTGGAAGACCAGCCGGGACCCGGAATTCACCACGAAGACGGCCCGGATCCTGGACCTCTACGACCATCCACCCACTGATGGGCGGGTGATCTGTACCGACGAGTTCGGGCCGCTGAACTTGCAACCCCGCCCAGGCCGGGGCTGGTTCCCCACCGGGCAGCCCAGCAGGTTGCGGGCGACGTTCAACCGCACCGGCGGCATCCGGCACATGTTCGCCGCCCTGGACCTGGGCAGCGGGCAGATGTTCTACCGGTTCCGCGACCGCAAACGCTGGCGAGAGTTCCTCGGCTTCTGCAAACAACTCCGGGCCCGTTTCCCGACCGGGAAGCTCTACCTGATCTGCGACAACTACGGGCCACACAAGAAAGACCAGGTCCAAGCGTGGTGCCGGGCCAACGACATCGAGCTGGTCTTCACCCCGACCAACGCCTCGTGGCTGAACTGGATCGTGCGACACGAAGCCGCTTGAGAACAGCGGTGCTCATCGAAGGAGGTTCGACGTGATGTCGAAGGTGTAGTGCCCGGTCTTGTGCGTAGGGACCGTCCCCGCCTCGGCGTGCGTTACGGGTAACCGTGGGGTGCGAAGCCCGGGGAAATGCCCAAGGGCTCCCGTTCCATCCGGGAGCCACAGGCTGGGGAAGGCCGGACGGGTGAAGCATATGAACCTTCTCTGACGCCTCGTCACGAGCACTCCTGCCGATGGGACGCTGCAGCAGGAGAGAGGGGCCGTCGTTGTGAGACGACAGGTGCCGCCCGGAGGGATTCAGCCGGGTGGGAACGCACCACCGTCCCCGGGGCACAGAAGGCATCCACCCCGGCCGTATCTGTCTCATGTGGAACGTGACAACCCCGGTGGAGTCCAGGCGGATTCGCCGCTTGGTAGGCCGACCGTGAGGAAGGCGGAACTCTCCAGCGGGCGCAGGATGACCCGAGAAGCGAACGCCGGTAGCCGAAAGGCAACGGGAAACGGGCACACCAGAGTGGTTCCTTCGCCACCGGTGTCCGATAACCGGCCGGATAGGGCTGATGGCCCGACCTGAAAGGGTGCTGACGCGGGTCGGGTGAGCTTGCGAGGACTTCGATGAACGCAACCGCTGGAACCTCACGGGGCAAGTTAGACGCCATGACCGCTGCGGCGACCGAGGTCGTCGGTGATGCGGATGTGGTGAACGGACCCAAGGACACTCCGCCGGACTGGGATACCACATCGTGGCGCCAGGCCGAGGAGAACGTACGGCGGCTTCGGCAGCGGATCTTCGCGGCGTCACAGGCGGGGGACCTGAAAAGGGTCCGTAGTTTGCAGAGGTTGATGCTACGTTCCCGCAGCAACGCACTGATCTCGGTGCGGCGGGTGACGGAGATCAACGCTGGCCGCAAGACCGCCGGAGTCGACGGCACGGTCGTGGTGACATCAGAGGAGAAGGCCGAACTGGTCGACTGGATGATGCACCAGGCCAGGCCGTGGTCGCCCCGGCCGGTCAAGCGGGTGTATGTGCCCAAAAGCAACGGGCGTCGTCGCCCGCTCGGGATTCCGGTGGTCGCCGACCGGTGTCTGCAGGCACTGGTGGTCAACGCGCTGGAACCCGAATGGGAGGCCCGGTTCGAACCGAAATCCTACGGTTTCCGGCCGGGCCGTGGCTGTCACGACGCGATCGTGGCCATCCACACGACGGCAAGCCGCACCGACGCCAAACGGCTGTGGGTGCTGGACGCCGATCTGGCTGCGGCGTTCGACCGGCTCGACCACAACCACATTCTGGAGTCGCTGGAGACGTTTCCCGCGCGGGAACTCATCGGCCAGTGGCTGCAAGCGGGAGTGATCGAGGATGGCCGGTTCACCCCGACCGAGGAAGGCGCCCCGCAGGGCGGGGTGGTCAGCCCGTTGCTGCTCAACATTGCTCTGCACGGCATGGAGGCCGCCGCCGGAGTCCGCTACCACGTCACCGGCACCCGTGCAGGCAAAACGACATCGGATTCCCCGGTGGTGGTCCGCTACGCCGACGATCTGCTCGCGCTGAGTCACTCGCGTGAACAGGCCGAGCAGGTCAAGGCACGGCTTGCCGAATGGCTGGCCCACAGGGGTCTGGTCTTCAACGAGGACAAGACCCGCATCACGCACCTTGAGCAAGACGGTGTGGATTTCCTGGGATTCTCCATTCGCCGTTACCCCAACGGAAAGCTGCTGACCAAGCCGAGTAAGCGCGCGTTACGGCGAATCCGGAAACGGCTCTCGACCGAGGTCAAGGCCCTGCGCGGGACCAACGCCGACGCGGTGATCGCCAAGCTCAACCCGATCATTGCTGGATGGGCAGCCTACTACCGGATCGGGGTGTCCAAACGCGTTTTCAACGCGCTGGACGCACATCTGTGGAGACTGGCCTACAAATGGGCCAGGTTCACTCACCCGAACAAGCCGGTGCGCTGGGTGATAGCCCGGCACTTCGGCATGTTCAACCCCGCCAGGCGAGACACGTGGGTATTCGGAAGCCAGGAATCCGGTTTCTACCTCCGCAAGTTCGCCTGGACACCGATCGTCCGGCACCGGATGGTCGCGGGAACGGCGTCCCCGGATGATCCGTCCCTGACCGACTACTGGGCCCAGCGGCGCCGCCGCAACCCGCCTCCGATGGGCACGACCACGCTCCGGTTCCTCCGAGCCCAGCACGGACGCTGCCCACTCTGCCGCGGGCTGCTGCTGCACACCGACCGCGAGCCGCAAACCCCGCAGGAATGGGAACAATGGCTCGCGGCCACCCGCAAAGCGATCCGCAAACACGCGATCACCTTGCGAGACGCTGGCACGCCGAACGAACGCACCGCCACCCGGCTCATACACGCCCACTGCCAGCGCCGAGAACTCCGGCAACGGGCACAGCGCAACCCCGCCGGTGAGTCTTCAGAGCTTGCTTGAGCCGGATGCCGCGAAAGCGGCACGTCCGGTTCTGAGGGGGCTCCGGCGCGGAAACGCGCCGGAGCTACCCGACGAAAGCGAGTTCACCGCCCTGCGGTATTTCACCCTCGACGGCAGCGATCACCCCTCACATCAAACGCAGGAAGCCGCGATCGCCGGCTACACCCGCTGGACCAACCGACACACCCAGCCCAAACACCGCTCGCCCCCGACTCCAAAATCCGGAGACCCGATTACCTACCCAACGTTGCCTGACGAAGCACTAGCGCGTGTACGCGCTCCATGTCGCGGACAGCCGTGGCTTTCTCCTCTTCGGTCGGGAGTTCGAGCCGAACAGCAACATCCTTGTGGTGCGGGGTTCCTGCGATTGGGTCTCGGTCGGTGGCATCGGTGAGCATATTGATTCGCGGGCCGTTGGTGACGCGACCGCCGTGCCCGTCAGGTACTGCCATGCCGAATCCATGTGGCAAGGCCACCTGGTGACGGCGAAGCTTGTCATCGATGGTGGTGCGTACGACGATACGGCCGGTCTTGGACACCACGGCGATCCAGTCACCTTCATGTGCGCCAATCGCAGTGAGGTCATCGGTCCGAACCCACAACGCACCGTCAGGATCGGTCTTTCGCCACGCAGGCGGGCGGAGGATCTGGTTCGCGTTATGGCTCCGGCGTTGCCCGTTGACCAGCGAGAATGGATACGCTGGATCTGGGCGGTCGAGAACAGGATCAAGGCTTGCCAACCAGGACAGCATCTCCGGTACTGCGAGCTGGACTCGGTCACTCCGCACCAGGTCCCATGTCTCGTCGTAATCATGGACGGTGAACAGAGTCCCCTGTGGGCTGCGAACTATCCGGTCGAACAATTCCTCGGCAAGGGCAGAGCCAGTCAGCGAGCTGCCCAGGGCCCTTTGTACAGGCAAGGTCATCCGACCAGCGGTTCGGTGGCAGAAGAGCCACAGAACAGCGGCTGAGGCGGCACCGTTCGGCAACGTGGGCCCGAGGGTGCGATAGACCAGGATGGGGATGATGGACGCGAGGTCTGGTCGCTCCTGGATCAACGGGGCAGCATGCTCAAGGAGCTTCCCGCGATCAGTGCGGGCAACGTCGGCGAGTGCTTCAAGTGTCGCCTCTTCTGGGAGCACGCCGAGCTTTTCGAACAATCTGGAGTAGATCTCGGGTTCCGGGAGGGTGCCGGGCAACGGTTCAAACAGAGGTGGACGCAGCTGGTAAGTGTTCTCAGGCCACTCGAGGTTGTAGAACGTGAACTCCCACTTTTCGTGTTGAGATGCGGCCGGCAGCACATAGTCCGCCAGCGCCGCTGTCTCCGTGTAGGCGACGTCGATCACGACGGACAGCTCGCATTCGGTGATGGCACGTGTGATTGACTTGGTGTCCGACACCGTATTCGCCGGGTTGGACGAGTCCACCCATAGAGCTCGCACACGATTCGGGTGGTCAGCCAGGATCTCCTCGGCAAGGGTAGCCATCGGCAGTTGCCCTCCGATGTACTCGAACCCGGTGATCTCCGACCGTTCCCCCCGGGACTCGCCCCATATCGGCGCGAGCCAGGAATGCAGCGCGTTGGTTCCTGGGCGACCGAAGTTTCCAGTCACCAGGTAGAGCAGCTTCTCCAAGTAACTGTTCAATGTGGAGTGGCGGCCCTGTTGAATGCCCAGCTCCACTCGGACGGACATCGCCTTTGCTGCAAGGATCATGTCGACAACGCGGTCAACGTCCGCGCGCTCGACCTCCGCGTGCTCGATCCATTCGTCCACCGGGATGCCCTGCAAGGTCGCCGAGACCTCGTTGAATCCGTCGGTATGGACTTGGAGGAACGAGTCGTCCTGTCCACCGCGCTCGACGATGAGCGCGAGCATGGCGCCGAGCAGGTAGGCGTCAGTCCCTGGGCGCAGGGGCAGATGTACATCGGCCATCTCGGCAGTCTCGGTGCGGCGTGGGTCGATGACGATCATCTTGCGGTGCGGGTCGTTCTTGAACTGGTTCACCACATTGCGGGCTCGGTTGAAGCCGTGCGCGAGCCACGGGTTGCAGCCAATCACGACCAGCAAGTCCGAGTGCTCGATGTCTTCCGCGGAATGACAGGTTTGTCCGCCGAAGATTTTGCCGTTGAGCCAGAAGTCGCCGGTTTTCTCTTGTGCCAAGGATGTGAAATAGCGCGGGGAGTTCATCCACTTACGGAGGGCGCTCGCGTACGCGCCGCCGGAATGGTTGCCCTGGCCGCCACCGCCGACATAGGCCAGCGAGCCCGGCCGTCCGGCAGCAGTGTCCTCATCGCGGACTTGCTGGAGCGTGGCTGCGATCTCGGTCAATGCGACGTCCCAGCTGATCTGCTCGTGCGTCCCATCCGGACGCCGCCGCAGCGGCGAAGTGAGCCGGTCGTTGTGGTTGCCATACCACGTCAGCTGTTGCGCCTTCTGACACAAGTAACCTTTGGAGCGTGGGTGATGCTTGTCTCCGCGGATTCGCGTGATGGCGCGTCCATCGATCTGCACCTCTAGTCCACAGTTGACATAGCAGAGGTTGCATGCGGTCTTGTGCCACAGAGGCAGTTCCTTCTGGGTCACGACGGCTCCCGATCTCGTCTATATGCCTCGGTCAGCGGCGAGCTACGTTCCGCACGCTGGATTTTGAATAATGGCTCCGGGAACCTCGATCGGGTCGTCATTCACATCCGATCGAGGCGTGGCGACCGTTAAGCGGTTGCCACGCCGACGGAGCCCAAGCTTCTCTCAGCTTCCAACAGGACTGGCCCGAGTTTATGCCGCACCATGGTCTCCACTGAGACTCCGGCGCGGCCGAGGAACACGCCCCGGGCATAGTCGGCCCAATCGAAATACATGAGGGCGTTCACATGGCCGTTGAAGTCCGTTTCGTACCGTCGTGGAGTCAACGTCACGGTGAAGACGCTCATAGCACTCAGCAATCCTTTCAGCGGCGAACCACCTAGAGCGACGGTAGGTGGCGAGCGAACGGCTTGGCGCCTGTTGGACGACGTCATCGATGTACGTCACGCCCTAGCTGTACTGCCCATGGAGGTTGTGGACGCGTAGGTTGATGATCTTGGAAAAACAAGATCAACCAACGGAGATCACTAGCTGCGGCTGCTAGGCACCGAGAACGAACGATGGACGGCTCCGATCGTCGAGCGACACGCGAGGTCCTGTCGGCTTCGTCATTGAAAGTCCTTTCGTCTCGCCAGACCGTGTGGGGTCAGATCAGCGGGCAAGGAACCAGACGACCCCGGCTACGCGGGTCCCCCTCGACCGACAGGGCGCTGAGTGGCGCGCGCCAACATAAGGCCCCGCTGCCAACCTCTTTCCCGGACGACGCACCGGACAACCCATACATCCGGATAGCCTCGCGGCGCTCGTCAACGACCGGGTATCCGGACGTATCGCCGCTCCGTAGAACGCCATCGTGCTCTGCTGTGACGAGAAGTCGCGGATCCAGGCGCTGGACCGCACCGCGCCGATCCTGCCGCTTCGCCCTGGAATCCTCGAAAGACAGACCCACGACTACCTCCGGCATGGCACCACCAGCTTGTTCTCGGCTCGCCAGCGTCCGCGACCTCATTGACGCCATCCGCCGTTCGGCCATCTGGTCCCAGGTGAGTGTGCCGCGCAGTGCTTCGGGAAGGTCGGACACGGCGGCGCTAAGGCTGTCGCGGACCGCGTCGGCGCTGCGGTCGGCTCCGAGGTGGCCAGCACGACGAACCGGCTGGATCGTTCGACCAAGGTCGCGATGCCGACTTCCCGGTGGCGCCGAGGATGGTGGGTCAGGGTTGTGCCTTGCGGGCGCGGTCGGCCAGTCCTTTTCGTGACATCAGTTGGCTGGTCACCGACGCGGTGGCGACGAGCTGCCCTGTCTGGTCGAAGAGCTCGGCATATAGGAAAGCCACCGATTTGCCTGCCCGTATAACCCGCCCGAGGCACTCGAACGTGCCAGGACGCGCCGGAGCGATGAAGCTGGCCGAGAGGTTCGTCGAGGGAGCCGCGCGGCCGGTCAGCATCGTCGCCGCATAGGTGGCGGACTGGTCGAGCATCTGGGCAACGTAGCCACCACCGATAAAACCCACCACATTGCTGAACTGCTCGTCCAGGGTGAACCGCAGCCACAACTCACCGCGCTCGACATGCGCCTGGACGCACTCCGCGCCAATCAGCCTCATGCCGGGCGGCATCTGCACATTGGCTCTATCGATGAACTCCTCGGCGGAGACGGGCTCCTCCGAGGTCGCGAACGCGTCGCGCACCGCTGCAATGCTGTCGTCAGAAGTCATCACGCTGTCCTTAACCGAACGGGCACTGTCTGGTATCAACACGGCCCAACCGATCTCACGGCTGTGTCTCACGACGCCTGTTGGACACGGCCGCACGTGAGGGGTAGTGCCAGAGGGCAAGCATTAGGGAGTGCGGTTCGCGGTGATGCCGTACGAGGCGTTCTCGATCGCGAGTGCATATCAGGTCGTGTAGTCCAGACCTGGAAGCAGCGCGCTTTATGTTTCCCATCGCGCCAAGCAGTTCAGATATAGCTCAACCCAGCACGCATCCATCTCCTTCAAACCTGATGATTCCAGTAGCGACGTTCGACACTCTGCCAGATACCTTACGCAGTGTCAATTGAGACCAACGAGACGTCAATCACTGCCGACTCGATGTAGACTGGACGGCATGCGGCATCCAGCTTACATCAGTGGATTTGTCATTCCCGTCTTGCAGTCGACGTGCCGCGCGGCGTTCTGGTGATGACCGCGAGCTCGCGATCTTGGCCGCCGCTGAGCGACTACTTGGTCAGCGTTCACTGCAGGAGATCTCGATCGATGACCTCACGCGATGTGTTGGCATCTCGCGCCCCGCGTTCTACTTCTACTTTCGGTCCAAAGACGACGTGCTGCTCGCCTTACTCGACCGAGTAGCAGCCGAGTCCTTTACCGTCACAGACCGACTTTTCCGGTCGGACAGTGATGACCCCGCTGAACAGTGGCGACAGGGCATTAACGCCGGGATCCGAGCATTTCGTGAGCACCGCGGCGTGCTAGTGGCCACCGCGTACGCGAAAGCCACTAACCCAGAGGTGCGGCAACTATGGAGCACGATCATGATGAACTGGGTACATCTCACCGCCAAGACAATCGACGCTGAACGTCGACGTGTTGACCCGGTTGAGGAGGCTGCCGTCCACGTCGTAGAAAGGCATCACCGGGTCCTCGGTAAACAGGTCGGCGACCTCGTCCCACCGATTTTCGCAGTAGTGCGGTAATTCGTGGGTGTCGCCAGCGCAATCGCAGCGGATGAGCCCTTCCCACCACCCGGTAACCAGGCTGGAACGGTCACTATGCCAGCGCGTCAGCCAGACGGTGTTTATGGTCGTCGGCGATCATGCGACCGGCGTTGCCCAGCCTCGGCGGACCGCAGGATCGGGCCGAGATCCGCGCGGGAGCTGACTCCGAGCTTGGGGAAGATTCGACTGAGGTGGGTGCTGACCGTGCGATGCGACAGGTAGAGGCGCTGGCCAATTTCCCGGTTGGTGAGCCCGTCTGCGGCGAGCTGGGCGATGCCGAGTTCGTGCGGCGTCAGGCGGTCCCGCGCATCCGGGCCGCGACGCGGACCCGGCTCCCCCGCGGTGCGCAGTTCCGCTCGCGCCCGATCAGCCCACGCGTGCACACCGAGCGCGTCGAATGTGTCACGCGCCGCCCGTAAGTGGGTCCGGGATTCCACGACCCGCCGCTGCCGCCGCAGCCACTCGCCGAAGGCCAACTGGAGACGGCCGCGTTCGAGTGGCCATCCGGTCAGATCCGCCTCCAATGCAGCGGCGAACAGCTCGTCCCTGTCTTCCCGCGGGGAGAGAACCGTGCGCGCGTAGCGCAGGCCGATCTCCAGGGCCGGGGAAGGAGTGCGCGCTCCCAGCGACTCCAGATCGTTGACGATGTCCCTCGCCGCGTCAGACTGTCCTGATCGGACAGCCGCCTCCGTTAGCTCCGAAACTGCACACGCCCGAATTGCAAACTGGTAAGCGGGATCCGCAGGGTCGAGCATCCGGCGAAGGTCGGCGAACGCGTCGTCGAAACGCCCCTCGCCGAACGCGACGAGCCCACGTGCGAGCTGCGCGGTGGCCAGTACCGGTCGGGCACCGGCGGCCAGACCGACCTGCTCCGCCTCCTTCACGAGCGTCGTAGCTTGCTCGTAGTCACCCCGCAGCGCGGCGATCTCAGCTTGCACGGCCTTGGCCAGTCCGCATATGAAACGCTGGTTGGTCTCGTGTGCCATTTGGACCGCCTCCGCCGCGACCGGTAGCGCCGTCGGCAGGTCGCCGAGCCGGACGCAGCTCCACGCCTGGACCGTCAGCACCCGGGCCAGCAGCCCGAGCCGGCCCTGAGCACGCAGCCCGGGCACTGCGGATGCGGAGAAACGAGCGGCGAGGTCGAACGCACCGACCATCACTGAGGCGCTGCTCAAGAAGCGGTCCGCCTGGGCATCCTCGCCCGCCGCAGCAGCGAGCGCTCGCAGCCCGGCAAGTACCTTGTCGCCACGCTCGAACGGGGCCCCATATGCGGAGATCGCGACGATCCGAGGATCGTCCGCCGGGATCGGCAGCCGGTCGGCCACAGCGAGCAGCAACCGGCGGGCCTCGGAACCCGGCTCGGTCCAGAAACACCGCATTGCGGCACTCCACAGGATGCGCATTGCCAGTTCGACATCACCGTCGGCGGCGACCGATTCAGCCAGAAACGCCAGCTCCGGCGTCCGGGAAGTGTCCTCGCGCACGCCATCCTCGAAACTGCTGGGTAACCAGGTGGCTATGGCGCGCTGGCGCGCCGACAGCTCCACCGTCTCCGCTTTGCGCACCAGATGCTCGACCAGATCCCGCTGCCCGGACTCGAACGCCAGCTCCGCCGCCCGCAGCAGCCGCTCGGCCAGGCGATCCGGCATTTTGCTCAGCCGCGCCGCATGCTCCAGCGCGGCGATCGCCGCGTCGACACCGCCGCGGCGCAGAGCTCGGTCGGCCGCCAACTCCAGCGCGGACGCGGTGCGCTCGCTCGTCCCAGCAGTCGCCGCGGCGCGATGCCAGGCCCACCGATCAGCCTGATCGCGAAGGGTCTCGGCAAGCGCACGATGCGCTTGTAGACGCTCACCCGGATCGGCCGCCGCGGGAATGGCGGAACGCATCAGCGGATGTCGGAAGGTCAGTCTGCCGAGGCGAAGCTCGATCAGCCGGGCATCGATCGCCGGGGTCAGGATATCCAGCTCCACTGACCTACCGAGGACGCCGCCCGTGGCTTCAAGAACCTCGGCGACCGATGGACTGTCGTTGAGCGCCGCGACCAGCAGACCGGTCCGGGTTTGTACCGGCAGCCCGGCGATGCGAGCGGTGAACGCGTACCGGAGCCGGTCGGTCAACGGCAGTACCGGATCGAGCCCGTCCAGGCTCCCGACTGATGCAGGCAGTTCGGTCAGTGCGAGAGGATTTCCGTCTGCCTCGCGGAGCAGCCGCGACCGGATAGCGGGAGTGAGACCAGGGGCTACAGAATCCAGCAGCTCACCAGCGACATCCTCGGACAAGCGATTAAGGTCCACAGACGGCAGGTCGACATCGGCCAATGGCGAATTGGAGCCCTCCCGTGCGGAGGCGACCAGCACGATAGGCTCGGATTCCAGTCGCCGCGCGACAAACGCGAGCACATCCGAACTGGCGCTGTCCAGCCAGTGCGCGTCCTCGGCGACGAGGAACAGCGGCCTGTGGACGGCCTCCTCGGCCAGCAGCGTCAGCGTGGCGAGTCCGACCAGTGGTCCGCTCGGTGCGGCGACATCGGCGAGGCCCAGCGCGCCACGAAGAGCGTCGCACTGCGGCCCCGTGAGCGCGCCCATGCCGGCCCGGATGGGGTAGATCAGCTGATGCAGCCCCGCGTAGGGCGGGCCCTGCTCAGCCTCGACGCCGGTGATGGTAAGCACACGCATCCCCGAGGCCGAGGCTATGCTGGACGCCTCCGCTAGCAAGGCCGACTTTCCGATACCCGGCTCGCCGCGGACGATCAGGGCACCACCCCTGTCTTCGACACCACCAATCAGCTCGGCAAGGTACTTGATCTCCGCGTCCCGCCCGAAAAGCGACATGGCATGCATTCCCACGTTAGCTCCGATACCGGAAATGGACTCCAGTCCGACCCGGCGCATGCCGAGCACTCGCCAATTCCCCGATCGTGCGTTCCTCGGCCGCATCCCGTGGCGGGACGCGCCACCAACACCTTCGGCAGAACCCACACTCCGCAGACCCACGCTCAGCAAGATCAACGATCAATATACGTGTTCATTGAGGAACGCAGCACCTAAAGCCGTTGGACGGTAACCACGACACGTCAAACTGCTAAGCAGGGAGTCGCGCGCGGCTCCCTGCTTTGGTTTCGTATCCAGTCACGTCGACGCGCTGATGCGCTCCTCGACACCGAGCAATGCCTTTCCATGAACTTCGTAGGCGACGAAAGCGTTAAGGGCGGCATGCCTGGCCGCCGTGTTGGCGTCGCGCCAGTACTGCTGTAGGCGGTTGGATTCGGCGAAGGCACCGGCACCGTGCGCGTTGAGCAGGATCTGGATGGCCTCGACGGCTTCTTGAGCTGCATGGCAGACCTGGGCCCGCAATTCGGCACGGGCGTCGTGGTCGAGGACCGGGCTTTCGCCTGCGGTGACCTTGTCGAGTTTGGCGGCGATGTCGTAGGCCAGTGTCCGGGCGACCTTCAGCTTCATCGCCGCCTGCCCGATCTGAATCTGCACCCCCACCGAGTCGCTCTGGCGTGCGAAGAACGTATGGACCATCGCCTTGGTGGGCGCCTTCTCGATGACCAGCTTTAGCGCCGCAGTTCCCAATCCCAGAATAGTACCGAAGAGGGGCAGCGTGCCGACCGGTGCTAGCGGCATCTTGTACATTGGCACGTCGGCGGAGAGCTCAGTAGGTATGCCGTTATCGAGGGCTTCCGTGCATAGCGTCCGGTGTTCCGGCACGAATATGTTGTCTACGACGACGGTGTCGCTGCCGGTGCCTCGCATTCCTATAGTCTGCCAGGTCCGCTCGATGGTGACTTCCGAGGTAGGGACCAGCGTCAGTACAGCACTGACGGTTTCGCCAGAGTCATCGACCACAGGCGAGCCCAATAGGACCCAGGCCGCGCTGTCCACACCGGACAAATAGGTCCAGCGACCGCTCAGCCGCAGTCCACCCGGTGCCGGCTTCGCAACGTGGGGGCCGCCGCTGGCTCCCGCGAGCCGCAGGTCGGGGGACGCACCGAGCATTTCCTGAAGCGACTGCTCGGGGAACAGTCCGGCTAGCCATGTTGCCGTTGTCCCGATAGCCACAAGCCATGCCGCAGAACCGTCAGCTTCGGCGAGTGTCTCGACGATTTCGAGCAAGGTTGCCTGGTCTGATTCGTAGCCGCCGAACCGCCTGGGCACGAGTAACCG
Source organism: Saccharopolyspora soli (assembly GCF_022678645.1). Classification (GTDB taxonomy): domain Bacteria; phylum Actinomycetota; class Actinomycetes; order Mycobacteriales; family Pseudonocardiaceae; genus Saccharopolyspora; species Saccharopolyspora soli. Next base: position 10,796 of record NZ_JALBWV010000072.1, on the reverse strand, counting down.
GAAGAACCCGGCTTCAACGAGAGCTGCATTCACCTCGTCGGCGACCTTGCTGTCCACCTCGGCTTTCGACGCGTGCTCTCGCAGCAGCGGCTGCAGGCGCTGGGCACGTTTGACTAGCTCAGCGCGGTCGGGCCGTTCACTCGGGTTCGCGCCGGCGCCTTCACGTTCAGCGACAGTCATGAGATTCCTATCTTGTTTGGTTGATGTAAGCCAATGCACAGAGATGATGCCGCCTTGACTCCTGACATCATGCCTGCCATGCCACATACATGACCTCGACGATGGAGGCGCCCACAACGACATCAGTTCACACGCTCATGTCGTGAACAACCTTGCGCAGATCACGGTTCGGAAAACACGTTCCTCGGGCTGTTAGATATTGTCGGGCCGCATTACTCGTCGCTCCACTGACCTTGTGACACCGTCAATTATATGGTCTCGACAACTTTGGGTTTCATTCAGCAGCAGCGACGCGAGCACCGCCAGCTGCTGCGGGGAGAGCCACTATAAATTCTTCCGCGTCTCTCCAGGCCCCGAGCAGGCCTAGAAACCGAAGATCCTCCCATCCGTCCTGGCTCTACCCTTCGCCTGTGACGCGTCCCCTGGTTCCGGCAATGTGTCGCCCCGTGCGGCTGACGCCGATCCAGCATCTCCGTCACCCGCCGGATTGTGAAGAACAACCGGCTCAACGCCCTCGGCTTCGTCTGGACCTTCAGCACCATCGTCCGCACTGGGCCAACCAGGGAGCACTACGACCACCGATGGGCCCACGGCGACCGCCACGCCGCCGCACTGCGCCACCTGTTCAACCGAATGCTCGGCCAGCTCTACTACTGCCTCCAAACCGGACAAAACTACGATCCGAGCAACGCATTCGGCGAACAGCTGGCACCGTCCGAAGATGTCGCCGCTTGACAGTTAGCAAGATCGGAGGTCTCCCGGGGCAGTACAACTAGCGCTCGACGTAGGCGAGGCGGTCTTGGACGATCAGCTTCCATTGCTGGACAGCTCGCCAGCTGGCCGGTGCCGCTCCCAGCGCGGTGACCCGAGCGTGCCATCTGGCCCCGTGACGTGCTCACCTCGATGACCATCAACGCGCCGGCGATGTGGCTGCTTGCGCAGCATGTCTCGGTGCGTTCCACTGGCGCAGCTCCTTGCGGAGGATCTTGCCGGCCGCTGACTTTGGGACCGCGTCGATGAACTCCACCTGCCGGATCTTCTTGTGCGGTGCCACCGCGCCGGCCACATAGGACATTACGGTGTCCGGCTCCAGGTTCTCGTCGGCGCGCACCACGTATGCCTTCGGAACTTCGTTTCCGTCGCCGTCGAGCACGCCTATGACGGCGGCGTCGGTGATCTGCGGGTGGCCCAGCAGCACGGCCTCCAGTTCCGCCGGGGCGACCTGGTACCCCTTGTACTTGATGAGTTCCTTGGCGCGGTCGACCACATACCAGTTTCCGTGCGCGTCGACCCGGCCGATGTCACCGGTGTGCAGCCATCCGTCGGAATCGATCATCGCCGCGGTTTCGTCGGCCTGGCCGAAGTACCCCTTCATCACCTGCGGACCGCGAATCCAGATCTCTCCGTCCTCGTTGACACCGCGGTCCTCGCCGCTCGCCACGTCGACCAGGCGTCCCTCGGTGCTGGCGACCAGCTTGCCGACAGTCCCGTGTGGAGGGTTCGAGTCATTGTCCGGCACAAGGTGGGTGGACGGCGAGAGTTCGGTCATTCCGTAGCCCTGCACCACCCGGCAGCCGATCCGGCGGCCTGCCGCCTCGGCGAGCGCGGGGTCCAGCGGTGCCGCCGCACTGAGCACCGTATGCAGCGCGGAGAGGTCGTAGGAGTCAACAGCGGGATGCTTGGCCAGCGCCAGCACGATGGGTGGTGCGATGAAGGCGCGGGCGATGCGGTGCTCGGCCAGCACGTCGAGAAACTGGATGACGTCGAACCTGGGCAGCACGACCACGGTCGCACCCTGTCGCAGCGGGTGGTTCATCGTCGCGGTCATGCCGTAGATGTGGAACAGCGGCAGCACCGCGACGATTCGCTCGTCCTCACCCAGGTTCACCAGGGACTGTGTCTGCGCCATGTTCGCCACCAGATTGCGGTGGGTCAGCATGACTCCCTTGGGCAACGAGGTGGTTCCCGACGAGTACGGCATCACCACAGTGTCCTGGGCCGGGTCGATGGGCGCGGCCACGTCGTGGGCCGCGGTGCTCGCGACGTCGGTGATGGACCGGTATCCGTCGGCGGCGTCGCACACCAGAATTTCGTCCACTGTGGACGATTTTGCCGCGGGGACTGCGCGGTCGAGGAAAGCGGAGATCGTCACCAGCAGCTTCGCCTGGGAGTCACGCAGCTGCCGCGCCAACTCCTCCGCGGTGTAGAGCGCGTTGACCGTGGTCACCGTCGCACCGGCCATCGACGCGGCGTGAAAGACGATCGGATAGGCCACCGTGTTCGGGCTGAACAGCGCGATCACGTCGCCGTGCCGGATGCCGTTGGCCGCAAACCCGGCGGCCAGCCGGCGCACCGCGGCGTCCAACTGGGCGTAGCTGATCCGGTTGTTCGGATTGGTGCCGTCCACCAGGGCGGGGCGATCGCCTCGATCCGCGGCCCCGCTCAGCACATACTCGTGTACTGGGGTGTTGGGGATGTCGACGTCGGGGAACGGGCTACGGAATACCATTCCGGCCTCCTTGGCTGGCCGCAAACGGCCGGCGCCACTTGGTTGTTGGTGAAGGGAATCATGAGATCGTGAGCGTTGCGATCCTCACCGGCCGCGGACGGCCGGCGTCACCCGACGGCAGCAGGGAAATTCCGTGCGCAGAACGTGTGATCGTGATCAGTTCGTCGTAGGTGATCAGCTGTTCGCCCCTCAACTCGCCGCCCACGGGGTATAGGGGTATAGGTAGGCCGGTCTCCGCCAGGAACCGTGCGGGTAGCCGTGCCTGTACCAACGGAAGCAACATCGCATGTACGTCTCGCTGCATGCCACTGTATTGCCATTGCCGGGCTTGAGACCATTCGTTCAACACGAACTTGTGTCCATCTTCGGTCAGTGCGCCACCTCTACCGGGATCCGGCATCGTGGGTAATGCGCGTGATCGTGTGCTGCTGGGGCATTACCGGATACGTGAGGCGTTCCACTTTCAGCTCTGGGCGGGTGAACAGCGCTCCGGGCCTCATACCTACACGCTGACCGGTGGTGCGCCCTCCTCCGAGCGGGATAGTTCCTGGCGCACCAGACCTTCTCATGCTGCAAGCCGGCCATGTCGGCCCCGTAGTTCTTGTCATACAGACCACCGATCAGCGGGTCGCAAAGCACCCGAATCGCTGGGTCATACATGCGCGGTTCGCTAGGGCCACTGCAGTTCCCGCAGCAACCATCCCCGTTCCTCAGGACCGTCCTGTAGCCGCTGCAGCAAAGTTCGTTGCGGTCACGCTGAATCTCCGTAATGGCGGGCATCGACGATGGTGTTCACTACGACCAGAATCTGATCACCTTTGGCAACCTGTGTACCGATCTCGGCCAACCTTGGCTGTTGGGTCCAACCCAACCTCCACCGATACCGGTAGTTGTCAAATCAAATGAGACAGGCATATCGGTATATCCAGGCCGTAGGTCAGTCCAGTAGGTAGTCCGACATACGAGCGCGGCGGGTGCGGTGTCGGAACGCGATAGTGGTATCCGGCCACAGTACGGTGTTGCGGCCGGAGCGCGGGTCCTGATACCAGCTGCGGCATCCACCGGTTTGCCAGACGGTCCCGTCCATGCGGCCCATCAACCACTGGTTGAACGAGCGCTGCACCTCGGGTCGCACTTGGATCGAGCGCGCGTTGCGGCGGCGGCTCCGGCGCAAGAGGTCCACGATGTAGTGGGCCTGGGCCTCAATCATGATCAACTGGGAGTTGTGACCGAGCCCCGTGTTCGGTCCGGCCATCAGGAACATGTTGGGGAACCCAGCAACCGTCGTGCCGAGGTATGCCTCGCTGCCGCCACTCCAGGACTGGGCGAGGGTGCGCCCGTCAGCGCCCTCAATATTGATCCGGATACTGTCTTGAATGTCGAATCCGGTGCCGAAGATGAGGACATCGGCGTCCACGGTGCCCCCGTCGGCGCCAACGACGGTGTTGGGGCCCAGTTGTTCGACCGCGCACGTCCGTAGGTCCACGTGTGGCTTGTTCAGCGTGGGGTACCAGTCACTGGAGATGAGCAGCCGTTTGCAGCCGATGGTGTAGTCGGGGGTCAGTTTGGCGCGCAGTTCGGGGTCGGGAACCTGTTTGGCCAGCAGCCGGTGGGCCAATGCAGCAGTGGTGGCCATGGCGGCCGGGTCGGTGACGAAGCCGGTTGCGCGTTCTTCATGCACCCTGTAGAGCTGCCGCCGCACATGCCAGCGGTATGGCGGTAGCCAGTGGGCCAGCCAGCGGTGTCGCTGGTCGAATGGGCGGTCGCGTTTCGGCACGATCCACGGTGGGGTGCGTTGGAAGACGGTCAGCGCCGCGACTTGGTCCACGATGGCTGGTACGAATTGGATCGCGCTGGCTCCGGTACCGACGACTGCGACCCGCTTGCCGGTGAGATCGACGTCATGGCGCCAAGTGGCGGAGTGAAATATTGGGCCGCCGAAGGACTCTATCCCGGGTAGCCGTGGGTAGGCGGGCTCGCGCAACAGACCGACCGCGCAGACGAGGAACCGGGAGCGGTAGCGCTCACCACTATTGGTCACGCTTACCCAACGGGTATCCTTGGCCACCCAGCGGGTTTGTTCGACCCGCTGGCCGAGTCGAGTGTGCTCGAGCAGTCCTCGGCGGTGGGCGACCGAGCGCAGGTAGTCCAGGATCTCCGGTTGGCGGGCGAACAGCTGCGTCCAGTCTGGTTTCTGGTCGAACGAGTAGGAGTACAGCGGGGCCGGGATGTCACAGGCGCACCCCGGGTAAGTGTTGTCCCGCCAGGTACCACCGATGTCGTTGGCCGACTCGAGGATCAGAAAGGAGCGTATGCCCGCCCGGGAGAGCAACGCGGCCACGGCGAATCCGCTGAACCCAGCGCCAATGATCAGCACGTCGACGTCGTTCGCGGGCGGGATACTCTCTTCAGGCGGTGCGTGGTCAGTCAGCGAGGTCACCGCTGTTCCCCACTTCATTGGGCGACAGGACCTTTCCTTGATTTTTTGGGGGTGTTCCTAATATCACACTGACTCCGTATCTCGGTGAGAACATTTATCGGGCCTCCACTGATCCATCCTGTCTCGATCAGATGTAGGCCGCGCCGAACAAATACCAGGCTTGCACGACTTACTCTCCTGCGCTTTGACCGCTCAACTGACGGCGATGACACCCCACCAGCCGGGTAGCTGCAAATCAAACGATTCCTGTGTGCCAACCGGGTCAATATCACTGGCTCGGTTTCACACAGCATTTCCCTAACTTCCAGTATTTCCTGGATCGCTATTGGGCTCTCAGGCGTAGGAAATCAACCCAGATCCATCGAGACATGGGTGGCATCGCGTCCAGCCCTCCGGCTCTGGCCACGGAGTCAGAGCAGGCTCCCGCAGTCAGGGGGTTATGGGGCGAGCCATCCCGGTCATTACCGGATTTCTCCGAAGCTTTTGGTGGTCATGCCGAGTCCGCCGTGGATTTCAATCTCCTGAGCGGTGAGGTAGCCGGTGTGCTCGCTTGCGAGATAGGCGACCAGCTCGGCAATTTCAGCGGGCTCGGCGAACCGACCCATCGGTATACCTCGGAGCCATCGGGTGCGCACCTGGTCGGGCAGTCCGAGTACTTTCGGCGTGGCCACCAAGCCAGGAAGCACACAGTTCGCGGTGATCCCGTATGAGGCGTTCTCAATCGCAATGGTACGCATCATGCCGTGCAGTCCGGCCTTGGAAGCAGCGTAGGCAACCTGGCCCGCCAGTCCGAGGTGACCAGCGAGACTGGAGATAGCCACCACCCGTCCCCAACCGCGCTCGCGCATACCGCCAAGGCATGCCTGGATAACCCTGAATCCGCCGGTGAGGTTGGTGTCTACGTCTCGGTGCCACTGCCGTGTCGTCATCTCGTGCGCTGGGGCGATAGTGTCCACAGTTCCAGCGTTGGATACGCACACGTCTACCCCGGCCAGCACATCCAGCGGGAGTGGGTCGGTCGTCAAGTCGAGCTTGAGGTCGCATGGTTCGACCACGTCGAGGGTGATGACGGAATGACCGGCGGTGCGCAGCCGGTCAACGATGGCACTCCCTATCCCGCCGTTAGCGCCGGTCACCAGCGCGGTGCGAGTTGTCATGTTCTCGGCTCCCTAATTCTTGGGTGTGTGTAGTTCCTGATAGTCGGCTGACGCTGCGGCGCGCAAGGTTTCGGCTTAGTGGCTGTATCTGTAGAGGGCAAATATTGATCGCTTTCCGAGCCGTTGACGGTGACTCTGTGCAGTCATCGTCAGTCTCAGTTTGGCAAACAACTCGACATGTCGTCCTGGTTCTATCTCGGCAGCAAGCCGCTCCTCTGCCACAGTCAAGCGCAATTGCTCCCATTGCGCTTGTTGGCCTCTCAAGTAAAGTATCGTGCCCTTTCTCTAGCTCAGCTCAGACAACGGACGGCTTCCTGCCACAACGACGGGCCTTCACGCAGCCGACGAGCGGCTTCCCGAGGGGGACGTGTCCTGTGCGGCCTCAATGTTAGGCAGGCTGAGGTGAAAGAATTCACATGCAGTGCGCGCCGAATAGTTCGGCGTCTTTCGCAGTCGGTGTTGATATGCAGGTCGTTGCCAGATTCCTCCACGGCGAAGGCTTTCAGGTTATTGACTATTGAGAGCCCGCCGCAGCCGTGAGCTGTCTGCGCGGACTGTCATCGTGCTTGTTTGCGGGCAATTCGATGCCCCGCAAGGCCACGCTCAGCTCGTCGGCGGATATCGAAACACACTCGCGCGGTAGCACCGCAAGCACGGCCCATGACTGAGGCGGTCCCCTATCCACCCTGCATCCTCCCTGCCGTACCCGCCGTATCGGGTCAAGCGGTTCGCATATAACCCCGCCTATTGCGCATCCACCTCCCGACAAACCCGATGATTCGAACAACAACAACAACAACACTTGACATCATGTCAGAGTCATTTACGCGATGTCAAGTATAATCAACGAAGTGTCAGTAGTGTGGAGCGTGTCGAGGCAGGCGCGCAGTCTCGAGGACATCGCCGAGGCCTTGGGGGTACACCGGAAGACGGTGTATGGCTGGTTGGCCAGATACCGCGAGGGCGGTAAGGGTTCCCAATGAAGTTGTCAAGCCGTAGGGGTGGCTGCTGATGCGGGGATCATTCTGCGGTGGCCGGGTGGTAGGTGGTGCTGTCGCGGAGCATGGCCCACAGGAGTTCAGGCGTCTGCGGGCCAGTGCGAGGACGGCTTGGACGTGGCGCTTGCCCTCGGCGCGGTTTCGGTCGTAATAGGCCCAGGAGGCTGGGCAGCAGCGGATGCTGACCAGCGCGGAGAGGTAGAACACGCGCAGCAGGCGGCGGTGGTGGTAACGCTGAGGCCGGTGCAGGTTGCCGCTGATGCGACCGGAATCCCGTGGTGCGGGTGCCAGGCCGGAGACCCCGGCCAACCGGTCGGGGTTGCCGTAGGCAGTCACGCTTCCCCCGGTGTAGGCGAGGAATTCCGCGCCCAGCAAGGTGCCCATACCGGGCAGGCTGATGATCACCGCGGCGTGGTGGTGTCGGTGAAACCGGTCCTCGATCAGCGTGTCGATCTCGGCGATTTCCTGGTCGAGGGTCATCACCCCCTTCGCCAGCCCGCGCGACCATGCTCGCGGCCAGGTCCGCGTCGGCGATGGTGGTGTGCTGAGCCTCGGCTGCCCGCAGAGCAGCGGCGGCGACGGCTGCCGCGCTGCGGACCTTGCGCTTTTTCAGCCACGTCTCCAACCGTGTCGTGCCGACACGGCGCAGCGCGGCCGGAGTCTGGTAGCCGGTCAGCAACACCAGAGCGGCCTTGCTCGTGCTGAAGTCGAAAGCACGTTCCAGGGCGGGGAAGTACTCCAGCAGCTGGGCGCGCAGCCGGTTGATCTGCCGCGTGCGATCAGCCGTGAGGATCTTCAGCTCCGTGCTGATCTCGTCCGCGACGACCAGTGGTTGCAAGTCGCGGCGCATCCTCGCTTGGTCAGCGATGATCGCCGCGTCTTTGGCGTCGGTCTTACCGTTGCCCCTGTAGGTAGCCGCGGCGTGGTGCACGGTGCGTCCGGGCAGAGAAACCACCCGCTGGCCGTGGCCGACCAACAACGCGATCAACAACGCCGCACAGTTACGACCGCGAGGCGTTCCGCCGGTCGGCGGCAGTCCGCGACGATGCGGCGTTAGCCGGTCGGGTACGTGGCGTCCTATCGGCAGTGGAACGGCAGCGGGCCGGGCACCGCGACGAAGCCATATGGCGTGCTCGATCAGCGAAGCGCATCGAGCACTGGGGCTCCGGCGCCTGCGGACGGCATCCGGTCACAACCGATCTGGTCGCGATCCTGCTGGGTATGCGGTCACGCTGGAATCGACGAACTCACAGCTGGCCCTCGTTCGACCTCTACGGGCAGCTACCCGTGGTCGTCTGGGCGGGTGCTCCCACCTATGACGTTGTAGAAACGGGCGCCATCGGCCTGACCGCGCCGCAGGGCTGGATACCCCCTCGCCGCCGCCGCGAGTTTCCTCGCATGCGTGGTGCTCGAGGTTCGCGGAGACGCCCCGATGTTGCCGGTTACGAGCCGTGGTTCGCTGCGGTGAACCTCAGTCAGAAACGCTTACACAATGTCAAGTAGAACCAACAAAGTGTCAGGAGGTCTGACTCTATGTAGACTGCACTACATGCAGCGACCGTCTACCTCAGGGGATTCGCCATCCCCGTCTCGCAGCCGACGTGCCGCGCGGCGTTCTGGTGATGACCGCGAGCTCGCGATCTTGGCCGCCGCTGAGCGACTACTTGGTCAGCGTTCACTGCAGGAGATCTCGATCGATGACCTCACGCGATGTGTTGGCATCTCGCGCCCCGCGTTCTACTTCTACTTTCGGTCCAAAGACGACGTGCTGCTCGCCTTACTCGACCGAGTAGCAGCCGAGTCCTTTACCGTCACAGACCGACTTTTCCGGTCGGACAGTGATGACCCCGCTGAACAGTGGCGACAGGGCATTAACGCCGGGATCCGAGCATTTCGTGAGCACCGCGGCGTGCTAGTGGCCACCGCGTACGCGAAAGCCACTAACCCAGAGGTGCGGCAACTATGGAGCACGATCATGATGAACTGGGTACATCTCACCGCCAAGACAATCGACGCTGAACGTCGACGTGGCGCGGCTCTACCCGGAATCCCGGCTCAGGAACTAGCGACAGCACTCAATCTCATGAACGAGCGGATATTTTTCGCCACATTCACCGATGACCAACCGGCAATACCCGAGTCCGGCATGCTCAACACGTTGCTTGAGCTGTGGCTGCGGAGCATCTACGGAACGACCTCCCCACCAACTTTTGCCGAACTGCCACCCGTAAGCCGCCAGCGGAACGCTGACTAAGCTTGCATTTAAAGGCAATGCCGGGCAGTTAAGGCATTTGGCTTGGTGTCAAGAGCCTTGGTGATCAGCGGGGGACGCTCAGACAGGACAACGGAGTTCCGGTAGAACGAGTGGTCGACCAAGATCCACTCTCGTTCAAGGAACTCCGTTGAAGCTGCGAGCCATGAACGGCAGTGGATCCCTCATGTGACCCTTACACCCCACTGCCTCGGTTCACCGACGGAGCCAAGCACATCGGGACTTCGGCCGGGGGATCGGAAAGTGGCTCAGAGTCCAGGGCGGGTCGGCCAGTGACGCTCCGGATACTGTCGTCGCTGACCGCGATCGCCGTCGAAAGCACAGGCGCCGAATCAGCCGGCCGACGAATCGCCAACACCGCTGGAACTTTGACGAAACTCCTGACATGGGCCGAAAGGTGGCCCGAACGGCAGTTCGCCGTCGAAGACGCCTTCGGCCTCGGCCGCGGCATCGCTCAACAACTCGCCGCCGCCGGGGAACACGTCCTGGATGTCCCTGCCACCCTCGTCCGACGGGCCCGCCTGCTCACCACCGGAGGCGGCCGCACAACCGACCCCGACGACGCACGCAGCGTTGCCCACCACCACACAACGCTGCGCCAAGTCCACCCGAAAGACCAGACAGCCACCCTGCGCTTGCTCTCCGACCGTCGCGACGACCTGATCCACGAACGCACCCGCGTCCTCAACCGGCTCCACCAACAGCTCCGCGAACTCATCCCCGGCGGCGCAGACTGCGGGCTCACCGCCGACAAAGCCGCAGCCCTCCTACGCCGCGTCCGACCGGCCACCGCCACCGACGCCTGCCGCCGTGACCTCGCCAGAGACCTGCTCGCCGACCTACGTCACCTGGACCAACCCCTCACCGACAACGAAACGCAATCCAAGGCCGCGATCACAGCAGCCGGCACCACCCTCCCCACCATCCACGGAATCGTGTGCCGTGCCATAAGTCGCCACTCGGTCGGCGACCTTGGGGTTTCGCTGAGTTCCGTGATCAAGCCGTGATCGCTGGTCATCCTCGTGTTGCGGCATGAGCTGACGGTGTTACGCCGCCAGGTCGGTCGGCGGTCGCAGCTGTCGTGGCCGGATCGCGGCATCCTGTCCGCGCTGACCCGCCTGCCGCCTCGCAGCCTGCGACTGGGGCAGATCGTCACACCCTCCACGCTCCTGGCGTGGCATCGGCATCTGATCATCAAGAAGTGGACCTACCAGCAGCGGTCAGGCCGCCCACCGATCAG
>NZ_JALBWV010000071.1 GCF_022678645.1 Saccharopolyspora soli | reverse complement strand
GCGGATTGTGTTGACGTGCGCAGAAGGCGGGTCGAACACGGCGGTGGCCGCCAAGCTTGGTGTGTCGAGAGACATGGAGGCGAAGCGGATGGTCGAGCGGCTGTGCCGGGAGGGTGTCATGGTGGGCCGGGTCGGGCGGCACGACGAGGTTCTGAACATCCCTCCGTGGTCGACCTGCGCCTCGATCTTCTCGGTGGGCTCCGCGGTGAGCGGATCCGGCGTAGTGCGACATACGCCCTGATGTGCCGGGATCCGCACTGCCCTGACGAGCTTGTGGGGTCCATGCTCGAGGCATTTGCGTGGGCGGTTGTTGAGGCGGTTTTGAGTGGCACTCGTCGTCAATCAGGCGGCACTTCCTGTGTGGTGGCGCTGGTGCGGATGCTTGCAGCCTTGTGGAGCACGAGTGCAGGTGTCGGAGGACGGGCTGATCCGTTGGGCCTGCGCTCGTGGTGAATGTGCCGAAACGTGTGGAGGGAATCGAGGAGAGATGGCAGTCGTACTCGACCGGCCGAGCACAGGTGAGACGGGGCGCAAGCAGCGAGCGGACCTGGTCGCGCGTGCTGCAGATCTTGGTCCGACGTTGCGGCGCAACGCCGAGCGCACCGAGGACGGGCGGCGCCTGGCTGAGGAGAACGTCGCGGCGATCGAAGCCGCTGGATTGTTCCGGCTTACCCAGCCGAAGCGGTTCGGCGGGTTCCAGGCCGACTTCCGGACCAAGATCGAGGTGATCCGGGAGCTGGCCCACGGCTGCGGGTCGACGGGGTGGACGACGAGCCTGCTCACGGGCGGGACCTGGTTCATCGGGATGTGGAACGAGCAAGTGCAGAAGGACGTGTGGGGCGAGGACTCCGAGGCCCGGGTTGCCGGGGTGCTGGCCCCGACCGGTACGGCAACGGCCGGCCCTGATGGCTTGACAGTCTCCGGGCGGTGGTCGTACTGCACGGGCTGCCTGCATGCCCACTGGCTGTACCTCGGTGTCCCGGTCGTGGACGTCGACGGGAATTCTGTCGACCACGGGCTGGTGCTCGTGCCCGCGGCCGAGGTGACGATCGAGGACACCTGGTTCGTCGCGGGGATGCGGGGGAGTGGCTCCAACACTGTGGTTGCGGACCAGGTCGTCGTCCCGCCGCACCGGTTCATCTCGCTGCGGAGGCTGCAGACGGGCGGGAACGACAGCCCCTACTCCGGCGAAGAGCTCTACCGCGTCCCGTTCGTGGTCGCCGCGATGACCGATCTGGTGGGTCCGCAGCTCGGACTCGCACGGGCGGCGCTTGAATTCGTCCTGGAACAGGCTTCCCGGCGCGGGATCGCCTACACCGAATACACCACTCAGGTCGACTCGCCGGCCGTTCAACTCGCGGTGGCGAAGGCGGCGACGCTGATCGACACCGCGGAACTGCTCACGTTCCGGGCGGTTGCCGAGATCGACGAGGCCGGGCGGCTCGGCGTCTTCCCGGACCGTCGCACTCGTGCGCGCTGCCGGATGGACGTCGCCCAGGCGATTGTGAACGCACGCGAGGCGATCCGGGAGCTGGTCTCCGTGCACGGTTCGGCCGGGTTCGCCGAATCCAGCCCGCTGCAGCGCATCTGGCGTGACAGCGAGGTCGCCAGCAGACATGCCGTGGCCAACCCGGCGATCGGTGCGCAGGTCTACGGCCGCGCACTGCTCGGGCTGGGCGAAGGGGTCACGCCCCTCGTGTGACCGGGTTCGGCTCCCGGCCGCTCACCCTGACGCCGCTTCTCCGCCGAGCGAAAGACCCACATGCGTGTTACTGGCGCCTGTCGGCCATCGGCCGGGGACTGAGACCGGCCCTGTATGCGGTGAGAGTCATGCCAAGCACGGTGCGGAACGCCCGATAGAGCTGGGTCTCGCTGGCGAAACCCGAGGCCGCGGCGACATCGGCCACGGGCAGCGCCGGCCGCGCCCGCACCAGCTGGCAGGCGTGGTCCACCCGGATCCGGCGCAGTTCGTCGGCGAGTGAGAGCGGTGCGTCGGCGAACAGCCGGAACAGTGAACGGCGCGACATGTGGCAGGCATGTGCGACGGAGTCGGCATCGAGTCGCGGATCCACGAAGTTGGCGCGCAGGTACTCCAGCACCCGCGCCCGCGCCAGCTCGTGGGCGTCCGGCTCGGATGGTCCGTCGCCGCCGGCCATCGCGAGCGCCGCGCCGATCAGTCCCAAGGCGTGTTGGCCAAGGACGGCTGCATTGTCCGGGTCCCGCAGCGAGGCCGAGGCCAGGGACGACATGAACCCGGTGATCACCGATATCGGGCCGGTCGGGTCCAGTCGCACGGCCGTCGCCCGCTGCGTGGCTCGGTCGCTCAGACCGCTGCGTGCCTGGAGCACGGTCCTGGGCATCTGGACAACCAGTTGCTCGAACGGATCGGCGAAGGTGAAGCCGAACGGGCGCGTACTGTCACAGAAGACCATCGACCCCGGAACGAGTTCGATCTCCCGGCCATCCTGCTCCACCCTGCTCCGCCCAGTCACCTGGACGGTCGCCATCAGGTAGGCGTCGTCTGCGCGGTCGATGAGCTCGTTGGTGCGCCTGATCTGGTGGGCGTCGGCCCGCACCGTTGACAGCTGCAGGTCGGGTCCACCGGAGTGATCGATACTGGCGCGGAACGCATCCCTGCGCGGCGGTGTGGCGGCGAGCGGGACGAATGTGCTGCTGATCATCTCCCGCCACACGGCGAACGCGTCCTGCGGCCTGATCCCCTGGGTCGACCATCTTGCCGAAGCCTGTTCGGGTGGCGTGACGACAGCGGCTGATGTGGCGCTGTCCTCGCTCAAGACCATGAACTCACGATACTCCGAGGGTGGCCGCAGTTCGGCGAACGTCACCGGTGGCCGCAACGGCAGATTGGCCATGCCTGGCGTCACCCGCACCGGCGGCGTGCGGGCGACGATGGTGGGCGGCAAGTGCGGTCGTGTCCGTTACCGAGTACGCAGAGCCGGGCCGCCGGTCAGGAATCCGCCTCACCGACGGGCGCGAGCTCGTCCACCTCGACCATGGCCGGATGATCAACCTCACCGCCGCCAACGGCAATCCGGTCCAAGCCATGGACCTGGGACTCACCCTCCAAGCACGTAGCCTCGCTTGCGTCGTCACCCACAACCTCGCAGCTGAAGGCCAACCAGTCCCGGGCCTGTCGAACAGCGCATCGCACCTGACCTCGTAACCCTGCTGAGCACGCACTGAGGATCATTTGCAAATTCGGCCAGGACAGTGAACCCATGTTGATGTGGGGAATTGCCCTGCGCTACCGCTGGATCGCGGACGGCCGCGGTCCAGCGGTTGCATGTGACCAACTCCGGACTGAGCGTCGCAGCGGGGACCGCTTCATTCAACCGGGCAAAGAGAACGGCATTCCGGCGCGCGAAGTGCGTTCCGACACCGTGCGGGCGCTTCGTCTCGGCAGGATCGGTCGAGCATCCTGCCCTTGGGGCTCTCACAGGGTCGAAAGCGCGCGCACCGCGACGGCATGCTGGGCAACGTGCTGAGGATCACCCGCCGCGCGCGGCGCCCGGGCCCGTTGAACCAACGTCAACACTCCATCAACGCGTGCTCGGTTCGATGAGTGGGTGCCCCTGACCGGCCCCGAGCACGACAGGATTCCGCGTGAATCGAGCGCGCGTCAGCCAGGCCCTGCCGGACCTGGTCGTCGACAAGCTCGTGGACATCGCGGAGGTGATGGACCGCGTGTACTTCGCCCCGTCACGTCGTCTTCGGTGCGGCGTAGTTCGCCGTCGTCGTCCGCCGCTGCGGGATCTGAACTCGGCCGTCAATGGCCGATGCTGGTAGCCGTTGCCCTTTCGGTCGTTGCCGGAGTGACCTGTCTGCCTGCCGCCTTGGGTGACGCCACTGGGGTCAGCTCTCCCTTCGGGACCGGGCAGGGGCACTTGCGCATTGCCGCAAGCAGAGAGGCGGGAGAAGACATGACTGGGCAGTTCAACGGCGACATCGCGACCAATGATGGAGTACGCATTCGTTACACCATGGCCGGCAGCGGGGCCGTACTGGTGATGATTCCCGGCTTTTCGCAGAGCGCTGCGGAGTTCGGTAAGCAGATCGATGAGCTCAGTCATGATTACCGGGTAATCGCGATGGACTTGCGCGGGCATGGCAACTCGGACAAGCCGAGCCACGGGTACCGCGTTTCCCGTCTCGCCGCCGATCTACGAGATCTGCTCGAGGCACTGGACCTGAGCGAGGTGACTCTGGTGGGCCACTCGCTTGGCTGCACCGTCATCTGGTCCTACTGGGATCTCTTCGGTAGTGAGCGGATCAGTCGGCTCGTGTTGGTGGACCAGGCAGCGATCGCGGCGGCCGAGTTGGCACCCCCGGGTCGCGCGGAGGAACTCGGCGCCATTTTTACCCACGAAATGGCCACCGGCATCGTGGCCGGTCTGCGAGGCCCGAACCCGGCCACCGCATGGAAACCCACTCTCGACATGATGCACGGCCCGTCGTTGAGCGGCGAGGACCTGGCGTGGATAAGTGACCAGAACGCGCTCTTGCCCCCTGAACACGCCGCGACGCTGTACCTCGACCACTACGGCAACGACTGGCGCGACGTATTGCCGAGGATCACGGTCCCGACGCTGGTCATCGGAGGTGAGGCCAGCTTCTTCGCCACTAGCGTTGCGGAATGGGTCGCGTCGCAGATCCCGGACGCACGATTGCGGATCTTTTCCGAGGCCGAGCACGGCAGCCACCTGGTTTTCTGGGAAAACCCTGAGTTGTTCAACTCCGTCATTCGACAGTTCCTGACAGACGCATACAGATAGGACGATTAAACGCTTTCGCAATCGACGCAAACAGTGAGGTGATCTCAGCAAGGTCAGGCCGGTCTGCACGGTTTCCGCTGGTGGCGATGTGTTCGTTCCGCCACAGTACGGGACGATCGCGCTAAAATACGATAACTAGTAACGGCCTGGAGATGGCCGGTCAATCAAGTAGACGTAGTGGTCGCGGTTGTCGATCGGGTTGTCCGGCTCCAGCTGGCCCTCGGCGACTCGGCGCAGACCCGCCTTCTCCAACGCTCGCCAGGAAGCCCGATTGGCTGCGGACACGGGCACCACGACCGAGGGGGCGTTGGGGAAGTCCTCCCAGGTGGCCTCGACGATCGATCGGATCATGCGGGTGCCCAGTCCCTTACCGATCCGCTGCGGATCGCCGATCAGGTAGTCGATACTCACCGCCTCCCTGTGCACGTTGAGGATCGGGGCGAGCTCGTCCAGGTATTCGGGATAGTCGCCGTACCTGCTGCGCTGTACCAGGCCGACCGGCTGGCCATCGAAAAAGACGAGCAGGTCCTCCGAGGGTTCCTCGCCCCTGGCGGCGGCGCCGAAATCCCGTGCCACCGCCTCGGCTGAGGTCTCGTGGTTCCACCACCGGGCCACGTGCGGCTGCTGCAGCCACTGCCTCAGCAGCGGAAAGTCCTCCTCGGTGAGTTTACGCCAGCTGATCATCCGGAAACCTCCCCGGCACGACTGAAAGCCCGACCATCCAGGGGAACTTCCCTGGCCTACTGCCTGATCAACGCCCGATAACTCTACTCAGTGCACGTGTGGCCAATGAGGTGATCTCAGTGAGGTGATCTCACCAAGATCGGGTTGGGGAGCACGAAGCTGCTGGTCTGGGTGGTGGCATGGGATCCGGTGTGAAGACGGGCGTGGAGTCCTTGGTAGAAGAACGCTTGCCATAGTGATCTTCGACCGAAGGACCCCACGTGATCGCCTATCGTGCCATGTTGGACGTGCCGCGTGCACTGGCCCAGTACCTCAGCTGGCTGCTGAACGCCGAGCGTCGTGCGCGCGGTTGCGTTGACCTGTTTTCGGCAGGCGGTGTTCGGGCTGCGGTGGTTTCGGGAGGATCGGGACGTGCCCGCGCTGGCGCGGGACTGCGGCATCTCCCGGGCGACCGGTTACCGCTATCTGGACGAGATCATCGAGGTGCTCGCCCGCCCAGGCTCCGGACCTGCACGATGCGCTGCAGCGCGCCAAAGACGACGGCACAACACAAGGCGTCTCATGGATTTCCTCTTCGTCTCTTTCGGAATGCCCTTTTTCGGTGACTCGCGATACGTAACCTGTGGGAATGGTTACGCATTTGTGCAAGTAATTAGTCACCCGTCAAACTGGTGATAGGGAGCACGCTTTCCTGCGGCAACCTTGCGCTGGACGACCGAAGTCCCAGGTGACACATCGGTCGGCAGATTCGCGGGGCAGCAGGCCGACCATCAGCGTTGACTCTTCCGGCTCGGCCCGCACGTCGACGCTCACCGTTGTCCCTCCTCGTGATGGTGCTTCTAGCGCACCACCGGAACGTCTACAAATCGCCGACAACCAAACGACGATGGGGGATGATGGGGACATGAACCGAGGTCTGACAGCGAAAGGGGCCGCGACCCGGCGCCGGATCGTGGAGACGACCGCGCTGCTCATCCGGGAGCACGGCGCAGCGGAGACCACACTGGAGGACATTCGGGCCGCGACCGGCACGAGCAAGAGCCAGCTGTTCCACTACTTCCCGGAGGGACGGACCGCGGTGCTCGTGGCCGTCGCGGAGTACGAAGCCGCGCAGGTGCTCGAGGTGCAGCGGCCGTACCTCGACGATCTGTCCACCTGGAACTCCTGGCAGATCTGGCGCAAGAACCTCCTGGCGCACTACGCCGAGTTCGGCAAACTGTGCCCCCTCGGCAGCCTCACGTCCGAACTGGGCAAGACCTCGCCCGAGACGACCGCCGTCGTGACGGAGATGTACGACACATGGGAGGCGGCACTGCTGCGGGGTGTTCCCGCGTCCACGGGCTCGGCACTCTCCGCCCGCAAACGCGCCCGCAGCATCCTTGCCGCAGTTCAGGGCGGTGTCATGATGCTCCGCGGAACCGGCCGCCTGGATTACCTCGAGGCCGCGCTCGACGCCGCACTTGAACCGCTGAGGTCCACGACCACCTAACTCTGGACTTGCCGGTCTAATTTTGGCGACACAAGATTGGACCGTGCTATCCATTCTTGCGGTTCCCTCGAGAACCGGCGAGGTCGAGCTTTCCCGTAGGCGAGGCACCGGGCTCGCCCTGGCGACCCTGGCCATCGCGTCGGTGTCCTATGCACTCGTCCAGTCCATGGTTAGCCCGGCGTTCGATGCCCTGCGCGCTTACCTGCACACAGACCAGGTGGGCGTCGGCTGGCTGTTGACCTCGTTCCTGCTGTCGAGTGCGGTGTTCACGCCGATCTTCGGCAAGCTCGGCGACCACATGGGCAAGCAGCGCGTGCTAGTCGCGGTCATGGGCCTGCTCGCCATCGGCAGCGTCCTGTGTGCTCTCGCACCGAACCTGGCCCTGCTCATCGTCGGCCGCCTGCTGCAGGGCGTGGGGGGCGCGACGTTGCCCCTGGCTCGGCATCATCCGGGACACGCTTCCGGCTCGGCGCGTCGGTTCCGCGGTCGGCGCGGTCGCCGCGATCAGCTCCGTGGGCGGCGCCATCGGGATCCTGGTGACCGGGCCGATCATCACCACGCTGGGTGTGCCGTGGCTGTTCTGGCTGCCCGCCATCGCCAACGGTGTCGTCGGGTTCGGCGTGCTCACCGTCGTCCCCCGCTCGGTCCCGCACGCGGAGGCCCGGGTGAACTGGCAGGCCGGAGTCGCCCTGGCCGCGACTCTCGCGCTCCTGCTGCTTCCGCTGAGCCTCGGCGGGGACTGGGGCTGGGGGTCGCCGGTGACGATCGTCCTGTTCGCGGCCGCGGTGGCGATGGGAGTCCTGTGGGTGTTCATCGAGACCCACTCGGACTCGCCGCTGATCGACATGGCGGTGTTCCGGCTTCGTCCGGTGTGGACGGCGAATCTCACTTCGCTGCTGTTCGGGGTGACCTTGTACTCGGCCTTCGGTTTCATCCCGGCCTTCCTGCAAGTGCCGCCTGGAACCGGTTACGGGTTGGGCGAATCCGTCACGACTGCGGGGCTGCTGTTCCTGCCGATGACGGTCTCCCAGTTCGCCGGTGGCCTGGCGGCCGGGCCGTTGGCCGCCCGGATGCCACCGAAGGTGCTGCTCGTACTGGGCGCGCTGCCCGTCGTCGCCGGGTTCGTCGTCCTCGCCTTCGCCCACAGCGAGGTCTGGCAGGTCGTACTCGCGACCGCCGTCACGGGCGCCGGTTTCGGGATCAGCCTCTCCGCACTGTCTGCGGTGGTCGTGCACGCGGTTCCCCACCGGCACACCGGGGTCAGCACTGGGATGAACGCCAACATCCGCACGATCGGTGGCGCGCTGGGCGCCGCGGTGATCGCGACCGTACTGTCCGCACACTCCTCAGGCGGCTTCCCGAGCGAAACCGGTTACACGACCGCGTTCGCGATCCTGGCCGTCGTCGGCCTGCTCGGCCTCGCCTCCTGCCTCCTCATCCCGGAACACACCAGGAAGGAACGGTGATGACAACCCATTCCGACATCGACCAGATCCGCGAGCTGAAGGCCCGTTACTGCCGATTCGCCGACGCCAAGCAGTGGGACGAGGTCGCCGACCTGTTCACCGAGGACGCGATGATGCGCTTCTACGACGTGGACGGCGGCCTCCTCAACCAGGTCACCGCCGCACAGTTCGCAGCCGAAATCGGCGAGCGCGTCGGCGCCGGGCAACCGATCCACCACCTTTTCTCGCACGAGATCGAGTTCACCACCGCCACGACGGCGAAGGGCGTGTGGGCCATGGAGGACCTGATCTTCCACGACCGGAAGGCCCACCCCGATGCACCGTTCGACTCCATGCACGGTCTCGGCCACTACCACGACACCTACCGCAAGACCCCGGACGGCTGGCGCATCAGTGGCAGCGAGCTGACCCGGCTGCGTCTCCAGTTCGTCAGGTGACGCAAGGAAGGAAGAACATGTCAGGCAAACCGTTTCCACTCCAACCCAATCCGATCCATGTGCCCGACGAGGTCCTCGACGATCTGCGGGCGCGGCTGAAGGCGACCCGGTTCCCAGTCGACGCGGGCAACGACGACTGGCACTACGGCGTCGGCAGGAGGTATCTGGCGGAGCTCGTCGACTACTGGCTCGAAAGCTACGACTGGCGCAAGGCCGAGACCAAGATCAACGAGTACGAGCAGTACGACGTCGTGATCGACGGCGTGCCGATCCACTTCATGCGCAAGCCGGGCGTGGGCCCGAATCCGACGCCGCTCATCTGCAGCGGCGGGTGGCCGTGGACCGACCAGATGTGGACCAAGGTGATGGGCCCGCTCGCCGACCCGGGCGCCTACGGCGGCGATCCGGCTGAGGCGTTCGACGTGATCGTGGCGACGCTGCCCGGCTGGGGATTCTCCTCCCCGTTGCCAGACCACCCGGACATGAACTTCTGGAAGATCGCCGACCTGTGGCACAAGCTGATGACCGAGGTGCTCGGCTACGAGAAGTACGCCGCGGCCGGCTCGGACATGGGCTCGCTCGTCACCGCCCAGCTGGGTCACAAGTACGCCGACGAGCTGTACGCGATCCATGTTGGCTCGCCGATCCCGCTGAACATGTTCAACGGTGACCGGGCCTGGGACCTCACGGGCGGCGCGCAGATCCCCGACGGAACGCCGGAGAACATCCGGCAGGAGATCAAGTCGTTCCACAAGCGGTTCGCGGCCCACGTCGCAGTGCACACGCTCGACTCCAGCACGCTCGCCTACGGCCTGAGCGACTCGCCCGCCGGTATGCTCGCCTGGATTCTCGAGCGCTGGGCGAACTGGAGCGACAACGACGGCAACGTCGAAAACGTCTTCAGCAAGGACGAGATCCTCACCAACGCGATGATCTACTGGGTGACCAACTCGATCGGCACGTCGATGCGTGCCTACGCGAACGCCGTCCGGTACCCGTGGACGCCGTCGCACGACCTGCAGCCGCCGGTGCAGGCCATTACGGGGATCACGCTGGTCGGGTACGAGAATCCACCCGGCGTGACCACCGAGAACCGGGTCGCGGACTTCCTCAAGAGCCCGCGGGAGCCGTGGTACAACCACGTCAATGTCACCGCGCACCCCCGCGGCGGGCACTTCATCCCCTGGGAGGTACCCGACGAATGGGTCGACGACCTGCGCCGCACCTTCCGCGGCGGATCCACGACCTGACTCGATGACCGTGGCGGCCGACGGGACCCGGCCGCAACGGCTTCACGACGCTGTCTCAACGTGGCGAAGCGACCAGGCTCAACCGCATCGCCCGATCGTCCTGACCCGCAAGCTGGCACCCGCACTGCGCTCGGCCAAGGGCGCCCTGGTCAACGTGGGCTCGGTGCTGAGCTGGCTGGCCATCGGCACGGCACACAGCGTCTCCAAGGCCGGGTTCTGGATGGCCACCAACGCCCGGCTCGAGCTCGCACCCGAGGGTGTCCAGGTGCTCGGTGCCTACCTCGGCCCGACAGACACCCACGATGCAGGTCGGCAACGACACCAGCGGCATGAACAAGCCCGCCGACGTCGTCAACGCCATCCACACCCGTCCAGTGCGATCGTCGTTCGCAGGCGGTCACACCAGGCTCGGATCAGATCTTGGTCCGTGGACGAACGCGCGGTGAGTCCGATGTGGACACGCGCGAAGCAGCCCCGGTTCCAGACAACCGCTGGCAGGTGGGCTGCGAAGTGCGGACAGCGGAAGGCCGGGATCGGGCATCGGCGGGCAACCGCTGATGCCCGATCCCGGCCCCGTTGGCAATGGCCCCGCATGGTCTCGGATCGGTAGCCGCCGACACCTGGTGCTGGTCCCTGGTGTACTGCTTCGGAAGGTTGCGAACGCGCATGACACGTAGTTGATGATCTTGGATTGAGGGAGGACCTCCGGGTTTGGTGTGGATCACCACAATCTGCACCACGCCACGGAGGTCCTCGTGTCACACCGTAATGCCCCGCTGAGTCCGACTGGCAGATTGCGCCTGGCCCGTTGTGTCGTGGACGACGGCTGGCCGTTGCGGCGAGCTGCCGAGCACACGTTGTGGCGGCGTAGGCGAGAATACGTGCATTGCCGAGGCCAGCGTGTATCCATGGTTTATGGCGCGCGACGAGCCGCTACGAACCACCGCGAGCCACGCGTCGTGGCGGACGAAGCCGCACACCACGATGAGATACACTCCAGCATCGAGGGATCTGACAACGTCCAAGTGTCGGTTCGAACCCGACCGGGGGCACTGGCCATCTTCCTAGGTCAGAGCCGTGTGGATTCTTTTCGGGTCTAGCGTGGCGGTGGAGGTATCCATCGTTTACTCATCGCTTTGGTCCCTCGGTACGGGAGTTGGAGATGGCTCGACCACCCCTCCAGATCAGTAGCCACGGCAAGATCAACACGACGCGGCTGGATGACGTCACCTGGCGGGCGCGCACGCGGTTCCGGGCCTTCGACGGCAAGACGCGGCTGGTCGAACGCTCCGGCCCGACGGAGGAGAAGGCCGTCGAGCGGTTGGAGTCCGCGATCGAGCAGTTGCAGAAAGCTAGGGCGCGGCTGACGGTCGACTTTAAGTTCCGTGACGTGGCGGAGGTATGGCTGGGCAAGATCGCGAGGCACAGGGCGGATACGACCTACGACACCTATGAGCAGACCCTGAAGAGCGTCGTGCTCGACCGCATCGGCGACCTGCGTCTCCGGGAGATCAGCGTTCCGGTCCTCGAAGAATTCGTCGAGAAGCTTGAAGCGGAAGGGTATTCGGCGAGCTACCGGCGATCGGTCCGTACGACTGTCAGGGGCACTCTCCAGGTCGCCGTTCGCCATGGGCTGTTGGATAGCAATCCGGTTCGGGAGGTCAGCCCGATCGAGGGCCGTCTGCGGAAGGTTCGCGCACTCACCCCTGACGAGAGGCGTCGGCTGTTCGCGGGCCCCGAATAATCTGCGGCGCGGCTGGCGGGTGATTCGTGAAAAGATTGGCTTCGGGTGGGTCACGCCGCACGTGTTCCGGAGGATGGCTGCCACTATTCCCGACGACGAGAAGCTGACCGCACGGCAAATCGCCGACGTCCTCGGTCGTTCCCGGCCGTCGACAACCCTGGACCACTATCTAGGGGCGTGGATCGGTCAATCCGGTTGCCGCGGCCATCCTCGACTCCGCCTTCCGGCTAGAAGCAGCCGTCGATCCCCTATGACCCGGCTGAGTTATCCGCAACCTTGCGTGAATTCGGGATGTGAGAGCCTGTCCCTGAACTGATCTTGGTCGTGGGGTGGGTACGGAGACAGGAAGGGGCTCCTGGTAGAGCCGTTGGTGTCTAATCGTCAGCTGGTCCCAGGAGTCCCGGGCGTCATCGTGCCCCAGTTCGTCGATGCTTCGCGTGGGGTAGGCAGTGGTCACCTCGCACCGGTCTTCCCGCAGGTCACGAGGATATCCGTCGGATATGACCAGTGCCCAGTGGGCGATCATCGAGCCGTTGTACCCGTGGGAGGTGGTCTGCGCGTTTAACGAGCAGGGATTCGCGGCACTGGACCCAAAATGGAAAGGCGGTCGGCGACCTAGGTTCGGTCCGGTCGCCCGCACGATCATCTGCCAGGTGGCCAAAACCCCGCCGCAGCGGCTGGAGTTGCCGTTCACGACGCGGAGCCTGTCGAAGCTGGTCCCACGATCTGGCTGAGGCGTAAAGGATCGTCATCAGCACCGAGACGGTCCGCGCCATCCTGCGTGCGGCCGGTATCCGCTAGCAGGCCACGAAAAGAAGCCGACCTTGCGGGGTGAGGAAGTGCCCGCCGTGTGACGTGTCGAGACGAACCTGATCTCCGGATTCGCCGCTCACGGTACTTGCCCGGGCCCGGTGGTGTGGTTAGTGCGCATATCGGACTGGGTCGTGCACCCACGCTGCAACTTCGAGCGCACCCGATATCTGGCACAATTGTCCTGCCTGTGCCGAATATCGAAAACGGAGATCGCCGATGTCGACTGCTCTCACGGCGTTGCGGGTGCTCGACGAGGTGGCCAGGGCGCAGCCCGTCGGGGTCACGGCGCTCGCCGAGCGGATGGACCTGCCCAAGAGTTCGGCGCAGCGGGCCCTCAAAGCGCTCGAAGCGGCTGGCTGGATCAGGCAGGCCGGGGTGGCCAAGAGGGGGTGGGTGTTGACCACCAAGGCGATCGACATCGCGCAGCGGGTGGCGGCGGACGTCGGCGTGCGGGAGGCCGCCCGAAACATTCTGACGGAGCTCCGCGACGCCACCGGTGAGTCCGTGCACCTAGCCATCCGGGAGGGCCACGAGGTCGTCATCATCGACGTCGTCGAGACAGTGAACCCCACGCGGATCTACATCCCGCTCGGGACACGGTCGCCGTTGCACGCCACGGCGACCGGGAAGGTGTTGCTGGCGCACATGGAGCCCGAGCAGCGGGAGGAGATCATCGAGGTGGGTCTCGAAAAGCTCACCGACGCGACGGTGACGGATCCCGGTCAGCTCCGCGCCGAGCTCGACAAGATCCGCGAAGGCAACTGCGCCATGGTGAAGGGCGAGCTCCGCGACGACATCGCCTCCTTCGCCGCGCCGGTGTTCTCCCACAGCGGGCTGATCCTGTGCGCCATCAGCGTGTTCGTCCCACGGTACCGGTTCCCCGAGGACGGCGGCGCGCACTTCCGCCGTGAGCTCACGAAGGCCGCCCGCGAGATCTCCGCGCGGCTCTAGGCACCGCCGTCGATGGTCAGCACCGTGCCGCTGGTGTAGGACGACCGCGGGGAAACCAGGAAGGCCGCG
Source organism: Saccharopolyspora soli (assembly GCF_022678645.1). Lineage (GTDB taxonomy): Bacteria > Actinomycetota > Actinomycetes > Mycobacteriales > Pseudonocardiaceae > Saccharopolyspora > Saccharopolyspora soli. The sequence continues at coordinate 27,301 of NZ_JALBWV010000071.1, read as the reverse complement.
GAATCAGCGATCTCGGAGGGAGAGCACGCCCGCCCGAACGGCAGCGCACTGTCCAGTTCGCGCCACCGATCCGCGTCACCCAGCGTTTCGGCGGCGCGAGCGCGCTGCAAACGCTCATGGCGATCCGTCGCCGTCGGGCCGGGGTTGATGCCGACCACGCGCACGCCGTCCTGCCACGCCGCCTTCGCCAGCGTCTTCGTGAATGCCACCAAGGCGGAATTTCCGACGGCTCCCGCGATGTACCCCGGCGGCAGGTCCTCGCTCGCCACCCCGATGATGTTCAGCACCACCCCGTGCGAAGACGCAGCGAGCTTCGAATAGAGGCTCTGCGTCAGGAACACGTACCCGTACAGCTTGAGGTCCCACGACTCGCGCCACGCGTCCTCGCCGACGTCCTGCAGCGAACCCGGCGGGATCGCCCCGGCGTTGTTCACCAAGATGTCCAGCGAGCCGACCGTCCGCTCCACCTCCCGACGACCCTCCAGAGTGGACAGATCCGCAACGACCGTCGAAACCTCGACGCCATGACGAGCAGCCAACTCGGCACCATCGACCGGAGACCGCGAAACCAGCACCAGGTTCGCTCCCTCCGCCGCTAGCGCCTCCGCGATCGCCGCGCCGATGCCCTTGCTCGCACCGGTCACCGCGGCACGCAGTCCGCGAAGCTGAAGATCCATCATTCTCCTTCACTCGAAACTGGGCGGTCGGTTCTCGAGAAACGCCGCCACGCCCTCGGCGTAGTCCACTCCGCTATAAGCCTTGTCGTACAACGCGTCCGTGTCCGCGCCCGGCGGACTGGCCCGGCTCCGGAGCAGTCGCTCGATCAGGACCTTGCTCCCGGTCACGGACGTCCTGGCGCCACGCTTGATCGAATCCGAGAGCGAAAACGCCCGCGCAGCTACCTGATCCGCTGGCACCACTTCGTTCACCAGTCCGATGCGTTCCGCCGTGGAAGCGTCCACTTGCGATCCCGTGAACAACATCTGCTTGGCCCACGCCGACCCCACCGTGTCGACGAGTCGCTGCACGCCGGTCAGCGAATACACGAGCCCCACCTTCGCCGGCGTGATCGCGAACCGCGCGTCGGCCGCTGCGACCCGGATGTCGCACGCCAACGCGATCTCACACCCACCACCCACGCAGTACCCGCGCACCGCCGCGATCGTCGGCTTGGGCAGCCGCGTCAGTGCCTGCTCCGCCTCCTCCACCACGCCGTCGTATTCCCGGCCACGAGCAGGATCCCCACGCACCTGGCCGAACTCCCCGATGTCGGCACCCGCGCAGAAATCCGGTCCCCCGGTCACCACCACCACGCGCACCGCATCGTCGGCAGCCACCTCGCCCGCCAGGACGGCCAACCGACGCCACATCGCCAACGTCATCGCGTTGCGCTTCTCCGGGCGGTTGATCCGCAGCGTCGCCACTCCGTTCGAGACGGTCAACTCCAGCGCATTCACAGCGGAAAACCCAAATCCAGCACCACTTCATCGGTGTGCTGCCCCAGATTCGGCGGCGGAGAGTACGCGCGAGGCGCCTCGCCGTCGAACCGCCACGGCGACCCGACCGACCGCACCACCCTCAGCCGAGGATGGCACGCCTCGGTGACCAGGTCGCTGTCCGCAACGGCCTCCGCGACGGTGTTGATCCGCCCGGCCGGCACCCCGGCGGCCCGTGCTGCCGCGAGGACTTCCGCAGCCGGGATCGTCCTGAGTAGACGGACCAGAGACGCGTACAGCGCCACCCGGTTCACCGACCGAGCCGGATTGGTCGCGAACCGGACATCCGCCGCCAGCTCCGCGCACAACCGCTGCCACTGCCGGTCGTTTCCCACGGCCAGGTTCATGTGCCCGTCCGACACCTCGAACGTCCCATAAGGAGCGACCGTGCTGTGCTCATTGCCGTTGCGGTGCGGCGACACGCCGGTCGAAAGGAACGCCCCCGCGTGGTACGCGAGCATCGCGACCAGTGAATCCTGCATCGCCACGTCGATGTGCGCGCCCGCGCCCCTCCACACCAGCGCCGCGACGATCGCCTGCGTCGCGAACATCACGGTGGCCACGTCGCCGACCGGCACCCCGATCTTGGTCGGCGGGCCGTCCGGTGCGCCCGTCAGGCTCATCCACCCCGATGTGCCCTGCACGACCTGGTCGTACCCGGGCAACGCGACGTCCAGGCCGTAGCCGGAGATCGCGCAGTACACGACGTCCGGCGCGCGCTCGGCCACCTCGGCGTACCCCAGCCCCTGGCGGTCGGCCGTGCCCGGCATCCAGTTCTGCACCACGAGTTCGGACCTGGCCGCCAGCGCGAGCGCCTTCGCGATACCGGCCTCCGTCTTGAGGTCGAGCACCACACTGCGCTTGTTCCGGTTCACGGAGAGGAAGTACGCCGCTGTGTCCCCGACGAACGGCGGCCCCCAGCGGCGGGAGTCGTCGCCGTGGCCGGGCCGTTCGACTTTGACGACGTCGGCCCCGAGGTCGGTCAGCGGCATGGTGAAGTACGGCCCCGAGAGCGCCTGCGTGAAGTCGGCGACGCGGATGCCGCTCAGAGGAAGCACTGTCGAACACCTCCTTGTGCCGTTATTCGGAACAAATTGATAGGTTGTGCCGTGATGAGAACCACCGTATGGTCGGCGGCAACGGCCGTCAACTGACCGTGAGCGGCCCCTCGCGTCGGGAACGGAGGCTACGCCGGTGCTGGTCCACATAATCGGCTTGGCGGTCTTCGTGCTGCTGTTCGTGCTTTCGGTCATTCGCCCGGTCAACATGGGCATCCTGGGTTTCGCCGCAGCCTTCGTCGTGGGGCTCGCGGTGGTCCACCAACCGGCCAGGACGACCATCGCCGGCTTTCCCGTGGATCTGCTCGTGATCATCGTCGGCGTCACACTGCTCTTCGGGATCGCGCAGGCCAACGGCACGGTGCAGTTGCTCGTCGACGCGAGCGTCCGACTGATCCGCGGCCGGGTCGCGTTTCTGCCATGGCTGCTGTTCGTGCTGTCGACGGTCCTCTGCGGAATCGGCGCCCTCGGGCCCGCGGTGATCTCGATCCTGTTCCCCGTCGGCATGGCCGTCGCCGCCACGCACGGGATCCAGCCGACGCTGATCGCCACGATGGTGGGCTTCGGCGCCGTTGCCGGTGGCTTCGCGCCGCTGGGGATCTACGGGATCATCGTCACGCAGTCGCTGAAGTCCGAAGGCATGCCTATCGACAGCGGCGAACTGGCCATCGTCGTCTTCGTCGCCGCGCTGCTGGCCGGAGTGATCGCGTACCTCACGGCGGGCGGCCCGCGGCTCTGGCGAGTGCGGGCCGAGGTCGACGCGACCAAGCCGAAGCTCGCCACCTCTCTTGAGCAGAAGTGCACCATCGCCGCAATCGTCGTGCTCGTGACCGGCACCGTCGGTTTCGACCTCGACATCGGCTTGCTCGCCATCACCCTCGCCGCGGTGCTGGGTCTCGCGTTCTCCGCGACGCTGACCAAAGCCACGCACCACATCAGCTGGAACGTGGTGCTGCTCCTCGGCGGGGTCATGACCTACGTCGGGGTCCTGGACAAGGCTGGGACCATCGGCTGGCTCGGCGAGCGGGCCAGCACCATCGGGACTCCGCTCGTCGCGGCACTCGTCATCTGCTACATCGCGGGCGCGGTCTCCGCGTTCGCGTCGACCACCGGGATGCTCGGCGCGCTCGTCCCGTTGTGCATCCCCCTGCTCCGAGTCGGCCACCTCGGGACGCTCGGGTTCGCCGCCGCGCTTTCGCTGTCAGCTGCGCTCGTCGACACCTCGCCGTTCTCGACGGTCGGCGCGGTCGCGATCGCCAGCGCGCGCGAGGAGCAACGTCCTGCGGTCTACCGCAGCCTGCTGCGCGTGGGCCTGACCTTGGTCGTGGTCGCACCCCTCGTCTCGTGGGCGGTGCTCATCGCCCCGGGCTGGCTTTGAGGAAAACGGTATTCGAGGTGCTCATGTCACTTTTTCGACGCTCTCTGGCCCTGTTTCTCGGAACGGCATTGACGGCGGCAGGTGCTCCCGCGGAAGCACGAACCGATGAAGTGCCCGCCGATTTCCAAGGCCGTGCGCTGACGCTGATTTCCGACGCCGACCAGGTTCCGTCGGCCTACGTGGACGGAGTGCTCGGGCCGCGCGAAGGTCGTGACGCCCTCTCGACGATTCCTCTCAGCGAAGGTGTCGCCCATCGGACCGACGTGAGCAACTCGGTCGCCGGCGCACCGGCCGCGCTCACGGTGTCCCCGGACGGTCGCTACGCGTTCGTCGCCGAAACCCTCGGCGAGGCCGGGCCCGGTGCGAAGCGGTCCAGCGACCTCGCCCCGGGCACGACGCTGACGCTCGTCGACGTCCGCAACACCGGGGCACCCCGCGTTCTCCAACGGATCCATGTCGGGAAACGACTGGAGACCGTGGACATCAACCCCGCTGGCGATCTGCTCGCGGTCGGGTTGAACCCCGCCGACGGACGCGGGGTCGCGTTCGTGCCCTTCCACGACGGCCGCCTCGGCACCCCGAGCTACGCGCAGTTCCCGGGTGTCACCGGTGACACCCGGATCTGCGACGTGACTTGGCACCCGAATGGTCGCTTCCTCGGCGCGACGCTGTGCGACACGGGCCGCGCCGTGTTCGCCCAGCTGCAGCGGAGTGCCGACACCGTGTCCCTGCAGCCGTGGGGAGATTCGCTCGCGACGGGAAAGTACCCGTTCAAGCTCGTCTGGTCACCCGACGGCCACTACGCACTGGTCAACAACCTCCAGTGGGGCCCGGACGTCAACGGGTTCTGGACCGAGGCGCCGCCGGGGAACGTCGCCAGCGTGCGGTTCGACGACGGGCCCGCGAAGCACCACGAGGTCGTCGACCGCGCCCCGACCGGCGTGTCTCCCGAAGGGCTCGTGATCAGTCCGGACGGCCGCTCGGTCGTGACGACGAACCTCGAACGCAGCTACGTCCCCGCCGGTGATCCGCGCCGGACGGAGTACTCGTCGTTGTCCCTGCTGACCTTCGCGCCGGACACCGGCTGTCTCGGGCACGCTGGTGAATTCCCCTTCGACGGCATGCTGCCCGAGTCGGCGGTGTTCGACGCTTCCAGCCGCTACCTGGCGGTCACGAACTTCGACCACTTCGACGACAGCGTGCCCGGCGGCAGCGTGGACTTCTGGCGGGTCACCGGTGACCCGCTGAACCCGCGTCCGGTCCTGGTGCGGACCGATCACCGCATCCCGGTGCAACGCGGCCCGCACACGGTCTTGTTGGTGCGCTGATGAAAACCGGAAGCTCAGCCGGGCAGCACGTGCCCGACCCAGGCGGCGACGGCCGTGTGCAGCTCGGTTGCGCGCGGGCTCAGGTTGAAGTCGTGGCCAGCCGTCGGGAGCACGAACGCGTCGAGCGGGGGAGCAGACGCATAGTACGGCCCCTCTTCGCGCAGGATGCCCACGGTGCACGTGGTGGTGAGGTAACGGCAAGTCCCAGTACGTGGAGTTGCAAGTCGCTCCGGGTGCCAGCACCATCACGGTTTTCGCGCCGCCGGGCACGCACAGCGTGCCGTGCACGACACCGTTGTCGATCTTCTCTTGCCGCCGCAGGATTTACGTGGCCGTGGTCACCGGGGCGTATCGATCCCGGACTCGCTGAAACGTCGGTTGTGAAACGTCAGTCCCGCAAACACCGAGGAGGCGGACGGATGACGTCCGATGCCGAAATCTCCGAAACCCCTTTCGGCGCTTTGAGCCGCCGGCAGTTCGTCACGGCCGCGGCCGCGGTGGGCGGCGCGGTGGGGGTGCCCACGCTCGTTGGCGACGAGGCCGAGGCCGGCGAGCAGGAGCCGCCGATGATCCGGGTCACGATCAACGGTGAGGTTCACGAGGTTGCAGTGGACAGTCGGACGTCGATCCTCGACCTCCTGCGGGAAAGGCTGCACCTCACCGGTACCAAGAAGGGTTGCGACCAGGGAGCCTGCGGCGCCTGCACGGTCCTGCTCGACGGCCGCCGCGTGGTCTCCTGCCTCACGCTGGCCGTGATGTACTCGGGCGCCGAGATCACCACGATCGAAGGTCTGGCCGACGGCGACCGGCTGCACCCGTTGCAGCAAGCGTTCATAGACGAGGACGCGTTCCAGTGCGGCTATTGCACTTCCGGGCAGATCATGTCGGGGATCGGCTGCATCCGCGAGGGGCACACGGGTTCGCGCGACGAGATCCGGGAGTCGATGAGCGGCAACATCTGCCGGTGCGGCGCCTACCGGAACATCGTCTCGGCGATCGAGCGGACTGCGGCGGGGCGGTGAGCTGTGTTCCCTTTCACCTTTACCGCTGCGGCGTCCGAGGCTGACGCGTTCGCCGCCGGTGCCGCGGGTGCGCGCTACATCGCGGGCGGCACGACGCTCGTGGACCTGATGCGCGAGACTGTCGAACGTCCGGAGTCGCTTGTGGACATCAACCTGCTGCCGTACCGCGAGATCCGGGTCGACACCCGTGGGTTGGTCGTCGGCGCGCTGGTGCGCATGAGTGACCTCGCCGCGCACCCGCTCGTGCGGTCGCAGTTCCCGGTGATCTCGCAGGCGCTGGAGCTGAGCGCGTCCGGGCAGATCCGGAACATGGCCTCGATCGGTGGCAACCTGATGCAGCGGCCGCGGTGTGTGTACTTCCGAGACGTCGCTTCGCCGTGCAACCGCCGTGATCCCGGCTCGGGCTGCGGGGCGCGGGAAGGCGTCAACCGCACCCACGCGATCCTCGGTGCGAGCCGCGACTGCGTGGCGACCCACCCGTCGGACCTGGCGGTGGCGCTCGTCGCGTTGGACGCCCAGATCGTGCTGCGCTCGCAGTCGGGCGATCGGCGGGTGCCGGCCGCGCGGTTCTTCCGGCAGCCGGGCACGACCCCGCAGGTCGAGCACGACCTGCGGTCTGGCGAGCTGATCCGGGCCGTCGAGGTTCCGGCGGGGCCGCACACGGCTCGTTCGGGCTACCTCAAGGTCCGCGACCGGCAGTCGTACGAGTTCGCGCTCACGTCGGCTGCCGTCGCGCTGGACCTCCGCGGTGGCGTGGTCCGCGACGCGCGGGTGGCGGCCGGGGGCGTCGCCACGGTGCCATGGCGATTGCCCGCGGTGGAGCACGCGTTGCTCGGGCGGGCGCCGTCCGCGCGGGTGTGGGAGGACGCGGCGGCGCGGGCCGCCGACGGCGCGGAGCCGTTGTCGGGCAACAGGTTCAAGGTCGAGCTGCTCAAGCGCACCGTCGCGCGGCAGCTCTCGGTGATCGGAGGCCGGTCGTGACCGAAGTGGTGGGACAGCCGCGCTCGCGGGTCGACGGCAGGCTCAAGGTCACCGGCGGGGCGACGTATTCCGCGGAGCACCAGATACCGGGACTGGTCCACGCGGTTTTGGTGAACAGCACGATCACCCGCGGTCGAATATCCACTGTGGATATAGGGCGCGCGCTCGCGCTGCCCGGCGTGCTCCGCGTGCTCCACGACTTCACTGGCGTGCGGCTCGCCTATGACCCTGCCGAGATCCACTTCGCCGGCCAGCCGGTGGCGGTGGTCGTCGCGACCACGCTGGAGCAGGCCATGCACGGCGCGTCGCTCGTCGAAGTCACCTACGAGTCGCAGGTCCCGCTCACGGATTTCACCGCGCCCGAAGCGGTGGCAGCGCCCGCGAAGCAGAGCCCGGACTATCGCCGCGGCGACGCGGACGCCGCGCTGCGGACGGCCCACACCGTCGTCGATCTCACCTACACGATCCCGCGGGAGCACCACAACCCGATGGAGCTGCCAGCGATGATCGCGGTGTGGCAAGGGGATCGGCTCACGGTCTACGACAAGACTCAGTGGGTGCAGGGCACGGCCGCCGACCTCGAGAAGGCGTTCGGGCTGCCCACGGGCAACGTGCGCGTCATCTCGCCGTTCGTCGGCGGCGCGTTCGGTAACGCCGGCGTGACGTGGCCCCACGAGGTGCTCGCCGCGTTCACCGCCCGCGAGCTGCGGCAGCCGGTGAAGTTGGTGCTCACCCGCAAGCAGATGTACAGCGGTGTCGGGTTCCGGCCCGCGAGCCGGCAGCGGCTCGCCCTCGCGGCCGGCGCAGACGGTCGGCTCACCGGCCTGGTCCACGAACCGCACACCGAGACGTCGCGCTACGAGCAGTACGAGGACCGCCTGGTCGACGTGCCGCGGTTCCTCTACCGGACCCCGAACCTGCGTTCGGAGTACCGCGTCCACGCGATCGACACCAACACGCCGACGTTCATGCGCGGGCCGGGGGAGGTGTCCGGCGCGTTCGTGCTGGAGTCCACGATGGACCAGCTGGCGCACGAGCTCGGGCTCGACCCGATCGAGCTGCGCCGACGCAACGAGCCGTCGATGGACCAGGCCACTGGGCAGCCGTTCAGCACCCGGCGGATCCTCGACTGCTACACCGACGGCGCTCGCCGGTTCGGCTGGGATCGGCGGTCACCCCGGCCGCGTTCGCGCCGCGACGGCGACTGGCTGATCGGCCTGGGCATGGCCGCGGCCGCGTACCACAACAACCGCCGCGACGCGTCGGCGTCGGTGCGCGTGCACGCCGACGGCACGGCCGAAGTGGCGAGCGCGTCGAGTGACATGGGGCCCGGCACGTACACGTCGATGACGCAAGTCGCGGCGGACACGTTGGGCCTGCGGATGGAGCGGGTTACGTTCCGGCTGGGTGACTCCACGCTGCCGAAGGCGCCGCTGCACTCCGGGTCGCGCACCATGGCCAGCGTCGGCTCCGCGGTGCTCACGGCGTGCTCGAGCGTCCGCGACCACCTGGTGCGCCTGGCCGTCGTCGACCCCGCGTCACCCCTGCACGGCGTGAAACCGGAGGATGTCTCGGCGGCCGACGAGCGTCTCTACGTCACCGATGAGCCGAACCGGTCCGACACCTACCAGCGGATCCTAGCCCGGCGCGGGATGTCGCATGTGGACACCGAGCAGACCTGGTCACCCGGCGACGTCGACGACCACTACTCGTCGTACGCCTACGGCGCGGTGTTCGCCGAGGTCGCGGTCGACGAGTCCCTAGGCCTGGTGCGGGTGCGGCAGATGACTGCCAGCTACGACGTGGGCCGTGTGGTGAACCCGAAGCTCGCGCAGAGCCAGGCGATCGGCGGGATGGTGGCCGGCATCGGCATGGCGCTGCTCGAGCACAGCACGGTCGACCCGCGCGACGGCCGTGTCGTCAACGCGAACATGGCCGACTACCTCGTGCCCGTGAACGCCGACGCCCCCGAGCTCGACGCCGTGTTCCTCGACAGCAGCGATCCGTTGACCGATCCGCTGGGCGTCAAGGGACTCGGCGAGGTCGTGATCGTCGGTGTCCCGGCGGCCATCGCCAACGCGGTGTTCAACGCGACCGGTGTGCGCGTCACCGACCTGCCGATCACGCTCGACAAGTTCCTGTGACTCGTGCGGGTTTGCGGGCGGTCCAATCACCGGTCAGGTGCCCGGCTTTCCCTTCTGGCGCGAGCTCAAGGATGGGTTCTGCATCGGGCGCTGGGCTGAACCTGCCGTGGCTGTCGATGCGGACCACGCGGTACGGCCCGGAGTCCAGCTTCTCGCGAAGTTGTTCTACCAGTACGAGATCGATGTCGGGCAGGTCGCCGAAGTGTGGCGCCGCGGCTCGGTCGTGGGCTCCTGGCTCGTCGACCTGACCGCGGACGCACTTGCCCGGTCACCGAAGCTGGAGGAATTCACCGGGCACGTCTCGGACTCCGGCGAAGGTCGATGGACCGTGCTGGCGGCGGTCGATGAAGGCGTACCGGCCGCCGTGATCACCACGGCGCTCACCGAACCCGGGCACGTCGTACGCGGCCAATACGACGGCTACCGCGACGAACCAGGAGTCGCCCCCGATTCGCAGACCGAGACGTTCACCGCGCTGTGGCTGGAAGTGGACAACTGGCGCTGGGCCGATGTGCCGTTCTACCTGCGCTCCGGTAAGAAATTCGCGCAGCACCGCGAGGTGATCACGCTTGGCCTGCGCGAGCCGTCCCTGAGAACCAGTGGTATCTGGAAGACGCTGGCGACGCCGTGCGGAGATAGATTTCGGTCTGAAGGTCATTGCTCGGGGACCAGGCCGATGGGCCGCAGCTCCTGGCCAGGCACGGGAGACGGGCGGCGGTGGGCCGGGGCGCGTCCGGCGGGTTGGCGCGGTGCGGGATTCTGCGGCGGTGGCGGGATCGGGAGGGTGATCGGTTTGTCCTGGGTGAGCGTGATCGGTTGGCCGTGATGTGAGGTGTGCACGTCGTTTCCGCGGCGCAGCTCGTAGGTCGCCTCGTCGCGCTGGATGGTGACGCAGATCCTGCTGTCGTGGAAGCACACGCGAATATCGATGCTGCTGAGTTCGGGAGGCAGTCGGGGCGCGAAGGTGAGTTTGCCGTCGTGGTCGCGCATGCCACCGAACCCGGCGACCGCGGCGATCCAGGCACCGGCCAGCGAAGCGATGTGCAGGCCCTGGGCCACGTTGTGATGGATGTCGTAGAGATCGGCCAGGGCTGCCTCGGCGAAGTAGTCGTAGGCGAGTTCGAGATGGCCGACCTCGGCGTTGAGCACCGCCTGCACGCCCGCGGACAGCGAGGAGTCCCGCACGGTCAGCGCCTCGTAGTACGCCACGTTCCTGGCCTTCTGCTCGGGGGTGAACGCGTCGCCGCGCAGCCACATGGCCAGCACCAGATCCGCCTGCTTGATCACTTGCTTGCGGTAAAGCTCGAAGTAGGGATAGTGGAGCAGCATCGGGTAGTGCTCCGGAGGTGTGCTGGCGAAGTCCCAGGGGGCGTGCTGGGTGAATGACTCGGACTGCGGGTGCACGCCGACCGTTTCGTCGAAGGGCACCACCATCCGGTCGGCCGCATCCCGCCAGTAGGCGGTCTCCTCCTCGTCGACACCGAATTCTCGGGCCAGATCGGGGCTTTGCTCGCAGCGGCTCGCGGCCTCGCGCAGGTTCTTCTGGGCCATGAGGTTGGTGTAGGTGTTGTTGTCGACGATCGCGGTGTACTCGTCGGGGCCTGTAACGCCGTCGATGCGGAATCGGCCGTGCGCGTCGTGGTGGCCCAGCGACGTCCACAGCCGCGCGGCGTCCACGAGCAGTTCCAGTCCGCACTCGGCCTCGAAGTCCTTGTCGTCGGTGGCGGCGAGGTAGCGGGCGGTGGCATCGGCGACGTCGGCGTTGATGTGGAACGCCGCGGTGCCGGCCGGCCAGTAGCCGGAGCATTCGTCGCCGTTGATGGTCCGCCACGCGAACGCGGCCCCGGCCTGGCCGAGCTGCGCTGCCCGAGTGCGCGCCTTGTCCAATGTGGAGTGCCGCCACCGCAGCGCCTCCCTGGCAGCGTCCGGGACGGTGTATGTCAGCACGGGGAGGACGAAGGTTTCGGAGTCCCAGAAGGCGTGTCCGTCGTAGCCCGGGCCGGTGAGGCCTTTGGCGGGGATCGCTCGGCTCTCCCCGCGGGCACCGGCCTGGAGCACGTGGAACAGTGCGAACCGGACCGCCTGCTGCAGTTCGGCGTCGCCGTCGATCTCCACGTCCGCGGCATCCCAGAATTCGTCCAGGTAGGCGCGCTGCTCGTCGAGCAGGCCCTGCCAGCCGCTCTGCCGGACACCGGCCAGTGCCGCCTCCACCTGCGCCCGCAGGGCCTGCGGGGACCGCTGGCTGGACCATCCGTACGCGAGGTACTTGGTCAGCGCCAGCTTCCGCCCTTGGGGCACCTCGGCGGCTATCGTCAGTCGGGCAAGGTCGCCCTCGGTCCAGTTCTCCGTCGACACCCCTGCAGGCGCGTCCACCTCGTGGTCCATCGCCACGGCCATGCGCAGGCCGGACCGGCGCGTGTGGTGGCCCAGCACGGCGCGGCTGCCCTCGCCCATGGAGAAGTCCGAGACCAGGGCGCCTTCCAGGACGGCGGCCACCCGCGGGTCGTCGGATTCCCGCTCGATCGGCTCGTTGGCCAGCAGTTCGGACTGCACCACGAGTTGTGCCTGCCCGTCCAGCGGCTCGACCTCGTAGTGGATCGCGGCGATGGCGCGCTGGGTGAACGACACCAGCCGCTCCGAGGTGATCCGCACGTGCCGCCCGGTCGGCGAGATCCACTCGGTGTTCCGACGCAGCGTGCCGGAGCGGAAGTCGAGCACCCGCTCGTGGTGCGGGGCCGAGCCGTAGCGCATATCCACCGGCTCGTCCTCGACCAGCAACCGGATGATCTTGCCGTCGGTGACGTTGACCAGGCTCTGCCCGTCTACCGGGTCGCCGTACCCGGCCTCGGCGTAGGGGAGGGGGCGCCGCTCGTAGAAGCCGTTGAGATAGGTGCCGGGCAGGCCGCGAGGTTCGCCCTCCTCGAACGAACCGCGGAATCCGATGTGGCCGTTGGACAGCGCGAAGGTGGACTCGGTCCGGCGCAGGGCGTCGAGGTCCAGCCACCCCCACCGCAGCTCCCACGGGGCCACCTCGTAACCGGCTTGCGGACGGTTCGCCACTGCTTCACCCCTAAAAGGTCGTCGGTTTCGCGGCGAGGATGTCGGCCAGGTCCGACACCACGAGGTCCGCGCCGTGGGCGCGCAGTTCGTCCGCATGGTGGGTGCGGTCCACACCGACCACCCAGCCGAACCCACCGGCCCGGCCGGCCTGCACGCCGGCGAGCGCGTCCTCGAACACCGCCGCCTCGGCCGGTGCGACGCCGAGGGCCTGGGCACCGGCCAGGAAGGAGTCTGGCTCCGGCTTGCCGCGCAGCTTTTCCCTGCTGATCACCAGGCCATCGATCCGCGCATGCACGAACCGGCTCAGGTCCGCGGCATCGAGCACCGAGGCGCCGTTCTCCGAGGAGGTGACCACGCCGACGACGAGTCCGGCGTCCCGCACCGCCTCCAGATAGCGCACCGATCCCGGATACGGTTGCACCCCGCGCTCCTGGATGATCGCGAGCAGGACCTCATTCTTCCGGTTGCCTATCCCGTGGACGGTGTCCGCCGTCGGCGGGTCGTCGCGGCTGCCCTCGGGCAGGGTGATGCTGCGGGAGGCGAGGAACTGGCGCACCCCGTCCGCCCTCGGCCGGCCGTCCACGTACTCGAGGTAGTCACCCTCGGTGAACGGCCGGAACCGCTCGCTTTTCCGCTCCTGCAGGAACGCGTCGAAGGTCTGCTTCCAAGCGGCCATGTGCTGTGCGGCGGTACTGGTCAGCACACCGTCGAGGTCGAACAAGCACGCGATGATCCCATCCGGAGCCACCTGGACCCGCATGCTGCCCGTGCGACCTGACTCTCCCATGCTCGCTGGCCTTCCCACCCAACCATCACCGGCGGCCGATCCCGCAGGGATTTCGCCGACTGTCTGATGGCACCGATGCCGCTAACGCTCCAGGCACAGCGCCCGACGGCCCAGAGCACTACGTCCCTGCTCGGATGGTTCCGCTGAGCAGGTTGGCCTGGCCGTCCGGACTTGACGGACACTGTCTCTTGTGGACTGCGCTGGTGGCGAGGGGTCGCGGATCGGGCCCTGCCATCCCGACGGCGCGAACGGCCTGTTGATCGGCGCATGAGGGTTGGTGGGAACTGCGTGTCGGTGATCGCCCAGCTAATGCAGGCCGATGCCGACACCGTTCAAGACCACGGGGCTTGGCGGATGAAGTCCGGGGAGACGGCCGAGGAGGCCAAAACGACCTCGTCGTGAGAAGGCAGCACCGCGATTCTCCACGTCGCCGCAGAGCTTCCGCTCGCACGCGGTCTCAGCGGTCAGCATGGACTCGGTCGCAGAACGCGCCCGGTGAGCACGGCCACGATCGACCAGTGGTGGCCAGACCAAAGCCACGTTCGCTGTGAACTCTCTCGTCTACGAGGGGTCAACGACTCCGCCTCCACTGCCCGCAGGCTCGCTGTGCTGGCACTGCTGCCGTGGTCCATCGTCGGTATACGGCCATGTGGCCGCTCGATCATCGACCTGCGGCGAGGAACACGGCTCAGGATGTCGTCGACGCCGCTCCGACGCTTGGCGTCACCGAAGGACGGTGTCAAACGATGACGTTCATCAACCCGGTGGTCCGGTTCCTCTCCGGCAGTGGCTTGCCGCGGTTCGGCCGACGCGGCGGTTTCGCTGTGGTCGCCTATGCGTTCACAGTGACCATGATCGGGACGACCCTGCCCACGCCGCTGTACCCGATCTACAGCAGCGAGTTCGGCTTCTCCGAACTGATGGTCACCGTCATCTTTGCGACCTACGCGGTCGGCGTGATCGCCGCGCTGCTGCTCTTCGGGCGCATGTCGGATGAGGTCGGGCGGCGAAGGGTGCTGCTGACAGGGTTGGCGCTGTCCGCACTGAGCACTGTGGAGTTCCTCGTCGCTCACGGGATCGGGCTGCTGCTCGTGGGCCGCTTACTCTCGGGACTCTCGGCGGGGATCTTCACGGGCACGGCTACGGCGACCCTGGCGGACCTCGCGCCGCGCGAGGGGGCCGAGCGTGCGACGGTGGTCGCCACGTTGGCCAACATCGGCGGCTTGGGCTGTGGTCCGCTGCTAGCTGGTCTGCTCGCACAGTTCGCCGTCGCACCGCTGCGGCTGACGTTCTGGGTGGACCTTGCTCTCGTTATCCCGGCAATGGTGCTCGTGTGGGCCGTTCCGGAGCCGGTGCGGGCTGAAGGCCGTGTTCGCCTGCGTCCGCAGCGCCTGCGGGTTCCTCCGCAGGCACGGACGGCCTTCGTGCGGGCCGGCTTGGCGGCCTTTGCGGGCTTCGCCGTGCTGGGCCTGTTCACGGCGGTGGCGCCGGATTTCCTCGCCTTGGTGCTCGGCATCGACAACCACGCGATCGTCGGTCTGGTCGTGTTCGCCGTTTTCGCAGCATCGACAGTCGGTCAGACCATGCTGGTTGCCGTCTTCAGGACACGCGCCCTGGTCGTCGGCTGCGTGGGTTTGATCGCGGGTATGGGCCTGCTCGCCCTCGGCCTCGCACTGGCATCGCTGGTCCTGGTGGTCTCCGGTGCGGTCGTAGCCGGAGCTGGCCAGGGGCTGAGCTTCCGCACCGGCCTGGCGGCAGTCAACCAGGCCGCGCCGCCGAGGCAACGAGCTGAGGTCGCCTCCAGCTTCTTCGTCGTGGCCTACGTGGCGATTTCCGCGCCAGTCGTTGCCAGTGGCGTCATTGCCCAACTGCAAGGCGTGCGAGCAGCAGGGCTGATCCTCGCCACCCTGGTGGCCGTGCTGGCAGCGACCGTCCTGATCCTGCTGGCCCGTACACCCCCAGGGCACCGGTGACGAACACCGCACGCCCACCGACGCCCGCAACGCAACGGCAACGACTCGTAACGAGCGCATCGATTCGTCGTCACGTTGTGCGGCGGGTACTGCGGGCACCGCGGTGGTTACCGCCAATGGTCAACGCATAGCGTGCCCGCTGCGGTGACAGCGCTCTATCCCGGCGCCGTGTACTCGATCGCGGGCTGCTCGATGTATTCATCGAGGTCGGGGAGGTTGACAACGATCGGGTCCGTGCCGGAGCGCACCACCACCCAGACCGTCTCGGACTCGGCGGAGGCGTTGATCTCCTGGTGAACGATGTGAGCGGGGACGAACACGAAGTCTCCGGGGCCAGCTTCGGCGAAGTGTTCCAGCCGGTCCCCCCACCGGAACCGGGCCGTTCCGCTGATTATGTAAAGGACTGTCTCCTGGTCTCCGTGATGGTGGGCGCCAGTGGCCGCGCCGGGCTTCACGGTGCTCCGGAACGCCGACAGATGGTCCGCATCAGGGTTGCGGGCATCGAAAGCTACCTCGCGGACGAGCCCGGACGTCTGCGGCGTATCGCCCTCGAGAGCTTGACGGTGCACGATCCTGACGTGCTTGGCGGAGATGTCATTCATGATTGTCGGTTCTCCCGGTGTCAAGTGCTCCTCATTTGCTCGCGACCGGGCCATGACGACCGCCGACTGCGAAGAGGAGTTAGCCAGACGATTGCCAGGTCCATGAACTCCGAGTGTTTCCTGCCATTTATCTCTCAGGATCGGATGTCGAGCGGCTCCTCGATATCGACGGCGCCATGAAGCAGTTTCGCGTACCAGGCCTGCTGACGGCCCAGACCGTCTTGAAGTCGAAGATCGACAAACCAGACCGACGACTAAACGAAACAGCGCCGCCGGTTGGGCAGCGCCCAGGGCCTATGGTCCTGAGCGAGCAGGTCGACCGGGCTCGGTCGCGCAGGCTGCCCCTGGTAACCGGTTCCAAGACTGAAAACGCCGGTACCAGAGGCGCCGAACAGCAGTCCCGGATTGTCAAACAACCCCTGTCGGTGGAGCTCTTTGCCTAGCCGGGGACCGCGTGCCTTCCCTCGGCGAACTCCTCAACGATCTTCGCATTGAACGCGGGAAGATCCTGGGGTCCGCGACTGGTCACCAGCCCCCTGTCGGTCACTACCTCCTGATCCACGACGTTTCCCCCTGCGTTGCGCAGATCCGTGCGCACACTGGGAAACGAGGTCACTGTCCTACCCCTGACAACGTCGGCCTCCACCAAGCTCCACGGAGCGTGACAGATCGCTCCGACCGGCTTGCCGGAGTTGACGAAATCCCGCACGAAGGCCACCGCCGCGGCATTCTGACGAAGGTTGTCCGGGTTGACCGCCCCGCCGGGAAGCAACAATGCGTCGTAGTCATCGATGTTGACCTGAGACACCTCGCGATCCACCGGAAAGCGGTCCGCCGGATGAATGTCCTGGTTCATCGCCTGGACCTCGCCCGAGCGGATCGACACCAGCTCGGTCTGCGCGCCCGCGTCCTCGACCGCCTGGCGCGGTTGCACCAGTTCCACCTGCTCGACCCCGTCAGCAGCCAGAATGGCCACCCTCCGACCACGAAGCTCGTTCGCCATGACGTCCTCCCCACCTTCGCTAGCGCAAGTGCGCGACCGTTGCGTTTGAACTACCCACATCGCCACAACCGAAAAACATGATCATTTGGGGCGGTAGCCGAACCAGGGCGAGCAGCGTGTTCCGTGTGATCCCCTCGCGCAGTGGACCGCTGGTTGAGGTCAGTCGCGGCTAGAGCACGCCCTCGGGTGTTGCGCCCTCCACTGGGACACCGTCGGCGATGATCTCATCGATTCGCGAGAGGTCGTTCTCGCTCAGCTTGACGTCGGCGGCTGCGGCACTGGCCTCGATGTTGGCGCTGCTGCGGGCTCCGACGATGGCGACATCCACGCCAGGTTGCGCGAGCACCCACCCGATCGCGAGCTGGCTGACGCTGATGCCGCGCTCCGCCGCGAACTCTTCGAGCCTTCGCACCACGGCCAGGTTGCGTTTGAAAGCCTCACCGGTGAACGCGGTCGCCTTGCTGCGCCAGTCATCGTCTTCGAAGGTCGTGCTCTCGTCGAACCGGCCGGTGAGGAGTCCGCTGCCCAGCGGACTGTAGGTGAGCACACCGATGTTGTGCTTACGGGTGTACGGCAGGATGTCCGCCTCGATACCTCGCCGGAACAGGTGGTAGGGCGGTTGCAGCGTGTCCACCGGGCGCACCTCGGAGAACTCTTCCATCTGCCTGACGTCGTAGTTGGACACGCCGACGTACCGGATCTTTCCCGCCTCGACGAGTTCCTGGAGCGCGCCCGCCGTTTCCTCGGCCGGAACCTTTTTGTCCGGCCAATGGACCTGGTACAGGTCGATGGTGTCGACCCCGAGCGCGCGCAGGCTCTCCTCCACACCGCGGCGCAGGTAGTCCGCCGAAGCGTCGCGACCACCGCCGTTGGGCAGGATGCCGCCCTTCGTCGCGATGACCACGCTGTCGCGGTCGTGGGTGATCTCCTTGCGCAGTGCCTTGCCTAGCAGGCGTTCGGATGCGCCGAAGCCGTAACCCTGGGCGGTGTCGAAGAAGTTGATGCCCAGGTCCAGTGCGTGGCGGATGGCGGAAGTGGCGCCATCTTCGTCGAAACTGCCCCAGTCCCCACCCAGTTGCCAGGTCCCGTAGGCAATCCGGGAGACATGAAGGGTGGTCCTGCCAAGGATGGTCGTCTGCATGTCTTATCCGTTCTTTCGACGCTCGATCGCTTGTCTTGCTGAGCACCTCGGCGGTGTCGCTTCCGAAAGCCACCAAAGCGAGGGCGATCAACGAGCGGTACCACCGCGACGTCGTCGCAGTCGCTGTGGTACAGGTCCGCGATGAAACGTTGAGCTTCGGCCACGGCGGCCCCCGAGCCCGCAGGCTGGTCGCGCTCATGGCTTCCTCTTGCGTGCCAACGGCCTGGTCGTTGAGGTCGGTGGCACGTGGGTTTGCCGCGAACCGGCCCCCCGCGCTACGCCCCGTCGAGGAGATCACCACCAGCCATTAAAAGGAAAATGGCCATCTCCTGCCGAGATGCGACATCAATCGCATGCGTTCAGCGTCCGCCTGCGGCCGGTGGTAGTCATCACTGCCAGCGAGGAAGCGCGGTTGCAGGAGACCGCACTCTCCGACTTCCGGCTAGCAGGGGTACGACTCGCGCCGCGGCGGCGTCGACGGTGATGTCGATGAGCTTGCCGGGTTGCGGGTGCGCGACGAGCTGGCCGTCGACCTCCACCCCGAGGTGGCCACTGGTGGGCAGGATTCGCAACGCGAGCTTCTCATGCTGGGACAGGAACAGGGCGCGGTTGAAGGCGGAGTGTGGCGCCACCGGCGTGACCAGGAGCCCTTCCACCGGGGCGAGACGATCGGCCCGCCCGCGAAGAAGCTGTAGGCGGTGGACCCGGTCCGGGTCGCGACAACGACGGCGTCCGCAGCGCAACATCGCCCTGTCCGAGGGCGGATTGCAGCAGATCCCACCCCAGGCTTCCAGTCAGCAGGGGGCGAGGACGACGGCTGGCCGTGACGACAGAACCCTGGCGCGTCGCGAAGCTGGACAAGACCAGATCCACGGCGGAGGTTCCCATGCTGCTTGACGATTCGACAACAGCCAGGTCCGTCCTTCTGCAACGGGTGCAGCCCGCGATGACCGGGCTGATCGACGGCTCGCTGTCGACCCTGGCGCCGATCTTCTCCGTCGCTTTCGCCACGCACCGCCCGCATTACGCGTTATTGGCGGGGCTGGCGACAGCGATCGGGGCAGGCGTCAGCATGGCGTTCTCCGAAGGGCTTTCGGACAGCGGCGACCTCACCGGCCGCGGCAACCCCTACCTCGGCACGCCGACGCGCGTCGGTTCGAACGGGCAGGGATTGGCGCTCAAGCCCGTTCGACCACCGCGTGCTGGCCCCGTTCCTCCTAGTGCTGACCGCGGCCACCGGGCTCATCGATGCGGTGAGCTAGCTGTCGTTGGGGCACGTGTTCGTCGCCGATATGACCGGCAACGTGGTGTTCCTGGGCTTCGCCCTGCAACAGGGAACCGGACTGTCCCCAGCGGTATCCGCGGTCGCGATCGTCGGTTCCTCTCCGGCGCGGTGCTCGCACGTCTGTCACCTCAAGTGAAACCTGCCGTTCGATGCCCGCTGCCGCGGTCGTCTGGTCAGCGTGCAAAACCAGTTCTCACCGGCTTTTCGGTTCAGCGAGTCGGAGCGCGACCTGTGCGCGGAAATGGACATCGCGTTCCTGCCGTGGAGTCTGCTGGGCGGGATCGCCCGCGCCGGCGAGTTGGGCTCGCGCTTCGCGTTGTTCGCGCGGGTGGCGGCCTAGCAGCGGCGACGTCGGTGCTTCTGGCCGCGTCACCGCTGGTCGAGGGAGAGTCAGCGGACGCTATTGCGAGAACGGCAACGAAGCCCTTCCCGACGACCATGTCACCACCAGCGCCACGCCGGAGATGTCCGGGGTGGCGCCCCACGCACTGGGTCAACTCGCGGTAGGGACGGCGAGATCGCACCCACGACCCATTGACGCCAGTGCTGTCCACAAAGGACGTTCACCTGCGAAAAAGCTAGACGAAGCTCGGGACAAACCCGTGCAGTTCAGTACGGTACAACGAGGTTCAGGAAAAGGCGCCACTCGACGCACCATCGATGCCGACTCGTGTGCACGGCAGGATTCCGGCTAGCCGGTAGCGAGGTTGGGCGCTCGCCGTGACGACATCAGGCGGACACCAGCGCATCGTTACCCCTATGAAGGCGCTCGCGGACCCACCCGATACGGACTTACGTCCGACGCTCGCGGAGCGACCGGCGACCACGTGTGCCGAGACCGCTCCCGCAGCAGGTCACGTGTCAGGGCCTGCCGGGCGGCTCGTGGCCAACCGTTACACCTTGCGGTCGGTACTGGGTCGCGGGGGAATGGGACTGGTTTGGGCCGCCGTGGATGAGCTGCTGCACCGGTCTGTGGCGCTAAAGCAGCTCACTGTGAGCGATCCCGTTTCCGAGAAGTGCCGCAAGGCGGCCTTGGTGCGGGCGCTCGGCGAGGCACGTGCGGCCGCGCGTGTCAAACACGACGGCGTGATCCGGATCTATGACCTGGTCATGGAGAACGGGCACCCCTGGATCGTCATGGAGTTGCTGTCGGGGCGAACGCTTGCCGAGGCGATTCAGGCTGACGGGCCGCTCCCGGTCGAGCAGGTGGCCCGTGTCGGACTGTCGTTGTTGAAGGCGCTGCGGGCGACACACCGGGCGGGCATCGTCCACTGCGACGTCAAGCCGGGCAACGTGTACCTCTGCGATGGCGGGCGTGTGGTTCTCACCGACTTCGGCATCGCGTGCGCCGCGGCCGACGGCGCCGACTGTCCGCACATGTTCGCTGGCAGCCCGGCCTACGCCTCGCCCGAGCAGCTCCACAAGGATCCAGCCAGGCCGGCGTCCGACCTGTACTCACTCGGCGCGACACTGTTCGCGGCCGTCGAGGGCAGAACGCCCTTCAACAAGGACGACCTCGTGGCCACCATCACCGACATGACCGAGGACGAGCACGAGCCCGCACCGTTGCTGCCTGCGGGCCCGTTGCGCCCGGTCATCGAAGGCCTGCTGGCCAAGCAGCCGCACCAGCGGCTGACGGCCGATCAGGCCGAGGCCGCCCTCCGGAGGAGCCCAACATGACCACCAGGTGACCGTGGCGAGCCGGGAAGCCAGCCACGAAAGAGCTCGTGCGCATGAAAATCACCCACGAAGGTCGCGGCGGCATCTCGTAGATGAAGGCAATGGCCGCGTGACCGGGCAGACTCAGGCCGAGAACCTCGGCGAACGAGTGACTGCGCGCTGTCCCGGCCGATCTGGTCGTCTCGATGAGCAAGAACGACGCGAAAGACCGGCCCTTCGGGCCAAGCCCAGTTCCTGACCGGAGAGGTGCACTGCGGCCAGCCACGCTCCCCACTTCCGCGGAGGCCGTAGTGGCATCCCGTGCGTATGGTGGTGCGCATCGCAGGCGATATCCATTGGGGTGCCGCGTGATCCATTGGGGTGCCGCGCGGGTAGTGATGAGAGCGCGGCGGCGAATGAGGTCGCCCGTCGCACGCTGGTTGTACGGGCTGCTCGCCAGCGTGGCGATGGTCGCGGCGGTGACCGGCGTGGTCGCGCTCCTCGATCCGATCGTTCCGGCGCCTTACCTGCTGGTGCTCTACCTGCTGGCGGTCATGTCAGTGGCGATCCTGTGGGATACCGTGCTTGCGGCGATCACCGCGCTCCTGGGCACCGCGGTCTACGCGTATGCGTTCTTTTCCCCCGGCTATTCGTTCAGCGTTGCGGAGTCGCAGAGCCTCGCCGCGTTGGGCGTCTTCCTCGTCACGGCGGTCGTCGTGGGCCGGCTCGCGTCCCGGCAGCGGCGGGCGGCGCTGGAGTCGGCCCGCTTGTCGGAGGAGCAGTCCGCGTTACGCCGAATCGCGACACTGATCGCGCGGTCGGCCCCGCCGTCAGAGGTTTTCGAGGCCGTGACTCGCGAGGTCGGCCTGCTCGCAGGTGCCGATCTCGCGCGCCTAGAGCACTTCGAAGCGGACGGGACCGTGACCGGCGTGGCCGTCTGGAGCAGGGTGCAAGTCCAACCGGCCGTCGGCACGCGGTGGACCCTCGACGGGCCGAGCATCGCCCGCTACGCGGGCCACAGCGGTGGTCCGGTTCGGGTCGAGAGCTTCGCCGACGCCACAGGTGCGATCGCCCGAGAAGCGCGTGAGCTGGGTATCCGCTCGTCGGTTGGCTGCCCGATCCTCGTGGCCGGGCGGCCGTGGGGGGTGATCGCGGCCTCGCGGAAGCACGACGAACCCTTCCCGGCGAACACGGAGGCACAGCTCGCGAGCTTCAGCGAGCTCATCGCCGTCTCCATCGAGAACGCGGAGGCCCGGGCTGAGCTCGCCGCGTCACGCGCGCGGGTGGTCGCCGCCGCGGACGAGGCGCGGCGGCGACTGGAGCGGGATCTGCACGATGGTGCGCAACAACGGCTCATCTCGCTGGCGCTCGAGCTGCGCATGGTCCAGGATGCGGTGTCCGAGGAGGTACCGGAGCTATACGCCCACATCGGCCGCATCACCGGGAGACTCGCCGAAGCGCTGGAGGAGCTACGCGAGATCTCGCGCGGTCTGCACCCCGCGATCCTGTCCGAGGGCGGCCTCGGCCCGGCACTGCGTGCACTCGCCCGGCGAAGCGCTGTCCCGGTCGAGCTGCACGTCGACACCAGCTGTCGGTATGCACCTCCGGTGGAGGTGACGGCGTACTACGTCGTGTCCGAGGCGCTCACCAATACGATCAAGCATGCCGACGCATCACACGTGGAGGTAACCGTCGAGCGGCACGACAGCACACTGCGGCTGTGCGTCCGTGACGACGGTGCCGGCGGGGCGGAACCGCGAGGGGGATCGGGTCTGATCGGATTGCGGGA
The DNA here is from genome assembly GCF_022678645.1 of Saccharopolyspora soli. Classification (GTDB taxonomy): domain Bacteria; phylum Actinomycetota; class Actinomycetes; order Mycobacteriales; family Pseudonocardiaceae; genus Saccharopolyspora; species Saccharopolyspora soli. The sequence goes on along the minus strand of NZ_JALBWV010000071.1, from coordinate 4,595 downwards.
CAGGGTCGAGGCAATCGGCGGATCTGTCGACATCACCAGCCCCGTCGGCCAAGGCACGGTGATCGAGGTGTCGCTTCCCGTCGAGCAAGCGAACAGCAGACCGTCCTGAGGCGACGCCGGTCAGCTAGCCCCGAATGCCAGCTAGCGGCCACCAGGCGAAGGGTGAGTCCGCTCCCCATACAGCCTCCGGTCCGTATAAAGGCGCAGGTTGGCCGATACTGGTGGCGTGACGGGGGCGCGAAACCGCGACTGGGTGGAGGCGCGGCCATGACCGGCACCCGGGTGATTTTGGCTGAAGACGACGTCCTGCTCCGCGAGGGTCTGGCCAGCCTGCTCGATCGGTCGGGTTTCGAGGTGGTGGGGCAGGCCGACGACGCCTCCGTACTCCTCACGTTGGTTCGGGATCACCGCCCCGATCTGGTGGTGGTGGACATTCGGATGCCCCCGACCCATACCGCGGAAGGCCTGGAGGCAGCTCGGGTGATCCGCCAGGAACTCCCCTCCGCGGGCATCCTGGTGCTCTCCGCCTACGCCGAGGTCGAGCACGCGATGGAACTGCTGGCCAGCGGCTCCGGGGTGGGGTATCTGCTGAAGAGCCGGGTTGCCGATGTCGCCGAGTTCCTCGACACGCTCCAGCGGATCGCCGAGGGGGGCACGGTGGTCGACCCGGCGCTGGTGCAGGAGCTGGTGTCGGCCCGGCGCCGCGAGGACCCCCTGGCCGTGCTGAGCAGTCGGGAGCGGGAGGTGCTGGCGTTGATGGCCGAGGGCAGGTCCAACGTCGGCATCGCCCACCAGCTCTGGGTCACCGAGGGGACGGTCGAGAAACACGTCCGCAGCATCCTGACCAAACTGAGCTTGCCGGAGACCGAGGACGACCACCGCCGGGTGCTGGCCGTGGTCACCTTTCTCGAGGCCCGGTAGCCGCATCGCCGAGCAGGTCGTCGATGGCGCGGGCGGACAGGGCGACCTTGGGTAGGAACCCGATGGCCGGGCTGTCAGTGACCAGGTCGCGATAGTTCTGCTCGGCGTGGGCGGAAATCAGAATGATCCACGGCGCCGGATCTGTCCGACGGGACAGCTGACCGGCTAGCTCCAGACCGCTCTCCTCGCCGAGATTGATGTCGACCAGCACCACATCCGGTCGCAGCTCCTCGACCCGCTGCAGCGCCTCCTCACCGTTGGACGCCACGGCGGCGACCGTGATCCCCTGCGCCGCCAACAGCCGGCGAGCCGCGGCCAGGAAGCCGGGGCTGTCATCGACGATCACACAACGCACCACCACCACCTGAGCATGGCAACCGCGGCCCGCCGCACGCATCCCTGCTAACTGGAACCGCACGGTTCGTGGGTCTGGTTTGCAGCTAGCCCCCAGCGAGGACGGGTGCTGGCGCCGAGGACTTCCCGTCTGTGGCGGGCGCATGCTCTCCAAGGTGACTGGCCGGATTTGGACACCGCAGACGAGGGGCATCCGATGACATCCGAAGCTGCGCGCCCACCACGGTCGGCGGCGGGAGCGTCGGATGAGGATTACGTCCCCGATCGGCGGCGGTGGTGGGCGCTGGCGGTGACCCAGGCGGCAGTGTTCATGAGCCTGCTCGACGTCAGCATCGTCAACGTGTCGCTGCCGTCTATTCAGCGCGATCTGGGTGCATCACCGGGCGCTGCGCAGTGGGTGGTTTCCGGATACGCCCTGACGTTCGGTCTCGTGCTGGTGCCGTCGGGACGGTTGGGTGACACGGTAGGGCGGCGCAGGATGTTCTTGATCGCGCTGGTGGCATTCGTGGCCACGAGCGCGTTGTGCGGGGCGGCGCCGAGTCACGAGTTGTTGGTGGTAGCGCGGCTGCTGCAGGGCGTCGCCGCCGGGCTGCTGGCCCCGCAAACCTCGGGCCTGATCCAGGAGCTGTTCCGTGGTGCCGAGCGCGGGAAGGCGTTCGGTGTTTTCGGCTCCACCACCGGGCTGGCCACCGCAGTTGGTCCGGTGGTCGGCGGTCTTATCCTGGCCGCGGTCCCGGGGCCGAGTGACTGGCGTTTGATCTTCTACGTCAACGTGCCGATCGGGTTGTTGGCGCTCGTTCTCGCCAGCCGACTCGTGCCCGTGACACCGCGCTCCGGTTGGGGTTCGGCGCACTTTGACCTGGTTGGCTCGCTACTGCTCGGCGGCGGAGTCCTCGGTCTGCTGCTGCCACTGGTGGACAGTTCCGAAAGCGGTGGACTGAGCAAGTTGTGGTGGTCGTTCTTGGTGGCTGCGGTGTTGTTCGCCGCGTTCCTGTGGTGGGAACACAGGACCATGCACCGGGGTATGCAGCCCCTGCTGGATCCGCGGCTGGCCCGCACGCCGGGCTATCCACCCGGGGTGGGCATCGCGTTGACCTACTACATGGGATTCACCGGCATCTGGCTGGTATTCGCGCTGTTCTTCCAGAACGGACAGGGCTACTCGCCGCTGCGTTCGGGGCTGATGGTCACTCCGTTCGCGTTGGGCGTCGCGGTCTCCGCAGTGGTCGCCGGAGGGCTCGTGGCCCGGCTGGGACGCTGGTTGACGGTGATCGGTCTGGTGGCAGCTGTGTCCGGGCTGGTGGGAACCGCGCTGACCCTGCGCCTTGCCGACGGCGGTCCGGTGGTGTGGCTGACGTCGGTGTTACTGCTGGTGGCCGGGCTCGGCAGTGGCGCGGTGACCTCGCCGAACATCACCCTGACACTGGAGCGGGTGCCGGTGCGGATGGCGGGCGCGGCCGGTGGGGCGCTCCAGACCGCGCAACGCATCGGTGCGGCGATCGGGACCGCCGCGCTGGCCAGCGTCTTCTACACGGTGCTGTCCGCGACCGGACGCCACTACGCCGTGGCGATATCCAGTGCGCTGTTGTGCGCAGCGGGATTCATGCTGCTGGCTCTGGTAATGGCGATCATCGAGACGGTGATGCATCGATCACGAGAGGGGTCCACCGCCGCGCCGACACGATCATCGGAACGCGCCAGCCACCATCTCTAACAAAGATGCCGCCGCCTCCTGCCACATCCCCGAACCCCGCGCAGACCCATGGAGTCCGCTCTCGCCGAGTTCGCCCGAATGTTCCGGCCGACCGGCGTCTTGTGTTCGAGTTGGTCGGGGCCGGTGGCGTGAAAGGGGGCCGGTCATGGGATTGGTCAAGAGCGTTGGTCTCGTTCTGCATCCCAGTCGGCGGTGTTCCGAGGTGCTCGAGACGATCGGGGCGTGGGCGGTCGCCCGAGGAATCGAGGTCTGCGGTTTGGCCGAGGAGGTCGCCGCCTACCAGTACCCGATCACGCCCCTGGAGACCGCCCTGGTGGGCCAGCGCGCCGATCTCCTGGTCAGCCTCGGTGGTGACGGCACGATGCTTCGCGCTCTTGCGCTTGCCCAGGCACACCGGGTGCCAGTGCTCGGGGTGAACCTCGGGCGGCTGGGTTTCCTGCCCGAGATCGACCCTTCGGACCTGGATTCGGCGCTGTGCGCTGTGGACGAGAACCGCTTCACCGTCGAGGAGCGATCCGGGTTGCAGATCACCAGCGCGGATGGTTGTGCGGTCGCGTTCAACGACATCGCTCTGGTGCGCGCTCCTGGCCGCCCGATGGCGGCGGTCGAGATCCACATCGAAGGGCACCCGTTCGTCCGCTACGCCGCCGACGCCGTCGTCGTCGCGACCCCGACCGGGTCCACCGCCTACAGCTTCGCCGCCGGCGGGCCGAGTCATGAACCGGCACAGGAACTCGTTGCCGCGGATGGTGCGTTGATCGAGACCGACGTCGACGGCGCCGGACCCGACGTGGTGATCCTGCCGTCTACGGCCGGGACGGCGGCGAGGACTTCAACGCGTTCACCGCCGCCTTGGCCAGCGCGGGTTACCGCGTCCTACGTCCCCAACCGCGCGGCATCGGACGATCGACCGGACCGATGACCGGCGTCACCATCGACGACCTCGGTGCCGACATCGCGCACGTCATCAACGAACTCGGCCACGGACCCGCCGTCGTCCTCGGACACGCTGTCTCCGAATCCCGATCACGGAAGTGACATCGATTGGGTTTCGGCCCGGTTGTCACGTCGGGTGGGCGCCGGGTTCACGGGTCCGGGCTTGGTCTTTCGTGTGGGGGACGAGGACGGAGTACAGCTGCGGCTGCACCAGATCGGCCGTTCGCGCCGTGCCCAGCGACCTCCCGGCGGGACCGGCTCCGGCACCCGCCGCGTGATCACCTTGCGCAACCGCGTCATCAACGCCCCAGCATGCAAGCCGTGGACCCGGCTGCCCGAGGCCACTGCGAGCACCCGCATCCCAGCGAACTGCGACTCAACCGGCCGGAACCTCAAACTACCCAGACGGAATGCTGTCAGGGCGACCAGAAACATGCGGCGTCGGTCGAGAGCTTGGGTCCTTGGTTCGATGGTGCGGCGTCAGAGTCGGTGACCGGACACGAGATGCCGGGGCGAATAGCACGGCGCCTCCGCCCTTTCCGATCGTCACCTCTTTCGCCGCGCCGCCGTCGGTGAGGGCCGTGCTCCTGGCCGGACGGCGGCGTTTTCGGTGTTGGGTTGTGGGTATGGCCCGTCCCCGTGTCCCCGGCTGCGGGGACGGGCCATGGCT
>NZ_JALBWV010000070.1 GCF_022678645.1 Saccharopolyspora soli | reverse complement strand
GCGGGTACCACCGGATTCCAGCAGGTACCCGGAAGAAGGCGAATCCGGACCGGGCATGCTGCCGGAACAGCCGAGAACCGTCAACTTCACGGTCGTTGAGTCCTTGTCGGTAGGGCGTGAGGGGCAGGATCACGTCTTGCCAGGTCTTCGAGGCCGGATCGTCGCGATGGCCGTAGGGCGCGCTAACTGCACCGCGCCCAACCCCGGCCCCGCTGACCAATGGGTGGCTGTGCCTCAATCAGTTCTTGGTGGAGTTGTTCGCCGGATTCAGGCGCTGTAGCGCATGTTTGACAGCACTGTGCTGACCAGGCCTCCGATAGCAGCGGCAACGGCGTCGATGACAACCGCGCCCGCCTGTTGCGGGGAGCGGTACTGGCGGATTCCGGGGAGGTTGATCGCTCCGGCGCTGATCTTGAGCACGGGAGGGACCAGCTTCGTCAGATCCATGTGGAGTATTTCCTCGTGGTGTTGAGCGTTGTCGTGATGTGCTGGTATCGCCACCGGGCCCGCGGTCTCCGGCGGTGTGCGTCCGCACCGCCGCGCGCGTCCAGGCGGGCAGTGAACTTCGGGGCTGCCCTGTCACCCGGGGTCCTGCGATCGATTTGCGGGAACCGTGGCCGCCAGTTCGCTGTAGGTCCCGTGCCCCGCGGCCAAGGTGACATCGGTGAAACCCGCCAGGCGCGTTTCGGCGCGGAGGAGATCGGTAAACAGTCGCAGCTTCAGGTGCGCCATCGGATACGTCTCGCTCTTTCGCCCGCCGGCGCTGGTGTATCGGTAGTCCACCCACACGAGGTCGCCGCGCTGGTCGTACCGCCGCCAGCGGACCACGCGCTCACCGCTGAGATCGGTAAAGGCGTGGTCCTGGCACCAGGCCATCGGGGATCGAGTCGGGTCGTGCCACGGACCGGGATTCCCATGGCAGAGCACCTGAGCGATCAAGCGGGCACCGGGAGACATCGCGTGGCGCAGTGCCCGCAGCACCTCATACACCGGGCGTGCTGCGGCCATCCGGTTCAGTTCGCCACTGGGGACGACCACGAGATCCGCCGCACGGAGGTCAGGCACAGCGGGCGCGGCCACGCGGACCGCGTCCAGTCGCGCGGCGCTGATTCCGGCTTGCCGGGCCCGAGCGACAGCGATCCGGAGGAGCTCGGGGTCCTCGTCTACCAGAATGACCTGGAAGCCCGCCTGTGCGTAGGCATAGAGGAAATGCCCGCCACGGGCGGGGAATTCAGTCACCGCGGCGGGCGGGGTCAACGCGTTGAGCAGGCTGGCGGGTGCCGCCGTACCGGTGATGTCAGCCGCTGGTGGTATTCCAGTGCGCGCGGTGTAGTTCGCCAGTTGGTCGCGCAGCTGCGTTTCGCCCGGCTGCGTCGCCTCGGGTCGTGTCCTTGACCTTGGGCCGTTCACGTCGTCGGCTCCCACTCGGCTACCAGATTGTCCAATGCGGACAGTGGCAGTGTGCCGTGGGCGAGCAGCGTGTCGTGGGATGCGGTGAGATCGAGGCCCTCGGTGAGGCGTTGTTCGAAGGTTTGGCGGCGGGGACGTTGACCGGGCGTAAACCGCCATTCGCGCGACCGCCACCAGGAACTCTGGGCGCGACCTGGAGACCCCGCCACACCACCCACAGGCCGCTGTGTCGGTTCGGCCGATACCAGATCCGCAACCGGGGGAAGCGCGGCGCGGCCTCTTCGCTGACATCATCGATCCTGTCATCGCGGCCAGGCACGCCCGTAATCGTCGCGACTGTTGGCATGGCGTCGAACACGATCTCCAGCCGGTCGTCGGCCAACTGGTCGACGAGCTGGTCAGTTGTCGTCACGTTTGTCGTCACGTCTCTCACTTCGAAAACTCGTGGTTGGATCACAGGCGGAAATTCCCGTACATCGGTCGGGGTGGGGTGGGGTGGGGTGGTCCAGAGCTCACGCCTCTGGACCACCCTCAGTACCCGAGGTCACGCCCCGTGGCGGACGTAGTCCTGCGCCTGGCCACGATCGCTCATGACCTAGCTCTAACGGCAGGGGTCGTCGGTGACCTCAACCGGACTTTCGGCCACCGCAGGGCTTGCCGCAGTGGCAGCCCAGGCAGCCACACCCGTCAGGGCCAGCAGAACAGCGACGGCTGCGAAGCCGACCGCGGAATCACGCATCGCGCATTTCCTCATTTCTCTTTACTTTCTCGGCTACTCACCCGTTTTGGGCGAGGTCGTCCTCTCCGCTACTGGCGGCGTGGGGCCAGTAGCGGAGTTGTCTGACATAGGCGTTCCGGTCGCACAAGCCGAATGCTCAGGCAGCGGCTGCGCAGTCCCGTTGCTCTTGCAGCCATTGCAGTCGCTCGGTGAGCAGATCCTCCAACTCTGGAATGGTGCGCCGCTCCAGAAGCATGTCCCAGTGGGTGCGTGGCGGCTTCGCCTTCTTCGGTTCTGCTGGCACGATGGCGTCGTCGAGCAGCGTCGAGTCGCCGCCGTCGCGGCGGCATTCCCAGGTGAGTGGGATCTCGGCATCGTCGGCGAAGGGCACCTCGAACTCGTGTCCCTGGGGCAGGAGTAGCGCACTCGTCGGCGCGGCGCCGGTTTCTCATCTGCGGGCGTTCGACTGCTGCGCTGGTATCCGAGGCTTCCTGGCAAGGCGTTGATCATGTGCGGCACTCCGCGAGGTCAGTCGTGAATCGCAGCAGTCGTTTCCGAAGTCGTGGAGGTGCGCTCGATCGGCGACGTCGTCGTCGACTCGATGCCAGGTCACGTGGTGGCGATGTTGACCGGGTAGGGGCGTCGGACTCGGCGGAGGCACGATTCTCAGTCCAGGTCGGGGTAACGGGCGGCGGGGATGTGTCGGTGTCCGTTGGAAAAAAGGGATTCCAGGTGTCCCAACTCTCCAGTGGTGAGGGTCAGGCTGGGGAATCGGCGGAACAGGGCGGGGAGCGCGATGCGGGCTTCGAGGCGGGCCAGGGGTGCGCCGGGGCAGTAGTGCGGGCCGTGCCCGAACGCGAGGTGCTCCGACCGGTTCTGGCGCGTGAGGTCGAACCGGTCGGGCTCGTCGTGCACGGCGGGGTCGCGCCCGGCCGCGGCGTAGGCGGCAAGGATGGTCTCGTCGCGGTGGATGGTGACGTCGCCGAGGGGGATGTCCTCCCTCGCGTACCGCAGCGGCAGATACGGAACCGGTGCCTGCCACCGCAACGTTTCCTCGACCACGTGCTCCCACGACGTCTTCCCCGTTCGTACCAGAAAGAGCTGGTCGGGGTGGGTCAGCAGCGCCGTGATGGCGTGATCGAGCAGGTTCACGGTCGTCTCGTGCCCGGCCCCGAGCAACAGAAACAGGGTGTCGAGGAGCTCCTCGTCGCTGAACTTCGAGCCGGTGTACTCGTCGCGGCCCGCGATGAGAGCGCTGGTCAGATCATCGGAGGGCGTGCGGCGGTGCAGATCGACCAGTTGCCTGAGTAGTCCGTAGAGCTCCTCGCCTGCGGCGAGGCGTTCGGCGTGCGTCGTGGTGGTGCCGAAGAGGGTATGAACCGTGCGCCGCAGTCCAGGCCGCAGCTCATCGGGGACGCCGAAGAGGTGGCCGATGACCGCGACCGGCAGCGGCTCCGCCAACCGCGCCCGCAGATCGACAACGTCACCGCGCGGGATGGCGGCAAGCTCGTCAAGCAATCCGGCAGTGATCTGCTCGATGATCGGTTGCACGTCCTCGATGCGGCTCGGGGTGAACGCGCTGCCGATCAGGCTGTGCAGGCGCCGGTGCTCGCCGCCGCTCGCGGTGAACATGTTCCGCACTCCGACCCACCTCCACAGTGGGTGCTCGTCAGTGATGCCGCCCCGCGCAAACACCGACCAATCCTGGGGATCCTTGCTGATGCGCGGGTCGGTCAGCAGGCGCCGCAACACGGGCTGGGAGTGGATGGCCCAGGCAGTCACCCCGCCAGGAAGGAGAACCAGCGTCGCAGTGCTCTCGCGAGCGCGGAGCCGCCGTGCTTCGCCGTGGATGTCGGCACCGGTGGGATCGAGGCGATAGGGGCAGGCCATGGGCGGTCTCCTCCTGTCTCAGCGGGCACGGTGATCGGGGTGAAGCGGACTGGCAGGGAATCCAAAGCTCGGTGGAACGCGCCGGGCCGCCACCGCAACTCCCCGGCGGGGACGGCGAGCTCGATTTCGGGCAGCCGGTCTAGGACGGTCTCGATCGCGACCGTCGCGATGAGCTCGGCGTGCGACTGGGCGGGGCAGAGGTGCGGGCCCGCGGAAAACGCGAGGTGCGCGCGGCGACCACGTGCCGCAGCGCCGCCCTCGATGAGCTGCCGGTGGACGGCGGCGAAGGAGATCACCACCGGCTGCTGCGCGGCCAGCCGCCAGCCACCCAGAACGACATCCTGCTGCGGGTAGTGGACGGCGTAGTTAGCGATCGGCGGGGCATTAACAAGCACCTGATGCAACGCGTCCTGAATGGACAGTCCGCCGCCGGTGAGGTCGCCACCGAACCGGTCGTCGGTGAGTAGCAGTGCAAGCGTCGAACAAATCCACGCGGCAGTGGGCTCGACGCCTGCGCCCATGGTGACGACGAGCTGGTGCAGCAGCTCCTCGTCGTTGAGCTGGGCGGGGTGGTCGATCAGCCACGACGCCACGTCCGGCCCGCGTTTGCGACGTTTGAACGCGATCAACTCCGCCAGGCACCGCGACAGCTGCTCGTTGTGGTAGCCCTGATCACGGCCGTCGAACACGGCCCGGACATGCTCGACCACCCGGGTGCCGAAATCGGCTGGGCAGCCGACCAGATCCGTGATCGCCAGCAGCGGCAGCCGAGCGGCGTATTGGACGACCAGGTCAGCCTGCCCCGACGGGCCGAACCGATGGATCAACGCGCGGGCGTGCCGCTCCACCGAGCCGCGCAGCGCCACGGTGTCGACCCGGTCCAGACTGTCGGTGACAGCGGCCCGCAGCCGGGCGTGCTCGGCGCCGTCCGCGTACAGACAGTTCGGCCGCCACTGCATCATCACCGGCACCGAACGCGCTCCCGCCTCCCAGGAGCGGGAGTCCTTCCGCCACATCCCGGGATTGGTGAGCACCTCCAGGGCGACGCGGTGATCCAGCACCAACATGGCCGACACGCCCTCCTCAAGCTCCACAGGCGCGACCGTGCCGAACTCGCGTCGCAGCCGGTCGTAGACCGCGTTCGGGTCTGCGGCGAACTCCGGCCCGAACAGCGCACTCCCGCCGGTACCGGCGTGGGCGGGGCAATTCGGCGGCGGGGTCGGTCTCATGACACGGGCTCCCGGGTAGCAGGGAGGGTAGCGAGGGCGTGCTCGACCACAGCCGCGGCCGCGGTGCCCGCGGAGTGGATATCGCGGACGTCGCAGTGCAGCAGTGGCGTCGACGGCAGCAGATCCAACGACTCCCGCAACATCTCGTCCGAATAGCCCGGCGAATCAGGGAACGGGTTGACTGCGACCGCATACGGCAGGCCGCGCTCTTCAACGAGCCCGATGATTTCGAAGGAGGCCGCCAGGCTGCGGGTGTCGACCAATACCAGCGCCCCCAACGCTCCGCGCACCCAGTCCTCCCAGAGAGGCAGGAACCGGTGCTGTCCGGGCGTACCGAACAGGTACAACACAAGTTGCTCGGTGATGGTGCGGCGGCCGAAGTCCAACGCCACCGTCGTGGTGACCTTCTCCGGCGTCGCGGTCAGATCGTCCACACCCGTGCTGGCCTGGGTCATCACCTCTTCCGTGGACACCGGCGGAATCTCCGACAGGGTTCCGACGAACGTCGTTTTGCCGACGCCGAAGTGCCCCACCACCATGAGCTTCGCCGAGCGTTTCACCGTCGGGGTGAGGTAGAGGGGATCACGACGCGAGTTCGAGGCGGCGAAGTCCACGTAGCACCTCCTCCAGCACTGCCATCGACGGCGCTTCGGCCGGGACCTGAACGCGGAGATGCCCGCTGTCCAGCAATTGGGAGACCAGCACCAGGGTCACCAACACCGACAGGCCCACCGCCCCGGCGATGTCGGCGATCCCGAGCACACCGCCCTGACAGTGTTCGGCGACGCGGCGGCGCTCATCCCGGAGATCGTGGACGGAGCTGGTTGCCGCGGTCACCAACGTGCTCGGATCCAGATCAGCGCGAAGGGACGTGTGTCCGTCGGTGACCGCCCACGAGCCGACCAGCGGCCCCTCGCGCGGGGCCGGAGTCACGTCGTTCTCCCCCGCTGGGGCAGCACCGACGGCGCCGCGCCTCCCGGTTCCCCTTGCCCGCTACCTGGTTCGATCTGGCCGTCCAGGTGGACGTGACTGCCTAGCCAGGTGAAACCGCGCTGCGGGATGGCGAGATGCTCACCCAACTTTTTCGTGAGCGTCCCGATCGCCGCAGTCACCTCTTCCAGGTCCACGCTTCGACCGGTGGCCACCCCGAGGCAGGAACGCGCGCTGGCCGCTGCAAGTACCAGAAACGCATCCGCGTCCCCGTACACGTTCACGTTGTGCGCCCACGGGATGGTCTTGCCACCGCAGAACGTCGCCAACGTCTCGGAGCTGGCCAGCGACTGCAACCCGGACAAGGCTCCCGCGACAGGGTCCGCGGTATCGCGATCAAGGTTGCTCGTCCATGCCATGAGCATCCCATCGGTACTGAACAACACCGCGCGCTGCACACCAGGAACACCGCTGTGGCGAGTACCCGGCACGCCCAGCAGGAACTGGTCCAGCATCCAACCCAGATTGTTGTCCGACATCGGGGTGGTCATCGCGCTCCTTCATCGGTGTTCACGGTCGCGGCTTGGATGCCGCGTTGAAAGGCCCCCAGCGCTGCGGCGTTCCGCTGCTGTTCGGCAGCAGGCGCCGCGGGTACCTTCGGCGGTACCGACGGCGCGGTCGGGTCCCGCCGACTGCGCCGGGGCAACCCGTGCTGCGTCGTGGTCGGCGTGATCTCCCCAGCGGGTGGTGCCGGTGTCCGCTCCACCGGGGCGGAGGCGGGAGGCGAGGCCGGTTGCGGGGTCGGGGCGGTGGTGAAGGCTGAGTGCGGGACCACAATGGAGGCGCGCATGCCCTTGGCCGATGACGTCAGGCCGACCTCCACATGGACCCCGGACTCAGCTCTGTGCAGGAGTGCCGCGATGACGGCAAACCCCAATCGCGGCGGGTCTCCGACCGTCATGAGATCCACTGGTCGCGCGCCAGAGAGGACCCGCTCCGCGCGGCGGCGCTGGTCCTCATGCAACCCCGGCCCTTTATCATCGACCAGGATCTGCCAGCCGTGATGCACCGACTGGAAGTAGACCTCGACCGGGCTTGCGGACGGCGAGCAGTCCAGCGCATTGCGCAGCAACTCGACGAACACCATCGCCAAGGGCTCGACAAGACGACCGGACACCAACTCGTTGACCCGCTGGTGCATCACCACACGGTCCCCGTCCTCCAGACGGCTTGCCGCGCCACGCACCACATCCGACAGTCGGGCCGCCCGCCGCTGCTGCCCCGGCCATCCCCCGCACACCACCTGCAGCGCCTGAACTCCGTGACGCGCCTTGGCAACCTTCTGCCCGGCCGCCCACACACCTTTCAAAACCTCGGGATTGGGGCGCTGGTGCTCTACGTCGTGCAACAGCAGCTCGACGCGCTTGAGCGTGCTGAGGATCTCGCTGGTCACCCCGCGCACCGTCGCGCTCGCCGCCACGCTCGCACGCTGCCGCGCCTGCTCATCAGCCGCTCCCAGCCGCTGAAGCATCACGTCCAGCAGCTCGGCGAATTCCGTGCCATCAAGCTCTCGATGCGCCAGCCCCGGCACCACCACCGCAGCACCCTGCGCCGCTTGTACCGCCGCAGGCAGCCGATCCGACACCAGCCACCGCAACTCCTCCTCCCGTGCCACAATCGCCGCCCGCAGCCGCCGAATCCGACGTCGCCGAACCAGCCACACCACCACAGCGAGCACCGCGACGACCGCGAACAGCCACACCACCACGGACGACTCCCACCCGCTCAGACCGTGATCACCCGATTTTCTCGACACACCGCCCGTCCCCAGAAACCCATACCCCGGTGGAAAAACGTGACCGGCGCTGCCGAGCCGATTGCGAATCATGGCTTGATGCCCGCGCCCCCGAACTCAATGACCGGGCTGGCGGCGTCCGGGCGCACGTAGTCCGGGGCCGGATCTAGCTCGACTGCCGGGAGATCCAGCCGCCACTCGGCGATGTCGCCCAGACCAGGCTCGACGATGTTGAAACCATCGAAGAACCCGCCGATCTCGCCGCGCGTCCGCACCCGTCCCCAGTAGCCAGTGCTCGTGCGCATGCTGGTTGTCAAAGCTTCCGCGGCAGCCTGATCCTCACTTTCCAGGTGCGACAGGGCCAGGCAGCTGCCCGAGGGGAGAGCATCGCGAACGTGCTTCACCACCTCGTAGGGATGCGCCTCATCGGGCAGGCAGTGCAACACGGATGCGTAGATCGCGGCGACCGGCTCGCCGAAGTCGATGAGATCCAGAACCTCCGGAGCCAAAAGGACGGTGTCCGGCTGGGCCATGTCGCCGGCCACCATGATCGTCCGATTGTTCTCCGCCAGCAGCGCCCGGCCGTGCGCCAGAACAATGGGATCGTTGTCGACGTAGACCACGCGAGCATCCGGGTGGATTTCCTGAGCCACCTGGTGAACGTTGCGCTGGGTCGGCAACCCGGTGCCAAGATCCAGGAACTGCCGAATCCCCAACTCCGCAGCTGCGAAGTACACCGCTCGCTGCAACCACATCCTGTTCCGAAGCGCGACATCATCGATGTCGGGCGTGACGAGCCTCAACGCGAGCACAGCCTGGCGATCGACCTCGTACCAGTCCTTACCGCCGAGTAGGTAGTCGTACATCCGCGCCACACTGGGAATATCCATGAGCACCCCCAGAGACCCGGGGTGCTCATCATGGGATGCTGACACGTGAACTCCTACCCTGAAGCGTCGTTTCAAATCCAGATGATGTAGTGCCGGTTCCAGCAGGAACCGGTACTACACATCCCCCACTACTTAGGGAATTCGGCACAGCTGCAGCGCGCACAGCTGTGCCGAACACATTCCGGGCATCGCCTGTCCAGACACCGCCGGCTCACGGCACCGGACCTACCGCCCCCCAAATCACGCCGTAGTGATCAGATCCACGACGGCATGTCGGACGGGGTGACGACCCCCGGCTGCGGGGTGGTGTCGGCGGGCGAGTCCGCGGACGCCGGGCCTGCGATACCCAGCAGCGCAGCGGCAGCGATGACCACCGCAAAAACGTGACGCATCTGCGTCTTCCTCCTCATTGCGTATCATTGAATCCTCGACCACCCTGTTCGGCCGAGGTCTTTTCCGGGGCGGTCGCGCAGTCGAGCCACCAAGCATTCGCAGCGCGAGCTACACGCTGGAAGGCGGCGGTACCGGCTCTTCTCGCGCGTGACCGATGTGTCCCTGGATCCTCAGCCAACCGGATGTGCCGCACTCGCGGTAGATGATCAAGCGGTCATCTCGGTCATCTTCGTTGCGGGGGTGTTCCGCTGTTGACCGTGCGGTGGGTGCACCATGTGGCGTTTGGGACAGCGGACCACAGTGAGGGGAATGTGCGATGTCTGGCCGATCGGGACAGCCGAATCTGGTGCTGGCTCGGTGCCTGGACGAGTTGGGGTGGAGCCCGAAGAAGTTGGCGCGGAAACTGAACCAGGTCTTCGGCGCGGGGACCGTGGCCGAATCAGCCCCGTTTCAGTGGCGCGACGCGGGTGTCCTCCCGCGTCGATCGCCGCTGCCGACGATGACGGCCTACGTCTTGTCGGAGGCATTGGGCCGGACGATCTCGGTGGATGAGCTGTGGCAGGGGAAGGCAACCGACTCGCCAACGTTGGTTCCTGCTGATGACGGGCTGACCGGGCCGTGGACGCCCCAAGATCTGACGCGCATCGCGAAGGGCTGGGTGTTGGGCGGTCTTGTTGATCGCCGACGATTTCTTGCACTCTCGGGTGCTGGCCTTGTTTCTCTGGTATCGCAGTACCTCGAAGTAGCGGGGCACGGTGCTTTCGCACCGCGGTTGGCCGCAGTCTCCAGCGATGATCCGCTCGTGGATCAGATCGACTGTCAGGTGCCGCTGCTGCAACGGCTAGATGACGCGCAGGGTGGTGCACGGCATCTGCCCTATGTCGGTGCCCAGTTCCGCGCTGTCGCGCTTCTCCTTCACGAGGGCGGGCATTCCGAGCGCGCCAGGACGCGCCTGATTCAAGCCCTGGCGGAGATCGGCCAGTTGGTGGGGTGGATGGCGTTCGACACCTCCGACCACGGATTGGCGCAACGGTATTGGGGAACCGCACTGCGCGCTGCGCATCAGGTCAATGATCGGCCGCTGTGCGCGCACATCCTCGCCGACTTGGCCTTCCAGGCGGCCAGCCGTGGACATGCCAGCGACGCGGTCGTGCTGGGTGAGACTGCTCAGGATGTCAGCCGTACGGCGACCGCGGCGGTGCGTGCGGCGGTGCTGTCCAGGTTGGGCTACGCATACGCGGCAGCAGGAAGGACCAGAGAGTTCGACCGCGCGCGGTATGACGCCCGCGAAGTGGTCGAGCAAGGCCCGCAGCACGATGATCCTCGGTGGATGTACTTCCTCACGTCGAGTCACTTGGACTGCCAAGCTGGATACGCTCTCATCGAGCTGGCACGTCAACAGCAAGGCGCCAAGGACACTGCCGCCAAGCGTCGCCTCGCTGAAGGGGCGTCGCTGTTGGAAACCGGCGCGTATGGGGTGCCCACCGGGCACCCGAGCCAGCGTCGAGCCCTGTATGAAGGAGCGTGGCTCGCGCTCGCGTATGCCTCTCGCGGCCACCATGAGCGGGCCTGCGAAATCGGCCGCCTCACCACCGGCCGGCTCGACACCGTGCGCTCACCACGGAGCCTGGCCGTGTTGCGCCAGTTGGCCGTGGATCTGCGCCGCCGCAGGCGCAATAAGCACGTCCGCGAATTCCTCCCCGAACTCGAAGATTCCCTCGCCCGACAGATCCCCACCATGGCCGCACCCGGTTAGGGTCGCCCCATGTCGAGCAGCGACCGCCTCGTCGTCGTCGGAGCGGGCGTCTCCGGACTCACCACCGCTACGGTGCTGGCCGAGGCCGGTGCCCACGTGCACGTGATCGCGGACGAAGTCCCCGGCGTCACCTCACTGGCCGCGGGCGCCCTGTGGGGCCCGTATCTGGTGGAGCCTAAAGACAAGGTCGACCAGTGGAGCCAGCATTCCCTGCAGGTCTTCCGTGAACTCGCCATCGTTGCAGGCACCGGCGTTCGTCTCTGCAGCGGCATCGATGCATCCCGGCACGCCGAAGCGCCCCCGGACTGGGCCACGACCCTGCCCGACTTCCGCCCCTGCGAGGTCTCCGAACTCCCGCCGGGGTTCGTCTCCGGTTACCGGGTCACCGTCCCGCTGATCGACATGCCCGTCTACCTCGCCTACCTCCAATCCCGCCTGGAGGAAGCGGGAGGGACCATCGGGCAACGCAGGCTGAGGACCTTCGACGACGCCGGCCCGGCCGCGGCGATCATCAACTGCACTGGTCTCGGCGCCCGCGACCTCGTGCCAGACCCCGCCCTGTACCCCATTCGCGGCCAACACGTCGTCGTAGAAAACCCCGGCCTGACCGAGCATTTCGGCGAAGACACCGGACCATCACCCGACCTACTGTGCCTCTACCCGCACGGCGACACCCTCGTCCTCGGCGGCACCGCCATCGACGGCAGCGGCGACCTCACCGAAGACCCCGCCACCGCGCAGGCCATCCTGGCGCGCTGCACGGCAGTGGAACCACGGCTTACCCGGACACGAGTCATCGAACACCGCATCGGCGCCAGGCCCACCCGCTCTCGCGTCCGCGTCGAACGCGACCACATCGACAACGGCACACCGCTGGTGCACAACTACGGACACGGCGGAGCCGGAGTCACCCTCTCCTGGGGCTGCGCAGCCGACGTTCACCAGCTGCTCTCCGAGCGTGCATGCGGCCGAGCCTGTTCAGCGCTGATCTGATCAGCAGAGATCGCCTGCTCCTTGCCGCACTGGCCGCTGATGCTGATCGGCTACTGCTCCATTTACATCCACTCGTGCACCGCGGCGTCAACCTTCGCGCACAGAGCCGCGAGCTCTTCCGAAGTTTCGATGAATGGCTTGGCCGCGTCCGCGACGATCTGCAACCGAGCGCGTGCGTGTCGAGATGACAGCTCGTCGACCGCTGAGAGCGCTTCCTGGCCGACACGGATGCCGGTCTCGATCTCGCCTACGCGGAGGTAATTCGCCGATAGGTCAGGTAGATGGAACGCGCGGGTTCGCCGGTAGGTCAAGTCGTCGCTGTTCACAACGGCATCCAGATGTTCGATCGCCCGTGGCGCGGCACTGGGCTGGGTGCGTGCCAGCAGAGCGAACGCGTGCGCACCATGCGAGGCGATCTCGGCCTCAGTGACGTGGCGAGCCCAGGGTGGCACCGTGTTCGGCTCGATGGTGGCAAATGCGGCGGCCTCCTGGCTCAGGGAGTCCTGGCACTTGCCGGACTCACCGAGCAGGCCGTAGCACCAGGCTCGGCTTGCGTGCAGGTCTGCTTGTGCGCTCGCGCTGGCCGCGTGCTGATTGGTGGCTGCGACGTGGGAACCGAGGTCTACTAAGCGCGACGCTGCCACGGCTTGGCGCTGGCGGTCCTTCGCGTTTACCGAGCGCTGGGCCGCGGCCAGGGCCTGGTAAGCGCTGTCCAGCAATACCCCGATCATCAGGTCGGTGCTACGCGGGTGCGCTTCGGCTCGCCGCGCGCGGGTGAGGGCGACGCCCCACAGTTCTTTGGCTTGGTCGTGCTGCTCTGCGTCCCATGCTGCCCATCCCGCAATCCACGCCAAATCTGCAGTTGCCAGATCGACTCGTTGCCGCACCTGGTCGGTGCATTCCGCGTCGTCACAGTCTTGGACTGCGTGCAGATACGAAAGCGCGGTTAGGTGCATCAGCCCGCCGCCTGTCTCGTAGATGGTGGAGCGGAGCTGCTCGGTCATATGCTCGATGGCCTGTGCATCGGCCACGCCGATCCGGCGACGTCGAGAGGGGTCAGCTGGCGTGGGCAGGATCTCGCTGAGTCGGGCGATCTCTGCGGAGCCCATCGTGATGCCGAGGGCGACGGTGAGGAAGTCCCGACGTTGCATCCAGCTCACCTCCCCGGCCCCGTCTTTCAGGCTGCCAGGGTCGGCTCCGAAACCCAACAGATGGGCCGGAATCCGCAGCGTGTTGGCGATTCGTACAACATGCTCGATGTCTCGGGCGCCCCTGGCGCCCGATTCAATCTTGGACACCGTCGACTGTGCCAAGCCGGTGAGCTCGGCGAGCTGGTGTTGGGACAGCCGCGCGGCTTCGCGGACCGCAAGGAACACGGGGCCGAAGTCGTAACGCCCGAGAGCAGCCTGGATGTCCGGGGTGTCGTAGAAGGCGACCGGCACAACAGGCTTGCTCCGCAGACAGCGAGTGCACAACAGGTCGGTAGTGCCAGTGCGCAACTCAACGTTGCACTGGGTGCACTGCTGCGGGGTCCGGGCCACGATTTTCCTCACGACCGCATTACCAAGGGAAGGGGAAGGAGTTTGTAGCGTAGCGGTACGCGATTCGCCCCTATCACGCCCATCGACCTGTGCGCAATTCCCATTGTCATATGACAGCGGGAATTGGATTAGTCGAGCCAGAGCGGCAGTGTTCACGGCATGTCGCCGAGTTCGACGATTTCCCTTCTCACAGGTAGCCGTATCACTGGTCGAGCCGATGACTGCGAGCCGTCTATCTCGGAGAAACGAGCTTGCGCCCCTATGCGCGCTGCGGCTGGCGTCCAGGTGGACACGTTGTGCGCGGGTGCGGACGACCAGCTCCAGCACTTTCCGAAGCTGGTCGGAGATGTGCCTGTCACCATGCCCGGTAAAGACGGCCGGAGGGGGCCGACGACACTGGTTATCGGACGCGGATGCGGCCGTCGCGCCTGTCCCGGCACCACTGCTGTCATCGATGCAGACGGCATCACCGCGCTGTGCCGGAGCTGCGTGCAGGACGTGCTCGCGTCGGTGGCTGCCGGTGACTCTGCTGCCCAGAAGGCTTTCCGCACACTGCTGGGCAGAGTCGCTGACGAGACCGTGCCCGACCGACACCTGGTCGAGCTCGCCCGCGCCGCCGTCCAGCGAGTGGACACCGGCAGTGAGAACCCCGTAATCCGCCGGTTGCGGCGGCTCGCGCATGGCCGACGGTGTGCGATGGGTGCCGCGTCAGGCGATCGCGCATCGGTTCTCGCGCCATGAACTCGGCCTGGCTTTGGTGTTCGTCAACCCAAGGCCGGGTCGAAGTCGGGGTGCCGCAACAACCGCGCCACTGCGGCCCGACCCAAAGCGCCTGCGTGGGCAGCCTTGGATTGCCGAGTCAGGTCGCGCGCACCCCCGCGACGACCGATCTCCAAGAGTTTCCGCACGTCCGTTTCGAGAAATGAGGCAGGACATGACCACGATTGACGCGATGGTGTCGCCGAGCGCCCGGTTCCCCCTCGCCGAACCGCACCTCAGCGCCGACGCAAACTCGGCCGCCACGGGTGAGTTGCAGCCGTGGGGCTTGCGGGGCATGCGTCCCGTCATCGGAGGCGACGAGCACGACGATCCCCGCGTGCGATACGACCACGAACTGCAGGTCATGGTGGACAGCACGGGTGAGCCGGCACGGCCGAAGTCCCGCGGCACCGAAACCGGACAATATCCGGAAGACGTCCTGCGCAATTGGGATCCCGTCGCCTCATGATCCTGGTACTCGCGCGGAACCGCGACGACACGGCCGACGCCGTGATCGAAGCGCTCAACGAACGACAGGCGCCGGTCTGCCGGATCAACCCCGCCTGGTTCCCCGACAAGCTGACCTTGTCGGCCACCTTAGACGGAGGCCAGTGGTCAGGGCATCTGCGTACACCGGCCCGCATCGTCGCGTTCGAAGACATCGACACGATCTGGTACTGGTCGCCCGAGGCATACCAAATACCGTGTGGGCTGTCGCCTGCTCGGCGGAAGCATTCGTTCGACGAGGCCAAGATTGGTGTTGGGGGCGTGCTCGCGTCGCTGACGGCACGGTGGGTCAACCACCCAAGCCGCATCGCGGATTCCGCGTACAAGCCGTTGCAGCAGGTCCGGGCGTGGCAGTGCGGGCTGACCGTCCCGGACACTCTCATCACGAACGAGCCCGAGGCGGTCGAGTCCTTCGCCGCGCAAGGGCGCACCATCAGGAAACTGATGAGCGGGAACACGATCGTCGAAGACGGGGTTCGCCATGTGAACTGGACGCGTGTGATCGACGACGACGACCTCGACGATCTGCGTGGAATCGCGGTCACCGCGCACCAGGTGCAGCGCTGGGTTCGGAAAGCAGCGGAGGCTCGTGTCATCGTCATCGGTGACCACGTGACCAGCGTGGAGATCTCCGCGGGCAGCGACTCGGCCTACATCGACTGGCGCTCCGACTACCCAGCGCTGAGCTACCGGCTCATCGACGCCCCACCTGATGTTGTTGACGGCATCCGGGCGCTGATGCGGTCCCTTGGCCTGGTGTACGGAGCGCTCGATTTTGTCATCACGCCGGACGGGCACTGGGTGTTCCTGGAAATCAACGCAAGCGGGCGATTCCGGTGGCTTGAAGCGGAATCCGGAGTCAACGTGCCCTTGACCGCGATGTTCGCGGAATTCCTCGCGGGCCACGCCGAGGACACTCCGCCTGCGTCGTTGTGCCTCGGAGAGCAACCCCACCCCGCCCCAGGAGATAACGCCTAACGTCGGTGGTCCGGCGCTGCGCTGCAGGCCCAGACGGCGTTAGGCCGCCCGTTACACGGATCAGTGTGGGACCCGCGGAGGTCCCACACTGATCTCCCAGCCAGGATCCCCCGCGAGGAGACGTTGAATCCTTCCGAGATCGAAACCCTTCGAGGCCATGCGCCACCGCGAGGAGCTCCTAACATGGTTCCGCAACTCCGTCGGTGATTCTTGCCGTATCGACCGAACCGACATCGCCGAAACTGGTGCCGTTGCTCAAACCACGGCTCACCGAGGAGTTGTTCCCGCTCTTCGTCGTGGCGGTCGCTAATGACCGGGCCCGCGTTGCGAACGCGATCAATTCACGTCGGCGGACGCTGCGGCCGTGGTCGTGCGCCAAGCCAGGGGCTCAAGATGCTGGAGCTGTGGCTGAACACCAGCGGACCCTGGCTTTGTTCGCGAGCCAGGTCGGCTCGTTGCGGAAACCAGTTTCGCTTTGGCGGCTCGCTCACCAGCGCGTCTCATCCCAACACAGATCGCGCCACCCCGTCTCGCCCACGCGTGTTGGTTGGTGGTGCCCCGAGTACGGAGGCCCTGTGCGTACATTTCTTGCCGCCGCACTAAGCGGCGCCCTGATGATCACCACGACTGGGTGCACACCGCTCCAGGTCCTGGAGATCTCGACAGTCATCGCGAAAGAAAAAACAGGAGAAAAACCAGTACTCGATCATCATACCGACCCGAACGCCTTGTTCTGGGAAATGTTTAGACGACAAGCGCAACAACCTATTGTGCGCAGTCGGACAACACTGGACCTTCCGGACATCGATGCGCAAGACTTCGTTCATGTCACGGACACGACCATCGACTACACGACGAAGACCAGGGTCTCCACGGACACAAGCCACGGCGGAGAGAAATACGGAACGGAGATCTCGGAAATCTGCGACGCGGCAGGCACCCACCACCGATGGTCACCCCTCAACGACGCATGGGACCCACCCGAACCGGGATACCCAAAATGCTTCCCCTACCGAGTGGCGATGACAGCCGGAGACGGCATCATCCCCGGCGGCCTACCACCCGAGAAGATCGACCTGATGGTCACGGCGTTGACCACGCGCTACGACGGGTTCCTCACCGCCAACAAAGCCACGAAGATCGAGAAAAATGGCCAGCACTACATAGAAATTCAGATGAAGGCCACCCCGGTTGTATTCGACAGCTATGGCGACGATCTCGGATGGTCCTTCCAAAATCTCATCTGGGCGTTCCAGGAAACGGGACTCGATTACGACGCCCACCCGTATGGTCAGGGTGACGGCTCGGGCGAGCACGCCAACATGATCTATTGGATCGACCCCACCACTTTGCTACCGGCGTATCACTGTCGCCGAAACTATTACGGCACCGAGTACCGGGGCACTCGCCGCGTCGAATACGTGCGGCCAGCTGGACTGCCCGAGGCCGCGCTCCCCGGCCGTGACCCGCGCGCAGCCGAACCGAGCGCGATGATCGGAGAGGGCCCCACGTGCGCAGACCCGATGTGACGATGCTCAAATCGGATCAGTGGGCGCGACGGCGGGTGCATTGGCACTGCTACAACGAAATCGACACAGCGCCGCGCTTCTGGGGCAACGAGCGCGCCGCGCGGCTGCGTGGCCCCGCCGATGTGATTATGGACAATCCGGAGTTCGTCGCCGACTGAATCACCTACAAGCTTCGCGGCTGCTGCGATCGGCAGCGGGTCCTGCTCGCCCACGGCGCCGGGCAAGCGCACCTGGCGACGCCGGTCACCAGCACCACCATCACGCGCACAACAGGAAACGGCGGCCGTGCTGGTCGTGTTCGGGTCTCCCGTCTACGTCGGTCTCCTGGAGTGGGTGGCCGATGCCGCAGCCTTGATTGCTGACTAGTACTGAACTGGCCTCAAACTCGGTAGCTGCGCGTCTGCCTATCAACCGGCGCGAAGGCGTACGGCGGCGTGTTCGCGCGAACCCAAGCGCGGACCAGGCGGTGCAGCTGTCACGGAAGGACCGTGGTGCTGTACTTGGTATTCGCGCTGCTGGCCAGCGCTGCACTGCTCACCCACTGCACGCGCGGGATGACGGAAGAAGGCGCTCCTCCGACCGACAAGTCGGTGGACAGCACCGAGTTCCAGACTGCGCCCCGCGATCGTCCCGTCACCGACCAGCTCCACGAGCTCGGCCGACCGAGCACGCTGAGGGCACACGAAGTCGGTCGGCGCAGCATCCGGTTCGGCGTGCTGTTCGCTGAGATGGCCGTGCTCCTCGCGTCGTGCTCGCCGCCTGCGAAGGGATACCGCGACGATCCAGGTGCCTGCTCGCTGCTACGGGAGCACAGCATCGTCGAGCAGCTCGGTCCGGAGGCCGTCCAGTTTCCGAACACCGCCACGACAGGCGACACCGACACGACCCGGTCCAGCACCTGCGAATGGGAGTCGTTCCACCCGCCCCGATGGGGAAGTCCTCCGGCGAACGCGTTGATCCGCGTGACCGTCCTCGTGTCGGTGAGCGAGGACGGCGACCCGGACATCCACGGCGCGGAGGACGGGTACCGGACGAAGAGGCACGCCGACGATGTTTCAGACGAGCCGTCGGATGTGATCGGTGATGAGTCCCGGCACGGCTTCCGACCGGGCAGACCGGACCCGGCATCCGGTAGCCAGGTCGCCACCGTCGATTTCCGCCGTGCGAACGCCCACATCACAGTCGAATACCGCGGATGGGGAACTCGCGGCTTCCGCAACGACTACCTTCCACAAGCCGAGCACGAGGCGACTACCCAGAACCTCGCGCGGCAGGCTGCGGCCAATCTCGGCGAGCCAAGATAACCAGAAGGTGCGCACCCCGTGCTTCGCTTCGGGAGCTCGCTTCGTGGTCGCGTTCGCTGCGGCCCAGGGGGCCTGATGTTTATGGCGGAGAACATCGCACGCGCGACCCGTTACCGTTCACGCCCAACAGGTCGTTCGCGGAAGCGAAGAGGGCCGGAGGCAGTAAGCAATTCCTTTTGGCTTTTCAGGTGATTCGAGAAAGTGAGTGATACGTGCGTCTATTTCAGCGAATGGCCGGGGTCGCCGGGTGGGACATGTTGGTGGTGTTCGACGTGGGCGGCACGCTGGCACAGCCGGAGTCTGGCGGATTCAGCCTCACTCGGCGTCTCGTGCAGGCTTCTCCGCTGCCGTCGGAGGAGGTGGTCGAGGTATGCCGTGCGGTGCTCAACACGGCACCGGAAATCACCCCGCACCTGTGCGACACCGTGGCGGCACGACTGCAGATCGACCCACACATACTGACCGAATACGAAAGCCCACCACTGGAATTGTGTGACGGCGCCCTGGAGGTCGTGGACTCGCTAGCGCGGCTGGGGGTGCGGATGGTCGCACTGTCCAATGTGTCACGCTTCGACTCCACGCAGGTGCGGTGGTTCCGGACGGTCATGGGGCCGCGGCTGCACGGCGTGCACGCCAGCTACGAAATCGGCGCCGCCAAACCCTCACCCGCGGTGTTTCACTGGCTCGCCACGCGCTACCGGGTCGCCACCAAAAAGATGACCGTGGTCGGTGACCGGTGGGATATCGACATCGCCGGAGCCCGCGCGGTCGGCGCGCGGGCCGTGTGGCTGTCGCCGCAGCCCCTGCCCCACTACAATGCTCCTCTCCCCGACGAAGTCCGCACCGCTGCGACGCTGCGAGACGCGCGGCCGATGCTGCGGAACTGGGCGATCTGCGGCTCCCGTGCACCCCAACCACGGGATCATCCGCTGCGAGCTGTGGTCGTCGCGACCAACGAACACGGCGACGTGCTCATCGTGCACGCACCCGAAGACGGGCACCAGAACGAGCCGACGTGGCATCTGCCCGGCGGCGGTGTCCGCCCCGGAGACCAACCGGAGGATGCCGCCGAGCGCGAGGTGGCCGAAGAGCTCGGGGTCGTGGTGCGGTGTGATGCGGCGAGAGCTGTGTGGCGCGTGCTTCCCCCGGATGGCGACCGGCGGGCGAGCGTCGTGGTCGCGTTCCCCGTTCACTGCGACTCGTCCACCGAGCCGCGGCGCCGGGACTCCGAACTCGACCGCCACCGCTGGGTTTCGCCGGAGCGGGCCGCCTCCCTGTTGTTCGCGGGCCCGGCTGGCGACGCCACGGTCCTGGCCGCCGTCCTCGGCTCCTCCGTCATCGGTCGGTGAACCCGGGCCGTGGTCACCGTGATCCTCTGGGGTCTGGCCGGCCTCGCCGGGGTGGTGGGGTGCGCCGTCGTGACCGTGGTGCTGGTGCTGTGGCGTCGACGCCGCCGGAGCATCAACCAGCCGTCTTACCCACCTCACGAGTTCAGCCCGGCGCAACGCCGCTGGGCCCACACCCGCAAGGCAGACACCGACCCCGACGCCACCGACCTCCTACCCCGTACCAACGAGCGACCATGACCCCACCACCCGACCCTGCCACGTGAGTCCCACCGCACGCACGAACCTTCGCCGCGTCGTGCCGCCACACGCGAACTTCACGCCGCCACGAATCCACCCCGGATGGCCCGGCCCGCCGTCCTCGCCGCCACCGACGGCGACCGGGCGGACTGCCACATCGACCTCTGGCCGCTCTAACCGGCTCTCGCCGAACATTCGATCCGTGGTGAGAGCTCGACAACCCCTGACATACAACCGTTTCCGAGGAGGTGGCCGGTGACCCAGCGTGCCGCATCGCACGACCCGTGCAGCCATCCCGACCTGTCCGATGCCTGGGACGACGCGTCGATCCCCACCGGCACGGTGCCCGACCCGCTGCGCACCGGGCAGGGCGACGTGGTCGACCGGGCAGGGTGGCCGCGGCGGCGCCAGGAAATCCTGGACCTCGTCCGCTACCACGTCTACGGGCATCTCCCGGCCGAGCCGCCGTCGGTGCGGTTCACGCTCTGTTCGCTCGACCACTCTGCCCTCGGCGCGGCGGCCACCCGCGTGCAGGTCTCCGGACACCTCGGGCAGCGGCCGATCAGCGTGCTGGTGTACCTGCCCAACACAACACCGCAGCCGGTGCCGTGCTTCCTGGCGTTCAACAATCGGGGAAACCACACGGTGCACCCCGACCCCGGGATCGCGTTGGCAACCAGGTGGGTGCCCGCCGGGCCCGGCGTAGTGAACCACCGGGCCACCGACGCGGCGCGCGGGAGCGCCGCGCACCAGTGGCCGATCGAGGGCCTGCTGCGCCGCGGGTATGCGGTCGCCACCGTCTACGCCGATGACATCGCCCCCGACGACCCGGTCGAGTTCCAGCGCCAAGCCTGTACGGGGCATCCGCTACTGCGCCCGCTGGGCGGACGCCGCGCCGAGGACTGCGGGGCGATCGGCGCGTGGGCATGGGGGCTCTCCCACGTCGTGGACTTCCTGGAATCCGTACCGGCCCTCGACGCCCGTCGCATCACTGTCGGGCAGTCCCGGATGGCGACACCGACGCTGTGGGCGGCAGCGCAGGACCCGCGGATCGCGATGTGCATCGCCACCAACCCAGAGCACGCAGGAGCCTCGCTGGGTCGCCGCACCGCCGGGGAACGCCGGCACACCCTGGCCCACGTCCGCCCGCACTGGTTCTGCGCCCGCGCCACGTCCTCCGCCGACCGGGACCACGCCCTGCCCATCGACCAACACCTTTTATCCCTGATCGCGCCCCGTCCGCTCTATGTCGCCAACACCGGTGACGACGGGCGAGGCGATCCGTGCGGGGATTACCTCGCCCTGCGCCACGCCGCCAGCGTCTACGCACTTCTCACCGGCGACGCCCTCCCCCATACACCACCCGACCGGCCGCTCCATGGACGCCTGAGCTACCACCGACGGTGCGGCCAGCGGGATCTCACCGCCTGGGACTGGGACCAGTTCACTACCGCCGCCGACACCTGTCTTGCAAAGGAGACCACCACCTGATGGAACTGCGCGTGGCTGAATTCAACCTCGACTGCGGAGGCTTGCGCGGCGGCCTGGACGGCGCCCGCGGCGACTACGACTTCTCCGGCCTCGTCGACGCCATGCACGACGACTGGCCAGACATCCTGGTGCTGTGCGAGGGCGCGTTCTACTCCCATAACGGAGGCGCCGGAGCGTTCGGAGCTGCCGCGGCGATGCGCGAAGCCGGAGGACGCGCCTACACACCCCTACCAGGCACCCTCACCGGGGGCCGCGGCCCGCTGGCACCGGTGGTGTACGTCGACCCGCAGACGGTGACCGTGCGGCACTGGTACTCCGGGCATGAGCCCGACCACTTCACCGCTCGGTCGAATCTGCTGGTCTTCACCCTGCCCGGCAGCACGCAGCGCCGCTATCTGATCGCGGTGCATTTCGACGTCCGCTCCCACATCGCGCGCATCCACGACGCCGAAACCCTGCGCCCCTGGGCCAACCCCGCTACCCCATGCCTCATCGCCGGGGACTTCAACTCACACCCTTCCGGTCCACACTGGAGGGTCACCAACTTCGACCAGACCCCGTCGTGGCGGCACATGTCCAAAACCCGGTTTCCCCCCGAGATCGACACCGACGGCACGGCGCGACCGGTGTGCGACACCGAGCCGTTGGACCGGCTGCTCGGCGTGTGGCATGAGCCCACCGGCCGGCGGGTCGGCGGCGCAGGATTCCTTGATGTTGCCGAACTCGTCGGCGATTACACGCCGACGGTCAACCCCAGCCCCGCAGCGTTCGGGCCGATGACCTTGGACCGGTTCTTGGTCAACGACGCCCTCACCGACGCGGTCACCGACTACCGCGTCCGCCTCCCCGCCGATCCGCAGCGCCCACCCTCCAGTCACCGCCGGATCTCCCTCACCCTCGACCTCTAACCCCACCCCGCACACCGTGCGCGGGTGCCGCACACCCACCACCACGAATAGACCACGGGAGACAGAAAGGGACATGGTGTGGCAGGACTGACCTTGCGTGTAGGGACGTTCAACATCGATCATCTCGGCTGGCAACGCGGCCACGGCCACCATCGCCTCGACGCCGCGCTGGATTTCCTGCTGGAGCAGACTCCGATCCCGCCGGACATTCTGGCGCTGCCCGAAGCAACCCACTGCCTCGACGACGGGCAGTACGTGCTGCGGCGCCGCCTCACCGATGTCTTGGCCCGCCATCTCGATCAGGGCTGGTACGAACCGTTGTTCGCCTCCCAAGGACTATCGGGTCACGCCAACAGCCATCACCTGTTGTTGGTCAATACTGCGAAAGTCCGGCCGCTGGGCTGGTACGACCCCAGCATCCAACTCGGCCGCAGCCGGAGGCTTGCCGGCTTCGCGGAAGTCGATATCTACGGTCACGACGTCCTGGTGTGCTGCGAGCACTGGCCCGGCGGTGAAGGCCGCGAAGCCTTCAACCGCGCCGCCAACCGTCTCCTCACCCTCGGCGGCCCCCACAACAAAACCCTGCTGCTCGGCGACTTCAACGCCACCTCCAGCTGGGAGCAGGAACATCTGCCCGACTGGCAGACCCACTGCGAACAACGCGGCGAACTCCACAAATTGGAACAAAAGGGCTACTACAACACGGCCACCGGCCGGTGGGAGATCGATACCCGTCAACTCGACAAACTCCGCCACCAAGCCGGCGGTACCGGCGGCTATCTCGACATGGGCGAAGAAGCCGACGCCCCCACCGTCACCACCCACGACGGCAGCAACCTCCGCATCGACCGCATCTTCCGCTCCACCGGCTTCCCCACCACCGCAGTGCTCACCTACCACGTACGCCAACCACCCCGCGACATCTCCGACCACGCCTACGTGTACGGCACCTACACCATCACCCCCGCCCACCAACCACATCACTGAACGAAAAGAGCCACAGCGTGGACCCCATCGACTCTCACCCGGCCACCGACCCCGAGAACCGGACCAGAAACGGATCCGCCTCTACGTCACCAGGACGCACGATCCGTCTGATCTCCTTCGGCTACCGGCACGGCCCATCCCCGCGTCATCGCCCCCGGCTGCGAGGGCAGGCGCCACAGACCTGTTGACCGGACTCCGGAGTGCTGACCATGAACAACTGCGTGTTCTGCGACATCGTGACAGGGGAAGCTCCAGCTACGTTCGTGCGGCGCTGGAGGCCGCCCTGGTGGAGTGCACGACGGTGGATCGCGTTTCTCTGCGGCGACCGCCACCGCCGCGAGGTCGTCGCCATCCGCCCTCGCGGCGGTGTGAACGACGGCCACCTGCTGGTCATCCCCCGCACGCATGTCGTCGACGCCAGCGTCGATCCCGCAGTGTCAGCGCGCACGATGGCCTGCGCCGCCGAGCTGATGGGCGAGCACGACGCGGCGAACATCATCACCAGCCGCGGCACCGCAGCGACACAAACCTTTCCTCGGGGTCAGAAACCTGTCGTGCACTGTCGCAGCTCGCATCCCCACTGCTTGGTGTCCGACAGTTCTCGCCGGGGTGTCGCGCACATTGATTCGGCGTTGCATCTTCGAGACCGCGAGGTTCAGCGTTGAGCGGGAAGGCAATGGAGATTTCTCTTGCTGTGGAGGGGAATGTGACTGTCCATGTTGAATCTTTTGGGCACCTGCACGGCGTGCCGGGCTGCTACGACCTGGTGGTCGATCTGCGGGACTTCATTCGGGACCCGCATGTCTCGCCGGAGATGCGCGAGTCGACCGGCCGGGAACTGGACGTACGAGCGCATGTCCTGGCCACGCCGGGTGCGCAGGGCTTGGTCGAGCACCTTGTCGGCGCGGCGCGGGCGCTGCTCGTCAGCGCGCCGTCGTCCCGGCCGGTGCGGATTGGGCTGTCGTGCCAGGGCGGGCGGCACCGGAGTGTGGCGATCAGCGAGGCGGTTGCGGAACGAATCCGGCTTGCTGGGCATGGGGTGCTGGTCAAGCACCACCACATCAATGAGCCGGTGCGGAGGGCGTTGTGACGACCGAGCAAACGGCCTGCAGCCCGCACCACGTGCTTCCGGCGCCACGTCGAACCGACCCGGAACGGACGTACTTCGAGGCCCCGCTCTGCGAGGAATACCTGGCGTTCCGACGCTACGTGGTCGGCCCCGACGGCGCCGTCGTCGGCGAGCAGAGCGCCGGTGTCCGCCGCGCAGCCGCACAGTTGATCGTCGATCTGGTCGACTACCGGGACCTGTTCACCGCCGACCGGGTTCCAGCAGACCTGCGTCCCTGGGGCGGCGCAACAGCATCCGCAGTCGCCGAAATGCCATCTGGCCGTGAAGGAAACAAGACATCGGCCGTCCCTACCGAAGTGCTGCAGCCGATGCTCGCCGCGGCCCTGCACCTGGTGCAGATCCTCGGCCCGCACGTTGTCGAACTAAACAAGCAGATCCGCAAGATCGACCGAGTCTGGGCCACCCGAGCCCCCGGCATTCGTCACAGCTCTTCGGCGATGGTCAGCGACATCAAGATGCTGCTGGCCGACCACCAGGCGACCGGCACACCGCTGCCGATGCTCGAAGAACACGACGTCAACCGCAGACTCACCGCCGGCTGGGACGCGAACGACCCGCTGCTGCCGGTCTCCACTGGGACACTGGCCCGACAGGCCGGCTACGCCCAGTTCTGGGCGAAATGGATGCCCGAACTGCGCAAACCGCTGATCGACACCCTCAACGCTGTCGGAGTCGAGAAGATCTTCGGCCGCAACGCCGCCGAAGCCCCGACCGCCGACGGCGCGACCCTGCTGCCCTGGACACTGCCACTGCACCGATCCGAAGCAGTCGCCCTGGTCGGCATCGTCCGCACCGCAGCCATCATTGTTCTGGCTGGCGCGTCCGGAATGCGGGCCAGTGAGCTGATGGAACTGCGGGTCGGCTGCCGCCGGGTCGAGGAACCGATCCCCGGCCTGAAGCGATACCGCATCGCCAGCAAGATCATCAAAGGCCAGGGCCTCGGCGGCACCGATGACGAATGGGTCGTCATCGAACCGGTCCACCACGCGATCGAACTCCTCGAGCAGCTGCACGACGACCCGCGCGACGGTGTTCTCCTGCTGTCCCGGTTCAACTTCCGAGTCCGCTACCTGTGGTTCCGCGCCTGGGTGAACTCCCCAGCCGGAGCCCGCCTCGGACTCGCTCCGATCCCCGACGAACCAGTAGCACTGCGCATGCTGAGGCGGACAGTTGCATTGGAGATGGCCCACCGGCCTGGCGGGGTTCTCGCAGCAAAACTGCACCTCAAACATATCGCCGCAGCCACAACTGAGGGCTATGCTAAAGCTCGGGAATTGCATCAGACGGGCGAGAAACTGCTGGTCGCCTGATCAAACGCCGCCTGCAAGCATAGCGCATCGCCGCAAGAAGTACGTGCCTGGCCAGCAAGTTTGCCAATTTAATCCCGTTTGATGCATGATCGGACCGTTATCCGAGCGTGCATGGAGGGCGGGTTGCGGAGGGTTGATCTTGCGGGCGCGGCGCACTTGGAACTGGTGTCGGGCGTGGTGCAGCTTCACCCGGAGGATGCGATGGCCGAGTCGATGCTGCGCGGCTGGCGAGCGCAACAGTCGGCGCGGGGTTTGAAGGAGGACACGATCATCGCGCGGGAGCGATTGGTTCGGAACTTCCTGGAGTTCACCAATGAATACCCGTGGCGGTGGACGGCGTCGCACGTTGATGAGTGGTCGTTGTGGATGACCAGTGAACGGCATCTGGCGCCGTCGACGATCCGGGGTTACCAGACGGATCTGCGGTTGTTCACTGAGTTTCTGGCGGACAACGCGCGTTATGGCTGGGTGTCGGCCTGTGAGCAGGAGTTTGGCCCCGGTGTGCATCCGGTGCCGATCGTGCACGAGTGGAATTCCATTGCCCACCTCCAGTCATACGAGGGAAGCCCGGAGGCCCGGCCGTTTACCCGTGAGGAGCTGCAGCGGTTCATCGACTACGCCGACGACCAGGTCGACCGTGCGGTGCGCGCGAAGCGCAAGGGTGCGCTTGCTGCCTACCGTGACGCGACGTTGTTCAAGGTGATGTACGGCTGGGGTCTGAGGAGAGCTGAGACGTCGAAGCTCGACGTCACCGACTGGGGCCGTAATCCCGAAGCCCCGAAGTTCGGCCGGTACGGGACGCTGCATGTCCGCTATGGCAAGGCCAAACGTGGCCAGCCACCTCGCCGCCGTAACGTGCTGTCGATGTTCGACTGGGCAGTGGACGCGGTGGCCGACTATGTGGAGAACATCCGGCCGAGGTTCGGCTGCCCGGATCAGCCGGCGTTATGGGTGACCGAACGTGGTGGCAGGGTCCAGCCGCCGGAGATCAATGCCCGCTTCGAGTCCTATAGGGACGCACTGAAGCTGCCGAAAATCCTTGTCCCACATAGTCTTCGGCATTCGTACGTGACGCATAACACGGAGAACGGGGTTGACCGGAGATTCCTGCAGGTCCAGGTCGGCCATGAGAACGACAGCTCCACCGCGATCTACACGCATGTGTCCGACGACTTCATGAACACCGCGTTGCGCAAGGCTATCGCACCCGCGCTGGGATCGAAAAGCCGAGATCGGAAGGATCGCTGATGGCCCAGAAATTGGACTACCGCTGGCATCTACGCCAGGTCATGGCGAGCCAGGAGATGTTTCAGACCACCGATCTGATCGCGCCGCTTGCCGAGCGCGGCATCATCCTGTCCTCCAGCCAGGTCTACCGGCTGGTCACCGAAAGGCCCGAACGGCTGAGCATGAAAGTCCTCATGGCACTGCTGGACATCCTGGACTGCACGATGGACGACCTGATCGAGCCTGTCGCCGACGCCAACGCTGCAGCCAAACCCAAGAAGAATGCAGTCGGGGGCGGCTCGGGCGCCGAAGGACTCGGTAGCCTGCGACCCAAGAGGGCCCGGATCACCCCGGTGGACCGATGACCAGCGTCGCCGACGAGGTAATCGCCGATCCGGTCGGGCTCGTCGTGCGGCTGGTCTGCGGCGTCGATTCGCACCTTGATTCGGCCCAGGTCCGTGAGGTCGTCGGCACTGTCGTCCGTGAGCGAGCAGGGCGACGGCGCCTTGCCCAGGCGCTTCACGACGATCCCTCACTGCTGCGGACCGGCCGGCCTCCCGCTCCCTACTGCGTCGCCAAGCTGCTGATGGCTCTGCGTGCCGCAGGCGCACAAGAAATCCCGCGGCCGCGGTGCAGCGAATGCGGCAGGGAATGCAATTGGGTCGGCAGCCGACGTGGCGGGCAGTGGGCATGCTCGCCGTGTTCGGACAAACCCGCTGTCTGCGCGGGCTGTGGTGAGGAATGCCGGGTGGTCAGCCGTGACCGCAGAGGCGAACCCCGGTGCGCGCACTGTCCCGACAACGCGGGCGACCCGCTGGCCGAACTTGTCGATCTGGTCACCGGCATGGATTCTGCACTGGACGCGGAAGCAGTCCTGACCGCACTGGGCCGGGCGACGGTCCGTCCGGCTGGGCAACGGCGCCTGGCCGGGGCCGTGCTTGAGCGGCCGGAGTTGTTGACCGGCGCGGGCTACAACGCGCCTGCCCCAGCGGTGCTGCGATTCATCGACGAACTCGTCGGTGCGGGAGCCGCGACGATAGTCCGCCCAGCCTGCCCGGTCTGCGGTGAGGTGAAGGCGTTGTCGAAGCTGCTGGACAACAAACGGGTCTGCCGCAACTGCTTCGCCCTTCAAGCCGCCGTAGCCTGCATCCGTTGCGGAGCCGTCCGTGAGCCCGCCGCCCGGGACGACAGCGGCCAGCCGTTGTGTCCCAACTGTCTGATCAAAGACCCGGCCAACTTGGAGGAATGCCAGGGCTGCGGTCGACGTCTTCCAGTCGCGGTCCGCTCGTCCGATGGACCACGCTGCATGAACTGCCGCCCGCGAACCGTCACTCAGTGCGGGGTCTGTGGGCGGTCGGCGGTCTGCGACACCTCCCGGGCCACCGGCCGACCGTGGTGCCTGCGCTGCCAACAGAAGTGGGTCACCTGCAGCAGTTGTGGCGATAGCGGCCCACTGCGGGGCGGGAGTTTGGACGCGCCGCTGTGTGCTCGCTGTGTCAACCCGGATCCGCAGTTCTGGGGACGCTGCCCCGTCTGCGAGACCACCTGGCAGCTCGGCCCTCAACCCTGCCAGCGCTGCGCCCTGGATCAGCGGGCACGTGAGCTCCTTCGCGGTGGCTGCGGGGCCTTCAGGGACGGGCTTGCCGCTTTCCACCAGGCCCTGGTCGCCGTTGAACGCCCTGACAGCGCCTTGGCCTGGCTCGCCCGCCCGAAAGTCCGCGGCCTGCTGGAACAGATCGGCCAGGGCACCCGTCCGGTCACCCACGAACTGCTCGACGAGCTCCCGGCCGGAAAAACGCTGGCACACCTACGTAGTGTCCTGGTCGCCACCGGAGCGCTGCCACCGCGCGACGAGCGGCTCGTCGCGTTGGAACGCTGGATTGCTCGGACGATCCAGAGCCGGGGCGATCTCAGCGAGCGGCAGATCCTTCACAGCTACGCGGTCTGGCACCACCTGCGCCGGCTACGTCAACGCCTGGGAGAACAGCACACCACACGATTGCAGGATCTCAACGTCCGATGCCACATCACCGCGGCCGCCAGCTTTCTCGATTGGCTCACTGCCCACGACCGCACGCTGGCGGACTGCACCCAGGCCGACCTGGACACCTGGATCGTCGGCGGGCACCGCTACCGGGACGAGACAGGGCACTTCGTCCGCTGGGCTGTCACCCAGAAGCGCGCCCACGGCCTGACCTTCGGTGCGACCCGCTGGCACGGGCCCGCGGGACCGCTCGACACCGAGAAACGCTGGGCCGACGCCCGACGACTCCTCCACGACGACACCCTCACGATCGCGGATCGTGTCGCCGGGCTGCTACTTCTTCTCTACGCCCAGCGCATCGCCACGATCACCCAGCTCACCGTCGACGACATTCACAACAACGACAACGCCGTCACGATCACCTTCGGCCGCGTCCCCGTCACGCTTCCCGAACCACTGGCCGCCCTGGCCCGCGAATTAGTCGCTACCCGCAAGGCAAACAGCATCATCGCCGCGCCCGCCGGCAGCAGCCCCTGGCTGTTCCCGGGGCGCCGTCCCGGCCATCCGATCGGCGATGACGCGTTGGGCAACCGCCTCCAACGAATCGGCCTGAATCCCCGGCAAGATCGCTCCACCGCCCTATTCGCTCTCGCGACCGAGCTGCCCGCCGCGATACTCGCCCGCATTCTCGGCATCCACATCGCAGTGGCCGTGCAATGGCAACAAACCAGCTCCGGTGACTGGACTGCCTACGCCGCCGAAGTCAGCCGACGCGGCGCCGGCGCCTCGCGCGACACCAAGCGTCATTGACGTGCTCAAACGCCTTCCGGCGGTACGAGGTGCCAGCGGTAGTGATCCACATGCCGGGCTCAAACCTCGGAAGTTTGTCAGTGCCGGTCGTTACGCTTTCTGGCCGTGCGGTCAGAATCGAACAGCCGTCCTAGTGGGACGGGACGAGCGCTGGCGTTCGTCCCATACGAGCGGTCGCTTGCCGCACTCTTCCCGGATCTGGCAGCCGAGTTCGTCACGTGTTTGAAGCACCCGGACTTGATGCCAGACCGGCTCGCTCCGGGGTCGGGACTCGAATGCACATGGCTGTGCCCAACGTGCGAGAAGCCTTGGAATGCCCGGCCGGAGCAACGGACGAAACCAGGGCGCGAGCGGGTGTGTCCCACCCTCTCCTGCCAAGGAAAGACCTCGTTCGCCGACGCCCATCCAAACCTGGTAGCCGAGTTCATCGAAGTGGTCATCGGGAAACCAGGCCAGACCCTGTACAACACCACTTCCGGATCTAAGTTGAAATGCCTATGGCGCTGCCCCGCTGGACACCCCGACTATCTGATGTGGATCAGTGTCCGCGCCCGCGGAAGCGGGTGCCCCAAGTGCGGAGATGAACGCTCCGGGATGGCTCGGCGCAAGCCCAAGCCCGGCAGGTCTCTCGCTGACACTCACCCACATCTGGTCGACCAGTTCGTCCGCAACCTTTCTAGCCCCGGAACCGGACCGGACCGGCTCAGCTACGGGTCGAACGACAGGTGTGTGTGGCGCTGCCCGCTCCAGCACGAGCGCGAGATCGTCGTCAAAAGCCGTGCCAGAAACGGTTGCCCAGGATGTGGGACGGCTGGGACGTCTCTCCTCGAGTTGAAGACCGCTGAGCTTCTCATGGCGGCGACCGGAGCAGAGGTCGAAGTCGACGCTCGGCGTGCTGTCGCGAAGGGCAACCAGCTGCGTATCGACTTGTACATTCCCGAAGTTGGCTTGTTCATCGATCTGGATCCCGACTACACACATGGTCCTGCCCGGCTCGAAGCCGACCTGCGTAAGAACAAGAGAATGGCCGATGCCGACTACGTGCGCATCAGGTCGACAAACGTGCCGCACATCCCCCGGTCGATCGTGGTTGATGAAAGCGACCCCTGGGAGCGGCCGTGGGAATGGACTCGGGCTCTTGCACGCGAGGTGAAAGACCGTGGCCTGCCATGGCGCGACCTCAGCGATACCGAGCAGGCCGAGGCGCTGAAGCGTGCCGCGCTTCGCTGGCATCAACTGCCCGGCTCGCGGCCGAAAGTGTCAGCACTCGATGCCAGGCCTCATCTGGCCGGCGAGTTCGTCGCCAACAAGGACCGTCCGGGTGTCGGGCTCGACATGCTCCCTCCAGGCGCCGCCGATATGTGCCAGTGGCGGTGCGAGCACCAGCATGAATGGGAAACCAGGGTCAGGGATCGCACGAAGCGAGCCGGCACCGACTGCCCGGACTGTGACATCGCACGGCGGGCTCTCCTGGCTCGCGAGAGGGCCATCGCAGCACCCGGCGAATCGCTCGCCGACCGGCGCCCTGACCTGGCTGCCGAATTCGTCGCTTGCCTTGACCGGCCAGAACTGACGAAGCACACGATGAAACCTGCAGCGGAGCTGCGGTGCCTGTGGCGGTGTATCCATGGCCACGAATGGGAAGCATTCGCCAACAACCGGGCACGCACCGGTTGTCCCGAATGCGCGGCCGCTGACCGGTGGAAGAAGCGCGGTCTGGCAAAGCCCGGAGAAGGGCTCGCTGATGTGCGCCCCGAGATAGCTGCCGAGTTCGTCCGCTGCATCGACCGGCCAGAACTGACGAAGCACACGCTCAAGCCGCACTCGAAGGTCTCGTGCTTGTGGCAGTGCAGTGAGTGCAGCCACTCATGGGAGGCGACAGCGCACGACCGTAAGCGACCACGGTGCCGCTCATGCAACTCAAAGAGGGGATGGGAGCTGAGGCGTCAAAGGGAGAAGGGTGACTGAGGTACCACGACGCCCCACATCTAGGGAGTTTTACAAGCGGCCGTACCGGCCGAGGCTGAGCACGTGTTCCGCTTCTGCGGGACGTACCGACCGCCTCGTAGTCCCGCCCAGCAGTTCACAGGCCCCCGTGTCGTCCCGCGACCGCAGGGCTTGATCCGCTCCGTCGGGCAGACACCCAGCACCACCCGTCAGCGCGGCGGGCGAAGAAGTCCGGGGCGTGCAACCGCGGCTTGCCCTCGGCCGTTGTCCAGAACAGCCAGAACGGCAGGCCGCCGTCCAACAACGCTCATCGCTATGGCTCGCCCTCACGAACGTCGTGATGAGAAAGGCATTCCGACAGTTCCGATATCTGACGTCGCCATTAGCTCGACCGGGCGGCGCTCAAGCAGAGCTGCTGGCCGAGGTGAACAAGCTCGAGGCCGACCAGAAACTCCAGCTCGTGCTGGCCGAGTT
The DNA here is from genome assembly GCF_022678645.1 of Saccharopolyspora soli. Taxonomy (GTDB): domain Bacteria; phylum Actinomycetota; class Actinomycetes; order Mycobacteriales; family Pseudonocardiaceae; genus Saccharopolyspora; species Saccharopolyspora soli. Next base: position 9,037 of record NZ_JALBWV010000070.1, on the reverse strand, counting down.
CCGCAACTATCAGCAAGGCATCCTGCCTGCCGGTCCCGGTGCCCGGAGCTTGACCGAATTCTTCGCCAGCATCGACGCCGACCCGAACACCGACGCGACTGCGGCACCGAAGATCCAGCGCAACGACCGCGACATCCTCAACCTTCTGTCCAAACGCGCCAACGTGCTGCACCTCGGCCCCGCGAACTACTGCTGGTTCACCGATCCCTCCCGCGCGCTCTGTCTGAAACTCGCGGGCACCCCGGCCGCGGAGCGGCCGATGATCGGCATGTGTGACTCCGCGCGCTGCCCGCAGGCCACCCATCACCGGCACCACCGGCCCGTCTGGGCCGAGCACGCCGAACGCACCAAAACCTTCCTCGGGCACCTCGGCAAAACCCGAACCACCGAACGCGCCCGCCTGCAGGTCGACTACGACCGCGCCGCCCGGGTCATCACCAGCATCGACACTGCCACAGGAACCAGCGCACCCGAGGAGCAGGCATGAGAATCACTGCCGCCCAACGCATCCAGAACGAAAACCGCATCCGCGCCGCCATGGACCGGCTACTTCGCGGTGAGATCCCACCCGGCGGAGGCTGCGACATCAAAACCCTCGCACTCGTCGCTGGGGTCGACCGCACTGCCTTCTACGGCAACCGGCCCTACGCACACCTGCGCGCCGAATTCGAGCACCGTCTCCAACAGTTGCGGCAGGCCGGAGAAACCCCGGACCCGAAAACCGCACAGATCGAACGTCTGAAGGCAGACATCGACAAGCTCAACGGCCGCCTCGGCCAGGCGAATTCGACGATCGAGCAGCTATCCGACTTCCGGACCCAAGCCCTGGCGCGGCTCGCCGCCCAACACGAGGAGATCCTCCGGCTGCGCGCCGCCGCTGCCCGGAACCCGAACGTCACCCGTCTCCCGGCAGCCCGACAGAAGGTCATCGGACCGTGTTGACACCACACTCGGCAGTGAAGTCGATCACAGAATCCCTGCCTTATCGCTACACAAGCACCAACCTGCGTTGCGCACGCGGCACTCAGGAATCGTCCATGTCAAACGCGACACGAACGCAACCGCACACGGCGACTGCGGAGACAAGGCACACCTACGCCCAGCGGCACGCCGACGCCGGAACACCGCCGGATGTCCTGCGCGACCTGCTCGGTCACGAACACATCGGCACAACGCAGACCTACTACCGGGTCACCGAGAAGCGGATACGCGCTGCGATCGACAAGGTCGTGGCGTTCCAGTTCGACCGGCACGGCAACCGCATCTGGCCCGCCGCTAAGGCACTGCTCGACCATGAGCACGCCCGGCTGCGCGTCGGTGCGGTCGCGGTCCCGTTCGGCACCTGCAGCGAGCCGTCCAACGTCAAGGCCGGGGGCGGGGCTCGCCCGTTCCGGTTCCGCTGTCTGGGCTGCGGCCACTTCCGCACCGACCCGTCCTACCTGCCCGAGCTGCGCGACTACCTGCACACCCTGCTGCGCAACCAGGAACGCGTGCGCTCCGCTACCGAACTGGACGACTGGGCCACCGCCGAAGCAACACCCTCAACCGAGGAGATCAACCGGCTGCGGGCGCTGATCCAGCGGACCGAGCAGGCCGTCGACGACCTCACCGACGACGACCGAGCCGCACTCCACGACGCGACCAGCGCGCTGCGCAAAGTCCGCCAAGTCGTCAACCTCGGCATGCCCGGCACCGCGCCGCCACGGACCGACCCTCGATTGGAGCGCGGAACATGACCACCGCGGAGGCACTCACCGAAGCCCGGCGGCAGGACAGCGCCGCGCGACGGCAACGCGTGCTACAGGTGCTCCAACAACTCAACGCCGCCGGTGAGAACGCCACCGTGTCGCAGGTCGCCCGCGCCGCACGGGTCCACCGCAGCTTCATCTACCGCCACGACGACCTGCACACCGCCGTGCTCGCACAGGCAACCGCACCAACCGAGACCGTCACCGGCACGGTAGTCAGCCGCGAATCCCTCCTAGTCGAGCTCGCCAACGCCGCCGAGCGCGACCGCCGCCAGGCCGCCCGCATCAAACTGCTGGAAGACCGGCTATCCGACGCACTCGGCGAAGCCGTCTGGCGGGAGACCGGACTCGGCGCACCAGCCGACCTCGATGCGCTCCAGCGCCGAATCACCCAGCTTGAGCAACAGGAAACCGAACTGCGCCGCCAACTCGCCGAACGCACCGAGGAACTCGACGCCGCCCGCGGCACCAACCGCGACCTAATGGCCCAGCTCAACCGCCGAACGCTCTCGTGAACGACACCTGTCGCACACGATGAACCACCCGGAACACGCCGCTGACCTGCGACAGCAAGATACTCACGTCCGAACACCCCGCGAGAACAAACCCAATTCCACCTCCACCTGCACATCGTGCCCCGAACCGACGGCGACGACCTGCCGCTGCCCTGGACTCCGCAACAATCCGCCCGACGAACTGGAGCAGCTAAATGAACATCAACCTGATCACGGCTCGCGAACCCATCCCGGCCGACGGTTCGTCCGTGTTCCTCGCCGGACCAACTCCGCGCAACGATGCCGTCGAATCGTGGCGGCCTGCCGCGATCCGCGAGCTCACCGCCCAATGGACCGGCGCCGAGCCACTCACCGTCCTGAGCCCTGAATCCAGGGACGGGAAACGCGCCGAGCACTACGACGACCAAGTCGTTCTTCGCGCACTCGGCCGTGTCCCGGCGGGTGTCGCTTTCGGACAGCCGGCGCCGGAATGCGTGTTCTGCCGGATCGTCGCGGGGACCGAGCCTGCCGAGGTGGTGCGTCGCTGGCCCGAGGCGATCGCGATCCGGCCGCGGCACCCCGTCACCGAGGGGCACCTCCTGGTGATCCCGACGACGCACGTCGCCGACGTCGGAACGGATCGGCACGTGTCCGCGGTCGCGATGGCCGCCGCGGCCGAGTTGGCCGCCGAGCACGAGAACTGCAACGTGCTGACGTCTCGGGGCCGCGAGGTCACCCAGTCGGTCTTCCATCTGCACCTCCACGTGGTTCCCCGCGCGGCCGGCGACGGCCTGCCTCTGGCGTGGACTCCGTGGCAGGACGCCGCGCTTCGAGAGGTGGCGTGATGGCGGTCGAGGTGGTGTACGCACGGGAACCCATCCCGGCGGGCTGCCCGTCGGTGATGCTGCTGGGGCCGACGCCGAGGGCGGGTACGGTCCCGTCGTGGCGGCCACCCGCCATCGACCTGCTTGCCGAGCGGTGGCGCGGCGTCGAGCCGCTGGTCGTGTTGAGCCCGGAATCTCGCGGCGGCAAGCGCGCCGAGCACTACGACGACCAGGTCGAATCCGAGCTGGCGATGATCCAGGCGGCCACGGTGCGGATGTTCTGGATTCCCCGGTGTCTGAAGACCCTTCCCGGGTTCACCACGAACGTCGAGGCCGGGATGTGCTTTGCCAAACCGGAGCGGATGGTGCTCGGGTGCCCGCTCGATTGCCCCGATCCGATCCGCAACCGCTACCTCATCTGGCACGCGCAGCGGCTCGGAATCCCCGTCTGCACAACACTTTCCGGCACGGTGGACACGACGCTGAACCGTCTGCAAGCCAGGCTCGCCGTCGCCGTCGGGCGCTGATCGCCAGCACAGCGATCCGAGGGCGACAGCGCGACGGCCGGGATGTCTCGTTTCCTGACAGCGGCGCCTGTGGCACAGGTCACTGCGTGGAGGTCGACTGCCTGGTGGACGCGGACGAGCGCGGGCCGCCGTAGAGCGTTCACCGGAACCAAGGTCGTGCGGTCAGGGTGCGGTCATGCGGAGCAGGTGCTGGCGGGTTTGCTCGACGTCGCCGAGGGCCCGGTGCCCGCCGCCGTTGCGCAGCCACCGGCGTGAGTGCGCGTGGTCGGAACGCGGCACCATGACGTCGGCCCAATGGCTGAGGTCGGCCAAGCGGGTGCGGCGGATGCCGTGCCGGTGACAGTCCGCGGTGATGACGCCGCGGTCGTAGTCTGCGTTGTACGCCAACACAATCCGGTCCTTGGTGACCCGCAGCGCCCCGGCCCGGCCTGCCGGGCGCCAGTCCGACCCCGCGGCGAACGCCGGTCGCTCCAGCCGCAGGTACTGGTGCAGCTCGGCCAGCGCGTCGTAGCTGATCCACGTCGTGCGCGGCTTGCCGCCCTTCGCCACTCCCGCCGGCACCGGGAACGGGATCGGCGCCTCGGTCCGGCGGGCCGGCAGCGGCGGGATCTCCGGGACCAGCAGGTTCGTGAACTCCTGGAGCCGCAGGCCGGTCGCCACGGCGAGGTGTCCGCCCGCCCGGTTCCGTCCCAAATGCCGCCCGCGGCACCGTGGATCGGGCGTCCCGTCCGGACGTCGACCGGCGAGCGCGCACAACAGCAGGTCCGTGAAGTCGCGCTCGAGGTACTTGATCCGCACGTGCGGTTTCGGCTGGCGCCGGATCGCCAAGTTCACCTGCACCTCGCGCGCCGCGTCGCCGAAGACCCCGCGGGCGGCGCGGTAGGTGAACGGCTCGGCCTGCGCCAGGCCCTCCGCCACGGCCCAGCGGTAGAAGGCCGCCAGGATGCTGACGTGCTGGTTCCAGGTGCTCGCGGCGAACCGGCGATGCACCGGGCCCGCCGCGCGGAACGCCGCGTAGAGCCCGAGACCCACCTTCAGCAGCTTCCGGTCGGCGAAGACCGGGATCTGCTGCTGTGTCAGGAAAATCGTCCAGTCCCGCACGGCTCGCGCGTACTTCTCCCACGTCGACTGGGCGAGCGCCCCCACCGTCGGCAACTCCCGCAGCCAGCGGTTCATCGCCACGACCGGACGCTCGCTGTCGACGTCGTCGAACCGCAGGTCGTCGTCGACCAGCACCGGCATCCCTTCCGGGATCACCGGTCGGGCCTTCACGTCCCAGCTCTGCCAGCCGTCCCGCCTGAAGAAGATCAAGAACACGGCTCCGGACCATAGAGACCGGCGACGAGCCGAACAACACCGAAAGGCCAGCTCAGCCACGCTATGTTGGGCTCAATGCGACACGACATTTGTGCGGGAAGAAAAGTCGACTGGGAGACCGACGCCCGCAGCGCTGCCACCGCCATCCTCTTCTGGATTCCGCGAGACTTGAAATCCCTGCCGGGCTTCACGACGAATGTGGAGTTCGGCCTGGACGTCACCACAGGCAAAGCAGTGCTCGGCTGCCCACCCGACTGCCCCAACCCCGAACGCAACCGATACCTGGTCTACGTCGCCCGCCGCCACGCCGTACCGGTCTGCGAAACGCTCACCGACACCGTCGCTGCCGCGCTCGCGCTCCTCAACACAGCGACCTGCCAACAGTCCGGTAAAGCAGCGTCGTCGTTGCTGATCAGCTACTAGTCCGTGCTCACGCCGCAGGCTGGACAGCCGAGGTCATCCACCGCGACATCGACCGGCCAGTGGTCACCAGCCAGCGCAAGACCAACCCGCTCGACCGCGCGATGGAGGCTGCGCGGTGATCAAGCGGAATACAACAACTGCAATAGGCGAGAGAACGGGCGGCAAATACTGGGCATGTGCCTTCGCGACCCATGCTTCCGAGTTCCTTCGCGGGCGCGGGTTCCAGGTCGATGTCGAGCACCTGCACCGGACGTGCGGCGAGTGCAGAAGGCCGATTTCTCGTGATCGTCGCTCCCCTAACCCTCACAGCAACGGCTGCTAGAACAACGACTGGGGCCACGCCGTCGAGGTCGATGCGGCCGCTGAGCTCGGCGTTCACACCTTCCGACGCTTCGATCACGAGCCCGTCGGCCGCGACGACTACCGTGCCAGGGGCCGAAGCAAGAGTCGCCCAGGCCCGCGTTGATGCGTCGTGCGGCAGAGTTCGTGAGGAAGGCGGCGGCCAGGGTGTCCTGGCCGCCCTCCTCGCTGCTGTCAGTATTCACGCAGGGTTATTGGGCCAGGTGTCTACCCGCGTCGGTGTCCAGCAGCCGTTCGAGTTCGTCAGCGGCGTCGCACAGGCCGTAGCCTCGCTCGATGACCCCGACACGGCCGAGCGGCGGGTGCGGCCGAACGCGAAGCGACGCCCAGCCATCTTTCGTCCGTGATCCCCGCTGTCGATCACTTGGAAGTTTGCCGTCGCCGGGCGAAACCGTGGCGCTACCCAGCCCTTTCGACAGCGATTGGATGAGCTGGGAGGCAGAGAAGGCTGGAGTCTTGTTGGCCTTGGAGAAGATTCGTGTGGCCGGGAGGTGGCTGCTTCTTATACGCCGGGGGAGGAAAACACCGCGGCGGGAATGGCAGGTGCGCTTACCTCTGGCCGCTGAATGTCGCCTTCGTCTGGTTCTGGCAGGTCGATGGCGTCAAGGGGCGCGGTGCCATGCTCAGCGTCATCGTGGTCTGCTGGTTTGCCCATAACCGCAGCCTTAGCCTTGGCCTGGGCGCGGTGCGCCGCTTTGCGAATCTCGTCGGTTGTTTGCTGGTTAGCCTGCTTTCGTTGGTGCACATTCGGCTGCTGCGCTCTGCGGGCTGGGGGTTTCTGTCCACGACCTGCTTTGATGTAGCGATCGTAGATGGCCCGTAGGTGGTGTGCATTCGCATCGCTAAGGTCGATTTCGTAGGTCACGCCGTCGAGAGCGAAGGTGATGGTGTGGTTGGCTGGCGAGCCGTCGACGTCATCGACCAGTTCGATCACAATCTCTTGAGCCATGTTCACCTCACGCCTGGGATGTTCGCTGCGACGCACGTCCTCTGGTAACATGGAGGCGATTGTCCCTGTCTACCTTAGAACATCGCTGTCGTGCGCTGCCCGTGCGCACCGTGTCGAGTCGCCGGGCAGCGGTGGAGGTCGCGTCAGTCTCAGAGGGTGGCGTGGTTTATGATTTTCACGAATCCCGTGGAGTATGCGACAACGATATTTTCGGAACAATGAGAGGGAAAGGGTGGCGCAGAAAGTCACGGTGAAGCTTATTGATGATGTCGATGGCTAACCTGCCGACGTCACCGTCGTGTTCGGTTTGGATGGCGTAGCGTACACAATCGATCTGTCGACGGAGAATGCTGCAGCACTCCGTGAGTCGCTTGCGTCGTTTGTGGCCAGCGCTCGAAGGACTGGAAGTCGGAAACGTCCCGGTCCGAAACGCGGCAAGCCAGCGCCCGCCTCTGCACAAGCGGCGATGGATCGCGGTCGTACCCAGACCATCCGCGAGTGGGCCCGAAACCAGGGGCCTCCCGAGTCTCGGATCGGGGGCGCATTCCGGCTGACATCGTAGAAGAGTACGACAAACGAAACGGGCGGTGAGATCGTTGTTCGTTCGTCGGCAACGGAATGCGCCTCAACCAGTACTCGATGCACTGGCTGGCGCGCTGCTCGCGGAGCGGCACGGTGAGTTCGTCAGGCCGTCTGCGATCGTCGATGACGGAGGCGTACTGGAAGAGGCTGTCGACCGTGGCTTGCGCGAACCGGGAAAGGCGCGACGCGGGTCGTCCTCGCTGACCAGGGCGACGTGCGGATGAGCGCTGAACGGTCCGGTTTCTTCGGCTTCGGCTCGCCGCGAGGCGCACATGCGTCCTGTTCCCCTGCAAGCGACGGGCGCAGGGCCAAACCAGCCCCGACTCACACCACCCACGGACACATCACAGGAGCCCCCTTTTCCGGGGCTTATTCGGTTTCGTCGTCATCCGACAACAATGGTGGAGTCAGCGCCACCGGCAGCTCATCGAGGAGTCGGAAGAACATGCTCGGGCTGTATCGAGGGGACCAATTGGTGGGGAGCGTGGCATGAGGGAATCGCTCGGTGAGCACCCGCAGCGCGACTCGGGTTTCCATTCGGGCCAGGCGGGCGCCGACGCACCCGTGCACACCATGACCGAATCCAATGTGGACAGCTTGATCGTTGCGCTCGGGTCGGAATTCGTGCGGAGCGGCGAACGCAGCGGGGTCACGATTTGCCGCGCCGAACAACAGCAGCACGCGGTCCCCCTCGGCGAGCTCCTGATCATATAGTCGAATGGGCGTAGTGACGGTGCGGAGAAGGCCGCGGTGCGGGGTGTCTAGCCGGATCGATTCTTCGATCATGGCGGGGAGGGAGTCGGGGTGTGCGTCCTGCCACCGGTTGCGGGACAACAGGTGGTAGACAGCTCCGGTGATCGCTCCCACCGTGGTGTCGACGGCTGCGGTCCATCCCAGCAGCACCACTGTGCGCCAATGATCGTAGGAGAGGTGTGCCGCCATCGACGAGATTGTCGGTTCGGTGTCGGCGGCGCAGAGTTGCGCATAAAGCTCTCGGTAGCGGTGGTTGGCGGCAACAGTATCCCGGGCGGCGGCCAAACGCGTGTCCATCGGCAGCCAGGGGGTGGCCCATTCGACGACGTGCATCGCGCGCTGGTAGTGCCACAGGGTTTCCGCCGTGTCGAATCCCATGAGGCGCCCAACAACCCTCAACACGAGCGGCTGGGCGAAGTCACGCACCACATCCGGCGACGGGAGGACCGCCAGGTCGTCAGCGAGAGCCCGGGCGGTGTCCCACACGTGCTGTTCAAGTCCACCCACGATTTTGCCGTGGAAGAATTCCTGCCACACAGCTCGGTGTAGCCGGTGTTCCCAGTGGTCGGAGGACACGATGGGGTTGCCCAGCGGATCCATGTCAGCCAGCACCGTCCGCAGCTCGGCTGGCTGCAGCTCAACATGCATGGGGGTCGAATAGCGACTGCTGAAGGTCTCGGGATCGCCCATGATAGTGCGGTTCGCGTCGTAGCCGGCTACGACCCATGCCTCCAGCCAATCGCACCAACTCACCGGTTCCTCGGTCGCCAGTCGCGCAAACAACGGCCACGGATCGTCTCGATGCTTCCCGACGGGATCGTAGGCGCTGGCGAGGTACGCCGCGCCACGGCCGCGCGAGACGGCTGTTGCCAGTGGTTGGGCCGCGGGCGGCAGAGCCGCCGAGTCGCCCTTGGGCCATTGCGCCGGTTCGGGGCCGAGTTCGGTCAGTTGGCGGACCTGCGACGCGCACCACGGCGAAACGTCCGCGTCCCCCGAGACCACCTCGGCGCTGAACTCCTTCCAGTTCACCCAGCGGGCTTCGGCGACTTCCGCCGCGTTC
>NZ_JALBWV010000006.1 GCF_022678645.1 Saccharopolyspora soli | reverse complement strand
CCCCCCCCCCCCCCCCCCCCCCCCCCCCCCCCCCCCCCCCCCCCCCCCGGGGGGGCCCCCCCCCCGGGGGGGGCCCCCCCCCCCCCCCCCCCACGACCACGTGCCGGTCAGCTGGAGAGGGCCGCTTCGCGGACCGCTCGGATGGCCGCTGGGACCGCCGCGAGCAGGGCGGACGCCCCGATCGGTGCGCCCACTTCGCCCGGGGTGCGGCCGGGCGCGCCGTGGGCCGCGAGGTCGGCCGCGAGAGCGTGCACGTAGGCGGCGTAGCCGCAGGCCAGCCACGGCTCCACGTCGCTGGCCAGGAGCGCGCCGATCAGCCCGGTGAGCACGTCGCCGGAGCCTGCCGTGGCTGGCCAGGCGTGCCGCGAGTCGTTGACGAGCACTCGGCCGTCCGGCGCGGCGATGATCGTGGTGTTGCCCTTGAGCAGCACCACGGCGTCGAAGTGGGCGGCGACCTCGCGCGCCGCCGCTACCCGATCGGCGCCGAGCTCTTCGCGGGATAGCCGGGCGAACTCGCCCGCGTGCGGCGTCAGCACCAGCGGTGCATCCGGGTCCCGCGCATCCCACAGCGTCGCGTCGTTGGCCAGCAACGTGATCGAGTCGGCGTCCGCGCACACCGGCCGACCCAGTTCCAGCACGTGCTGCAGCACCTCCCGGCCGCTGGCGCCGATACCGATCCCCGGTCCCACCGCCCACGCCTGCACCCGCCCGGCGTCGGTGACCGAGCCGGTCACCACCACCTCCGGCCAGCGCGACCGCACCGCGTCCGCGGCCGGACCCGCGTAGCGCACCATGCCAGCGGTCGCCTGCACCGCGGCTCCGCTGGCGAGCACCGCCGCGCCGGGGTAGGTCGCCGACCCGGCGGCGACGCCGACCACGCCCTGGCTGTACTTGTCGTCGGCCGGTCCCGGCACCGGCCAGCCAGCGCCGATCTCGGCGGCTTGCAGCAGGTAGAGATCGGGATCGGGGAGGTCGTCGGTCAACCCGATGTCGATCACCTCGACATCCCCGGAATGCACCGCACCCGCGCCCAACACGTGGCACGGCTTGCGCCCGCCGAAGGTCACCGTGAGATCCGCCCGCACCGCCGGGCCGTCGACCGCGCCGGTGACCGGGTCGACGCCGCTGGGCAGGTCGACGGCGGTGATCGGCACGGTCACCCGGCGCACCAGTTCCGCCGCCGCCGGTCGCAGCGCACCGCGCGCGGACAGGCCCACGATCCCGTCGATCACGGCGTCGGCACGCTCGACCGCGTCGGCGGCCTCGGCCCCGATCCCCGCGGTGTCCGGACTCGGGCCCTCGGCCGGTACCGCTCGCCCCCCGGCGCGCCGCAACGCGGCGAGGCCCGCGGGGTGCGCCTTGTCCGGGGCTAGCAGCACTGCCGTGACGCCGACTCCGCGACGCCGGAGGAACGCCCCCGCCCACAGCGCGTCGCCACCGTTGTTGCCCGCGCCGACGAGCAACGCGACGCGCCGACCGGCAACGCCGCCGGTGAATTCGGCGAGCACGCGCGAGGTGTGGACGGACACGGCGTACGCGGCGCGCCGCATCACGGCCGGTTCGGGGGTCCGGGTGAACAGCCGCTGCTCAGCGGCGCGGATCTGATCCGGCGTCCACACTCCGTGCATAGCGTCCTCCCTCGGAACTGACGTCGAACTCGTGCTGCCCGGCGGTAGGGGTAGAGCCTGCCTTGCCCCTGTGCGGTGTCCCGGTGCGGGTCGCGGAACTGCCGATTTCCCGAAATCAGCGGTGGTCGAGCCCCGCACAACCGCTTCGACGAGCACCCATCACCGGTCGGCGGTTTCTGCACAGTCTGCCCGCTCCGCCGCGCCGATGATCGACGCCACCCGAGCCCGAGGCACGAGGCGGCAGCCCGCCAAAACCTCGCCTTCCGCCATCCGGAGTACGGGTGAGGGGCACCTGTGCCCAAGTAAGTTGGTCACAGGTGCCCCTCACCTGGAAAAGTTCACTCGACCGTGACGGATTTGGCGAGGTTCCGGGGTTTGTCGACGTCGTAGCCGCGGGTTCGGGCGATCTCCGCCGCCAGCACCTGCAACGGGACCGTGGACACCAGCGGCTGCAGCAGGGTCGGCACCGACGGGATGGTGACCAGTTCGTCGGCGAACGGGCGGACCTCGTCGTCGCCCTCCTCCGCGATGACGATCGTCCGGGCGCCGCGCGCCTGGATCTCGCGGATGTTGGAGACCATCTTGGCGTGCAGCAACGCCCGTCCGGTGGGCGAGGGCATGACCACGACCACCGGCAGGTCGTCCTCGATCAGCGCGATCGGCCCGTGCTTGAGCTCACCGGCGGCGAAGCCCTCGGCGTGCATGTAGGCGAGTTCCTTGAGCTTGAGCGCGCCCTCCAGCGCCACCGGATACCCGACGTGCCGCCCGAGGAACAGCACCGCCTTGGCGTCGGCCATTTCGCGCCCCAGCCGCCGTACCTGCTCCACCGTGGACAACGTCCGGCGGACCGCCTCGGGCATCGCGGCCAACTCGGCGAACTCCCGCGCCACCTCGTCGGAGTACTTCGTGCCGCGAGCCTGCGCCAGGGCCAGTCCGACCAGGTAGCTCGCCGCGATCTGGGCCAGGAAGGTCTTGGTCGCCGCGACTCCGATCTCCGGCCCGGCGTGGGTGTAGAGCACCGCGTCGGACTCGCGCGGGATCTGCGCGCCGTTGGTGTTGCAGATCGCCAGCACCCGCGCCCGCTGGGTACGCGCATGCCGCACCGCTTCCAGGGTGTCGGCGGTCTCGCCGGACTGCGAGATCGCCACCACCAGCGTGTCCCGCCCCAGAACCGGGTCGCGGTAGCGGAATTCGCTGGCCAGCTCCACCTCGACCGGCACCCGGCACCAGTGCTCGATGGCGTACTTGGCGAGCAGCCCCGAGTGGTATGCGGTGCCGCAGGCGACCACGAAGACCTTGTCCACATCGCGCAGGTCCTGCTCGGTGATCCGGAGTTCGTCGAGCACGATGCCACCATCGACGAAGTGCCCGCGCAGCGTGTTCTCCAGCGCTTCGGGCTGCTCGTCGATCTCCTTGAGCATGAAGTAGTCGTGGCCGCCCTTCTCGGCGGCCGACAGGTCCCAGTCAACGCTGAACGGCTTGGCCTCGACCTCCTCGGCGGCGAAGTCGGTCACCCGGTAACCGTCGCGGGTGATGGTGACCACCTGGTCCTGGCCGAGCTCCACGGCGTTGCGGGTGTGCTCGATGAACGCGGCGACATCCGAAGCGACGAAGTGCTCTCCGTCGCCAACCCCGACGACCAACGGCGACGAGCGCCGGGCGGCGACGATCTTGCCCGGCTCGGCGGCGTGCGTGACGACCAAGGTGAAGGCGCCCTCCAGGCGTCGGGCCACCGCGCACACGCTGGCGGTCAGGTCACCGGCGGTCGGACCGCTGGCGTAGGCGGCGGCGACCAGGTGCGCCGCGGTTTCGGTGTCGGTGTCGCTGGCCATCTCGACGCCCGCCGCTTCCAGTTCGGCGCGCAGCGCGGCGAAGTTCTCGATGATGCCGTTGTGCACCACCGCGACCTGTCCGCTGGCGTCGCGGTGCGGGTGGGCGTTGCGGTCGGTCGGCGCCCCGTGGGTTGCCCACCGGGTATGCCCCATACCGCTGTGTCCCGCGAACGCATCGCCGTCGACCTCGGCGAGCCGTTTCTCCAGGTTCGACAGCGCACCCGCGGCGCGCTCCACCGCGAGGCTGCCCGCACCGTCGAGCAGCGCGACCCCGGCCGAGTCGTAACCCCGGTACTCAAGTCGTCGAAGTCCGCCCAGCACGACTTCCAGCGCCTGGCGATGTCCTACGTAACCCACGATGCCGCACACCCGGAACAGCGTAGCTACTCCACATGGTCTGAACCTGTCGGCATTGGGTGGATCGGAAGCTCCCGCCCAGGCGGCTACCGCGCGCGCAGGCGCAGGTCCGCTACCGTTGCTGACCATGGCGCGCACTGCCAAGAAGGCCCCTTCCGCGAAGAACGCGTTCAACGAGTTGTCCCGACGCGGACCGCACGACGTGTTGCACGGTGACCTGGCCCTCGTCGGCCTGCCCGGCATCGTCTGCACCCCGCGCAGCGGCCTCGGGCTACCAGCGATCGCGTTCGGACACGGGTGGTTGCAGCCGCCTCGGCGCTACCTCGGTCTGCTCCGGCACCTCGCCTCGTGGGGCATCGTGGTTGCCGCACCCGCCACCCAGCGCGGGCCGCTCGCCTCGCACCGGCTGTTCAGCACAGATCTGCGGACCGCGCTGGACATCTGCGTCGGAGTCCGGCTCGGCGACGGAGAGATCAGCGTCGATCCGAAGCGGCTCGCGGTCGCCGGACACGCCATGGGCGGCGGCTGCGCGGTGCTGACAGCGGCTGAGGACGCCCGGATCCGTTCAGTCGCCACGCTGGCGGCGGCCGAGACCATGCCGTCGGCGTTCGACGCGGCGAGCCAGGTCAAGGTGCCCGGCCTGCACCTCGCCGCAGGCAACGACCTGCTGGCCCCAGCGGTGGCCAACGCCGAGCCGATCGCCCGAGCATGGGGTGGTCCGGTGCAGCTGCGAACCGTGAAGAAGGCGAGCCACCTCGGCTTCACGGAGGGGCAGCACTGGACGCGAATGGTGTTGCACGGCAAGTCCGAGTACGCAACGCAGCGCGTGGCCAAGGCGCTGCTGACCGCGTTCTTCCTCCGCACACTGACCGGAGACCGGCGCGGCGAAGCACTGCTGCGCACCGACATCGGCGGCAGCGCCATCGACCACGCACACACCCGCGGCGAGCTAGCCGCAGCGTGACTCACACCCCGACGCAATCTCCTTAGCGAACTTCTCGCCACCCGCGTCCGCCTCGTCGACCGGATCGCCGCAGAACTGGCCGCGATGAGCAGGGCGCGGCGTTTGAGCTCGCTGCGGCTGCATTGACACACGGCGGGAAGCAGCCCACGCACCCGGCCCGGTGCGACACAATCGGCAACTATGACCTCGCCGCAACCACCCTACGGCCAGCCCCAACAACCGGGACCGCCCGGCTACCCAGCACAACCGGGCTACCCCCAACAACCTCCGCCGCAACAGCCGATGCCGCCGCCCGGCTACCCACAACCAGGCTTCCAACAACAGCCGGGATATCCGCCGCAGCAGCCGGGATACCCGCAGCAGCCCGGTTATCCCCAGCAGCCGCAGAGCTCCGGAGCTTCCCCGATCTTCGCAATCATCGTCGGCGCCATCTCGATCATCGTCGGCTTGATCGTCTTCATCGACTTCGTCGACTCCTCACTGGTCAACCTGCTCCTCTGCGTCCCAGGTGCCTTGGCGTTGATCGCTGGCGGTGTCCTGCTGATCCTCCGACTCCGAGTCGCGCCGTGGGTGATCGTCGGCGCGACCGTGCTGTTCTTCGGCTATCTGGTGAAGGAAATGGTCTACGGCTACCTGAACATGGAGCCGGAGCGCGGCGAGACGCTAGCCGACGCGCTCTACTCCTGGTCGGGCATCGTGACGCTGGTCCCGGCCGCGATCCTCACCGGACTCGTATTCCTGCCGTTCGTTCGGAAGGGGCTCAAACCGAAATCCGGCAGCGTGCCACCGCCAGGCGCATACCCGGTCCAACCGGGCGGCTTTCCCCAGCGCTGACATTTCGGGCTGTGATCCGGCGGATCACAGCCCGAAATCTTTCACCGCAACCAGCTCTGGTTTTCGTAATCGTCGTCATCGTCGACCGCTGGCCGCCGCCGAGGGGCGGGCTTGGGCGGTGCCGGTGGTGGTGGCGGCGCGGCTGGCGGTGGGGTCGGCTGCTGGTTGCGGCGGCCGAACCGGCCAGCTTGGACGTTCCAACCGCTGTTCTGCTCCGGGGCGGGGCGGGCCGGTTCCGGCGGCGCGGCGGCGGGCTGGCCGAACCGCCCGCTGCGAGCCTGCCATTCCGGCTGTGCCGACTGCGCCGACTCTGCCGTGGTCGCCGCCGGTTCCTCCGCCGCGGCCTTGCTCTGCTGCTGCGCGTAGAGGTGCTGGGAGAAGCGCTCGACTTCGGGGTCGGCGTCTTCGGTCTCCGGTTCCTCGCCGACGGCGATTTCCTGGAGCTTGGCGCTCTCCTCGGCCTTGCGCATGTTCGCGGCGCGCTCGCGAATGCGCTCGACGAGTTTCTGCCCCTTCTCGGAGAGCTCCTTGGAGCTCTTGTCCGCGGCCTTGGCGGAGTCCTGCCAGCTCTCCTCGATCACGCGTCTGCTGGCCGCGTTCTCCCGGACCATGCCTTCCATGTGGTTCCGGAAAGCCTTGGCGTTCTCACTGACGGCGGTCACCGGCCCACCTCTTCATCGCCTCGCCTGGCATGTCTCACCGCTCGCGGTCCTCGCCGAGCACCGACCGGAACCGCACGTTCGACGCGTCGACGCCGTCGTCGAACAGCTGGCCCTGGGTGCGCCACGGGCTGGAGTTGGTGCGTTCCTGTTCACCGCCCTGCTGGCCGCCCTGACCTCCCATGGCACCCATGCCACCCATCATGCCGCCGCCCATCGCGGCGCTCTGGCTGCCCTGGCCCTGGCCGCCCGGACCGGGCTGAGCACCTTGACCCTGGCCGCCGCCGCTCGGGTCACCGAACGACGACAGGCCGGTGGCTCCCTGCGGGCTACCTGCTGCCGAGTCGTCCAGTGACGGAAGCCCGACCGAACCGTCGGGACCTGGCTGGCCGGGGCCACCGGGCGTGCCCGGCTGGTCCGGCCCGCCGACGCCGAGCAGCTGGCCGGAGGCGCTGCCGAATGAGTTCTGCACGCCCTCGCCCGTGCCGCTGAAAGCACCGAAACCTGCCGACTGCGGCGTGGTGGAGGCCGGTGCACCTGCCGCCGCGGGTTGGGTTTCCGGAACTCCGCCGCTGGTGTCGTAGGCGGGCATGGTGCCCATCGCGGGTGCGGACATCGGGCTGCCGATGTCCGCCGCTGGCATGGTGCCCGCGCCTGGTCCGGGCATCGGCGCACCCGCATCGGGTGCGGGCATGGTGCCAAACGGCGGTTCCGCGCGGAACGACTCGCGGAACTCGCCCGGCCTACCCCCTTCGGACGGCGGCACCGGCTCCGGCTGGCCCAGGTTCGGCGGCGGTGGCTGACGCAGGTCGTCACCGAAGTCGACCGTCTGGTTCAGCGGCGGCTGGCCACCACCGTTGTCGACGTTCACCTTGACCTGGCCGTCGGGCGTCCGTTCCAACGTGATGGTGCGATCGCCCTCGTGGATCACGGCTTTGCCGTCCTCACCCGGCTGCACCGGGATCGGCGGCGGGCCACCGGGCGCGACGAGTCCGCCCGGCGGCTGGCCCGGCGCGGGCATCGTCTGCATGCCGCCTTGGCCGGGCATCTGCCCCGGCATGGGCTGGCCGGGCATGGGCTGACCCGGTTGACCCGGTATCGGCTGGCCCGGGGCACCGCCACCAGGACCGAAGTCGACCGCATAGGTCTTGGGCTGGCCGTCCGGACCCATCACCTGGACCTGCATCTTGCCGTCGGCACCGGGCTCCTGGAGGGTGACCGCGTTCTGGCCCTCGCCGAGCGTCACCTTCTCCTGGTCGCCCGGCGCACCAGGGGCGCCCTCGCCGAGCTGCGGCATGCCGGGAACCTCGGGCATTTCCGGTGGTTTCGGCATCTCCGGCGGCTTCGGCATCTCCGCACCGCCGCCACCAGTGCCACCGCCACCACCGCCGGAGCCGGAGCCGCCACCACCCCCGCCGGAACCACCGCCGCCCTTGTCGCCGCCGCTCTTGTCGCCGCCGCCCTTCTTGTCGTCGCCCTCGTCCCTGCCGCCGGGGTTCTTGAAGGGGTTCTCCTCAGCCTTGCCGAGCTCGGTGTTGAGCTTCTTCCAGGCGTCGTCGATGTCCTTCTTGGTCTTGTCGCACAGGTCGGTGAAGCCCTTGCACTGGTCTTCAACCGTCTTGGCGAAGGTCTGGCGGACGCCCTTGCGGCATTCGTCCTGGATCTTCTGCTTCGCCTCGTCGCTGAGGTCGCCGCAATCCTCGTCGATCTCGACCTTCCAGATCGAGCATGCCTTGCGCAGCGTGGTGTCGTCGTCAGTGCCGTTGGCGACCTGGATCGTGGTGTCCCAGTCCTGGGGCGCCTTTTCGCCCAGCCGCTCGGCGTACTTGTCGAGTTCGAGCACCGCGGACGCCTTGCCGCGCACCATCTCGGCCACCGCTTTGACGGTGTCCTGGGTCATCGACGCCGCGTCGCTGACGGTGGTGATGACGCGTTCCTGCGCGGTCGGGGTGAACTTCGACGAGAAGAAGTCCTGCGAGGCGTCCGATGCGCCACCGGTCCAGCTCTTCCACAGCCCGCCGAGCTTGTCGGACATGGTCTGCAGCGACTCCCGCATGCCCTTCTCGCCAGCTTTGAGGTCGTCGATGTTCTTGGCGAACTTGTCGAAGTTCAGCTGGCGCTGCTCGTCGTAGCGCTCCTTGATCTTGTCGACCTTGAGGACCTTGCTCTTGTCGTTGTAGTCGTGCTCGATCTTCTCGTACAGCGGCACCCAGTTCTCGAAGAACAACAGGCCGGGCTTGCCGGCGTCGAGCAGTTCGTCCCCCGACTTGGCACCCGCGCCGCCGTTCTCCCCGTTCTCGGCCTTGCGCTTGCTGTCTTCGAGGGCGTTCTTGCCGTTCTTGACGTCCTGGTCGTGCTTCTTGTCCCGCTCGGCGCCCTTGTCGGCCTCACCCTTGGCGTTGTTGTAGGCGTCCTTGAGGTCCTGGTCGTTGTCTCCCCAACTGTTCGCGCCCTGGGTCTTCCAGTACCCGTCGTCGTACTTGTCGAGGTAGGGCTCGACCTCATCCCGAATACCGAAAGCGCTCCAGTCGTCTTCGCCCGCGTAGGCGACCGCAAGCTCGCGCTTCTTGTCGTCCGAGACGTTCGGGTCATCGAGAAGTTTCTTGATGTCTTCCCACTTCGGGTTTCCCTCGTCCGACATCAGTTACCCCCAGACTTGCCGACGGTCTCGGCGGCGTCGGCGTCGGACCAGTTGTAGCCGGAGCCGGTCTTCTCCAGCTTTTCGGCGAAGTCGTCCATCGCGTCGGCCATGCTGGCCACGCACTTGGAGATCTTCGTCATCGCCTCCTGGTAGGGCTGGAAGTTCGCCCCATGCGCCTTGCCGAAATCGGCCTGCCCCATGCCGAGCTCGCCGATCTTCTTGCTGTGGTCGTCCCGGACCGGGTCCGCAGCCCCCCGGACACTTCCCGCTGTGGAGACGAATTCACCGGCATTTGCCCCGAACCCGGACACCGTTCCCCCTCCTCGTCGCTGAACCGCCCGCAACCCGAACGGTCGCGTCGGCAATCGTTCCGACGCTCGTCAAGACCATCTGGTTCCTTATCTTGACAGGTTCCGTTTCGCGAAAGGCCGAGTTCGAAGAGGTACTTGCATCCGCGAAGGGATGCGCGGCTCACTGCGGCGGGTACGGCCCTTGCGGGGGCTGACCAAAACCCTGCTGGGGCGGATACTGCTGCGGCGGGTATTGCTGGGGCGATTGCGGCGCGAAGCCCTGCTGCGGGTATGCCGCCGGTTGCCGTGCGCCGCTCCTGCTCTTGACGATCAGCAGCGCTGTCAACGCACCCGCACCGCCGCCGAACAGCACGCTGATCACCAGCGTGATCAAGAGATTCACTGCTTCCTCCTGCTAAACCTGCGTCATCACTGCCGGTAGGGCGGCTGTCCGAAACCCTGCTGCGGTGGGTACTGCGGCAGGGGCGGTTGCGGTCTGTTCTTGGTCGCCAGGGTAGCGACGAGCGCGCCGCCACCCGCACCGGCGAGCACGCTCACCACGAGCGCGATAAGGATTACAAAGATCACCGGGCCTCCCGCTGTTCAAGAGCCGAACCTATCTGAGCGCGCCCGGAACGGACAGCAGCCCGGCGGCAGATCACCGCCAGCGAAGCAGGGGCTCGGGAGCACCCCGAACACCAGGCACGCCGAGGCCGCCAAACAACCGCGAGGACGGACCAAAAACCGATCGAGATCACGGCACGCCAGTATTCCGAGCCGGGCGGGAACGTGGCGTGGGATCAGCCGAAGATCGTATGCAGGCCCCAACCCTGCGCCATAACGACGGCGAGCACGAATGCGGCTAGGAGCATGCACGCCAATGGCACGATCAGAACCACCAGCAGGTCACCGAAGAACCGGCCGCGCATCTCGCACGCTCAGCTTCGCCGTCGGCGGTTCACGAACCAGGATCGACTCTCGTGCGCGGCGTTGACGGCCTTGAGGCCAGCCAGCGCGAGCGCGGAGAAGATCACAAGAGCGACGACGAGCCCGATAGCGACGAGACCCACGACCATGGCGACAACGATGGCACCCATGTGAGCAGGATCTCACAGATCGTCACGTTATGAGAGGGTGAAATCACCAACGATCATCGGATCGCGGCAACGATTTCCACCAACCGCTCGGCGACGGCCTGCGCGCTCTCCTCACTCGGCGCCTCGACCATCACTCGAACCAGTTGCTCGGTGCCGGATGGGCGCAGCAGGATCCGACCGGTGTCCCCGAGTTCCGCCTCGGCCGCCGCCACCGCCGAGGCCACCTCCGGCGCCGCGACCACCGCCGCCTTGTCCACCACCCGCACGTTGACCAGCACCTGCGGCAGTCGGCGCATGACCTTGGCCAACGACGCGAGCGGCGTGCCGGTCGCCGCCATCCGGCCCATCAGCCGCAGCGCGGTGAGCAGGCCGTCACCGGTAGTGGCATGGCCCGGCAGGACGACGTGACCGGACTGCTCGCCGCCGAGCGCGAAACCGCCGGAGCGCAGCTCCTCCAACACGTATCGGTCACCGACGGCCGTGGTGCGCAGCGCAACGCCGTGCTCGCGCATCGCCAGGTGCAGACCGAGGTTGCTCATCACGGTCGCGACCAGCGTGTTCTCCGTGAGCTCGCCAGCGTCGTGCATGGCCACCGCGAGGATCGCCATGATCTGGTCGCCGTCCACCACAGCTCCGCTGGCGTCCACCGCCAGGCAGCGGTCCGCGTCGCCGTCGTGCGCGATGCCGAGATCCGCGCCGTACTCGACCACTGCGGCCTGCAGCCCGTCGAGGTGCGTCGATCCGACGCCGTCGTTGATGTTGATGCCGTCCGGCTCGGCGTTGATCGCGATCACCTCGGCACCGGCCCGGCGATATGCCTCGGGCGCGGCAGCGGCAGCGGCGCCGTTGGCGCAGTCCAGGACGACCTTCAAGCCACCCAGCGACTGCGGGGCCGCCGCCAGCAAGTGAGCTACGTAACGCCGCGCCGCGTCGGGAACGTCGCGAACCCGGCCGACGTGCACCCCGGTGGGTCGGTCGACCTGTTCGTCGAGGCGCGCCTCGATCTCGTCCTCCACGGCGTCCGGCAGCTTGTGCCCGCCCGCCGCGAACAGCTTGATCCCGTTGTCCGGCATCGGGTTGTGCGACGCGGAGATCATCACCCCGAGGTCCGCGCCCAGCTCGGCGACCAAGTGCGCCACCGCCGGGGTGGGCAGCACACCGACCCGCAGCACGTCGGCACCGGCCGAGGTCAGGCCCGCCGTGACGGCCGCCTCCAACATCTCGCCGCTGGCCCGCGGATCGCGGCCCACCAGCGCCACCCGGCGCTGCGAATCGTCCCGGTCGTAGAGCACCCGCGCCGCCGCTGCGGCCACCGACATCGCCAGCTCCGGCGGCAGATCGGCATTGGCCAACCCGCGCACCCCGTCGGTGCCGAACAACCGAGCCATCAGCAGCACATCCTCCTTGTGTGAAGCGGAAAACTCCGCGGACGCGCGAGGCGGACGCACCGCGGGTGCTCGTCCTCGAAGCGGTGCAGCCGCTCAGCCCACCCACGCGAGATGACCACCTGCCACCGGGGAGAAACCTACGCGCACCTGTGTCAGGCACAAGTCCGGGGCCAGCCGGTGCATACGACTGCGGGAGCAGTCCCGTCCGCTGTGGACGAACGACTGCTCCCGCAGATCGGATGTAGTTCGGGTCAGCGCTTGCTGTACTGCGGCGCCTTGCGGGCCTTCTTGAGGCCGTACTTCTTGCGCTCCTTCTCCCGCGCGTCGCGGGTGAGCATGCCCGCCTTCTTCAGCGCCGGGCGGTCGTCCGCGTCGTAGGCGACCAGCGCACGGGCGATCGCCATGCGCAGCGCACCGGCCTGCCCGGAGGGGCCGCCGCCGCGCAGCGTGGCCAGCACGTCGAAGCTCTCCACGCGCTCGACGGTGACCAGCGGCTCCTTGATCAGCTGCTGGTGCACCTTGTTCGGGAAGTACTGCTCAAGGCTCTTGCCGTTGAGCTTGAAGCCACCGCTGCCCGGCACCAGCCGGACCCGGACCACGGCTTCCTTGCGGCGACCCACGGTCTGCACCGGGCGGCCGGTCGGCACCGGGATCGGGGCAGGGGCAGGGGTCTCGACGGCTGCCTCGACGGTCTCCTCCGCAGCCTGCTCCGCCGGAGCCTGCTCCTCCGCCGGGTTGCTCACTTGCTCTTCCTGCTGAAGTTCGTCAGTCACTTCTCGACCTTCGCGTTGATCTCGAACGGCTGCGGGTTCTGGGCCTGGTGCGGGTGCTCCGGACCGGCGTAGACCTTGAGCTTCTTGCCCATGGCCCGGCCGAGCTTGTTCTTCGGCAACATGCCCTTGATCGCCTTTTCGAGCAGCCGCTCGGGGTGCTTCTGCAGCACCTCACCGAAGGACTGCTTGCGCAGACCACCGGGGTAGCCGCTGTGCCGGTAGTGGAACGCCTGCTCGCGCTTGTTACCGGTGAGGGCCACCTTCTCGGCGTTGACGACGACGACGAAGTCGCCGGTGTCGATGTGCGGTGCGTAGGTCGGCTTGTGCTTGCCGCGCAGCAGCGTCGCGGCCTGAGTTGCCAACCGGCCGAGCACCACATCCTCGGCGTCGATCACATGCCAGGCGCGGGTCACCTCGCCGGGCTTCGGGCTGTACGTGCGCACGGGTCTACCTCGTCGTCGTTCGCGTCGGAATCGTCAGTGCGGAGCCCGTCTCGATCACGCCGGTCGGCCCCCTCGGGAACTCCCTGGGGACCGGCACGCCCGCCAGCACCGCCGCCAGGATCGCGATCCGATCCGCTGGCGCGAACTGCAGCCGCGCACCGCACAACAAAGAATCAGGGTACTTGGTGGTTCTTCGCCCGGTCAAAACGGGTCCTCGGTACTCGCTCGGACGTTTCTGACCTGGCATGTCGCCGCGAACAGAATAGCGAATGCCGAGTGCGGTACCCGCGCGCCCCCGGACAGCGCTGCGGCCCCGGCGATCGCCGGGGCCGCGGTCGGCTTTCAGCAGGTCGGCTCAGCCACCGAAACGGCCAGCGTTCTTCTTCTCACCGGCCTGGAAGGACTCGTTGGCGGCGCCAACGGCCATGCCCATCTTGGCGGCGGTCTCCTGCATCCGAGCCGCCTCCTCGTCCCAGGTCTTCTGCGCCTCCTGGTAGGCGGCCACGGCCTCGCCTTCCCAGGTGGCGACCAGCTTCTGGATCTTGCCCTCCAGGTCGTCCAGCTCGCCCTGGATCTTCTGGGCGGCGGACTGGAGGTCGTCGGAAGCCTGCTGCAGCTCCGCGAAGTTGACCTGAATCTCGCTCATTGCTTATCCCCTCGAATGCGTGGTGGTCCAGAATGTGGTTACTGCGATCAGTGACTGTCGGGTCAGCCTTCGAGCATGCTCGTGATCTTGGAGATCTCCTGCGCCTGCTCCTCCTGGACCTGGGCGTAGTCCTGACCGGAGCTCTGCACGTTCTGGCCCAGCTCGTCCAGCTTCTGCAGGATCTTCTTGCCGCTCTCCTCGTACTGCTCCATCAGCTTGCGGAAAACGTCCGCAGCCGCGCCCTTCCAGTTCGCGACCGGGCCCTCCAGCTGGCCGCTCAACTGCTGGAGCGCGGCCTCGACGGCGCTGCGCGCCTCGTCGATGTCGACCGACGCCTGCTGAATCGCCTCAGTGTCTGCACCAATTCCAGCCATCTGTGGATGACCCCCTTCAAACTCGTCATCAAGTTCGGATGAACCTGCGACGCAGACATTGCCATGTCCGGTTCCACGTTGTCCTGGATTTCCGCGCAACCCGTTGCTGATGTAAACGTTGCGCGCGGAACCCCCAGGTCACCGCATGATTCGCGCTTGCGAAAAGTCCAGATCGCTGCCATCAGAAGGCGTTTGCTCTTGCGATTTCCCGGCCGATGACTCGGGCCGCGCCGGATCCGCATTCGGTTCTGCCGCGGCGAACTCCTCGACTGCCAGTCCCATCCGGGTGCGGTAAGCAACCGCCATCTCCCGTTGTTGGGTGTTGGTGGCCGACTCCGACGGTTTGCTCTTGGCGAGTTCCTTTGTGTGCCTTTGGAAATCCTCCGCGCGGTGGTGCGCTTCGCCGCGCGCCCGGCGGCTGCGGCTGACCGCGTCGGCGAGTGCGGCCCGGAATCGTCGGACGGAATCTGCTCGATCTGCCATGCCAATGCCTCCTCGCCCGACAACCACGAGCGAAATCCATTCCGCAGCGGCGAATTCACCGCTGGTTCAACGCACCTTGACCGAACCGATGACCTGTTCGCAGGCGCGCACCACGTCTTCCTTGCCGACCGCGCCGTACTTGCAACCCACGCTGACCCGGAATTGTCCTTGGTGCAGCACGTACCACTCGACCGTCGCGTCCGGCAGTTGTTCCCGGTAGTACACCACGTCCCGACCGGCAAAACTGGTGGATCCGTTGAACAGCGAGAATTGTTCGCCTTGGTCGACACGTTTCTGGTACTCGGCGCGCAGTTGCTGCACTGCGCGGTTCCGATCGGTGTCGGTGTCGAAGTTGAGCTTTCCCTCTTCGACGGCGACCAGCGCGCCTTGCGTGTCGTCCTGCGGCCCGATCAGCGTCTGCCACTTCCGCGGGTCGCCGCCGATCTGCTTCCAGTCGGCGGGATAGGAGAACTCGTAGTCGTACTGCGCGATCCGGCGGGGCGGATCATCGGGCTGCGCTTGCGGCGCGCCGCTGTTGGCCACGACCAGCGCCACGACCACCCCCGCGGCGAGCACGACCGCCACCCCGGCCCCGATGAGCCACGGCAGCTTGCGCCTCCTGGGGCGGCTGCGCTGCGCGACCGGCTTGGTCTGGTCGCTACCGCCGATCACGATGGTGCGAGCCCGGCTCAACGAGTCACCAGCGGTCACGCTCGGGCCGGTGGGATAACCGCCGGAGGGCGGCGCGGCCACCGGGTAGGAACGCACCGTCGAGGCACCCGCCCAAGCCCCAGCGGGCGCAAGTCCGCCGCTGCGGTCTGGATCCAGCCGCACCGCGCGCAGCGCGCCGCGCGCCACCACGGTCTCCGGCTGGTCCAAAGTGGTCGGTACCACGCCGGTGCTTTCGTGGATCAGCCTTGCCACCAACGGAATCCGGCTCGAACCACCGACCAGGAACACCCCGGCCAGCTGCGGCCGGGTCACACCGCCCTCGCGCAGCGTGGTCAGCACCAGGTCGGCGGCCTTGGCCAGCGGCCGGGCGATCAGCGCTTCCAGGTCGACGCGGGTGACGTGCGCGTCGGAGAACGGCGGTGGCATCGGCACGTCGGTGTAGGTGTGCCGGGACAGGGTTTCCTTGGCACCGCGGACGTCCTGCCGCAGCACCCGGCGGCGACGGCGATCGGCCATGTCGCGGCCTTCGACGAGCTTGCGCCACGCCTCGGGATCGGTGCCGGAGACGAGCGCTCCGATGTGGTCCAGCAGCGCCTGGTCGATGTCCGCGCCACCGAAGTTCGGTTCGCCGCGGGTGGCCAGCACCTGGAACGACGAGCCCTGCTTGCGCACCACGCTGGCGTCCACGGTGCCGCCGCCGAGGTCCAACACAGCCAGCGCCCCGCCGTCCGGCAGACCGTGACCGGCCGAGTGGAACACGGCCGCCGCAACCGGTTCCGGCACCATGACCAGTTCCTTGCCCAACCCGGAGGCCGCCTGGCGCAACTCCGCGGTGCGCACCGTGCCCCAGTCCGCGGGATGCGTCAGGACCAGCAGGTCGACGGCGGCGCCACCGGCGAAGCGGCGGGCCTCGCTGACCGCGCGCTGCAGCACAGCGCGGATCACCTCGCCGACCTTGAGCACGCTGCTGCCCAGCAGCAGTTCGCCCTCGTCGATGCGGCGCTTGGGGTGCGGCTCGAAGCGAGCCGGGTCGACCGCAGCCTGCCGTTCGGCCTCGTGCCCGACGAACAGCGTGCCGTCCGGTGCGGCGAACACCGCCGAAGGCACCAACGGCTGCCCGTCGATGACCACCACCTGTGGCTCGGCGCCGCCGACGGACACCACCGTGCATGTGCTCGACGTGCCGAAGTCGATCGAGACGTGCAGGGACACCCAGTACTCCTTCACCGTCACCGAAGTGCGTTCCCCGGCGACGTACGTCGTCCGACCGCCGATCGCGCGGCGCGCCGACTCCCCCCGAGCACCCTAGAGGTTAAGGGTGCGAGCGCACCAACAGTCTGCCCCTGATCGGTCGATCGGCGCGAGAACCCACCACCGAATGTAGCCTGCCGCCCGCAATTCGTGAGCGGAAACCGCCGGTCCCCACTCACGACGACGAACCGGCGCGGACTTCGCCGATCCGGTTGTCCAGGCCCGCGCCGATCTCGACTGGCCCGAGCGGCTCGATCTACCGCACGAAAAAGCCTCCCCCGCCGGAGGGGGAGGCTTTTCGCGGTCAGGTCACTCCGGTTGGATGAACGCTGTTTGGATCATCTGCGGCCCGCCGCGCAGGCTGCGGCTGACCAGGGTGCCTCGGCCGGGTGGCAGCTGGCGGGACTTGATGTTCGCCACCAGCTGGCCGTCGTCCTTGTTCGCGCTCATCGCCAGACCTGGTGCCGAGGTCTCGCGCATCTTGCCGATGATCGGCTCGTACAGCGCTCGACCGGCGCCACCGGAGTTGCGGGCCAGGATGATGTGCAGGCCCACGTCGCTGGCCTGCGGCACGAACTCCGCCAGCGGCGCGAGCGGGTTGTTGCCCTGCGGCGCCACCAGGTCGTAGTCGTCGACGATGACGAACAGCTCCGGGCCCTTCCACCAGGAGCGGTTCTTCAACTGCTCCTGCGTGACGTCCGGGCCGGGCATCCGCTTCTTCAACGCCCCGGCGACGTCCTTGACGTTGCCCTTGAGCTGGTCCGCGCTGACGGCGTACTCCAGCAGGTGCCCCGTGTCGAGGAACCCGAGCATGGTGCGCCGGTAGTCGACCAGCAGGATCAGCGCTTCCTTGTTGGTGTACCGCTCGGTGATGCCGCGGACGATGGTGCGCAGCAGCGAGGTCTTGCCCGACTCCCGCTCACCGAACGCGTAGAAGTTCGGCTCCGCGGCGAAGTCCAGGTAGACCGGGTGCAGGCCGTCCTCGTTGATGCCGATCGGCACCAGCTTCGGGTTCGGCTGCTGCTCCGGACGCGGCAACTGGTTGTGCGGCAACAGCTCCGGCAGCAGCCGGACCTGCGGCGCCGGACGTCCCTTCCAAGAGCTCTTGACCCGGTTGATCAGGTCGGCGACGCCCTCGGACACGTCGTCGTTGTACAGCTCCCAGCCCATTCGCGGCGCGCGGCGCTCGTTCTCCGCAGCCTCCAGCTCGGCGCCCACCCGGTCGCCGATGTTCTCGCTGTCCACGCGGGGCAGCGCGGTCAGGAAGTGCAGCTTCGACGCGTGCATCCCGCGACCCGGTCGACCGCCTGGCACCTTCACCGCGAACTTGCGGTCGATCTCCGACTCGCTCGGGTCACCGAGCCGCAGCTCGATCCGGGTCTGCATCAGGTCCTTCAGCGCTGGCCGGATCTCCGCCCAGCGGGCTGCCGAGACGAACACGTGGATGCCGAAACCGAGACCGTTGGAGGCCAGGTTCAGCACGTCCGGTTCCAGCGCCTCGAACTCCTCGCGGAACGCCCGCCAGCCGTCGATCATCAGGAACACGTCGCCGTACGGGTCGTCGTCGAACTCCCCGCGCCGCTTGCGGTTCCGGTAGTCGTTCATGCCCTCGACGCCCAGCTGCTGGAAGCGGCCTTCGCGCTCCGCCAACAGCGTCTTGAGCTCGGCGATGGTCCGGCGCACGGTGTCCGGGTCGCGGCGGCTGCCGAAGCCGCCGAGGTGCGGCAGGCCGCGCAGCGCCGCCATCGAACCACCACCGAGGTCGACGCAGTAGAACTGCACTTCCTGCGGGGTGTGCGTCAACGCCATCGACGCGATCATCGCGCGCATCGCGTTGGACTTGCCGGAACCGACACCGCCGACGACCGCGCCGTGCCCGGCCTGCCCGCTGAGGTCCAGCATCATCGGGTCCTGGCGCTGGTGGTACGGCACGTCGATCAGACCCACCGGCACCTGCAACCGACCGCTGCCCGCATAACCGGCCGCGGTGTAACCCCGGTCGTCGGTCTGCTGCAGCGGCGGCAACAGGGTGTCCAATGTGGGCGGTGTGTCCAGCGGCGGTAGCCACACCGAGTGCGCCGGTGGCCCTTGGCCGCGGATCTTGTCGATGACGATCTGGAAGTCGGTCGGCGCGAGGTCGTCCTTCTCCTCCTTGACCTCCGCGACGACCGGCTGCTCCGGTTCCGGCGGCTTCTCGATGAAGTCCGGGATGAAGAACCTCGGCATCTTGTCACCGGTGACCGGGGACGCGCCGCCCTTCAGCGACGGCCGCCGCCCGCTGGTCTGGTGCAGGTGCCCGGAGACGAACGCGGCGCGGAACCGCTCCATCCCGTTGGGGTGCTTCAGATATCCGTGACCACCGGTGGCGGGCAGGTCGGCGGCGTCCGGAACACCGATCGCCGCACGGGATTCCGCCGCGTTGAAGGTCTTCAGACCGATCCGGTACGACAGGTGCGAGTCCAGGCCGCGCAGCTTGCCCTCTTCCAGCCGCTGGGAGGCCAGCAGCAGGTGGACCTGCAACGAACGACCCAGTCGACCGATCATCACGAACAGCTCGGCGAAATCCGGCTGCTGGGACAGCAGTTCGGAGAACTCGTCGATGACCACGAACAGCGCGGGCAGCGGCTCCTGGCAGCGCTCGTCGCCAGCCTCGCCCATCTTCCGGTAGTCCCAGACGTTCTTCGCGCCCGCCTTGTTCAGGACTTCCTGGCGGCGGTTCATCTCACCGGCCAGCGCGTCCTGCATGCGGTCGATCAGCGAGCCGTCGCCCTCCAGGTTCGAGATGCTCGCCGACACGTGCGGCGCGGGCTCGAACCCGTTGAACGTCGCACCACCCTTGAAGTCGACGACCACGAAGTTGAGCATCGACGACGAGTGGGTGGCCATCAGGCCGAGCACGATGGTGCGCAGGAACTCCGACTTACCGGAACCGGTCGCACCGATGCACAGCCCGTGCGGGCCCATCCCGCCGGAGGCGGTCTCCTTGATGTCCAGGTGCACGATCTCGCCCTGCTCACCAGGACCGATCGCGACCCGGTACAGGTCGCTGATGGGCTTGACCCGCCACGCCTCGTTGAGGTCGAAGGTGACCACGTCACCGGCCAACCCCAGCTGCTCGACGTAGTTCAGGGGCGTGGTCAGCGGCTCGTAGCCACCGGTGTCGGTGTCCGTCGAAACCCCGCCGGCCACCCGGTACGGGGCCAGCTGGCGGGCCAGCGAGGTGGCCTCCTCGATGGTCAGCGAGTCGGGCTTGCCGAACCACTCGACGCCGCTGCCGCCGCGGGCACCGATGCGGTCCTCCTCGACGACCATCCGCATGCCGCGGCGCGCGGTGAGCTGGCCGAGCAGGTCGGACAGGTCGATCATGGTGACCCCGGCCAGGCCGCCCTCGACGAAAAGCGTTTCCTCGCGGCTGATTTCGGCATCGTCGATGATGATCACGATGTGCGGCTGGCCGTCCGGCGGTGCCGCGTTGCGCTGGAAGCGCGGACGCTCGGCCAACTCCTCGGCCAGCATCTGCTCGACAGCGCTCAGCGATCCGGCCATCAGCCGCATCTGGCCGATGCCGTCGGTCTCGGTCGGGTGCTGGGCGTGCGGCAGCCACTTCACCCATTCCCACTCGGTGCGGGCGCGACCACTGCTGGCGATCGCGATCAGCACGTCGTCCGGGGTGTGGAAGGTGGCCAACTGGCAGACCATCGCCCGCGCCAAGGCGCGGACCTGCTCCCGCTCGCCCTGCAGGCCGACCGCGGCGAATCCGCGCAGCGACGTCGCGATCGGCAGATCCGGCACCAGCGAGTGCGCCCGCACGAACCGGCGCAGCGCCAGCGTGGTGATCGGTTCCAGCTCGTCGACCGGTCCGGTCTGCGGTGGCACCAGGCGGGTTTCCAACCGCTGCGAACCGCGGCCGACCCGGACCTGGCAGAAGTCGTTGTCGTTGGGGCGCCTCTCCCACATCCGCCGACTTCCGGCGGCCATCGACCAGAGGGTCTGCGGGTCGGGGTGCACCCATTCCCGAGCGAGCCGCTGCTCGTCGGCGGCCTCGCGCGCTCGATCGCGCATCTGCCCGAGGTACCGCAGGTAGTCCTTGCGGTCCTCGTTCATCTCGGCCTTCTTCTGGCCGCCTTCCCGGCCGCCACCAGCCATCATCCCGAACGTTGAGATGAGCATCATCATCGGCATCATCATCATCATCGGGTTGTTCTGCGCCCGCTGGAGCATGAAGACCATCATTCCCAGCGAGGCGACGATCATGAGGCCGGGAAGGACCTTCTGAACGATGTTGCCCGGAATCGTCCGCGGGATCTCCGGCGGTGGTTCGAGGTGCACCTCCCCGCCCGGTGGCCTGGGAGCGGCCAGGCGTGGCGTTCGCTTGAACTGCAGCGTGCTCACCGGACGCAACAACCTTTCCGTGTCAAACGTGCTCTCGAATGTCGCAGCAGCATTCTGTACCGCTGCGGCACCACCGGCGGCGGGGTGGGCGTCGGGCGTGACCAACCAGATATGAAGTAGTTGTCACCAGTTCCACCAAACCCGTCACCCGTCGACGGTCGGTGTGGCCATACTAGGGGCGCTCTCGGACCGGGCGGGTGGGTTTGGCGAAGAAAACTCGCCTTGGTTGGATCGAGCCCAGCGACACAAATGAATGCAAGGCAATCAACCTCAGGGAGTAGGGGGCCCAAGTGGCGACCGGGACCACGGTGTTCAGCCGCGTGACGGTGGTGGCGCCTACAACTCGTATCGACCTGGCGCTTCCCGCGGACGTGTCGGTGGCGGACCTGCTGCCGATGCTGCTGGATATGGCCCGCGAGATCACCCCGGACGGCGGTTCGCGGCACGGCGGCTGGTGCCTGGCCAAGCTCGGTGAGAGCCAGCCCCTCGATCCGAGCCAGACGCTGTCCTCGCAGGGAGTCGTGGACGGCGACATGTTGCAGCTGCGGCGCAGGTCGGATGACCCGCCACCGCCGCTGTACGACGACGTCGTCGACGCGCTCGCGGAAGCGGAGCCGGGCAGTTACCGCCCGTGGACCAAGGAAACCGCCGCGAAGGTCGGACACACCGCGGGCGCCCTGGCGCTGATCGCGGCGGCCATCGGGATGGGCTTGGCCGGTCCGGCGGGAATGCTGCACCCGGGTCTGGAGCCGACCTCGTCGATCGTTTACCAGATCGTGGCCGCCGTTACCACGGCGGTTGTGGCGATCTTCGCGATCGGTGTCGGTTCGATGGTCACCCGCGCCTACGCGGCACCGACCACCGGCACCGTGATCGCCGCTGCGGGCGGACTGCCGATGGCGTTCGTCGCGGGCTTCAACATCGTGCCGGGCAACACCCTCGAACCGAGGTTGTTGCTGGGCAGCGCACTGGTGTTTATCTTCGCGTCGGTGTCGATCATGCTGATCGGCGCGGGGATCGTGACCTTCATCGCGGCTGCCACCGCAGGCGCTTTCGGCACCTTGGGCTTCATGATCGCGACGCTACTGCCCAGCGCCCCCACGGCGGGCATCGCCGCGGGCGCCGCAGCCGTGGGCCTGGCTGGTATCTCGTTGCTGCCGCGCATCACCATCCAGCTCGCCAAGCTGCCGCTGCCGCACGTGCCCGGCAGCGCCGAGGACCTCAAGGAAGACACCGGTTTTCCGGACTACCGGATGATCGAGCGGCAGACCGGGCTCGCGCACCAGTACATGACAGGCCTGATCATCGGCTGCGGTCTGGTCGCCGCCCTCGGCGCGATCCTCGCGGCCGCGGCCAGCATCTGGGGTGCGGTGTTCGCCATCGTCGTCTCGGCGGTGCTGCTGCTGCGCGGCCGCAACTACGCCAACGGCAGCCAGGCGATCGCCCTGCTGCTCAGCGGTCTGCTCTCCTCGCTGGGCGTCACCATCGGACTGCTGGTGCAGGTGGCGACCATGCCGATCGCGGTCGCGTGGGTGTTCCCGCCGCTGCTGCTGCTCGGCATCCTGTCGGTCATCTTCGGCGTGGTGTTCCCGAACCGCCGGTTCTCCCCGGTGCAGCGCCGCATGGTGGACATCCTGGAAGCCGTGCTGATCGCGCTGGTGCTGCCCTTGGCGCTGGCCGCGATGGACCTCTACATGTACATCCGCGACCTCAACCTGAACTTCTTCTAGAGGGGCGGCGTGATGCGCTCTAGGTTCTACCGCTCTCGCGGTGTGCTGCGCGGATTCGCGCTGCTCACCGCGGTGGGCGCGCTCGCGCTGGGTGGACCGACGGCACCGGCGGTCGCGCAGGCCGTCGGCCCACCGCGGCTGGACCCGACCAAACAGGCCCCTGGTGGGCTGCGGACCTTCAACTTCCCGCAGCGCCAGGGCTGCATGCAGGGCAACACCGGCAACTCCGTGATCGAGGAGAAGCCGTGGAGCCAACTGGTGCTCGGCTACGAGCAAGCCCACGACCAAGGGCTGCGGGGTACCGGGAGGACAGTCGCGGTCATCGACACCGGCGTGAACCCGCACCCTCGACTGCAGCACGGACTCCGGGCCGGACTGAGCAGCGTCCCAGGCGGCGCGACCACGGACTGCGACGGTCACGGCACGATCGTGGCCGGAATCATCGCGGCGGCCGAGGATGGGACCGGCCAGACGGGCTACGTCGGGGTCGCACCGGATGCCTCGATCCTGTCGATCCGACAGGTCTCCAGCCATTTCGTGGACGATGCGACCAACGCGACCATCGGCAACACCGAAACGATGGCCCAGGCCATCAACCTGGCGGTCAACGACAACGTCGACGTCATCAACATCTCGCAGTCGTCCTGCCAGCCGATCGCGCAGGCCAGCAACTACGGCGACGCGGGCAACCAAGAACTGCACAACGCGGTCAAGCGGGCCTACGACGCCGGGATCGTGGTGGTCGCCGCAGCCGCGAACGTCGGCGGGACGTGCCAGAAGAACCCCGCCGGTAGTCCCACGACCGCGGTGCTGCCCGCCTGGTTCGACGACTACGTGCTCACGGTCGCCTCGGTGAACCAGCAGGGTGCTCCGTCGGAGTTCACCGTGCCGGGTCCTTGGGTGGACGTGGCGGCACCGGGCGAGAACCTGATCGCGCTCGACCCTGGCTCCGGCGGTAGGGGCCTGGCCAGCCAGATCGCCACCGGCGACAACGGGCAGATGGGTCCGATCCAGGGCACCAGCTTCGCCGCGCCGTACGTGTCCGGACTCGCAGTGCTGATCAAGGAGAAGTTCGCTCGCGAGAATCGGAACCTGACCGCCCAAGAGATCATGGACCGGATCAAGGAGACGGCGCTGCACCCCGGTGGCATCAACGGGCGCAACGACATCGTCGGATACGGCATGATCGACCCGATGGCCGCGCTGGGCGACGTGATTCCGGCCGAGCACGGCAAGGCGGCACCGCCACCGCGACCGAAGCGGCTGGAAGCGGACGTCATCCCGCAGCAGGACTTCCCGGCGCTGATCATCGCGATGGGCGGCGCGGGAGCGGGCATCGCGGCGATCATCTTCACGGCGTTCCTGACCAACGCGGTCCGCAACGTCCGAGCCCGAGCCCGGCAGGCCGAGGCGCAGTCGCGAAAGCAGCAGTAGCAGCTGGAACCCGAGCGGCCCGGCATCTGTCCCCAGTGGACGGATGCCGGGCCGCTCCGCGTTCGACCGAGCCGCTCAGTTCCTCGGTTTCGGCGGCGGCGCGTCACCGACGGACGCTGTGCCGGTCTTCGGTTTCGAAGGTGGGGTGTCGGCGACCGGCGGTGTTGTCGGCTTCGGGTGGAGGGCGTCGTCGATGGAGGGGCGCGGTTTCGCGGGTTCCACGACCGATGGGATGCCCAGCGCCGGGCGAGCCGCTTGGGGCTGGGTGGGCTTGGCCGGTTCCGGGGCCTGGCCCTCGGGTTTCGCGCCGAAGACCGCCGGGGCCGCGTCGGGCGGGGTGCCGAACAGCTCCTCGGGCTTGGACTTCAACCGCGACTGGTTCCGGCGCTCCTGACCGCCCTGTTGGGCACCGCCCATCATCCCGCCCATCATGCCCATCGGCATCATGCCGCCGGACATCCCGGCAGCGGCCGCACCACCGGCCACCGCGCCGCCACCAGCGGCCGCCGCGGCGGCGGGGGGCAGCGCCGACGGCTCGGCCGCCCGCGACGTGCCACCTGGGGCGAGTTCGGCGTCGCCGCCAGGTTCCGAAGAAGCGCCCGCAGCGCCGACTCCAGCCGCGCCGCCCGCTGCGCCGCCACCAGCACCGGCCGGAGCTGCGCCAGCCGGTTCCGCGGCAGCTGGCGGCGCTGCCGCAGTGGGAGCACTGAAGTCCCAGGTCTGCGTGGGCATTCTGCGGTCGAACTGGACCGAACCGGTCGACCGGCCCGCCTCCAGGTCATCGCAGAACCGCGTGAACGCCCGGTAGGTGTCCAAAATGGACCCCGCCAGCTCACGGGCCGGTTGGGCGAGGTCAGCGAGGTGCTTGCGGGCCCGCGTGGCTCCCTCGACGGGCGCCACCAGCGCCGCCGACACCGAATCCGCTGCCTCCGCGACCAACTCGCCCAGGTCGTCCAACTGCGCCTGCACCGCATCGACGGTGTGCTCCAACGCGTCCGCCAGCGCGCGCATCGAGTCGACCAGATCGTTGCCCGCCAGGCCGACTTCCTGGATGTGCGCGAGGAACGCATCGGCGTCCGCGCCCTGCCACACCGAATCGATGCCGCCGAGCCTGCCCTGCACGTCCCCCGCGGCCTGCTCCGCGGTGTCGGCGCCCTTGCGCCACACCTGGGCGGCTTCGCGCAGGTCCTCGTGGTGCCCGACCAGATCGGCCAGGTCGGCGGGGATCGAGTGCGCGACCTCCAACTCGTCGGCGATGCGGGACAGGTAATCGAGGTGCTCGGCCACCTCGGAGCTGTTGCGCGCCACGGTCATGCCTCCTGCTTCCGCATCTCGCTGGCACTGTCGTCATCGCCGACGGTGTGGAAGTCCACGACCTCGCGCAGTTCGTCACCGGCGCGGGTCAACGTCTCACCGGCGCGGCGGTTCTGGTCCAGCAGGAAGGCGCAGACCCGCTGGTAGGCCGCCGCCGTCTCGGCCTTGCGACCGAGCTCGCCGAACACCTCCGGCGCGAGTTCCGCAGCCGCCAACTCCTGCTGCGCGGCGGTGATCTCCTCGCCAGCGGCGCGCACTTCGCGCGCATACGTCGCCAGCCATTCGATGTCGATCCGGATCCCCGACATCCGGCACCTCCCGGGTTGGTCGCTCGTGATGCTCTTCCCGCCAACGAGCCCAGAAACTGGCCTCTTATGACGATCCGCCCGCAGCTTCACCGTGTGCTGCGGGCGGATCGCTCGTTCCTCGGACGTTGGAGCCGACCAGTTCGGTTCCCGGTCGTGAGTGGCTTCGGCTGTTCTCGCGGCCGGAACCACTCACGACCGCTAGTTACCTGTCTGGGCTGCTCCAGATTGCTGCTGTTGTTGCGGGTTCTGCGGCGGGCGGTTCACGCCACCCGGCGCGACCGGGACCGAGTCGTAGGTCAGGCTCGCGTTCGCCGGGTCGAGGAAGTCGCCCTTCGGCAGGACCCGCATCAGCCAGGACGGGCCCGCCTTGATGTCTCCCGCACCACCGATCACGCCGAGCCCTTGCGCCGTCGCGACATCCTTGATGCCGTACTGCACGCCCTGGTCGGACACCAGGAAGATCGGACCGCTGTTCGCACCGGCCTCGTTCGACGCGCCGCGCACCACCGCCGCCTTGCCAGCGGGCATGTAGAAGTAGTCCACGTTCTGCCCCTGACCGTCGTACTGGGCCAGTTTGACCGCCTTGTTCGTCGGGGAGCCCTTGCGCAGGGTCACCGTGACGTTCTGGTCGCCGTTGACGTTCTTCCAGCTCAGGCACGAGGTGTCGGACTGCTGGAAGGTCACCGGCTTGGGCACCGCCATCGGGAAGTTGGTCAGGTTGAGCTGCTCCTCCTGCGGAGCGACGTCGGCTTCGGTGACCGCGCCGGTGGCGTTCGGGATGTCCCGGCTGTCGTTCTTCGCGGCGTGCAACACCGCGGCCGCACCCTCGTTGATCTCCTGCTTCCCGTTCTGCAGCAGCAGGAAGAACTCGTCCGGCTGGCCGGGAATGGTGCGCCGGACCACATCGCCAGCCTGGTACCGGGACATGTACGACAACTGCGTGCCCTGGCCTTGGACGTTGGGCACCTGCAGCGCCGGGACCTCCGGAATCGCGTTGAGCATGTTGGTGCTGATCGTCCGCGGCGTCGCACCGTTGAGCCCGAAGATGTCCAGCACGGTGCTCTGCGTGCCATCCACCTTCGACTTGACCGCGTGGGTGTGCGGGCGGCCAGGCAGGTCCTGGACCCGGTAGATCAGGTACTCCTGACCGGAGGTCTGGTCCCTGACGAACAGCGACTGGTTGGGCGCGAGTTCGGTGCCGTGGTTGCCGTCACCACCGATCACCGTCGTCTCCACCTTCGTCGCGGCCTCCACCCGAGCGGAGTTGAGGGTGTCCTGGACCTGGCCGACATCGCAGACCGCCCAGGACGGCTCCGCGGCGTTGTTGGCCTTCGGCAGGTACGTCGGCGCGTTGACCATGCCGGTCAGCGCACCGCGCGGAAAGTCGGCCAGCGCGGCCTCTTTCACCGTGGTGGGCTCGACCGGACCGCCGCCCTGCCCGCCGCCCTGCGCCATGACCAGCAGTTTCGCCGAAGCCATGTTGAGCATCGGGATCAGTCGTTTCTGCGCCTGTTCGTCAGAAGTGACGACGAAAACACTGCCGCTTTCCTTGGCGATGATGATCGACCCCGGTTCCGGGACCGAGCCCCTGCCGCCGAACAGGCCCCAAACGAGGAACCCGATTATGCCGACGGCGGCGAGCACCGCACCCGCGACCGTGGCCCGCTTGTGCGAGCCCATCGGATCGTGGAGCATCACCGCGTCTTTTCGCACCAGAGCCGACTCCATGCGGCGCAGCACGAACCGATACGCCTGAACCTGTGACTTGGTCGTGGGTGTTGATGCCATTCTTCGCCTACAGCTCTCCCGTCCGAGGTACGGTTTCGCAGGATAGTCGCAGAGAGATACCAAATGGGTGCGGTTCGACCGAGTCCGTCAGTATTCTCATCACGCGGCTTGTCGAAGAACGCGTCCCGCGCGCCGAGTGCCGCACCTGACCTGCGAGGGGGAGAGACCGAACGGATGTCCGTGACCACGCAACATCCGGCCCAGCCGACAGCTCCCGGGCCCGCCAGCCCGCCCCGCGCCCGAATCCGCGCGCGACGGCGACGCATCAACGGCGTAACGCTCGGCGGCATTCCGGCGGCCAACATCGTGCTCATCGAGGTCGGCCTCGCCATCGGCCTGATCCTCTTCCTGATCAACCAGATCCTGCTGCCGGTCGGCGCAGGGGTCGCGGTGCTGGCGCTGATCATCGCGCTGCTGCGCCGTCGCGGCCGGTGGTTCACGCAGTGGTTCGGGCTGGTGCTCGAATACCGCGGCCGCAACCACACCCGGGTTTCCCACCCGGCCAACGTCGACGCCATGGAACCGGCTGAGGACAAGGACGGCGACGGCATCATCGGCCCGGACGAGAACCACCGGGTCGCCCTGCTGCGCCTGGTCGTCGAAGACCTGGTGATCGCCCGCACCCAGGACCACGACCGCAACCCGGTCGGCATGGCCTGGCACAACGGCAAGTGGACCGCGGTGCTGATGGTCGAGCCTGCACCGTCGCTGCTGAACCCGGTTGACAACGCACCGAACCTGCCGCTGGGCGTGCTGGTTCCGTGTCTGGAAGACCGCGGGGTGGTGCTCGACGCGATCCAGGTCATCTGGCACTGCTATCCGGGAAGCGCGGCGCTGCCGTCGAATTCGCCCGCGCTGAACTCCTACCTCGAAGTCCTCGGCCGACTGCCCGCGGCCGCGCGGCGCACCACCTGGATCGCGGTCCGCCTCGATCCGCAGCGCTGCGCCAAGGCGATCGGCGAGCGCGGCGGCGGTGTTCTCGGCGCGCAGCGGGCGCTCATCGGGGCGCTGTCCCGAGTCCGCAACGCGTTGGAGCGGCGGGGCGTGCCGAGTCGCCCGCTGGACCCGGACGAACTGCTGCAGGCCGGGATCTCTTCGGCGGAGCTGCACAACGTGCTCGGCTCGCAACGACCGGTAGGGCTCAAGGAGCGGTGGGACGGCGTGACGGCCGGAGGTGTCGGGCATTCCAGCTACGCCATCACCACCTGGCCGCACCAGATGAACGACAGCCTCAACGCGCTCACCGGTATCCGCGCGCTGTCCACCAGCATCGCGCTGTCCATCTCGCCAGCAGGCGAGGAAGGTGAGGTCGGGTTGCGCGGGCTGGTCCGGGTCAGCGCCCGCACCCCCACCGAGCTGGACGCCGCCGACGAGCGGCTGAAGGCGATCAGCCACCGCCTCGGGTTGACCCTGACACCGCTGCGCGGCTCGCAACTGGCCGGTTACGCAGCGACGCTGCCGCTGGGAGGTGCGGCATGAGCCGAAGCAGAACGATCGATGTGCCCGGCAGCCAGGGCGCCGCACCGGAGTTCCTGGTCACCCCGGAAACCCTGGACACCATCAGCCCGTCCGGCGACCGCGGTGGCGTGATCATCGGTTCGGACCAGCAGGGCGAAGCGCAGGCCGCGTCGATGCTGCGGCCGTCCCCGACCCGCATGGTCACCGTCGGCGGCCTGTACCTCGCCCGGCAGCTCGCGTTGCGCGCGATGGCCACCGGCGCCTGGGTGATCGTCGCCACCGGACGACCGGCGGCGTGGAAGATGCTGGAACGGGCGGCCGGGCAGACACCGGACGGAAAGCCGGTGCCACTGGCGCAGATTCGACGGCTAGCGCCGTTCGACCTGCCCCGGTCCACTGAGGACACTCCGCTGCTGGTGGTGCACGACGGCGGCGCGGTGCCGCAAGAGCTGTTCCCGCCGCGAGCGCCGTGGCAAACCACCATGTACGTGCTGCCCTACCTGCACCCGCAGGTCAGCAGCGGTACGGCGGCGAACACTGCGGATCTGGTCCTGCTGCAACGCCTGCCGCTGAACCAGGCCCAGCTCGCCCAGCGCATCTGGAGCCTGCGAGGCCACCAGGTCCAACAGCTGACCCAGCTCAAGGACGACTCGGTGATCGCCCTCGGCAACATGACGTGGACGATGATCCGCCTGGTGACGAACAAGAAGGAACAAGAAATCCTCGGCCCAATCCGCCGAGGCGACTGATCCCCGCACACACCGCGCGCAAAAGCCCCGACCACTAGAAGCCAAGCAACGGTCGGGGCTTTTCCACGTCGGGCACCTTCTGCGCCACGATTTCGGGGTGAGGGGCACCCGTGACCCGGTTACTCGGTCACGGGTGCCCCTCACCCGGTCGCCGACGCAGCGCAGACGGCGCGGACTGCTTGGTCGGCCCGAGCTGTCTGATCGTCATCGCGGCATTGCTCTACTTCGTCGAAGTGATCTTCAACCTGCGCGTTGCGGAATCCAGCAAGTCGGTGACGATCACGCTCTCGATGTCCGTCCTGGTGTTCATCGCGATCGGATTGGCCCGCGATCCCGCTGCTGAACGTGTTGCAGGCGCACCTCGCCGAGCGGCTGCTGCGCCCCGCTTCGCCGTTGGCCGAGCGGGTTCGGGAGCTGTCCGAGTCCCGAGCCGCAGCCGTCGATGCGCAGGCTTCCGAGCTGCGCCGCATCGAGCGCGACCTGCACGACGGCGCGCAGGCGCGGCTGGTCTCGGTGCGAATGCACTCGCCAGGAGCACCGGCGATCCCGACCAGGTGCGCGAACTGGTCCGGGCATGTCCGATGCCGCGATAGCCGCGCGCCTGCTGGTCACCGACAAGGCGATCGGCAAGCACACCAACAACATCTTCGCCGAGCTCGGCCTGCCGCCATCCGACGACCACAACCGCCGGGTGATGGTGGTGCTGGCCTACCTCGAAGCCGAACCCGGCCGATCCCGGCGCACGGGTTGACACCTGTCACCGGAGGGTGCGCACGGCTCGGGTTTGGGTGGCTCTTGCTTCGAGTTCTTCGTCCGGGGGGTAGTCGATCGCCGTCAGGGTGAGACCGTGGGCTGGTGCCACCGCTGTGGTGCGGGTGGTGGACTTCAGGATTTCCGCTGGCCAGGGCGGGTTTCGGCGGCCGTCTCCGACCATCAGGAGGGTGCCCACCAGGCTGCGGACCATCGAGTGGCAGAACGCATCCGCGGTCACCTGCGCGACGATCAGGTGCCGCCCCACGCGTTCCCATTCGAAGCGCTGCAGTTCGCGCACCGTGGTGGCGCCGTCTCGCGGTTTGCAGTACGCCGCGAAGTCGTTGAGCCCCAACAACTCCTGCGCCGCCGTGTTGAGCGCGGCCACGTCCAGCGGGCGGTTCCAGGCGAGCGTGTCCCTGCGCCGCAACGGATCCACGCCCCACGGCGCGTCCGACACCTGGTAGCGATAATGCCGACGCAGCGCCGAGAACCGCGCGTCGAACGCCGGTGGCACCACTCTGGCGCCCAGCACCCGCACGTCCGGCGGCAGGATCCGGTTCCACCGGTGGACCATCCGCGCGAGGTCCGGAATCCCCTGCGCATCAACGGAAAGCCACCCGCTGTCGGTCGGGCCGTAGGGCGCCACGTCGAAGTGCACCACCTGACCCGATGCGTGCACACCGGAATCCGTCCGCCCGGCGACAACCACTGACCGCGGCACCGACCGTCCCGGCGGCTGCTTCGCCAGCGCGTCCTCCACGAGGCCCTGCACCGTCCGCTGGCCCGGTTGCCGCGCCCACCCGCAGAAATCCGTGCCGTCGTAGCTCAAGTCGAGGCGGATGCGAACGAGCCCGCCCTCCCCAGCGGGAGCGACGGGCTCGTTCGCGGCAGAACCAGGAATCAGGACTCGTCCTTCTTCTCGGCGTCCTCGGCCTTGGCCTCAGCGGTGTCCTCCGCCTTGGCCTCGGCAGCGGTGTCCTCGGCCTCGACGGCCTCCGCCGGTGCCTCGGTCACCTCGGCCTCCGGAGCCTCGGTGACCTTCGGCTCGTCCTTGGCGAACTTCGTGCCGCGAGCGGCCTCCGCCTCGGCGGTGGCGGTCTGCTCGGTCACCAACGCGATGACGGCCATCTTCGCGTTGTCACCCCTGCGCGGCATCGTCTTGATGATGCGGGTGTAACCGCCGGGGCGGTTGGCGAAGAACGGGCCGATCTCGGCGAAGAGCTTGTGCACGACGTCCTTGTCGCGGATGGTCTTCATGACCTCGCGACGGTTGTGCAGGTCGCCCTTCTTGGCCTTGGTGATCAGCCGCTCGGCGATCGGCCGCAGCCGCTTCGCCTTCGCCTCGGTCGTGGTGATCCGGCCGTGCTCGAACAGCGAAGTGGCCAGGTTGGCCAGAATGAGCCGCTCGTGCGCGGGCGACCCGCCGAGACGCGGACCCTTTGTCGGGGTGGGCATCGGTTTGCTCCTCTCAGGGCGCGCCGGTACCCCGGGCGCGCAAACACAGCTCTACAGCTGCTCTGTCTCCGCGTAGTCCTGACCGTCGTCGTAGCCGTTGTCCTCGACGGGTCCGACCGCACCGACGGTGGCTCCCTCGGAGGACCAACCCTCGGACGGGTACTCGGCCGCCGCGGCGGACGGGTCGAATCCGGGCGGGCTGTCCTTGAGCGCGAGCCCCAGCCCGGCCAGCTTCATCTTGACCTCGTCGATGGACTTCGCACCGAAGTTGCGGATGTCCAGCAGGTCGGCCTCGCTGCGCGAGACCAGCTCGCCGACGGTGTGGATGCCCTCCCGCTTGAGGCAGTTGTAGGAACGCACCGTCAGGTCGAGGTCCTCGATCGGCATCGCGTAGGCCGCGATGGTGTCGGCCTCGGCGGGCGACGGGCCGATCTCGATGCCTTCGGCGTCGACGTTGAGCTCGCGGGCGAGCCCGAACAGCTCGACGAGAGTGCGCCCAGCCGATGCCACCGCGTCGCGCGGGGTGATCGACGGCTTGCTCTCCACGTCGAGGATCAGCTTGTCGAAGTCCGTGCGCTGCTCGACCCGGGTGGCCTCGACCTTGTAGGTCACCTTCAGCACCGGCGAGTAGATCGAGTCGACCGGGATGCGGCCGATCTCGGCACCGGTCTGCTTGTTCTGCATCGCGGGGACGTAGCCGCGACCGCGCTCGACGACGAGCTCGATCTCCAGCTTGCCCTTCGCGTTGAGGGTGGCGATGTGCAGATCCGGGTTGTGCACCGTGACGCCAGCGGGCGGCACGATGTCGGCCGCGGTGACCTCACCCGGTCCCTGCTTGCGCAGGTACATCGTCACCGGCTCGTCTTCCTCGGAGCTGACGACCAGCTCCTTGATGTTCAGGATGACGTCGGTGACGTCTTCCTTCACACCGGGAATCGTGGTGAACTCGTGCAGCACACCGTCGATGCGCAGGCTGGTGACCGCCGCCCCTGGGATCGAGGAGAGCAGGGTACGACGCAGCGAGTTGCCGAGGGTGTAGCCGAAGCCCGGCTCCAGCGGCTCGATGACGAACCTGGAACGGGTCTCCGACACCGCCTCTTCGGACAGTGTGGGTCGCTGGGAGATGAGCACTTCGTTTTCCTTTCCTCACGGCGCCCGCTATTTGACGCCGATGGAATGGCGTGCCCGCACGGGGCGGGCCGGTGGCGGATTCCTGCACCGCCACCGCTGGGCGAGCCGTCGGCGACCGAACGGGCCGCCGACGGCTGCGCGTCACTTCGAGTAGAGCTCGACGATGAGCTGCTCGGTGACCGGGGTGTCGATCTGCGCGCGCTCCGGGCGCTGGTGCACCAGGATCCGCAGGTTCGAGGGCACGACCTGCAACCAAGCCGGGACCGGCCGCTCGCCGAGGGTCTCCTTGGCGATGATGAACGGCGTGGTGGGCATCGACTTCGGCTTGACGTCGATGATGTCCCACTTCGAAACCTGGAAGCTGGGGACGTTCACCTTCTTGCCGTTGACCGTGAAGTGGCCGTGGCTGACCAGCTGCCGCGCCATCCGGCGGGTGCGGGCCAGGCCAGCGCGGTAAACCACGTTGTCCAGCCGGGATTCCAGCAACTGCAGCAGGTTGTCACCCGTCTTGCCGGGACGCCGGTTGGCTTCCTCGTAGTAGTTGCTGAACTGCCGCTCCAGCACGCCGTAGGTGAACTTCGCCTTCTGCTTCTCCTGGAGCTGCAGCAGGTACTCGGTTTCCTTGATGCGCGCGCGGCCGTGCTGCCCCGGAGGGTACGGACGCCGCTCGAACGCCTGGTCACCACCGACGAGGTCAACCTTCAGACGGCGGGACTTGCGGGTCGCGGGACCGGTGTAACGAGCCATCTTTGTCTACTCCTTCCCGCGGCTCAGACCCGACGACGCTTCGGCGGGCGGCAGCCGTTGTGCGGCTGCGGGGTGACGTCCTGGATGGTGCCGACCTCAAGACCGGCGGCCTGCAGCGAGCGGATCGCCGTTTCCCGGCCCGAACCCGGACCCTTGACGAAGACGTCGACCTTCTTCATGCCGTGCTCGGCGGCCTTGCGGGCCGCGTTCTCGGCGGCCATCTGCGCGGCGAACGGGGTGGACTTGCGGGAGCCCTTGAACCCGACGTGCCCGGCCGAGGCCCAGCTGATCACCGCACCGGTCGGGTCGGTGATCGAAACGATGGTGTTGTTGAACGTGCTCTTGATGTGCGCCTGACCGTGCGCGACATTCTTCTTTTCCTTGCGCCGCACCTTCTTGACGGCGCCAGCGCGAGACTTGGGTGGCATGGTTTTAGCTGACTCCTAGCGAGGCTTACTTCTTCCCGGCCTTCTTCTTGCCGGCGACCGTCTTCTTCGGTCCCTTGCGGGTGCGGGCGTTGGTCTTGGTCCGCTGCCCGTGCACCGGGAGGTGGCGGCGGTGCCGCAGCCCCTGGTAGCACCCGATCTCGATCTTCCGGCGGATGTCGGCCTGGACCTCGCGGCGGAGGTCACCCTCGACCCGGTAGCTGCTCTCGATGAAGTCGCGCAGCTTGGTGAGCTGCTCGTCGTCGAGGTCGCGTGGGCGGGCGTCGGGCGAGATGCCGGTCGCGGAGAGGATCTCCTTCGACCGGGTCTTGCCGATCCCGTAGATGTAGGTGAGCGCGATCTCCATGCGCTTCTCGCGCGGGAGATCAACGCCGACGACCCGTGCCATCTGGCCGGTTCTCCTTCTGTTGTCCAGGTCTGCTCCCACACCGCCCCCGCGACTGGTCGCGGAGCCCCGGCCTGGTCCGGGGG
Source organism: Saccharopolyspora soli (assembly GCF_022678645.1). Classification (GTDB taxonomy): domain Bacteria; phylum Actinomycetota; class Actinomycetes; order Mycobacteriales; family Pseudonocardiaceae; genus Saccharopolyspora; species Saccharopolyspora soli. The sequence continues at coordinate 188,805 of NZ_JALBWV010000006.1, read as the reverse complement.
TCAGTCGGCCCACTCGCGGGTCGACAGGTCGTGGGAGTTCCTACTTATCGTTTCGCGACGCTGCGCCTCAGCCCTGCCGCTGCTTGTGGCGGGCGTTGTCGCAGATCACCAGCACCCGCCCGTGACGGCGGATGACCTGGCACTTGTCGCAGATTCGCTTCACACTCGGCTGGACCTTCACGGTCGTGCTCTCCTGCTCGGACGCGTGTCCGGGTTCAACCGGACACCGTGGAGGTCACTTGTAGCGGTAGACGATGCGCCCACGGGAAAGGTCGTACGGCGAGAGCTCAACCACGACCCGGTCCTCGGGCAGGATGCGAATGTAGTGCTGGCGCATCTTGCCACTGATGTGTGCGAGGACCTTGTGGCCGTTCTCCAACTCGACTCGGAACATCGCGTTGGGAAGCGGTTCGATCACCCGACCCTCGACCTCAATGGCCCCGTCCTTCTTGCCCATGTCCTCCGCGTTTCGTGACGGTGACGGTTTTCGGACCCTTCAGGTCCCTGCCGCTGGCACCGGAGGCCCCGGCACCCGCGACGGGCACACCGCGGCCCGGCTCGAAACACCAAGTGCTTGACCCGATCCGGATACTCGAACACGGGTACTCAAGGCACAACGAACCGACGCCACTCGTGCGCCGATGTTCCATCGTACGCGCCGCTGAATCGGCACTCCACATCGGGGCAGCTCAACACGCCTGCGGACACGCTGCGCAACATTGCCGTTACGCTCCAGAACCAGCTCTCATCGGCGGCTTGCGCGGGCCCTGAGGAGCTCACTACTTTCGATCACACGCTCGACGCCGAGGTCGAGAGCCCAGACCGGGGGACAACCGAGGAGAAGCGTGACACCCCAGCAGGACCAGCGCGGTTCGAAGACCGCACCGTGGCTCGGCAAGGCCACCCAGAACGCGGCCAGCAGGCTGGACGAGTACCGCACCTTCTTCAACACCGCGGTGCGCAACCCGAGGATGGTCGGCGCGGCAACACCCACCTCGGCCGCGGTGGCCGCGACGGTTGCCCAGGTCGTGCCGACCACCGGCGCACCGGTGGTGGTCGAACTCGGTCCCGGCACCGGTTCGTTGAGCGACGGCATCCACCGACGACTGCCCGAGGGCGCTCGGCACATCGGCATCGAGCTCGGCAAGGGCATGGTCGAGCACCTGCGGACGCACAAGCCGTGGATGGAGATCGTGCACGGCGACGCCGGTGACCTGCAGGCGCTGCTGGACAAGTACGGCGTGGATCGCGTCGACGCGATCATCAGCAGCATCCCCTGGTCGCTGCTGCCCAGCGACGCCCAGGACCACATCCTGCGCCAGGCGGCCGAGGCGCTCGCCCCGCAGGGCGCGTTCACCGCGCTCACCTACCCGCCCGCCGACCAGACGCCGGGCGGTCGGCGCTTCCGCGCCCGCCTGGCGCAGACCTTCGACGAGGTCCTCACCCACACCACCTGGCGCAACCTCCCGCCGATCCTGCACTACATCTGCCGCCGCCCGCTGGCCTAGAAACCGGTCCGGAAATGGTTTGCGCAGCCGAATCGCGGATCCCGCGCCGGGGCGAGCTGAGTGCCGCCCCACCCGGCGGGTACCGCCGCTTGCCGGAACGGATCCCGACTGGCCCTGGGCCCGGTTGGGGCGACCCCGGGACGAGATCCGGGCTTTGCCCCGAGGCCCCTGGCAAGACGACAGGGCAAGCTGGGCTCATGAGCCTGCGCGACGATCTCACGGCCCCGACCTCGACCACCCGGTGTGACCGCCCGAAATCGCACGCCCGCGCGCTGCGACCGGCGAGCCGCGGTTGCACGCTGCGATGAACGGACCAGTTGACGTCGCCGCGTCCGCCGGATGGGCAGGAGTAGCCGTGAGCAAGCGAAAGAAGCTGGGCGAGTACTGGACCTTCCTGACTCGCGCACTTCGTCGGCCATCGACGGTGGGCGCGGTGCTGCCGACATCCCGGCACGTCGCGGCGGCGGTGGCCGCCGTGGTGCCCAGCTACGGAACTCCAACCGTGTTGGAGCTCGGTCCGGGCACCGGCGCGCTGAGCGGGCCGATCCAGCGGCGGCTGGCCGAGGGAGCTCGGCACCTGGCGGTCGAGATCGACCCCGAGATGGTGCGCTACCTGCACCGCGCCAAGCCGTGGCTGGAAGTGATCGAGGGCGACGCCACCCACCTGCGCAAACTGCTCGACACGGCCGGGGTCTACCGGGTCGATGCGGTGATCAGCAGCATCCCGTGGACCCTGCTGCCGCCGGACAAGCAGCGGGAACTGCTCCAGGAGGCCGCCTCGGTCATGGCGCCGGGTGGCGTGTTCACCACGGTCACCTACCTGACCACGCTGTGGCGACCGGCCACCCACGCGTTCGTCGAGGCGCTGCACGACACCTTCGACGAGGTGCTGCCGCGAACCGCGGTCTGGCGCAACGTACCGCCAGCCCGCATCTACGCCTGCCGCCGCCCCAGGTGAATCAGAGCGAGGTGAGGGGCACCCTTTGCCAACTAACTTGGTAAAGGGTGCCCCTCACCCCTCACTCGAATGGTGGGTGGAGAGCTGTGCGCACCGGGACGAGCACGGGAGAGCGGGCCTTCAGGCTTCGGGAGCGGTGAGGACCCACGGGCCGTCTTCGGCGATGGCGACCGTGTGCTCCCAGTGCGCGGCACGGGAACCGTCGGCCGTCACGACGGTCCATTCGTCGTCGAGTTCCTCGGTCTCCGCCGAACCGAGGGTGAGCATCGGCTCCACCGCGATCGCCATGCCGACCCGCAGCCTCGGACCGCGCCCCGGCTTGCCGAGATTCGGCAGGAACGGCTCCATGTGCATCTGGGTGCCGATGCCGTGCCCGCCGTACTCCGCGATGATCCCGTACTCCACACCATCGGTCTCCGCGGCCGAGCGGGCGGCGGTCTCCACCGCGTGCGAGATGTCGGTCAACCGGTTACCAGCCCGGACCTGCTCGATACCAGCCCACATCGCGGCCTCCGTCGCCGCCGACAGCGCGCGGTCCTTCGGACCCACCGCACCGATCGCCAGCGTTACCGCGGAGTCGCCGTGCCAGCCGTCCAGGATCGCGCCGCAGTCCACCGACAGCAGGTCGCCGTCGGCGAGCACCTCGGCGCGGGACGGGATCCCGTGCACCACCTTCTCGTTCAGCGACGCGCAGATGGACGCCGGGAACCCGTGGTAGCCCTTGAACGACGGCACCGCGCCAGCGTCCCGGATCACCTGCTCGGCGATCGCGTCCAGCTCACCGGTGGTGCCCCCCGGCTTGGCGTGCGCGGCCACCTCGCCGAGCGCGCGGGCCACGACCAGGCCAGCGGCGCGCATCGCCTCGATCTCACCCCGCGACTTGAGCTCGATGCCCTTCCCCCGACGCAACAACGCACTCACCTTCAAGTTTCTTTCTTCGGACTAGGGTCTGTTTTCATCAAGCGGCGTAGCCGCTTGCGGTGCGGGACTCAGCTCGCACCGCTGCGGGTTCTCAGGAGTCGCCTCGTGAGGACAGCTCCGACGTGGCGTTGGCGTCGGGGATCCCACAGCGAGGGCGGCTGCTGCAATTCCCGCAGGGGGCCGCCACCCGCACCCCTACGCAAACCACTTCTCGAACAGTCCCTCGCGATAGTCCCCGGCCGATGGCTACCGGCCGGGCCAGCTCAGGCTCGGGTGCGCAGCGCTTCCAGCGCGCGGGCGGAGATCTCGTCGATCGAGCCGACGGCGTCGATCTTGATGATCTTGTCCCGGTAGTACTCCAGCAGCGGTTCGGTCTCCGAGTGGTACACCGCGAGCCGACGGCGGATGACGTCCTCGGTGTCGTCCGAACGACCGCGCGCCAGCATCCGCTTGACCAGCTCTTCCTCCGGCACGTCGAACTGCAGGACAGCCGTCAGCTCCACGCTCTGGTCTTCGAGCATCTCGCCCAGCACTTCGGCCTGCGCGGCGTTGCGCGGGTAGCCGTCCAGCAGGAAGCCCTTGGCCGCGTCCTCATCGGTGAGGCGGTCGCGCACCATCTCGTTGGTGACCTCGTCCGGCACCAGCTCACCGGCGTCCATGTAGCTCTTCGCCTTCTGGCCCAGCGGCGTGGCGTTGCCGATGTTGGCGCGGAACAGATCTCCGGTGGAGATGTGCGGGACGCCGAGCTGCTCGCTGAGCACGGCTGCCTGGGTGCCCTTGCCCGCACCCGGCGGGCCGACGAGAACCAATCGCACCAAGGGTCTGCCTCCGAATCAATCCGATCGCGCGCCACCTGCTGGCGAGCACTCCGCCTGCCCTCCGCCTCCGGGCAACCGCGGTCCGACCTGTGGTGGGCCACACCCAGCCCACCAGCAACAGCGGTTTCCGGGCGCGACAAAATCGCGCCCGGACAGTTCAGCTTACCGGAGGAAACCCTCGTACTTCCGCTGCGTGAGCTGGCTCTCGATCTGCTTCACGGTGTCCAGGCCGACGTTGACCATGATCAGCACCGCGGTACCGCCGAACGGGAAGTTCTGGTTCTGCCCCTGACCACCGGTGATGCCGAGGAAGAAGTTCGGCAGGATCGCGATGATGCCCAGGTACAGCGAGCCGGGCAGGGTGATCCGGGAGAGCACGAAGTTCAGGTACTCGGCAGTCGGTCGGCCGGGCCGGATGCCTGGGATGAACCCGCCGAACTTCTTCATGTCGTCGGCGCGCTCTTCGGGGTTGAAGGTGATCGAGACGTAGAAGTAGGCGAAGAAGACGATCAGTGACATGTACAGCAGGATGTGCACCCAGCTGGACGGATCGACGATGTAGGTCTGGATGAACCGGGCCCACCAGGTGTCCTGGTTCCCAGCCAGCTGGCCGATCAGCTGCGGCAGGTACAGCAGCGAGGACCCGAAGATGACCGGGATGACACCGGCCTGGTTCACCTTCAGCGGCAGGTAGGTGGAGGTGCCGCCGTACATCCGACGGCCGATCATGCGCTTGGCGTACTGCACCGGGATCCGGCGCTGGGCCTGCTCGATGAAGACCACCGTGGCGATGATGGCGACCGCGAAGGCGCAGACCACGGTGAACACCAGCGGGCCGTGCGAGGTGAGGATCGCACCGCCCTCGGCGGGGATCCGCGAGGCGATGGAGACGAAGATCAGCAGCGACATGCCGTTGCCGATGCCGCGCTCGGTGATCAGTTCACCCATCCACATCAGCACTGCCGCACCGGCGGTCATCACGACCACGATGGTGATCAGGTTCAGCACCGAGTCGTCCGGGATGACCGACACCGAGCAGCCCTGGAACAGCTGGCCGCGCACCGCGAGCGCCACGATGCCGGTGCCCTGCAGGATCGCCAGCGCGATGGTCAGGTACCGGGTGTACTGGGTCAGCTTCGCCTGCCCGGCCTGGCCTTCCTTCTTCAGCTGTTCGAAGCGCGGGATGACCACCTGCAGCAGCTGGATGATGATGCTCGCGGTGATGTAGGGCATGATGCCCAGCGACAGCACCGACAGCTGCAGCAGCGCCCCGCCGCTGAAGAGGTTGAGCAGCGAGTACACGCTCTGCGAACCGCTGCCCTGGATCTGCTCGATGCACTGCTGGATGTTCGGGTACGACACCCCCGGCGAGGGGATCGTGGCGCCGAGCCGGTAGAGCACGACCATGCCCAGGGTGAACAGGATCTTGCGGCGCAGGTCCGGCGTCGCCAGAGCCGAGCGGAAGGCGCCGAGCACGCGAACCTCCTGTACACGAGCCGGTCTGAACCGGCCGGGGAAAGTTGGCCGACCACTGCGGTCGGCACGGCGGCAAACTCCTGTGCAGCGCCGTGGCATCCGCGGCACTACGGCGCGACTTTAGCAGGCCGCGTAGCGGACACGGACAGCGACCGAAGCCGCACGACTGATCAACGATCCGCGACCTCCGGCCGAACAGCGGCAACCGCGCTCCACCGAGCGCGGTTGCCGTTTTTCACACCGGTACAACGACATCCTCAACCACAGTTGGCCTGGTGTTCCTGTTCGGTCATCGGCTGCGTGGACTGCGTGACCGTGCCGCCCTGCTCATCGGCCGGACCGCTGGCCTCCATGTCCACGTACCAGATGTAGTGGTCGTGGAACTTGTCCGGGAAGTGCAGCTCGTAGGTGCCCGCCACCTTCTGCATCTTCGCGCCGTGGTAGACGCGGCCCACCTCGCCCGGCCGGACCTCCAGGAAGGTCGTCTGCGATTCGGTGTGCTCCGAACGCCACTCGTGGCCGTAGCTGGCCTTGAAGGTCACCTTGAAGACCTCGCCGAAGCTGGTCGACATCGACAGGCCGAGGCTGTTGCTCTCGGCCGTGCTGTCCGACCAGCCCACCGCCATCTGCTGCGGCTTGTCGGTGCAGTTGAACACCGGGCTGCCGACCTGCTGGGAGGTGTTCTGGTAGTACTCCGGCTGCCCCTTCGGGTGGAACACGCAGCTGTCGGTGCCGTTGTTGCACTTCTCCAACAGCTCCCGCGCCGTGGGCCCGTCGTCGGCCAGTGCGGGCGGTGCCAGCGAGAACGTCGCCGCCAGCGCCGACGCGAATGCCGTCGCGATGCCAAACCTCATCGTCTGCGTCCTCTCCGCGCGCCCCGCGCGAACGGGGCGGTTCGCCGTCACGGGCAGTTCGCCTGCTCCTCGTCGGTCATGTCCCGGACGTGCTGGCTCACGGCCGCCGAGGAATCCGGTGCGGGGCCGCTGATTTCGAGGTCGACGTACCAGATGTAGTGGTCGTGGAACTTGTCCGGGAAGTGCAGCTCGTAGGTGCCCGCCACCTTCTGCATCTGCGGCGCCCGCTCAACCCAGCCGACCTGGTTCGGGCTGGTCTCGACGAAGGTCGTCTGCGACTCGGTATGCGACTCCTCCCAGGTGTGCTGGAAGGTCTGCTCGTAGGAGACCGCGAAGACCCTGCCGAATCCGGCTTCAGTGGTCATCGACACCCCGGCGCTGTTGCTCTGCGACGTCGTGTCCGACCACGCCACCGACGAGCGCTGCGGGTCCGACGTGCAGTTGTAAACGGGGTCGCCCACCGCGTGGCGCTCACCGGTGAAGTACTCCGGCTGCCCCTTCGGGTGGAACACGCAGCTGTCGGTGCCGTTGTCGCACTTCTCCAGCAGCTCGCGGACGGTCGGGCCGTCGGATGCGGACGCCGCGGTCGGGACCGCCAGCGCGCCCAGCACGCTCGCCGAGGCGAACAGGGCACGGGCAACTCCTGCGCGCATGTGCACTCCCTTCAGCTCAGGCCGATCGACTGGGTGCGGTCGTTCATCAGGTCCCCGACGTAGCCGGTGTTCTCCTCGAACGGCCCGTCGCGCTCGCCGCCCAGGTCTGGCTCCGGGTAGAGCCAGATCGCGCAGTTCGCCCACGGCTGCGCCGAGGAGATCCGGTTCTTCCAGTCATCCGGCAGGTTGAGCTGGTAATTGACGACGCCGTCCTTCTCACAGGGCGCCTCGCCGTACACGGTGAAGCTGTCCCCGCCGAAGTTCTGTTCGTCGAACAAGGTCGCTTGGATGACCTCGCCCGCTTCGGCTCGCTCGGCCGCCTGCTGCCGGGTCGCGAAGCAGAAGTACTCACCGCTGCTCAGGTGGAAGCTGCAGTGCCGCTTGCCCGGCGGAGCGGCCTGGGCCAGCGCGGTTCCCGGTATAGCCGCAGCCAGCACCACGGCGATCATCAGGGCGGCTCGCCGCCCGTTTCTTCGTGGTCGCATTCCCGTCCCTCCGCCACTCGCTGCCACCGTCCCCGTCGGACGATGTCGATCAAACGTAGGAGTGGGGCGGAACGGACAACACCGACGAAGGCGAGCGCTGACCTGCCACCTTCGTCGGAAGTCGGACGGTGGAGTGCAAATTGCGCCGAGCTGACCAACCTCGAACGCGCCGAGGGCCGGTCGACGCGTAGGTCGACCGGCCCTCGGTTGGGTCAATCTTCGTCAGCGGTCCAGCTTGGTGACCGAACCGCCCGCTCCGGTGATCTTCTCCTGGGCGCTGCCGGTGAACGCGTGCGCGGTCACCTCCAGCTTGATGCCCTCCAGGTCCCCGTCACCGAGGATCTTCACCAGCTCGTTCTTCTTGACCAGGCCAGCGGCGATCAGCTCGTCGATGCCGACGGTGCCGCCCTCCGGGAACGCCTTGGCCAGCCGACCGACGTTCACACCCTGGTACTCGGTGCGGAAGCGGTTCTTGAAGCCCTTCAGCTTCGGCAACCGCATGTGGATCGGCATCTGCCCACCCTCGAAGCGAGGGGAGACGTTCTTGCGGGCCTTGGTGCCCTTGGTACCGCGACCGGCCGTCTTGCCCTTGGAGCCCTCACCGCGACCGACGCGGATCTTGTCGCGCTTGGCGCCGGGGGCCGGACGCAGGTCGTGCAGTTTGATGACCATGTCAGTCGACCTCCTCGACCGTCACCAGGTGACGGACGGCGTTGATCATGCCGCGCACGTTGGGGTCATCCGGACGCACCACGGACTGGCGGATCTTGCGCAGTCCGAGGGTGCGCATGGTGTCGCGCTGGTTCTGCTTGGTGCCGACCAGCCCGCGCACCTGGGTGATCTTCAGCTGTGCCATCTCGATCAGACCCCCTGCCCCGCAGCACGGGCCCGCAGGATGAACGCCGGAGCGACGTCTTCCAGCGGCAGACCGCGGCGAGCCGCGACCTCCTCGGGACGCTGCAACTGCTTCAGCGCGGCGACCGTGGCGTGCACGATGTTGATCGGGTTGTCACTGCCCAGCGACTTGCTCAGCACGTCGTGGACACCAGCGCACTCCAGCACCGCGCGCACCGGGCCACCGGCGATGACACCGGTACCGGCGCTGGCCGGGCGCAGCAGCACGACGCCCGCGGCGTCCTCGCCCTGCACCGGGTGCGTGATGGTGCCGCCCAGGCGCGGGACGCGGAAGAAGTTCTTCTTCGCCTCCTCGACGCCCTTCGCGATCGCCGCCGGGACTTCCTTGGCCTTGCCGTAACCGACGCCGACCATGCCGTCGCCGTCACCCACGACGACCAGCGCGGTGAAGCTGAAGCGCCGACCGCCCTTGACGACCTTCGCGACCCGGTTGATGGTCACGACGCGTTCGAACTGCGGGGTCTTTTCTTGGGCCGCCCCGCCACGGCCACCGTCGCGGCGGTCCCGGCGGTCCTTGCCGCCGGACTCCCCGCCATCACGCCGAGTGCGTCCAGGCATCAGGCGTCCCTTCCGTTCGTCTTACCCACTTGTCAGAACTCCAGTCCGCCGTCACGGGCGGCGTCGGCCAGCGCAGCCACTCGACCGTGGTAGGCGTTGCCGCCGCGGTCGAACACGACCTTGTCGATCCCGGCGTTCTTGGCACGGGCCGCGACGAGCTCGCCGACCTTGGTGGCCTTGGCCTTCTTGTCGCCCTCGAAGGACCGGAAGTCGCGCTCCAGGCTCGAAGCGGCGACCAGGGTGTGGCCCTTGGTGTCGTCGATGACCTGGGCGACGATGTTGCGCAGCGACCGGGTCACGACCAGACGCGGGCGCTCGGCGGTGCCGACGATCTTCTTGCGGATACGCGTGTGCCGCTTGCTGCGGGCAAGCCGACGCTTGGTCGAGATGTCCTTGCCAACCGGCTTGCGCTTCGTAGCTGTCGTCTCGCTCATGGTCACTTACCCGTCTTTCCGACCTTGCGGCGGATGTTCTCACCTGCGTAGCGGACACCCTTGCCCTTGTACGGGTCGGGGCGGCGCAACTTGCGGATCCTGGCCGCGATCTCGCCGACAAGCTGCTTGTCGATGCCCTTGACCGACAGCCTGGTCGGACCGTCGACAGCGAACTGGATGCCTTCCGGCGGTTCGACCACGATGGGGTGGCTGTAGCCGAGGGCGAACTCCAGGTTCGAACCCTTCTGCAGCACGCGGTAACCGACGCCGTGGATCTCCAGGTCCTTCTGGTAGCCCTGGCTGACGCCGACCACCATGTTGTTCACCAGCGTCCGGGTGAGCCCGTGCAACGAACGGCTCTCCCGCTCGTCGTCGGGGCGCTTAACCAGGACCGCACCGTCTTCGTCCCGCTCGACGACGATCGGCTCGGCGACCTGGTGCTGCAAGGTGCCCTTCGGGCCCTTGACCGTCACCGCCTGGCCGTCGATGGTCACCTCGACGCCGGAGGGGACGGTGATCGGCAGCTTTCCGATGCGCGACATTGCCGCTCCTCCTCCCTTACCAGACGTAGGCGAGGACTTCCCCGCCCACGCCCTTCTTCATGGCCTGCCGGTCGGTCATCAGACCGCCGGAGGTCGAGATGATGGCGACGCCCAGACCACCCAGCACCTTCGGCAGGTTCGTGGACTTGGCGTAGACCCGCAGACCGGGCTTGGAGACCCGGCGCAGGCCCGCGATGCTCCGCTCGCGGTTCGGGCCGTACTTGAGCTCGACGACGAGCTCCCTGCCCTTCTCACCCTCCTCAATGCGGGAGCCGGACACGTAGCCCTCCCGCTTGAGGATCTCGGCGATGTTCGCCTTCAGCTTGGAGTGCGGCATCACGACCTCGTCGTGGTATGCCGAGTTCCCGTTGCGCAGACGCGTCAGCATGTCTGCGATCGGATCGGTCATCGTCATGACCTGCTCAACCTTTCTCGTCTGGTTCCGATGGGCCCCGACCGTGCACCGCCGGATCGGGCGATGCGTCTGGACCCTGGCCTGGACGAAGTTCGGGGTTGCCTGCCGAACGGGCAGGTCCCTTGTCAATTCGCGTGCAAGCACGGCGTTCGCCGCGGAGCGCGGGCATCAGCCCTGGTAACGCCTGCTGAGGGTACCGGTAATCGGCATCACCCCAGCAGGCGGGAGGTCACCAGGAGGACTTGCTCACGCCGGGCAGCTCGCCCGCGTGCGCCATCTCGCGGAAGCACACCCGGCACAGCCCGAACTTGCGGAACACCGCCCGCGGCCGCCCGCAGCGCTGGCAGCGGGTGTAGCCGCGAACCTTGAACTTCGGCTTGCGCGCCGCCTTGATAACCAGCGCCTTCTTGGCCATCGCTCAGTTCTCCTTGAACGGGAAGCCCAGGTGCCGCAGCAGCGCCCGACCTTCCGCATCGTTGGTGGCCGTGGTGACGACGGTGATGTCCATGCCACGCGGCCGGTCGATCTGGTCCGGGTTGATCTCGTGGAACATCGACTGCTCGTTGAGACCGAACGTGTAGTTGCCGTTGCCGTCGAACTGCTTCGGCGACAGACCGCGGAAGTCCCGGATGCGCGGCAGCGCGATGGTGACCAAGCGGTCGAGGAATTCCCACATCCGGTCGCCGCGCAGGGTGACCCGCGCGCCGATCGGCATGCCCTCCCGCAGCTTGAACTGCGCGATGGACTTGCGGGCCCGGCGGACCTCGGGCTTCTGCCCGGTGATGGTGGCCAGGTCGCGCACCGCGCCCTCGATCAGCTTGCTGTCCCGAGCGGCGTCGCCAACACCCATGTTGACCACGACCTTCACCACGCCCGGCACCTGCATCACGTTGGCGTAGTGGAACTCCGAGTCGAGGGCCTGGCGAATCTCCTCGCGGTAACGGGTCTTCAACCGCGGGACGATCTTCTCAGCAGTGGTCATGATCAGATGTCCTTACCGTTCCGACGAGAGATGCGGACCTTCTTGCCGTCCTCACCGATGCGGTAGCCGACGCGGGTGGGCTTGCCGTCGGAGTCCACGACCATCACGTTGCTCACGTGGATCGGCGCTTCCTGGGTCACGATGCCGCCGGACTGCGCACCACGCTCGGTCCGGGAGACCTTGGTGTGCTTCTTGATCCGGTTGACACCCTCGACCAGCACGCGCTGCTCCTTGGGCATGGCCTTGATGACCTTGCCCTTGGCACCCTTGTCCTTGCCGGAGATGACGACGACCGTGTCGCCTTTCTTGATCTTCATCACAAAACCTCCGGCGCGAGCGAGATGATCTTCATGAACTTCTTGTCTCGCAACTCGCGGGCAACCGGTCCGAAGATACGGGTGCCCCGCGGCTCGCCACCGGGCTTGACCAGCACCGCGGCGTTCTCGTCGAACCGGATGTAGGAACCATCCGCCCGACGCTTCTCCTTCTTCTGCCGGACGATGACGGCCTTGACCACATCGCCCTTCTTGACACCGGCTCCGGGGATGGCTTCCTTGACGGTCGCCACGATGATGTCCCCGAGGCTCGCGTACCGCCGACCCGACCCACCGAGGACCCGGATCGTGAGGATCTCCTTGGCCCCGGTGTTGTCGGCGACACGCAGTCGCGACTCCTGCTGGATCACGTCTGACTCCTGACCCTAAGTACTCGGACCGAGCCCGAGCACACTCTGGCACGCCAAATTTCCGACCTGACGCGCGCGGTCACTTCCGGCACGCGAACCGACCGACCGGTCCGCGCACCACGTTCCTGGGCTTGCGCAAGCGGTCGAGCCGCCTGCGCAAGCGCATTTACTTGGCCTTCTCCAGGACCTCGACGAGCCGCCAGCGCTTGGTGGCCGACAGCGGTCGAGTCTCCATCAGCAGCACCCGGTCGCCGATACCGGCCGTGTTGGCCTCGTCGTGCGCCTTGACCTTGGTGGTCTGCCGCATGACCTTGCCGTAGAGGGCGTGCTTCTTGCGGTCTTCGAGGGAGACCACGATCGTCTTGTCCATCTTGTCCGAGACGACGTAACCCTCGCGGACCTTGCGGCTGTTGCGCTCCACGCCCTGTCCTTTCTCACTCATGCCGCGCCCTCCTCAGCGCCCTCGGGGGAAACCGTCAGGCCCAGTTCGCGCTCGCGCATGATGGTGTAGATCCGGGCGATGTCCTGCCGAACCGTGCGCAGCCGCCGGTTGTTCTGCAGTTGACCGGTGGCCATCTGGAAGCGGAGGTTGAACAGCTCCTCCTTCGCTTCCTTCAGCCGCTGGACGAGCTCCTCCTCGTTGAGTTCGCGGAGCTCAGCTGCGGTGACACCCGCTGCCATCAGAAGTCACCACCCTCGCGGGACACGATCTTGCACTTCATCGGGAGCTTGTGCGCCGCACGGGTCAGCGCTTCGATCGCCGTCTTCTCGTTCGGGAAGGTCAGCTCGAACATGATGCGTCCGGGCTTGACGTTGGCGACCCAGGACTCCGGCGAACCCTTACCGGAACCCTGCCGGGTTTCGGCTGGCTTCTTGGTCAGCGGGCGGTCCGGGAAGATGTTGATCCACACCTTGCCGCCACGCTTGACGTGCCGGGTGATCGCGATACGGGCCGACTCGATCTGCCGGTTGGTCACGTAGCCGTGCTCGACCGCCTGAATGCCGTACTCGCCGAAGTTGATCCGGGTGCCACCCTTGGCGAATCCCTTGCGCTTCGGCGCGTGGCTCTTGCGCCACTTCACCCTGCGTGGGACGAGCACGTCTCAGCCCTCCGTCTTCTCTTCGGTCGCAGCGGCCTGCGGCTGCTCGCCCTCCGCGGCCTTGGCGGCCTTCTCGGGCTTCTCCGCTGCACCGCGGTCCGCGCCACCGGCACCCCGGCGACGGCCACCGCGCTCCGATCGGCCACCGCGCTCACCGCGCTCACCGCCGCCGCGCGGCGGACGAACCTCGGACTCCTGCTGCTTCTGCTTCAGGCCACCGACCAGCTCGCCCTTGTAGATCCACACCTTGACGCCGATGCGGCCGAACGTGGTGCGGGCCTCGAAGAAGCCGTAGTCGATGTCCGCGCGCAGCGTGTGCAGCGGAACCCGACCCTCGCGGTAGAACTCCGAGCGGGACATCTCGGCACCGCCCAGGCGACCCGAGCACTGCACCCGGATGCCCTTGACCTGCGGCGAACGCATGGCCGACTGGATGGCCTTGCGCATCGCGCGCCGGAAGGACACGCGGTTGGACAGCTGCTCGGCCACGCCCTGCGCGACCAGCTGGGCGTCCGCCTCGGGGTTCTTGACCTCAAGGATGTTGAGCTGAACCTGCTTGCCGGTCAGCTTCTCCAGCGAACCGCGAATCCGGTCCGCCTCGGCACCGCGACGGCCGATGACGATGCCCGGCCGAGCGGTGTGGATGTCCACCCGAACCCGCTCGCGGGTGCGCTCGATCTCCACCTTGGAGATACCCGCGCGCTCCATCCCGCGAGAGAGCTGTCGGCGGATCTTGACGTCCTCCGCGACGTACTCCGAATACTGCTTGTCGGCGTACCAGCGAGACTTCCAGTCCGTGGTGATGCCGAGTCGGAAGCCGTGCGGGTTGATCTTCTGACCCACTACCGGGCACTTCCCTTCTGGCTCTTTCGGGACTTGCTGGCCGCCGCCTTCGGCCGGGACTCGACCTCGACGGTGATGTGGCTGGTCCGCTTGCGGATCCGGTACGCACGGCCCTGCGCGCGCGGCCGGAACCGCTTCAACGTCGGACCCTCGTCCACGTACGCGTGGTGCACCCACAGCGTCTCGGGATCGAGGGAAAGGTTGTTCTCCGCGTTGGCGATCGCACTGGCGAGCACCTTCGACACCGGACCGCTGGCGGTCTGCGGCGCGAACTGGAGCACGGCCAGGGCATCGCTGGCACTCCGGCCCTTGATGAGCTCGACCACGCGGCGCGCCTTCATCGGCGACACGCGGACGAACCGGGCCCGCGCCACTGCACGCGGGGTTTCCTCCGCGGCAGTGTCGTCGGAACGGGCTGTCATCCTGCTACCCCTTGCTCTTACTCGTTCGTGTCACAGACCCGCTCAGCGGCGGCGCGACTTCCGGTCTTCCTTGACGTGGCCCTTGAAGGTGCGGGTCGGGGCGAATTCGCCCAGCTTGTGCCCGACCATCGACTCGGTGACGAACACCGGGACGTGCTTGCGGCCGTCGTGCACCGCGAAGGTGTGGCCCAGCATGTCCGGAATGATCGTGGACCGACGGGACCAGGTCTTGATCACGGTCTTCTTGCCCGACTCGTTGAGCGCGTCCACCTTCTTGAGCAGGTGGTCGTCCACGAACGGGCCCTTCTTCAGGCTGCGTGGCATGTTTGCTTACCTCCCTGCTCAGCGCTTCTTGCCGGTGCGACGACGGCGGACGATGAGCTTGTCACTGGGCTTGCGGAGGCGGGTGCGCCCCTCCGGCTTGCCCTTCGGGTTGACCGGGTGACGACCACCCGAGGTCTTGCCCTCACCACCACCGTGCGGGTGGTCCACCGGGTTCATCACGACACCGCGGACGGTCGGGCGCTTGCCCTTCCACCGCATGCGGCCCGCCTTGCCCCAGTTGATGTTGGCGTGCTCGGCGTTGCCGACCTCGCCGACGGTGGCCCGGCACCGCGCGTCCACGTTGCGGATTTCGCCCGAGGGCATCCGCAGCTGGGCGTACGGGCCGTCCTTGGCCACCAGCTGGACCCGAGCACCGGCCGACCGCGCGATCTTGGCGCCGCCACCGGGGCGGAGCTCGATCGCGTGGATCACGGTGCCGGTCGGGATGTTGCGCAGCGGCAGGTTGTTGCCCGGCTTGATGTCCGCACGCGCACCGCTCTCGATCGGGTCGCCCTGCTTCACGTTGTTCGGCGCGATGATGTAGCGCTTCTCGCCGTCGGCGTAGTGCAGGAGCGCGATCCGAGCACTGCGGTTCGGGTCGTACTCGATGTGCGCGACCTTGGCCGGCACACCGTCCTTGTCATTGCGGCGGAAGTCGATCACGCGGTACGCCCGCTTGTGACCGCCACCCTTGTGCCGCGTGGTGATCTTGCCCTGAGCGTTGCGGCCCGCTTTCTTGTTCAGCGGGCGCACCAACGACTTCTCCGGCTCCGTCCGGGTGATCTCGGCGAAGTCGGACACGCTCGCGCCGCGACGGCCCGGCGTCGTCGGCTTGTACTTGCGAATGCCCATTGTTAACGCAACCTCGTCCTAATCAGCACCGTCAGGCGGCCGGTCCACCGAAGATCTCGATCGGCTTGCTCTCCGGCGACAGGGTGACGATCGCCCGCTTCGTGTTCTTGCGCTTGCCGTACCCGGTGCGGGACCGCTTGCGCTTGCCCTGGCGGTTGATCGTGTTGACGCTGGTCACCTTGACGTCGAAGATCTTCTCGATCGCGATCTTGATCGCGGTCTTGTTGGAGCGCGGGTCCACCAGGAAGGTGTACTGGCCCTGTTCCAGCAGCCCGTAGCTCTTCTCGGAGATCACCGGCGCAAGGATGATGTCTCGGGGGTCGGCGCTCACTGCTCTGCCTCCTCTGCGGAAGACGCGGCGGCCTTGACCGACCGGCCCTTGACCGGTCCTGCGACGAAACGCTCGAACGCGGCCTTGGTGAACACCACGTCATCGCTGTTGAGCACGTCGTAGGTGTTCAGCTGGCCCGGGTCGATCAGGTGCACGTTCTGCAGGTTCCGCAGGCTCAGCCAGGAGTTCTCCTCCTCGTTGCGGTTGAGCACCACCAGAACCTTCTTTGCCTCGGTCCAGTTGCGCAGCGCGGTCTTGGCCTGCTTGGTGGACGGCTTCTCGCCGCCGACCACGCCGGTGACCACGTGCAGCTGACCGGCGCGAACCCGGTCGGAGAGGGCCCCGCGCAGCGCGGCGACCTTCATCTTCTTCGGGGTCCGCTGCGAGTAGTCCCGCGGCTGCGGCCCGTGCACGGTGCCACCACCGGTGAACTGCGGGGCCCGGATCGAGCCCTGCCGGGCGTTGCCGGTGCCCTTCTGCCGGTACGGCTTCTTGCCGCCGCCGGAGACCATGCCGCGCGTCTTGGTGGCGTGGGTGCCCTGGCGCGCGGCGGCCAACTGGGCCACCACGACCTGGTGCATCAGCGCCACGTTCGCCTGCGCGTCGAAGATCTCGGCGGGCAGTTCGACGGTGCCGTCGGTCTTGCCGTCCGGGGTACGGACGTCGAGCGTCAGGCTCATCACGCACCACCCTTCGCTGGGCTCTTGACCAGCACCAGGCCGCCCTTCGGGCCGGGCACGGCGCCCTTGATCAGCAGCAGGCCGGACTCCGCCTCCACCTTGTGGACCTTCAGGTTCTGGGTGGTCACGCGGTCCGAGCCCATCCGCCCGGCCATCCGCATGCCCTTGAACACCCGACCTGGGGTGGCGCAGCCGCCGATGGAACCCGGCTTGCGGTGCACGGCCTGGGTACCGTGGCTGGCGCCCTGGCTGCGGAAACCGTGCCGCTTGATGGTGCCCGCGAAGCCCTTGCCTTTGCTGGTGCCGACCACGTCGACCACCGCGCCCGCCTCGAAGACGTCCGCGCCGACCTCCTGGCCCACCTCGTACTCACCGGCATCCGCGGTGCGCAGCTCCACGACGTGGCGGCGCGGCGTGACACCGGCCTTGGCGAAGTGGCCGCCGCGCGGCTTGTTCACCTTGCGCGGGTCGATGGCGCCGAACGCCAGCTGCACGGCCGAGTAGCCGTCCTTTTCGGGGGTCCGAATCTGGGTGACCACGTTCGGCCCGGCCTGCACGACCGTCACCGGGACCACCCGGTTCTGGTCGTCGAAGACCTGGGTCATGCCGAGCTTGGTGCCCAGAATCCCCTTGATCTGCCTGTCAGACATGGGTCTCGTTCTCTCCAGCTACTTCGTCGCCGTGCCTACTGGATGTTCACGTCGACGCTGGCCGGCAGGTCGATGCGCATCAACGCGTCGACCGTCTTCGGCGTCGGTTCGAGGATGTCGATGAGCCGCTTGTGCGTCCGCATCTCGAAGTGCTCCCGCGAGTCCTTGTACTTGTGCGGGGAGCGGATGACGCAGTAGACGTTCTTCTCCGTGGGCAGCGGCACAGGCCCAACGACCCGAGCGCCGGTGCGCGTCACGGTCTCGACGATCTTGCGTGCGGACGCGTCGATCGCCTCGTGGTCGTAGGCTTTGAGCCGGATGCGGATCTTCTGTCCCGCCATAGTGGCTTGCCGTTCCTCTAGTCTCGTGCCGCGGTTTCGTCTTGGGTGCGGGCGCACCGCACCCTCGCGGGCGGTGGTGCCCCACGCGGCCTCAGCCTGGTGTCGTCCCCGATCCCGGGAGCCGCCACAGCTCTCAGTCCGCCCCTGTTCAGGTATCTGGTGCCCGGTACCCGCGGTCGGGCGTGTCGCCCGGCTACCGCATACCGGTCCCCTCGAACGTCGCCGACGGGATGGGCCTTGCGGCCCGTACACCTTCTTGTGCCCTGCTCAGTCCGCCTACCGGGATCCGGCGGCTTCAGCACCGAATGACTCTCGGCGAACTGGAACAAGGGCGCGAGGCCCTCGTAGCAAGGCGGCCGGAACTTCGAACGTTCTCGAATTCCGGCCGCCCTGAACGAGCAACCCATACAGGATGACATACCACCTATGCCACCCCAAATCGGGGGTCACTTTCCGCGACCTGGGTCAGCGGAAAGCGAAGAGGGCCCGTCCCCGCGAGGCAGGGACAGGCCCTCGCCGCGTCACTTGTTGATCTTGGTGACGCGACCGGCGCCGACGGTGCGGCCACCCTCGCGGATCGCGAAGCGCAGACCTTCGTCCATCGCGATCGGCTGGATCAGCTGCACCTTCATCTCGGTGTTGTCGCCCGGCATGACCATCTCGGTGCCCTCCGGGAGGGTCACCACACCGGTCACGTCGGTGGTCCGGAAGTAGAACTGCGGACGGTAGTTGTTGAAGAACGGCGTGTGCCGCCCGCCCTCGTCCTTGGACAGGATGTAGACCTGCGCGTCGAACTCGGTGTGCGGGGTGGTGGTGCCGGGCTTCACGACGACCATGCCGCGCTCCACCTCTTCGCGCTTGACACCGCGAATCAGCAGACCGACGTTGTCACCCGCCTGGCCCTCGTCGAGCAGCTTGCGGAACATCTCGACGCCGGTGACGGTGGTCTTGATCGGCTTCTCCTTGATGCCGACCATCTCCACCTCCTCGTTCACCTTGATGACACCGCGCTCGATGCGGCCGGTGACCACGGTGCCGCGACCGGTGATGGAGAAGACGTCCTCGATGGGCATCAGGAACGGCTTCTCGATCTCGCGGACCGGGTCCGGGACGTTCTCGTCAACCGCGTCCATCAACTCGATGATCTTGGCGCCCCACTCGGCGTCGCCCTCCAGCGCCTTCAGCGCCGAAACGCGCACGACCGGCACGTCGTCACCCGGGAACTCCTGGGCCGACAGCAGCTCGCGGACCTCCATCTCGACGAGTTCGAGGATTTCCTCGTCGTCGACCATGTCGGCCTTGTTCAGCGCCACCAGGATGTAGGGCACACCGACCTGGCGGGCCAGCAGCACGTGCTCACGGGTCTGCGGCATCGGGCCGTCGGTCGCCGCGACCACCAGGATCGCGCCGTCCATCTGCGCCGCACCGGTGATCATGTTCTTCACGTAGTCGGCGTGACCGGGAGCGTCGACGTGGGCGTAGTGACGCTTCTCGGTCTGGTACTCGACGTGCGCGATCTGGATCGTGATGCCGCGCTCTTTTTCCTCCGGCGCCTTGTCGATCTCGTCGAACGGCGTGAACGGGTTCAGCTCCGGGTACTTGTCGTGCAGCACCTTGGTGATGGCCGCCGTGAGCGTGGTCTTGCCGTGGTCAACGTGACCGATGGTCCCGATGTTGACGTGCGGCTTGTCCCTCTCGAACTTCGCCTTCGCCACTGGATTGTCCTCCTGGACTTGTTAACTTTCCGCCGTACGACTTGTTGTGCCAGGCGGAGTCCTGTCGGGTAGGTGACGAGCGGGCCCCGGTCCCGAAAGGGCACTGCCCTGGCGGGGGCGGCCCGTCCGCCGCCGAACTGGAGGGGATTGCTCCCCGGTCGCCTTCGCGAGGCGTTGCCTCGTGCTCGGTCCCGGACCAACCCGCGACCGAGCAGGGGTCACTCGCCCGTTGCCTTGGCGATGATCTCCTTAGCCACGTTCGCCGGAACCTCGGCGTAGGAGTCGAACACCATCGAGTAGTTGGCTCGACCCTGGGTCTTGGACCGCAGGTCGCCGACATACCCGAACATCTCCGACAGCGGCACGAGAGCCTTGACGACGCGGGTACCGCTGCGCTCCTCCATGGCCTGGATCTGGCCACGGCGGGAGTTCAGGTCGCCGATGACATCGCCCATGTAGTCCTCGGGCGTGGTCACCTCGACCGCCATCAACGGTTCGAGCAGCACCGGAGACGCCTTGGCGGCGGCTTCCTTGAGCGCCATCGAACCCGCGACCTTGAAGGCCATTTCCGAGGAGTCGACCTCGTGGTACTGGCCGTCGAGCAAGGTCACCTTCACGCCGACCAGCGGATAACCGGCCAGCACGCCGTACTGCATGGCGTCCTGCGCGCCCTGGTCCACCGACGGGATGTACTCCCGCGGGATTCGCCCACCGGTGACCTTGTTCTCGAACTCGTAGGTAGCGCTGTCGGACGTCTGCTCGATCGGTGCAAGCCCGATGATCACGCGCGCGAACTGACCGGAACCACCGGTCTGCTTCTTGTGCGTGTACTCGTACTTGTCGATCGTGCGGCGAATCGTCTCGCGGTAGGCCACCTGCGGCTTACCGATGTTCGCCTCGACCTTGAAGTCGCTCTTCATCCGGTTGACCAGCACTTCGAGGTGCAGCTCGCCCATGCCGCCGATGATGGTCTGCCCGGTCTCGTCGTCGAGGTGGACCTTGAAGGTCGGGTCCTCTTCGGCGAGCTTCTGGATGGCCGTGGACAGCTTCTCCTGGTCGGCCTTCGTCTTGGGCTCGATGGCCACCTCGATGACCGGCTCCGGGAAGGTCATCGACTCCAGCACGATCGGGTTCGCCGGGTCGCACAGGGTGTCACCGGTCGTGGTGTCCTTCAGGCCGATCACCGCGTAGATGTGGCCCGCCTGGATCTCGTCGACCGGGTTCTCCTTGTTGGAGTGCATCTGGAACATCTTCCCGATGCGCTCCTTGCGCTCCTTGGTCGAGTTGATGACCTGGGTGCCCGCGGCCACCTTGCCGGAGTAGACCCGGAGGTAGGTGAGCTTGCCGAAGAACGGGTGCACCGAGATCTTCGAGACCAGCGCGGCGAACGGCTCGTCGACGCTGGGCTTGCGCTCGGCGGGGGTCTCGCCGTCGGGCAGCAGGCCCTGCACCGGCGGGACGTCCAGCGGCGACGGCAGGTAGTCCACCACCGCGTCCAACATCGGCTGGACGCCCTTGTTCTTGAACGCCGTGCCGCACAGCACCGGGAATGCCTCGCGGCCGATGGTGAGCTTGCGGACACCGGCCTTGATCTGCTCTTCGGTCAGCTCCTCGCCGCCGAAGTACGCCTCCATCAGCTCTTCATCGGATTCCGCGACCGCTTCGACCAGCTTCTCGCGGTACTCCGCGGCCCGGTCGGCGAGATCGGCCGGGATGTCCTCGACCTCGTAGTCCTCGCCCTTCTTGACCTCACCGCGCCAGGTCAGCGCCTTCATCCGGACCAAGTCGACGACACCCTGGAAGTCGGACTCGGAACCGATCGGCAGCTGCAGCACCAGCGGCCGGGCGTTGAGGCGTTCCTCGATCGTCCGGACCGTGTAGTAGAAGTCCGCGCCCAGCTTGTCCATCTTGTTGACGAAGCAGATGCGCGGCACGTCGTACTTGTCCGCCTGCCGCCAGACCTGCTCGGACTGCGGTTCGACACCTTCCTTGCCGTCGAACACCGCGACCGCGCCGTCCAGGACGCGCAGCGACCGCTCCACCTCGACCGTGAAGTCGACGTGGCCAGGGGTGTCGATGATGTTGATCTGGGTGTCGCCCCAGAAGGTCGTGGTAGCAGCCGAGGTAATGGTGATACCCCGCTTCTGCTCCTCTTCCATCCAGTCCATCGTCGCGGCGCCGTCGTGCACCTCGCCGATCTTGTACGTGATCCCCGTGTAGAAGAGGATCCGCTCGGTCGTGGTGGTCTTGCCCGCATCGATGTGGGCCATGATGCCGATGTTTCGGACCTTGGTCAGGTCAGTCAGCACGTCGCGTGCCACGAGTTTCTTCCCCGTTCCCTAACAGCAGGTGCAAGTCCCATAGACAGGTGCAAGCTGTCGAATCGGTGCGCCGAGGCGGGCAAGAGCCGACCCCGACGTCACCAGCGGTAGTGCGCGAAGGCCTTGTTGGACTCCGCCATCTTGTGCGTGTCTTCACGCTTCTTGACGCTCGCCCCGAGACCGTTGCTCGCGTCCAGCAGTTCGTTCATCAAGCGCTCGACCATGGTCTTCTCGCGACGCTGCCGGGAGTAGCTGACCAGCCAGCGCAGCGCGAGGGTGGTGGATCGACCGGCACGCACCTCGATCGGCACCTGGTAGGTCGCGCCACCAACGCGGCGGCTGCGCACCTCCAGCGTCGGCTTCACGTTGTCCAGGGCACGCTTGAGCGTGACGACCGGATCGGTGCTGGTCTTCTCCCGGCAGCCTTCCAACGCCGCGTAAACGATCCGCTCGGCCAGCGAACGCTTGCCGTCCACGAGGACCTTGTTCACCAGCTGCGTGACCAGCGGCGAGCCGTACACGGGGTCAGCGTGCAGCGGCCGCTTTGGGGCCGGACCCTTGCGGGGCATCAGCTCTTCTCCTTCTTCGCGCCGTACCGGCTGCGAGCCTGCTTGCGGTTCTTGACGCCCTGGGTGTCAGCGGAACCGCGGATGATCTTGTAGCGCACGCCCGGGAGGTCCTTCACACGGCCGCCACGAACGAGCACGATCGAGTGCTCCTGCAGGTTGTGGCCCTCACCCGGGATGTAGGCCGTGACCTCGATACCGCTGGTCAGCTTCACGCGGGCGACCTTGCGCAGTGCCGAGTTGGGCTTCTTCGGGGTGGTGGTGTACACGCGGGTGCACACGCCACGCCGCTGCGGGCTCCCCTTGAGCGCCGCGGTCTTGGTCTTCGCGACCTTGTCCTGGCGGCCCTTACGGACCAGCTGCTGGATGGTGGGCATGGACCGGCTTTCTGTCAGCGTTCGCGTCTTCTGGTACTCGACCAAGCGGCGCTCGTTCGAGCTTCGGCGTGCCCTGGCGTCGAGCACCTGTCAGGCACTGTGTTTCCGGACTCCTCCCGCACCACGAGGTCGGGCGTGTCGCCCGCTCCTCGACCTTTCGGCGCCGATGCGCCCCAATGGGAACGACCCCAGAGGGTTCTTGAGAGGAGTTTCCACACATCCTCGGCGCTGGCGCGGCCGACCGGCCACGTCATGCACGGGCATGCGGATCGACCCGATTGGTGTCGGGTCCGATAAACAAAGATACCTGCCCCGTTCTCAGAGGGTCAAAACGGGGTCCCTCTTGACCTGCCCGATCACCCGGCGCTGCCGCTGCGCCACCTTTGAGTGCGAGCTCACGTCATCCTGTAGCGACACTCTACCCATCATGACAAGGCCGTCCCGCCAGTCGAGACCGATCACACCCCAGGCCACACCGCGATCCACCGGGTGCGGATCGCCGTCCGGGCGATCCGGGATTCCCCGGGGTCGGCGAGGTGCCTGTCACACCTCGGCGAGCCAGCCTTCGGCGACGAGGGTTTGGAGGTCGTTCGGCAGCACGAAGGCGGTGCCGCCGCCGACCTGGCCGAAGTCGGGTTTGACCACGCCCGAGACCACCTGGAAGCCGCTGAGCACCCGGTATCGGCGGTAGTCGCCAGGCGGCTGCTGCGGTGGGACGGACCGCTGCGGCAGAGTCGTCCCGGCCACGAAGACGGTGTTGCCGGTCGGCTCGCCGAACCGGTCGACCTCGTCACCAACCCGCAGGTCCACGAGGAACTTGCTGTCGTATGCGGCCAGCGGCGCCTCGCCGGGCAACGGCGCGAAGGGGCATTCGAAGTCCTGCAGCGGCTCGTCGGGAGCGCGCAGGAACCGCGTGCGGGTCAGCGCCATCGCACCGATGAGCTGCGCGGCGGCGGCGAACGGGTCCGGGAACCGGGACTTGTTCCTGATCTCACCCTCGTCCACGCAGAACACCGACCACCAGCCGTCCGCGTCGCGCAGCATGCTCCAACCACCTTCGAAGGCGGCCTCGAAGCTGTAGAAACGGGTGCTCATGCCCATCGCGCCGATGAATCCCCTGGCCAACTCGATGGCTTCGGCGGGCTTGAACGCTTCGAGGTGGTCGGCGTCGGCACCCAGCACGAGCGCCTTGGCCTCGGCGGCGGCGCGGTCGGCGACCACCTCCGGCGGCCGGTGGCCGGTGCGCCGGATGTGGTCGAGGAAGTCGCGCGGCGGTGCGATGTCGTGCACTTCCAGGTAGTAGGCCAGCGCCAACGGCCACACCCAGGTGCCGTCGGTGTGGAACTGCTTGGGCACCTCCGGCGGGCGCTGCGGGTCCACTTCGTCGGTCGAGGTGCCGTGCGCGGTCAGCAGGATCTCGCCACCGTGCAGGTAGTCGAGGACCATCCGCTTCTCCGCCCACGGCAGCGCGGGCCGGTAGGCCGCGGCACGGTCGTCGACGTGGACGTCGAAGACCTGGGCCATTCGCACCGGTTCGGGCTGCGCGGCGGTGTCGCGGTTGTTCGCGAAGTGCGACCAAGCCGCCTCGAACAGCCACTCCGGCGCCTCGGAGCGAGGGAAGTAGCGCAATTCTTCGTAGTAGGCGCGCTGGTCGTCGGCGCGGGTCCACTGTGGTGCGTCGTACCCGGTCCGGAAGTCCGCGCCCGCCTCGTTGATGCGGAAGCTCGCGGTGGTCCACGCCCCGGTCTCCGGGTGGTACGCCACGTTGCGCAGGCGGCGCAGCGCGTCGACGACGTCCTGGGTCGGGATCCACGGGTGTTCGGACTCGGTGGTGACCGTCGCGGTGATCTCGATGCGGGTGCCCAGCGCGGTGCAGTTCACCTGGGCCTCGCGCCAACCTTCCGGGAGCGCGGACGCCACCGCGTCCTGCAGCGTGCGGGTCAGGTCGCGAAACTGCGCGGACCGGTCCGGCAGGTGGCCGAAGGCGGCGCGGGCCGGGAACTGCGGGTGCACCGAGCAGGCTTCGTCCTGCTGCGCGAAGAGCACCGCCGTGACCTGGTCGAGCGGGACCGGCCCGCTGCCTTCCACGTGCACCCCGTCGCCTTCGAGGTGGTGCAGCAGCCGGTACTCGCCGTCGACCAGACCGAAGGTCTCCGCGATGGGCGTACCGAGGATCACCTGTTCTCCCCCTCGAACGTTTCGGTGTGGACGACACCGTTGATCCGCCTGGGCGCTGGTTTGGGCGCCGGGAATTCCAGGCTGGGCTCGGCACCCGCGGGCGCCGACACGGATGACCACTGTGGACGGATCGGGTATCGCTCGTTCCAGTCCTCGTCGGTCGGCGGCTCGACCGCGGCCTGGCCCGGCTGGAAGGCGCCCCGTCCGAACTCCGCCACGCAGTCCAACGCCACCTGCTCAACGACGTCGCGCAGTTCCAACTCGGCCAGCCAGTCGACCGGGAGGGCCCCGACGCCCAGCAGCGCACCGACGATGTTGCCGCAGATCGCGCCGGTCGAGTCGCTGTCGCCGTCGTGGTGCACGGCGATCCGCAGCGCCAGTTCGACGTCCTCACCGCCGACCAGCGCCGCGCACACCGCGATGGCCAGCGCCTCGTCCCCGACCCAGCCACCACCCAACTGCTCGGCGATCTGCTGCGGCGTCGGCACACCCGCACCGGCGAGGTGCACGGCGGCCTTCAGCATCGCGCTGGTCTCGTCGTGGTCCGCCCAGGTTTCGAGGACCTGCAGGGCCAGCCACACGCCGTCGTCGAGGCTGCGACCCAGCAACGCCTGCTGGACGATCACCGCGAGCGCACCGGCGGAGTGGTAACCGGCGGGGTGGCTGTGGGTCAGCGCAGCGGTGCGGGCGGCGAGCCGGAACACCACGGCCGGATCGGTGGCCCACAGCGCGACGGGCGCGGCGCGCATCACGCCACCGCACCCCTTGGAGTCGTTGATCCGCTCGGTGAACGACCCGGCCGGGTGGCCGTCGCCGAAGCGGGACAGCGCGCGGAACACGGTCTTGCCGGGCGCGCGGGTCTTGAACAGGCCCGGCACCTCGATCAGCCAGCCGTCCGGCGCGGGGTAGTCGGCGAGGAACGGACCGGCGGCGGCATCCCACTCGACGCCCTGCGTGTGCAGCCAGCGCTGGTAGGCCAACTGCACCTCGGGCAGCGGGTCCTCGTTCCCGAGCATCCGGTTGGCGACGCTGCCGCGGATCATGCCTTCGGCGGTGAACAGCGTCATCTGGGTGTCGTCGGTGATGGCTCCGTGCACGCCGTATGCCTCGCGCAGACCGCTCGGGCCGTCGGCGCCGAAGCGCGCGGTGATCTCCTCAGCGGTCTTGAACTCCAGGTCCGCGCCGAGCGCGTCGCCGAGAGCGCCGCCGAGGAAGCATCCGAGCACCCGCTCCGTCAGCGACGGAGCGCCGTCGCCGGGGCCCTCCGCCTTGGCGTGCTCGCCGCGCACGATCGGCGGTACCGCCGGGGCTGGCTCCAGCGACTGCGGCTCGGCCTCGGCCGCTTCGGTGTCCGCTAGGAGTTCTCCCCTGATTTCGGGCTGTTCGCCGATCTCCAACGCCTCGGCCGCAACGGCGTCCACCGCGCTGCCTCCCGGCAGGACGGTGTCGGTCTCCGGCTCGACTTCGTCGTGATCGGACCGCGTTCGTTCGGCGTCGGCACTGGCCGGAGCCTCCAACTCGACGTCTTCGGGCTCCGGGCCGAAATCGGCCGGTTCGAGGTCGATCGGTGATCGCGGGGGCGGCTCCAGGTCGACGGGCTCGCGCTCGGCCATCGGCTGCGTCGGGAGCCGTAGGGCCGAAACCGGTTCAGCGGTCGCGACCGGCGGCTCGACGTCGGGTGGAGCATCGACCAACGCGGCCGCAACGATCTCCTCGGGCACGAACTCCTCTGGTGCCACGGGATTTTCCGGCGCTTCGCCAGCGATCGGATCAGCGATGTCGTCCGCCTCGACGAACGCCGCTTCCGCCACCGGCATCTGCGGCTCGACCACGGGATCCTGGACTGGGAACTCCGGCTCAGCCGCTGCGGGAGCGTCCACGGGCGGCGCCCATTCCGGCTCGACCACCGGATCCGCGACCGGCAACTCCGATTCGACCGCTGCGGGAGCGTCCACGGGCGGCGCCCATTCCGGCTCGACCACGGGACCCGCGACCGGCAACTCCGATTCGACCGCTGCGGGAGCGTCCACCGACGGCGCCCATTCCGGCTCGACCGGAAAGTCCCGCACCTGCTGCCATTCCGGCTCGACGGCCTCCGGCTGCCCCGGCGCGTCCGCCGTTGGGAAGACCGCAGTGGTTTCGGACGACCGCAGGCGCGGCACCGGGATGGGACCAGTGCTCGACGGATCGGCGACCTCGAATTCCACTGGCTCCGCCGGGGTTTCGGCGCGGGCCGCCGGGAACGTCGGCGCACCGATGCCGTGCGGCGGGGTGTCGGCGGCGGGGTCCGGTTCCGGTTCGGCCTTGATGGCTGGCAGCACCATGGTCTGCTCCGCAGCGCCTTCGACGGTGTTCGGCGCACCCGCGATCAGCTCGCGCGGACCGCCGAACTGCCGGGCGTTGGGCACGTACCGCTGCATCCACTGCGGCGGCTTCGGTGGCGCGAAGGCCACGGTCACGTCCTGGCAGAGCGTCTCGATGATCTCGCCGAGTTCGAGCTCGTCGAGCCACTGCGGGGGAATCCCGCCCGGCCCGTAGATGGCCCCGGCGAGTTGCCCGGCCAGCGCTCCGGTCACGGCGCTGTCGCTGGAGTGGTTGACCGCCATGATCACGGCGTCGGTGAAGTTGTTGGTGGCGGCGACCGCGGCCAACGCGATCCCCAGGTCGCCCGGTCCGCCCCGGGTGTCGAACTCGATGTCCAGTTGGGCGGGGCTCGGACGGCGCCCGCCGTTGGTGGCGAACATCGCCGCGTGCGCGGTGCGCAGCGCGCCGTGCGGCGAGGCGCTGCTGGTGAAGGCGCGCTGCGCCTGCCACGCTTCGACTGCTGCCCACAGCCCGTGCCCGAGCAGGAGTTGGGCGAGCACATCGGCGTGCAGTTCGGTCGCGGTGACGGTGCCGCTGTCCTTGGTCAACAGCGCCGCGGTCGTCCTGGCGTCCAGATCGACGATGCTGAGGTCCTGACTCCACAGCGCCAGCGGCGCGGTCCACGCGATGCAGTCGCTCATGCCTTGGGGGATGGGCGCTTCGGGGGTCGACTGGTAGGTCTCCGGGAAGGCCGGGCGGTGCACGAGGCCGCCGAGGCCGAGAAGCGCCGCACCGCCGGGATTCCGGGTGGAGTACAACTCGGGGCGCTGCAACAGCCAACCGGTCGGCTCGCTCGGCGCGTACTTGGACATCGCGTACGCCCACGGCACGCCCTGGGTGTGCAGCCAGGCCAGGTGGTTGGCCTCGATCGCCTGCACGGCCGACCGCTCGCCCATCGCCCTGGCGCGCAACAGGGCTTCGAGGGTGAACACCGTCAGCTGGGTCAGATCGGTGACCGCACCGCGCCGCCCGTAGACCGGCAGGTAGTCGACGACACCGCGCGGCCCGAACCACTGCTGGATCTCGGCGCTGGTCAGGTGGCGGACGCCAGCGCCGAGCGCGTCCCCGACGGCTCCGCCGAGCATCGCGCCGCGGAATCGGTCGGCCCAGCTCAGCGGCGAGCCCGGTTGGGCGTCGGTCATCGCGATGTCTCCCTCGTGGTCACCAGGCGGGGTAGCGCCGGGTCCAACCCGGATCGGTGGGCGGTCCGGGGCTGAACTCGACGAGCGCGTCCTTGGCCAACGTCTCGACCAACTCGCGCAGTTCCAGGGTTGCCAACCACTCCGGCGGAATGGCCCGCGTCCCGTACCGCGCCCCTGCAATGTTGCCGCACACGATCCCGGTGGAATCCGAGTCCCCCGAGTGGTTCACCGACAGCAACAGCGCGTCCCGCAGGTTATCCGTGGCCAGCGCGGCGTAGAGGCCGATCGCGAGAGCCTCCTCGCCGACCCAACCTTCACCGAGGGTGTCCTTGAGCTCCTCCGGGCTGACCGGGCCCTGCTTCGCGAGTTCCACGGCTGCGTCGAGGATCCGCAGCTGCTCCTCGTGCCCGCGCCACCGGATCAGCAGTTCGCGCGCCATCCGCACGCTTTCCGGCAGCGACACGTCCCGGATGAGCTGGTGCACGATCACCGCGAGCACCCCGGCGGACAGGTAGCCGCTGGGGTGGCTGTGCGTCAGGGCGGCGGTGCCGACGGCGGCGGCGAAGACCTCGGCCGGGTCGTTGGACCACACCGCCACCGGGGCGGCGCGCATGACCCCACCGCACCCCTTGGAGTCGTTGATCCTGAACTGCGGGTTGGCGTGCTGGTGCGTCTGCGCGAATTTGGCCAGCGCGGACATGCAGGTACTGCCCGGAGCCCGAGCGCTGAACAGCTCCGGGTTCGTGATCAACCACCCGTCGGGCTGTTGGAGGTGCTGCGTGTAAGGGCCACCGGCCCGCTCCCAGGGCTGGTTCTGCGTGTGGAACCACCGCTGGTAGGCGTGCTGCACCTCGGGAACCGGATCGTTGTCGGTCGGCTCGATCCGCCGAGCGACGTGCGCCCGGATGAGCCCTTCGAGGGTGAACAGCATCATCTGCGTGTCATCGGAGATCTGAGCGACCCCGTCCCGGCGCACCGGCTCGGTGAGCCCGGCCGCGCCGTGGTCCTGCCGGATCATCCCGATGTCGTGGAACTCGATGGCGTAGCCGAGAGCGTCACCCATCGCCCCGGCGATCATCGACCCCAAGAACCGCTCGTGCGCGTCGAGCGGCGGGGTGGCAGGAGCCGAGTGCGCGCGGGATGGCTGAGTCGTTGCGTCCTTTGCGTCCGACGCAACCGGATAGCGTTTCAGCCACTCCACGCTTTCCGGGGGTTCCGGACCGAATTCCCTGGTGGCATCCCTGGTCAGCACACCGAGCAACTGGGCCAGTGGCGCTTCGGCGAGTTGTTCGTCCGGCAGGCGGTGGCCCGCCGAGACGAGACCGATCAGCCCGGCATGCAGGGCTCCGGCAATGGAGGAACCGCCGCAGTCCTGCGCAATCCGTCGAAGCACCGGAAAGAACTCACGTTCCGCGAAGGGCGCGGCGAGAATCCGGGCGAGCACTCCGAATGCCGACGACGGTGGGCCGAAAGCGCTCACCTCGGACAGCGAGATGTTTCCAGCGTGCGCAACGATGCTTTCATGGACCTGGTTGATCATGTCCACGATCGGGGCCGCTGCCGACAACTCGCCGACCATGCTTTGTGCGGCATCGAGCGCGCGGAGCTGGTTCGAACCAGCGAGAAGCTGATGCGTGAACACCGCGAGCGCCGCAGCCGAAGCCTGGTCCAGCGGCTCTCGGTTGAACTGCGCAACGATCTGCACGGCCAAATCCCGGACAACACCGACCTCTGGGCTCCACAACGCCACGATCGGCGCCACCAGCAAGCAGGCAGCTTCGCTCGGTTTCCCGAGAAACCCGGACCGACTCCGATCCGGGATAGCCGAACCAGCCGGAATCAGCAGCCTCCGGAGGCAATCGTCGAGGAACCCGCCGTCGGCCTGCTCCGGAGTGCTTCCGGCCGCCACGTGTTCCCGCCACCCGAGCAACCGCTGATTGGCCTTGTCGATCTCGCGGACCGGATCGGTCTCGCCCGTCAGCCTACGACGTACATGGGCCCGGATCAGCCCATCGAGGGTGAACAGCGCCAGACCAAGATCGCCGGGGACTCCTTCCAGGGCAGCAGGTGTCGGCTCGCGCTCGGCCCGCACCAACCACTCGCCCAGGCCCAGACCGACACCGAACCCCATAACGGCATCCGACGCCCGCCGGAAGAGGTCTGCCCGCACGTTCAGCGCAGTGTCGGGCCGCACACCGAGCGAGTCCGGCGCCACAGGGCGAAAAGCCTTCGGAAACCTCGACACGGTCCTACCTCACCCTCGCCCGATTCCATCGTTCACCGCGCGCTCCCGCACCCATCAGCCGAACGCCGTCATCATGTCGATCTTCGCCGCTATCGCAGACTCCTCCGGTGTCGTGAGGACCTTGGGTCGCTGGGTGAGGGAGCCGTCCGGGTTCCGGGGAACTTCGACCTCCTCGAACTTCAGCTTCCAGCAACCCAATTCTTCGTCGTAGCGCTTCTCGGTGCACAGCAGGGCAATTCCCGGCGGGGCGATCGCTTCGTTCTCGGAAGCCTTCTTGGCGAAGAAGGAGACATCGCGGAACGAATGCCCTTCGATCTCCATGTGAACTTCAGTTCCCTTGCCCGGCTCCAACAGCGGTTCGCCTTGCGAAACGCTCGTGAAGCCGTGCTCGATCGTGACATCGCCCTCGGCGTACTGGCCGACGATCTTGTCGATGTCTCCACCCATCATGACTCGATGGAACACCTGGTTGTCGGGCAATTCGACTCGCGGCAGCTGGTTCAGCGCGGACACCGCGCAACGGATGTGCCCGTCAAAGCGCCGCAACGCGTCGACGTCACCCTCACGCAGCGCCTGGTTGATGGGGCCGTACGAATGCCACGCGGTGTAGCCCCGAACCCCCATCGCCTGGTCAAACCCGATCGCTTTCAAATCGGGGTGGCTGTCGACGATAGCCCGGAAGCCGTGGATGTCCTTCTTCCACTCGCCTGGCGGGTACATGTGCTGCATGTGCATTGCGTCCTGCTCGGTGGCTCGGAAGTCGGGATTGGCCACGTAGTCAGGTGCGAAGTACGGCTCATCACCCGAGGCGAGCTCAGTTGTCAGCGAAGGCCGGTCGTGCTCGTCGGAATCGACGTCGTGGTCGGACGGCTCGGGATCGTGGTGTGAGCTCTCGCCATCCACGTCCTGCGTCGACGCATCTGCGTCGGACTGCCCGGAGGAGGACGAATCCGGCCTGGGGTCCGCTGCGTCGAACGGGCTTCCGCCATCCGCTTCCCGCCACTGCGGCGCGGGGTTCGTGGAGTCGCTTGGGCTCCGGCCGCCGGCCTCCGCATCCAGGTCTCCTTGCTGGCTGCTGGGCGTCTGCGGCGGACCGCTGACGTCGGCGGTTGGCGTGTTGCCCCGATTCGGCGGGCTATCCAGACGCGGGCCGCTGACATCCACCGGTGGCACTGTCTGGCGTGGCGCGGCAGGCGCTTGGCGCGGGCCGCTGACCTCCACGGGCGGCGGTGCCGACGGGCTCGGACCGGTCGGTGCCTGACGCGGCATGCCACGCACATCGACCGGCGGCGGGCCCAGCGGTCGTGCGGATGGCGGTGCAGGCTGCTGCGGCGTGCTCGGAGTTTGTCGGGTTGGCGGGGGCTGCGGCGTTCCCATCGCCGAGCGCTGCGGAGCAGGCGCGTGCTGATCCGATGAGGCGGGACGGCTGCGGGGCGCAGCGTGCGGTTGCTCCATCGGCAGCCGCGGCGGTTGCCGTCCTGCGGCCGGTTGCTGATGGATGCCTTGCGGCTGCTGCCCGGCGTGGGGGGATGCGGATTGCTGCGGTTGCTGCCAGCCCGACGGCAGATGCGATTGCGGAGCTGCAGGTTGCTGCGGCTGTTGTCCGGCGTGCGGGGCGGCAGGATGTTGGTAGTTCGGGTGTTGCGGGGCCTGCGCGGCAGGTTGCTGCTGCATCGGCAGTTGATGCGGCGCTTGCTGGGCAGTCGGTGGGTGCTGTCCGGGTTGCTGGTGTGGTGCGTATTCGGTTTGTGCAGCTGTCGGCTGAGGTGTCTGTCCGTGCTGCGGGGTCTGGTGGAACGCAGGTGGGGTGACCGGGGCGTCGGAGACGAAGTGGTTGGTTTTCGGGTCGACGTGGCCGAGCGGTTCCCACTGGTGCGTTTGGGAGTTGAACCGGCCCAGGTCGTGGTAGCCCGCCGAGTCGAGGTGGACCGGGATCCAACGGTTGAACTCGTCGGTGCGGCCGTGCGGGATCCACGCACCGTTGCGGTCGTAATGCCCGTTGGGCACCAGATTGCCGTTGGCGTCCGGATGGCCCGGCACCCACCGACCGACGTTGTCGACCTGTCCGTGCGGAGTCCACTTGCCGAAGGCGTCGTACGAACCGTGCGGCACGAATTCGCCGGTCGGCGAGAGATGCCCCTGGATCTGCGTGCCGTAGGCGTCGGGTCGGGAATGCCAGCCGCTCCAGGCGGGGCCACCAGGCGGTTGGAACTCCTTGGGCGGTTGCTCGAACCCGCGTCGTTGGGCGGCGTCGGCGTGGACTCCGCCGCGGTCCCAGGTTGGTTCGTGGCCTGGTGGGAAAGGGCTTTCGTGGGTTGCTCCGGTGCCGTTCGGGCGGAAGCTGGTCCACTGGCCGGGTTCGTCGAAGCTCGGTTGCGGCGTGCCCGAGGCGCCTGGGTCGAAGCTGGCCCGGTCCTTGCTGGCGTAGAGGTTTCCGTAGTTGTCGACCCAGGCGTCGGTGTTCGGGGCGAGCACCTCGACACCGAGTTCCTTCGACAGCTGCTGGGCGAAGTTCGGGCTCCCGTCCGGCAGGTCTGCGCCGGTGCGGCACGACAGCAGGCGGATCGGTTCGCCCGGCGTGTATCCGGGCGAATTCCGGATGATCTCGGCGAGTTCCTTCGCATTCAGGTCCTTGTCGCCGAGGCGGACGCCGGTGGGGCTGCCGTGCACCTCGACGGTGAACCGCTTCGGATCCACCGACGGCGTCGGCATCCGGTTCATGTGCGGTTTGAAGCTCGGCCCTGCCGAGTTGCCGAGCATCGACAACCCGGCAGGGCTCGGCTTGATGTTCCGGTAGTAGTCGCCGAGCTTCTCCCGGAGGTCGTCGGAGAGCTTCGGCGGCTGGGCCGGGACGCCCACGTTGCGGTGGTGCAACGTCGGATTCTCCGGGGGCTGCTCGGCGGCCATTGACTCCGGTGTGCAGCGTTGCGGCGCTTCCGGGTCCGGGGTGCTCGGGCTTTCCGGCTTCTGGTGGTAGCCGAGGGACTCGGCGCGGATGCGGGCGTCTTCGGCCATCCGCTGCTGCCAGCCGGGGCCCCAGTGCTGGACTCCTTCGCCCTTGACGTGTGTGAAGGAGTCGTGGCGCACGGGTGCGAATTCGTGCCGGTCGGCGTGACTAGCGGGCGGGGTCGTTCGCGGCACGTCCGGCCGGGCCGGGCCGTCTACGCGGAGCGCGGCATGCGGCGCGTCAGCATGGGGGCGCATGCCTTGCGGCGTGGCTTGCGGGCGGGGCCCAGCAGGGTCGTTCGGGCTGGCAGGTGCTTCCGGTTGCCGCTGGCGGGGCGCACCAGGACCGGCGTCCGTCCGTCCATTGCGGACCGATCCGTCCGGGCTCCGGCGGGACGAGCCGCTGGGGCCTTCCGGGCGGGGAGCTGGGTTGTTCGGCCGGGGCGGAACATCCGGTCGCGCCAGTCCGCCCGGCCGAGCCGGGCCATCCGGCCCTCCGGGCCGTCCCGGCCCACCCGTCGCCGCCCCTGCGGGGCGGGCTGGTCCGCCCGGCCGGTGCGGCGCGTCCGGCTGCGCCGGTCCGCGCCTGGCCGGGCTCGCGGGCCGCCCCGCGCCCTCCGGGCCGCGCGGTCGCGGCGCTTCCGGGCTGCGCCCGGCAGGAATGCTTCGCCCGGCTGCGCCGGGGCTGCCGGGTGCGCCCGTCCAACCACCCGAGCCGGGACGGCCTCCGCCGCGCGAGGACGGCGGTGCGCCACCCATCGGAACACCGGTGGCACCGCCGCCTACGGCTCCGGAAGCGGGCTGGTCAGGACGCGGCGACGGCGCTCCTGGGGCAGGCGGGGCGACGCCCGTCTCCGGTCGAGCCGGAGCGTCCACGCTGGCAGAAGAGGTGCTGGCCGGACGGTTCGGCACATCCGGACCCTGCGGCGCTGCGGAGCCGGCGGAAGCAGGCGCACCCGATGGACCACCGCCGCCGGAAACCGAACCACCGGAGGGCGAACCGTCGGAGACGGAGCCACCCGAGCTCGAACCACCAGCGGAACCACCGCCCAAGCCGGGAGAGCCGTCCGACGCCGACGCGACATTGGCCCCCGGACCGCTGGCACCACTGTCCACTGAGGACGAACTGCGGGGCACATCCGCCGAGCCCGAGGTGACGTCGGCCGCCCGCTCGGATTCCGGCGCAGCCGAACCAGAATCTGTGCCACCGCGCGGCGAATCCGAACCAGGACCACCCGCCGACGAACTCGAACCAGGGGCCGAGCTGGGACTGTCCGCAGCACCGGAGCCGCTTGCGCTGCTCGACGACGCGGAGCCCGAACCCCCGCCCGCGGAACCAGAACCCGACCCAGCACCGCTGCCCGAAGGACCAGCACCGGACCCATCGCCGGAAGATCCCGATCCAGCCCCACCACTGGAGCTGTCGCCCGAAGAGCCGGACCCGGCACCCGAACCGCTGCCCGGCGCGTCAGGGCCGCCGATCTTGGCGTCGTGCTTGCCGACGACGTCGGTGCCGAAGGTGTCGTCGAACTTCTGCCAAGCCTTTTCCGCGACCTTGTCGGAGAGTTTTCCCGCGACGTCGAACTTCTCCGCGACGTTGCCGATCTTGCTCGCGCCGGTGCCGACGCCGTCGGCGGCCTTCTTGCCGAGCTTGCCCAGGGCTTTCATGACATCGCCGAAGACCTCGACCAGTTTGGCCAGCTTCGGTGCCACGTTGCTGATCGTCTTGACCAGCTTGGTGACGACATCGGCGATCTTGCTGACCGTCTTGGCGATGAACGCGACCGCCTGCGGCACCACCCACGCCAGCGAAACCACCGGTGGCGCAAGCGCTTCCAGGGCGTAGGTGATCAGCCGGGAGATGCAGTCGGCGACCAGGTCGCGGACGAACTCGCGGACGAACGAGACGACCTCGCCCATGATCGTCACGACCGTGCTGATCGTGTCGGCCAACTCCGAAGCGCCGCTGAGGGCTTCGCCCTTCTCGGCGGCGTGCTTGCGGTAGGCGTCGCCCGCCGCGCCGGTCCAGTGGGCGGTGTCGGCCTTGACCGCGTCGTTGTACTGGGTCGCGGCCTCACCGACCGCCTTGGCGACGTTGGCCCAGGTCTCCCCGTACGCCTTGACGCCGTCGGGGTCACCGGCGAACCAGTCCAGCGCCTCCTTCAGCGGCTCGACGTGCTCGATCAGCCAGGACAGGCCGTAGGACAGCAGGGTGCCGATGGGGTCGACGGCCATGCTGACGACTTCCATCGCCAACCCGCCGTAGGCCAGTCCGGCCTCGACCCAGCTGGAACCGTCGTTGAGGCTGGTGACGTCGTTGATGGATTCGGCGATGCCGATTCCGGTGCCCCATCCGGCGTCCCCGGTGCCCGCGGTGAGCGGTCCGGGCCCGTCCGGATTCTGCTCCTGCCGCGCGACGAGCGGGTTGCTCATACCTCGATGCCGCCGATCATCGAGCTGTTGTTGTCATCGACGGACTGGTATTCCTCGGCGGCCCCGCGCACGTTGTCCGCGACCTCCTGCATCGCTTCCACTGCCTTGCGCAGCGTCTCGACGCCGTGCTGCTCCACCGGATCGATCATCCAGGCGAACGGTCGGCACAGGATGCCGTAGGCATCGTTGTCCAGCGAAACCTGTTGCGACGCATCCACGGCGACGTTCAACTGGTCGACCACACCATCCACTTTGGACGCATGGGTGCGGAGGTTCTCAATGACGACGTTCATCTCGTCGGGCATCGCGGAGGGCCTCTCGGGTCAGGCTCGGCACAGTCAGCGCAGGAAGGAGCCGCCGCTGAGGTCGTCGTCGAAGTCGTCCGGACGGCGACGCGACGGCGGCTGCTGGGGAGGATTCGGGGGCTGGCGGCGTTGTGGTTGGTCGTAGTCGTCGTCAACGCCGAATTGCATTTCCTGCACACCAGCACCGCGCTGCTGCGGAGCGTCCTCGTCCTCGGGCGGCTCCGGGAAGTACCTGCGGGCCTGATCCACCACGTGCTGCGCGGCGGAATCGTCGAGGCCGACGGTGTCAACCACCGCCTGCTGCATCAGCTCAGGAATCTTCGCCTGCGCCGCCTGCACCGTGCGCATGATCTCAACGGACAACCTCACCATCGGACGGTTCCCGGCGCTCTCCGCCAACTGCAGATCCTGCAAGATCCCAGCGGAACTCACGGTCACCTGGATCGCACCATCCCGCGACGACTCCGTCACCGAGATCTGCTCGATCTCCTCCTGCATCCGGGCGAACTTCTCGGCCTTCTCGGCCGCCTGTTCCTGCCACTGCCGAACCATCCGCTCAGTGGCACCGATGTCCGCGCCGAAGCCCTCCGACACACATCCCCCCGACTGCTCCGCCGCGCTGGCGGCAGCACGGTCCCCAGCGCGGATCACTCGATCTTGTCCTGCGGCGGGAACGGTATCAATCGCGCGCCGAGGCCGTGCCGGATCAGTCGGATTTCAAGTGTCGTGACGATCACCAACAAGGCAGCGGCACCCCCAGCCGAGTGGGACTCAGCCACGGGTGCCGTATCTCCTGACCTGCGCTCCCAGGGGCTATCGTCGCGATGTTGATTCGCACGAGTAGTAATGGCCGCTCCTACGAGTCGACACCACTCGCGAATGCCGCGACGCGATCAGCGTCGCGGGACGCTGCGTTGCGCGGTGACGCCGAGCCGGTTCCAGGCGTTGATCGACGTCGCAGCCCACACCAGGGCGCTGAGTTGTTCTTCGGTGAACGCCTCGGCGGCGTCTTCCCAGACGTCGTCGGGGATGCCCGCTGGCAGGTTCGTGACGGCCTCGGTCAACGCCAGGGCGGCGCGCTCCGACTCGGAGTAGAGGTCCGCCTCCCGCCAGGCGGCCAGCAGGTCGAGCCGCTGCTCGCCCACCCCCTGCTTCCGCGCCTCCGCGATGTGCATGTCCAGGCAGAACACGCAGCCGTTGAGCTGGGACGCCCGGATCTTGACCAGTTCGCGGACCTCGGGGTCCAGGCCCGCCCGGTCGGATTCCTCGGTGACCGCCGCCTGGAGCGCGAACATGGCGCGACTGGCAGCCGGGCTGGTCTTGTGCAGGTCGATTCGCATTCCACTCACACTCCCAACGTACGAGCAACCGGACCATCGAATTGGTCCAGTTCTCAGCCACTTCCGTGGTCCAGTTCGACGCGTCCCGACCTCGCCCGCCCGGTCCCGGCCAGCGATGTCCGGGTACGTGCACCTGGGACGACGGTAGGGTCAATTGCTGTGACAGCCGGATGGTCCACTTCGTTGGATCTGCACCTGGACTGGGTGGGCCGACCCGACAGCCGCAAGCTGGCCGAGTCGCTGCGCACCGCGATCCGCGACGGCCGCCTCCCGGCGGGCAGCCGCATTCCGTCCACCCGTGCGCTGGCGCACGACCTCGGCGTGGCCCGCGGCACGGTTACCCGCGCCTACAACCAACTGGTCACCGAGGGTTT
Organism: Saccharopolyspora soli; assembly: GCF_022678645.1. Taxonomy (GTDB): domain Bacteria; phylum Actinomycetota; class Actinomycetes; order Mycobacteriales; family Pseudonocardiaceae; genus Saccharopolyspora; species Saccharopolyspora soli. The sequence continues at coordinate 150,752 of NZ_JALBWV010000006.1, read as the reverse complement.
CCTGCTGTCCCGCCAAGGCGCGCCGACCACCGTCGCCGAGCGGCTGGCGAGCCCGGACCCGGTGACCCTCCCGGCTCGCCCGCAGACCCCGGCGGCGCGCTGGGACTTCCGCCCCGGCCGACCGGACCTGAGCTCCTTCCCGCGCCGGGACTGGCTGGCGGCCAGCCGCCGCGCCCTGCAGACGACCGAGCCCGGCGACCTCGACTACGGCGATCCGCAGGGCCATCCCGCGCTGCGCGAAGCCCTCACCGACTACCTCGCCCGAGTGCGCGCGGTGGCCACCGCAGCGGAGCGGATCATCATCTGCAACGGCTACACGCAGGCGTTATCGCTGCTCAGCAAGGCCCTGTACGACCAGGGGCTGGACGTGATCGACTTCGAGGACCCGTCCCTGCCGCACCTGCGCGCCATCCCGGCCAGCCTCGGCATGGCGGTGCGGGGAGTACCCGTCGACCGCGACGGCATCGACATCACGCGGCAGCACAGCCGGGCCGTGGTGGTCACCCCGGCGCACCAGTTCCCGCTCGGCATCACCATGAGCTCGGCCCGCCGGATGGAACTCGTCCAGCTCGCCAAGGCCGAGGACCGGCTGATCATCGAGGACGACTACGACGGCGAATTCCGCTTCGACCGCCAGCCCATCGGCTCGCTGCAAGGCATGGCGCCCAACCACATCGCCTACGCGGGCACGGCCAGCAAAACGCTCGCACCTGCCCTGCGGCTCGCCTGGCTGGCCTTGCCGCCGCGGCTGGTGGAACCGGTGCGCACGCTCAAACAGCACAGCGGACTGCACGCCCCGCTGTTCGAGCAGCTGGCCTTGGCGGAGCTGATCCGGTCGGGCGCCTACGATCAACACGTCCGCCGATCGCGTGCGGTTTACCGGAAGCGGCGGGAATTGCTCCGCGACGCGCTCAACGACATGCGCGCGAACCACCGGCCGTACCCGGCCGGGATCTCGGCGGGACTGCACATCACCCTGCAGCTCGACCCGGAGGGACCGACGGAGCGAGAAGTGCTGATTCGGGCGCGGAAGCACTCGGTGGAACTGGAGGTGCTCGGGCCGTACTGGGCGACGCCCGGCGAGCACCCGCCCGGCGTGGTCATCGGCTACGCCGCCCCCGCGGAGCACGCCTTCCGCCCCGCACTGCAAGCATTGGTCGCCGTTCTCCAGCGGTGACCGATCGAGCACCACATCCGCAACGCACAATGGGGAACACCTGTTCTATCCTGGTTCCCCCGCCGTGACACACAGGAGACAGAGTTGACCGAAGAACAGACCAACACCGAGCAGACCGACCAGACCCAGGCCGAGCAGGCGGCGCAGCCAGCAGCCGACGGCGAGGTCGCCGACGCAGCGCCGAAGAAGCCGCGGGCCCGCAAGCAGAGCGCCGCGAAGAAGACCCGCACGGTCGAGCTGACGCTGACGGTCACCGGCACCGCTGACGGCGAGTGGCAGGCCGACCTGATGCACTCGGGCAAGCGCGTCGTACAGGGCCTGCCGGTCGCGGCCGCCGCGGTTTCCAAGGCTGCCGCCGAGCTGCACCAGGACATCTCCGACACCATCGAAAGCGTGCTGAGCGCCGCCCGCGAGCAGCACGAGGCGAAACTCGCCGAGCTGGAAGCCGAGGTCGAGCGGGTCCGCAAGGCCCTCGCCGAACTCGAAAGCTGAGCGCCGCAACCACTTTCGCCGGACGAGCACTTGCGACTCCTCGGGCGTCACCCGGAAAACCTGGGTGGCGCCCGAGATTTCGTCGCCCGCCCTTCTTGGTCGGCGCGCGGGTCGAGGCATGCCGTGTCGGCCCCTCGACGACACGGCATGCCCCCCAAGTCCGGACCCGGTTTGCTCGGACGCCGACCGAACTACTGCACAGTAGGGTGCGCAGTGCGAGACTTCCAGATTCACCGGGAGTACCGCAACTCCCGCACCTGCCGGTCGATCAAGACCGCTGCTCAGGCGTTTCGACGATCGCGAACCAAGTCTTCCCGGCGATTCATCAAGGGCCACGCGCATTGCGGACCCAATTCGCGCATCGCCCGTTCGGCCCACTGACGATGACCAGCCAATACGCGAGCGGCGCCAGAGGTTGGGCCAACTCTGGGATTTCCTCGCTACGGACTCCAGATACGCCTGCCGATCAGCGATGATCGTCGATCAGGACCAATCGGCACTGGGCTGAGGAGGCCAGCATGCCAGCGGATCTGGACGACATGCAACGCAAGTTGGCGGCGCTCAAGGAGGCCGGTCGCCGCGCCGAAGAGCAGATGGGCGACTTCGGCCGGATGCGCGAGCAGATCAGCGAGTTGCAGGCCACCGCCACCTCAGAGGACCGTTCGGTGAGCGTCACCGCCAGCGCCGGTGGGGTCACCGGAATCCAGTTCACCCAAGACGCGCTGCGCCAATCACCCGCGCAGCTGTCCAACACGGTGCTGGGCACCTTGCAGCAAGCGGTCGCCGAGGCCGCCCGCAAGCAGGCCGAAATCGTGCAGGAGTACGTGCCGGACAGCGATGTTCTCGAACGCATCCTGCGCACCCAGGACGAGCTGTTCGGCGCCCAGGTCGAGCGGCCCCAGGATGCCCCGGCCCACGACGACATGCCGGATTCCTTCCTCGACGGCGGGAGATGAAGATGCCCGGCTACAAAGCACCCGCCGAGGCGATCATGCGTTGCGGCGACAACGTCGACCGCATGAACGCCGATGCCAAGTCCATAAAGGACAAAACAGCGGCGGCCGAAGTCCCGGAGGTCTCCTGGGGCTTGCTCGGCCTGGCCACCACCTACAGCTCCTACCGCGAGCTGCTGGAGAAGTTCAAGCAGCACCTCGACGAGACGGCCGAAGGTCTGAGCAAAGCGGGCGCGGACCTGGCCGCGTGCGGCAAGGAGTACCAGAACGCCGACCAGTCGATCGCCGACATGTTCAGCAAGATCTTCAGCGACCTGGGCAAGGGCGCCGGTGACGGCCGTCGCGGAGGAGGCGGTTCCTGGTGACCAGCAATGCGGAAGCGATCAGCGAGAACAGCGCGCTCAACCCGACCGCTTCGCCGGTCGACGGCTCGGCGTTCGGGAAGTTGCCGTTCGTCAAGGACATCATCAGCGCCGACGAACACGCCGGGCAGGGCGACGTCGAAGCGCTCAAGGGCGACATCGAGAGCTACCTGTCCAGCGCGACGAGTTTCGCGTTGGACCCGATGAGCTTCCTCATCGGCACCGGCGTCGAGTTCGTGATCAACTTCGTGGCCCCGGTGCGGGACGCGATCCAACTGGTCACCGGCGACAGCGAAGCCCTGGCCAAGGGCGCGGAAGCATTCGCCGGGGTGAAGGGCGAAATCGACCAGCTGGCCGAGAACCTGACGAACACCCTGGACACCGAACTCAACGGCTGGGACGGCGAAGCAGCCGACGCGCTGCGCAAGAAGATGGCCAAGTTCATCGAGGGCGTGCAGGCCACCGGTGGCCAGGCCAACAACCTCTCCCAACTGCTGCAGATGAGCGGCACCATGATGGAAGCGGCCGAGGGCGTCATCAAGGGCATCCTCGCCGACTTCCTGACCTGGGCGATCACCACCTGGATCACCGCGACGGCGACCGCGGGCCCGACCTTCGGCGGCTCGGTCGCCGCCGCGACGGCGGCGACCACCGCGGAAGCGGGTATCACCTGCGCCCGCGCCGCCCAGCAGATCCAGAAGATCCAGAAGATCACGGCGATCATCGACAAGATCATGAAGGTGATCACCATCATCAAGATGATCATCGACGCGATCCGCATCTACGAGAGCGTCCAGCAGATCACCGACGGCAAGCCGGGCGGCGACGGCGGCAAGAGCCCGGCTGACATCGGCAGCAAGGTCCTCGGTGGCACGAAGGAGGAACTGGGCGACGGCAAGGGAATCGCCGACCAGGTCGCCAAGGGGGACATCGAAAAGGCCAAGGAGGACGGTTACGCCGTTGACGGCGACGGCGATGTCGCCAGGATCAACCCGGACGGCTCGCACACGAAGGTCGACAGCAACGGCGACCCCATCGTGGACCCGAGCACCGGACGAACCAGCACCAGCCAACCCGCCGACCCGAGCTACGGGAAGAAGGAAGTCGGCTGGTCCGCCCTGAACAACCTCGCCGACAGCACCGGCTCAGCGGCGGACGCCCTGGAAAAGCAAGCCCGGGAAGGCGGTTTCACGGAAGTCCCACCGGACAAGACGATCAGCGGCAACCTCGACTGGTAAACCACCCGACCCAGTGACGAGTGAGGGGCACCCGTGCCCCAGTTACTTGGTCACGGGTGCCCTTCACCTCGAAAAGATCACTCGAAGGGGACTTGGAGTTGGGGTAGTGGGACGTGTTGGCGGTCCGCTTCGGCGGCGATCGGGTCCTGGTAGGCCGCAGGTGGGATCCAGCGCAGGATCTCCTGGGCGATGCCGAAGAGGCTGTCGAGCACCGCGGTGTCCTCGAAGTTGCGTCCGGACCAGACGATGACCTTGCGGCCGGAGAGCCGGAAGTAGACCTTGCCCAGCGTGGTGTTGGATGCCGGGCCCAACCCTCCGCCGTAGAGCCACTGCGTCCGCTCCACGGTCACCACCGAGCGGACGAACTCCGGCGGCGCGCCGGAGACGTGGTAGCAGTGCAACGCGGCCGGTCCGACGTCCACGGCCTCGCCTTGGAAGATGTCCTTGGACCGGTTGAAGCTGAACAAGTCAGAGACGTCGTCCAGCTTGTCCCGCTTCTCGTCCACCACAAGTTCGGGAACCGGCGATGGCAACTCCAGGACCACCACGCCGCAGGTCGACACCTTCTGCTTGGTGGTCGAGGTGCTGACGTACGTCTCCGTGCTGGCCGAGTAGTACGAACCAGCCGCACTGGACTGCTTCGAGGTGAAGTCGATGTGCACCGCCATCGCGGACATCCCCTGGTATCGCCCGGCCAGCAGGATCGGCACGGACTTGCGCCGGTACTTGTGAAAAGGCGCCCCGGGCAACTGCTCCAACACCTCGCCGGGCACGTTCCAAGCAACCCGCCACCCGAGCCGCTGAGCCCACGCCACGACCGGAACAACCGGCTGTCCAGGGTGGTTCATCCCCACCTCCCGCCGCCGCACACGCTAACGGCTCAACCCGACACAACCAAGCACCCGGGGCGAACCACACGATCAAGTGATGAGTGAAGGGCACCTTCGACCGGCTAACTCGGTCAAAGGTGCCCTTCACCTCGAAGAAATCATCCGAACGGAACCCGAAATAGCGTGCTTGACCGGGTTGAGGGACTTTCGGGCGGGACGCTGCCCGGTACGTTGAAACCCATGCCCAGCAACGACATTCCAGCGGAGTACTGCGCTCGGATGCAGGTGATCGTCGACCGGACCGGCCCCGCGATCCACCGCACCCTGAGCGAGTTGGATCCCGAGAACTGCGTCGAGTTCGAACGCGAATTCCACCAGGCGATGGCGGAATCCGACGACGACTTCGACCTGGACCGCGTCCAGAAGGTCATCAACCGCTATTGGGCTGTTGCGTGTGCCGCCGCCAACCCCGCCCCCTACGTCAACGAGGTACTCGAACGCATCAAGAACGGCGATGAATCGGTCTTCGGCGAAGAGTGGCGCCCGCAAGCTGACGGAACCAACCACGTATACCGCAGGAATGCCGAGGGGAACTGGGCCTTCTCCCACGTGCTTCGGCCTGGGGATCAATGATGCCGCGCTACGACATTCGTTGGTGTTCGGAGGCCGAACGGGTGCGCGACACTTTGCCCAACGAGGTACTCGCCGCATTGAAGACGTTCGTGGCAGGGCTGGAGGAAAACCCGAAACAGGGCACGTACAACAAGAAGTTCGACTACTACTCGGCCGATTTCGAGTACGGCTTCGTCCACTATGCGGTTGTTGACCAAGTACTGAAAATCCTCATGCTTCGCATCACGGCCATCTACTGATCGGCATAGAAAAGGGCCCCTGTCCGGAGGAGTCGGACAGGGGCCCTTTGGTCAACTTCAGCGGTAGTCGCGGCCGAAGTCGTAGTCGTCCAGCGGAACTGCCGCACCGGTGCCGGTGCCGAACACATCCGGGGTGTAGTAGCTGTCGTCGTAGGACGGGATCGCGTATGCCGCGGCCCGCGCCTCCTCCGTCGGCTGCACCTGGATGTTGCGGTACCGGTTGATGCCCGTACCAGCCGGGATCAACTTACCGATGATCACGTTCTCCTTCAGGCCGACCAGCTTGTCACTCGCGCCCTCGATCGCGGCGTTGGTGAGGATGCGGGTCGTCTCCTGGAAGGAGGCCGCCGACAGCCACGACTCGGTGGCCAGCGACGCCTTGGTGATGCCCATCAGCACCGGACGGCCGGACGCCGGGTCGCCGCCCTCGGCGACGACGCGGCGGTTCTCCGCCTCGAACTGCGAGCGCTCGACCGGCGAACCGGGCAGGAACTCGGTGGCACCCGAGTCGATGATGATGACCCGCCGCAGCATCTGCCGGACGATCACCTCGACGTGCTTGTCGTGGATGCCCACACCCTGCGAGCGGTACACCTCCTGCACCTCGCGCACCAGGTGCAGCTGGGCCTCCCGCGGCCCCATCACGCGCAACACCTCGTGCGGGTCAACCGCACCTTCCAGCAGCTGCTGGCCGACCTCGACGTGGTCGCCGTCGGCGATCTGCCGCTCGGTGCCGTCGACCGAGATCGCCGCGAGCCGCTGCCGCTTGGACAGCTTGTCGTAGACGATCTCCTCGCCGCCGTCGTCCGGAATGATGGTGATCTTCCAGTAGCGGTCGTTGTCCTCCAGCCGAATCCGGCCCGAGGTGTCGGCGATGGGCGCCTTGCCCTTCGGGACCCGCGCCTCGAACAGCTCCTGGACACGCGGCAGACCGGTGGTGATGTCGTCACCGGCGACACCGCCCTGGTGGAAGGTGCGCATGGTCAGCTGGGTACCCGGCTCACCGATCGACTGGGCGGCGACGATGCCGACCGCCTCGCCGACGTCCACCAGCTTGCCGGTGGCCATCGAACGGCCGTAGCAAACCGCGCAGACCCCGACACCCGACTCGCAGGTGAGCACGCTGCGGACCTTGACCTTGGTGATGTTGGCGGCGAGCAGCTTCTCGATCGCCGGGTCACCCAGGTCGGAACCGCGGGCGAGCACGATGTTGCCGTCGGAGTCGGTGACGTCCTCGGCCGTGGTCCGGGCGAAGACGCTGGTCTCCACGTGCGCGTCGCGCAGCAGCTTGCCGTCCGGCAGCAGCTCCGCGATCGGCATCTTGATGCCGCGCTCGGTGCCGCAGTCCGGCTCGCGGACGATCACGTCCTGCGAGACGTCCACCAGACGACGGGTCAGATAACCCGAGTCGGCGGTCCGCAGCGCGGTGTCGGCCAGACCCTTGCGGGCACCGTGGTTGGAGATGAAGTACTCCAGCACCGACAGGCCCTCGCGGAAGTTCGCCTTGATCGGACGCGGGATGTACTCACCCTTCGGGTTCGACACCAGACCGCGCATCCCGGCCAGCTGGACGACCTGGGTCATGTTACCGGCGGCCCCGGACTTCACGATCATGCTGATCGAGTTGTCCTCCGGGAAGTTCGCCTCCATGGCCTCGGCGACCTCGTCCTTGGCGGCCGTCCAGACCTTGACCAGCTCCGCGTTGCGCTCCTGGTAGGACAGCGCGCCGCGGCGGTACCGCTTCTCGACCTGGTCCGCCTTGGCTTCGTAGTTGTCCAGGATCTCGGTCTTGGCCGGTGGCACCACCACGTCGGTGATCGACACGGTCACCCCGGAGCGAGTCGCCCAGTGGAAACCGGCGTCCTTGAGCTTGTCCAGGGTCTGCGCCACGGTGACCATCGGGTACCGCTCGGCGAGGTCGTTGACGATCGCGGCCTGCCTCTTCTTCGGCAGCAGGTCATCGACGAACGGGTAGTCCTCGGGCAGCAGTTCGTTGAACCACACCCGTCCAAGGGTGGTCTCGGCCAGCCACGGCTGACCGGGCTCCCAACCCTCCGGCATCTGGGACTTGTTCGGCACCACGTCGCGCAGTCGGATCTTGATCTTGGCTTGCAGGTCCAGCACACCGCGGTCGAAGGACATGATGGCCTCACCGACCGAGGAGAACGCCAGGCCCTCGCCCTTTGCACCGTCCACCTGACGGGTCAGGTGGTACAGGCCGGTGACCATGTCCAGTCGCGGCATCGCCAGCGGCCGACCGGACGCGGGCGAGAGGATGTTGTTGCTGGACAGCATCAGGATCCGGGCCTCGGCCTGGGCCTCGGCCGACAGCGGCAGGTGCACCGCCATCTGGTCGCCGTCGAAGTCCGCGTTGAACGCCTCGCAGACCAGCGGGTGCAGCTGGATGGCCTTGCCTTCCACCAGCTGCGGCTCGAATGCCTGGATGCCGAGGCGGTGCAGCGTCGGAGCGCGGTTGAGCAGCACCGGGTGCTCGGCGATGACCTCTTCCAGCACGTCCCACACCTGCGGGCGCTGGCGCTCCACCATCCGCTTCGCGGACTTGATGTTCTGCGCGTGGTTGAGGTCGACCAGCCGCTTCATGACGAACGGCTTGAACAGCTCAACCGCCATTTCCTTCGGCAGACCGCACTGGTGCAGCTTCAGCTGCGGGCCGACCACGATGACCGAACGGCCGGAGTAGTCGACGCGCTTGCCGAGCAGGTTCTGGCGGAACCGGCCCTGCTTGCCCTTGAGCAGATCGGACAGCGACTTCAGCGGCCGGTTGCCCGGACCGGTGACCGGACGCCCGCGACGACCGTTGTCGAACAGCGCGTCCACGGACTCCTGCAGCATCCGCTTCTCGTTGTTGACGATGATCTCGGGAGCCCCGAGGTCGATCAGTCGCTTGAGGCGGTTGTTGCGGTTGATCACCCGGCGGTACAGGTCGTTGAGGTCGGAGGTGGCGAACCTGCCACCGTCGAGCTGCACCATCGGCCGCAGGTCCGGCGGGATGACCGGCACGCAGTTGAGCACCATGCCGCTCGGGTCGTTGCCGGTGGCCTGGAAGGCCGCCACGACCTTGAGCCGCTTGAGCGCGCGCAGCTTCTTCTGGCCCTTGCCGCTGCGGATGGTCTCGCGCAGCAGCTCGGCTTCGGCGCCGATGTCGAAGGTCGACAGCAGCGACTGGATGGCCTCCGCGCCCATGCCGCCGGTGAAGTACTCGCCGTAGCGGTCGTAGAGCTCGCGGTACAGCAGCTCGTCGGCGATCAGCTGACGCGGCTCCAGCTTGGTGAAGGTCTCCCAGATCTCGTCGAGCTTGTCGAGCTCCCGCTGCGCGCGGTCGCGCAGCTGCTTCATCTCGCGCTCGGCGCCTTCCTTGACCTTGCGGCGCTGGTCGCTCTTGGCGCCCTCGGCCTCCAGCGCGGCCAGGTCGGCTTCGAGCTTCTGGGCCCGCGCCTCCAGGTCGGCGTCGCGCTGGTCGGCGACCCGCTTGCGCTCGACGCTGATCTCGCTCTCCAGCGTCGACAGGTCGTTGTGCCGCAGTTCGGTGTTCACCGAGGTGATCACGTAGGCGGCGAAGTAGATGATCTTTTCCAGGTCCTTCGGGGCGAGGTCCAGCAGGTAGCCCAGCCGGGACGGGACGCCCTTGAAGTACCAGATGTGCGTCACCGCGGCAGCGAGCTCGATGTGCCCCATCCGCTCGCGGCGAACCTTGGCGCGGGTGACTTCGACGCCACAGCGCTCGCAGATGATGCCCTTGAAGCGAACCCGCTTGTACTTACCGCAGTAGCACTCCCAGTCGCGGGTCGGGCCGAAGATCTTCTCGCAGAAGAGCCCGTCCTTCTCCGGCTTCAGGGTGCGGTAGTTGATGGTCTCGGGCTTCTTGACCTCGCCGTACGACCACTGGCGGATGTCGTCGGCCGTGGCGAGGCCGATGCGGAGTTCATCGAAGAAGTTGACGTCAAGCACGTCGGGTCTTCTCCCTTGATCGAAAGGTACTGCCGGGTGGTGGCGGCAGCGGTGCCAGGTTGGGTCGGCTCGCCGGTCCGCGAGATCGCTCCCGCGGACCGGCGGCGAGGATTAGTGCGCGATGTCGTCGACCGACGGCGACTCGTTGCGGGACAGGTTGATGCCGAGGTTGGCCGCGGCGCGCTCCAGGTCCTCGTCCTCGCTGTCGCGCATCTCGATGGCCGCGCCGTCGCTGGAGAGCACCTCGACGTTCAGGCACAGCGACTGGAGTTCCTTCAGCAGCACCTTGAACGACTCCGGGATACCCGGCTCCGGGATGTTCTCGCCCTTGACGATCGCCTCGTAGACCTTCACGCGGCCGACCACGTCGTCGGACTTGATCGTCAACAGTTCCTGCAGCGTGTACGCGGCGCCGTAGGCTTGCATGGCCCAGCACTCCATCTCACCGAAGCGCTGACCACCGAACTGCGCCTTACCGCCCAGCGGCTGCTGGGTGATCATCGAGTACGGCCCGGTGGAACGGGCGTGGATCTTGTCGTCCACCAGGTGCGACAGCTTGAGGATGTACATGTACCCGACGGCGATCGGGTACGGGTACGGCTCCCCGCTGCGGCCGTCGAACAGCTGCGCCTTGCCGTCGGCGCCCACCATGCGCTCGCCATCGCGGTTCGGCTTGGTGGAGGCCAGCAGGCCGGTGATCTCCTCCTCCCGCGCACCGTCGAAGACGGGGCTGGCGGTGTTGGTGCCCGGCTCCACGTCGTAGAGGTCGTCGGGCAGCCGCTTGGCCCAGTCGGCGTCGCCGTCGATGGACCAGCCCTGCGAGGCGATCCAGCCGAGGTGCGTCTCCAGCACCTGGCCGATGTTCATCCGTCGCGGCACACCGTGGGTGTTCAGGATGATGTCCACCGGGGTGCCGTCGGACAGGAACGGCATGTCCTCGGCGGGCAGGATCTTGCCGATCACACCCTTGTTGCCGTGCCGACCGGCGAGCTTGTCGCCGTCCTGGATCTTGCGCTTCTGCGCGACGTAGACCCGCACCAGCTGGTTGACGCCCGGCGGCAGCTCGTCGTCGTCCTCGCGGTTGAACACGCGGACGCCGATGACCTTGCCGGTCTCGCCGTGCGGCACCTTCAGCGAGGTGTCGCGGACCTCGCGGGCCTTCTCGCCGAAGATCGCGCGCAGCAGCCGCTCCTCCGGGGTCAGCTCGGTCTCGCCCTTCGGGGTGACCTTGCCGACCAGGATGTCGCCGCCCTGCACCTCGGCACCGATCCGGATGATGCCGCGCTCGTCGAGGTCGGCCAGCACGTCGTCGGAGACGTTCGGGATGTCCCGGGTGATCTCCTCAGCACCGAGCTTGGTGTCGCGCGCGTCGACCTCGTGCTCCTCGATGTGGATCGAGGTGAGCACGTCGTCCTGCACCAGGCGCTGGGACAGGATGATCGCGTCCTCGTAGTTGTGCCCCTCCCACGGCATGATCGCGACGAGCAGGTTCTTGCCCAGCGCCATCTCGCCGTCTTCGGTGCACGGCCCGTCCGCGACGACCTGCCCGGCCTCGACCCGGTCGCCCTCGTTGACGATCGGCTTCTGGTTGATGCAGGTGCCGTGGTTGGACCGGGAGAACTTCTGCATCCGGTACGACCGGCGAGTGCCGTCATCGGCCATCACCGTGATGTAGTCGGCGCACAGCTCCTCGACCACACCCGCCTTCTCAGCGGTGATCACGTCCCCGGCGTCGACCGCGGCGCGCAGCTCCATGCCGGTGCCGACCAGCGGCGACTCGCTGCGCAGCAGCGGCACCGCCTGGCGCTGCATGTTCGCACCCATCAGGGCGCGGTTGGCGTCGTCGTGTTCGAGGAACGGGATCATCGCGGTCGCGGCGGAGACCATCTGCCGCGGCGAGACGTCCATGTAGTCGATCTCGGTCGGTGCGAGCAGCTCGACCTCGCCACCCTTGCGTCGACCCAGCACCCGCTCGTCGATGAAGTTGCCGTCTTCGTCGATCGGCGCGTTGGCCTGCGCCTTGACGTAGCGGTCCTCCTCGTCGGCGGTCAGGTAGTCGATCTGGTCGGTGACCCGGCCCTCGACGACCTTGCGGTACGGCGTCTCGATGAAGCCGAACGGGTTGACCCGCGCGAAGGTGGCCAGCGAGCCGATCAGACCGATGTTCGGGCCTTCCGGCGTCTCGATCGGGCACATCCGGCCGTAGTGCGACGGGTGCACGTCGCGGACCTCCATGCCCGCGCGCTCCCGGGACAGACCACCCGGACCGAGCGCGTTCAGCCGCCGCTTGTGCGTCAGACCCGCGATCGGGTTGGTCTGGTCCATGAACTGCGACAGCTGCGAGGTGCCGAAGAACTCCCGGATCGCCGCCGTGATCGGGCGGATGTTGATCAGGGTCTGCGGAGTGATCGCCTCGACGTCCTGGGTGGTCATCCGCTCCCGGACGACCCGCTCCATGCGGGACAGGCCGACCCGGACCTGGTTCTGGATCAGCTCACCAACGGTGCGGATGCGCCGGTTGCCGAAGTGGTCGATGTCGTCGACCTCGACCGGGACCGTCGCGCCCTCGCCCTGGCCACGGGCGGGCATGTCGGTCTCGGCCGCGTGCAGCCGGACCAGGTACTCGATCGTGGTGACGATGTCTTCCTCGGTGAGCACCCCGGTCTCGTACGGCATGCCGAGGCCGAGCTTCTTGTTGACCTTGTAGCGGCCGACCCGAGCGAGGTCGTAGCGCTTCTCCTTGAAGAACAGGTTCTCCAGGAGCGTCTGCGCGCTCTCCTTGGTCGGCGGTTCGCCCGGCCGCAGCTTCCGGTAGATGTCCAGCAGGGCTTCGTCCGTACCGGCGGTGTGGTCCTTCTCCAGCGTCGTCATCAACGTCTCGGAGAAGCCGAACCGCTCGCGGATCGCCTCGGCCGTCCAGCCCAGCGCCTTCAGCAGCACGGTGACCGGCTGCCGACGCTTGCGGTCGATGCGGACGCCGACGGTGTCACGCTTGTCGACGTCGAACTCCAGCCACGCGCCGCGGCTGGGGATGATCTTGACGCTGAAGACGTCCTTGTCCGTGGTCTTGTCGACCGACTGGTCGAAGTAAACACCGGGGGAACGGACCAGCTGGGAGACCACCACCCGCTCGGTGCCGTTGATGATGAAGGTCCCCTTGTTCGTCATCATCGGGAAGTCACCCATGAACACCGTCTGGCTCTTGATCTCGCCAGTGGTGTGGTTGGTGAACTCCGCGGTGACGAACAGCGGGGCCGCATAGGTCATGTCCTTGTCCTTGCACTCCTCGACGGAGGCTTTGACCTCGTCGAAGCGTGGATCGGAGAAGGACAGCGACATCGATCCGGAGAAGTCCTCGATCGGGGAGATCTCGCCGAGGACCTCCTCAAGACCGCCAACCGGATTCTCCTCGCCGGCGTCGACCCGGCGCTGGAACCAGGCTTCGTTACCGACAAGCCATTCGAAGGACTGGATCTGCAGGTCTAGCAGGTTCGGCACGTTCAGCGGCTCGCGGATGTTCGCGAACGAGACCCGCTTGGGTGCCCCAGGGATCCCCGACGTGTAGTTGGAAGCTGCAGAGACCTTGGTCGCGCGGGAGACTGCCAAGATGCGTCCTTCCGGGACTCTGAACTGGCTACAGCCGCGGCAGTGAAAGTAGCTGGCGGGCCCAGTTCACTAACACGGCTGTCAAGGGTGCAATGGCGCCACCGATCCTACGGCCCGGTGCAGGGCAGACGGAAAGTGGGCAGCGCAAAGTAGCAGTCTAGCCGGAACGACGCCAGCTGTCGAGGGGGCCCACCGACGGCGGCCCAGCCCCGTGTTGAGGACCAGAGTGAACCCGCGCGCGCCCGCAGTCAAGAGATCACGCTTCGATCACCCTCGTGGCGCAAGACACGATCACCTGACGTGATCGTGTCAGACATGGTTTTCCCTGGTCAAAGACCTACTTCCGGGTAGGGTCAGCTACCCGGGAACGCCCCGCCCAACACCCCGCCGAACGGCCCTTGACAGGCCCGCGCCGACCCGCTGGAACTGGTGACGGATACCTCAACATCCGGGATCGGCGTCCCTATTCCCGAGACGACTCGGCCGAACGGAGTCATTCCGCCGAACCCCGGCGTGCACAGCGCGCGTTCATATCGGTACCCGCAGTCATCGGAGGTGAATTCGATCTCGGATCTGTGTCGCGTGGCGATCCTGAGTAGCAATGGTGTTAACCACGACCGTTGTTACGCGCGGGACGAGTATTTTCGCGTTCCGAAGCCCTAACAAATGGTGCCGGTGGGCACAACTGTCCACCAGCCCGATCTCAGGTAGTACACGCGGGCTATTCGACGATCGCATCCGTCGGTAGCGTGATACGACCCACCGCGTCCCGACGCAGGTGCCCCGGGTGAGCTCTGGCCACAGGAGTAACGACCGATGACAGACGATGCAAGCCGCGCGAGCGAGCGGTTCCGCGGGCTGCAACGTTGGACTGGAGGGCAGGACCGCGGCGGCTCCCGCTCAAGTTGGTTCGCCGAAGAATCCGACACCGCCGCACCACCGCCGGAAACTCCCGAACCCCGCCGCAGCGCCGAGCAGCGCTATGCCGATGCCATCGCGGCGATGAACAAGATCGTCACGACGTTCGACTTCGACGAGCTGCCCTGGGTGACCGAGGTCTTCCGCACCACCGCGGGCGTGCTCAACGACACGCACCCGGCACGCGCGGGCGTGCTCAACAACCTCGGTAGCGCCGCGCAGCTGACCCATCTGCGCACCGGTGAACTGGACGACCTGGAAGACGCGATCACCTACTACCGCGCGGCGACTGCGGCAGCGCACAGCAGCGACCGCGATCGGATGCTCTACCAGTGCAACCTCGCGTTGGCGCTCACCGACTTCGCGGCGAAGACCAACAGCGCCACCGCCGCCGCGGAAAGCGTGCAGATCGCTCGGGAGGCCGTCGAGCAGACGCCGCGCCGCGACCAGCGGCGGGCGATGGCGCTGATCCGGCTGGCCAACGCGCTACGGCTGCACGCCAGGCTGGCCGACGCGCCGGAGTCCGACGAAGAGTCGATCGACGTGTTCCGCGAAGCCGCCCGGATTTCCCCGGCCCGCGAGGCAGCGACCTCCGAACTGCTGGTCAACCTCGGTACCGCGCTGCTGCGCCGCTACGAACGCGGCGGCGTGGTCGAAGACCTGGACGAAGGCATCAAGCACCTCGGGTCCGGCGCCGGGGCGCTCGCCGACGGCGAACCACGGCGCGCTGCGTTCTGCCACCTGGCCAACGCGCTGCGGCTGCGGTTCCGGCAGAGCGGCGATCTGGCCGACCTCAACTCGGCGATCAGCGAGCTGATCGGCGTGCTCGGGGTGCTCGACAGCGGGCATCCACTGCTCGGCACCGCTGTCTGGAACCTCACCGCGGCGACCGTCGAGCACGTCGACGCCACCGGCGAGGCGAGCCAGTTGCGCCGGGTGCTGCGGCCGATCGCCCCGGCAGTGCGGGCGATGTCCACCGACGACCCGAGCCGCGCGATCGCCCTGACCGGTTACGCAACCCTGCTGCGCAGGCATTTCTCGCACGGCGCGGAGGCCAAGGTGCTCGACACCGCGATCACCGCCGGGCAGGCCGCCGCGGATGCGGCGACCGCGGCGCGGCGCGGCGCGGTGCTGAACTCGTTGATCACCACGTTGATCACCCGATTCGAGCACAGCGGCGACAGCGCCGACCTGGATCGCGCGGCGGAGCTGGCGCGCGAAGCGGCGAAGTCGGAGGGGCCCGACGCAGAGCCCACCGCGTGGACGCAGCTGGGCATCGTCTCGGCGCACCGGTTCCGGCTGACCGCGCGGACGCGGGACATCGAAACGGCGATCGAGCTGTTCGACCAAGCGCTCATCGCGATGCCGCTGGAAGCGCCCAACCGCGCGAGCGTGGCGATCCACCTCGGTCGCGCCCTGCAATCCCTGTACCAGCGCAACGGACGCCGCCGCTACTACCGCTGGGCGCGCAAGGTGCTCACCGAGGCCGCGGAGCAGCCCAACGCCCCCGCCGACCAGCGCCTTCGGGCGGCTGGCTTGTCCGGCCGGATCGCCGCGCAGGCGCATCGGTGGTCCGAGGCGCTGGAATCGTTCGGCTTCGCGGTCGAACTGCTGCCGCTGGTCACCCGAGGCAAGCGGGTGGTCGCGTCGCCGACCGCGCAGCAGCAGTGGGCGTTGATCGCGGCGGACGCCGCGGCGTGCGCGCTGGAAAGCGGCGAGCCGGAGCGGGCCGTGGCGCTGCTGGAGCACGGGCGGGCGGCGATCCTGGCGGACTTCCTGCCCACCGGCGGAGAACTCGGCGAACTGCACCGCACCCACCCGGACCTGGCGGATGAAGTGGTCCGGTTGCGGCGGCTGCTCGATCGCCCGGTGGAGGAATCGACGCTGGCCGACTCCGACGACCGGATGGGACTGGCGCGCGCCTGGGACGAACTGCTCACCGAAGTTCGCCGGGTGCAGCCGAACCACCTCGGGATCAAGCCGTTCGCGGAACTGGCTGGCGCCGCGCAGCACGGGTCGGTGGTGCTGGTCAACCTCAGCCGCTACCGGTCGGACGCGCTGGTCGTCATCGCGGGCCGGGTGCTGACCGTGCCGCTGCCCAACGCCGCGCCGGAAACCGCTGCCGAACAGGCCGCCGAGATGTTGACCGCCGCCCAGCAGGACGACCACGGCGCGGTGGCCGACGCCCTCGACTGGACCTGGCACCGCATCACGCGCCCGGTGCTGGAACGGATGGGCTACCTGAGCGTGCCGGAACCCGGAGCCCGGTGGCCGAGGATCTGGTGGAGCGCCCTCGGTGCGCTGGCGTTCCTGCCGGTGCACGCGGCGACCGCGAAGACGGGTGAGTCCACATTGGATCGCGTCGTGTCGTCGTACACGCCGACGCTGGGATGCCTGCTCCGCGCAGCGCAGCGACCGGTGCCGGACAACGGCACGGCGCTGGTGGCGGCCGGTTCGGCGGAACAGGTCGCGCGGGAACTCCCGCCGCAGAACCAGATCCTGGCGCAGTACTGGCCGTCGGCGGAGATCGTGTCGGTGGAGAGCACCACTGCGGCGGAGGTGCTGCAGATGCTGCCGGAGCATCCGTGGTTGCACGTGTGCGAGCCGAGCTCGCAGTTCCCGGCCCAGCCAGCGGCGGGCCTGCTGCTGGACCGGGAGGCGCCGCAGCGGCCGTTGGGGCTGGTCGAACTGGGCCAGATCGCGCTGGACCAGGCGGAGTTCGGCTACCTGGGCCAGTGCGCGACAGCTGCGGACGCGCCGTGCGCGGCGGCGGTGTCGTTACCCGGCGCGCTCGGCTTCGCGGGGTTCACGCACGTCATCGGCACCCTGTGGGAGATCGACGAGGAAAGCGCGGTGCAGGTGCACGCCGACGTCTACGGCGAGGTGTTCGGCGGCGAGGAGTACGACACCGACCGCGCGGCCTACGCCCTGCACAACGCGACCCGCCAACTCCGCGCCCAGTACCCGGAAGAACACTGCCTCTGGTCCGCCCACGTCCACATCGGACCGTAATCCACCACGAACGACGCCAGGTGCGTGCGTGCCGGTACGGGAGAACCGACTGCGATCAGCGCAGGGTGATTTGGCTGATCTTCCACTGGTCGCCCTGCTTCTCGGCGCTGACCGAGAGCTGGGCCGGGCCGGTGTTGCTCTCACCGGTGTTGGCGCGCATCGCGTGCTGGTCGACGAACAGCAGGAGCTCCGCGCGGTCGTCCTGCAGCCGCGTCACCGCGCTGTTCTTCACGGTCGTGGTGACGATCAACTGCTGCAGCGGGGCCTGCTGCTTGACCACCGCGAACAGGTCGTTGTACCGCTGCACGGCGGGGCCGACGAGCAGATCCCGCGCGGCGTTCTCGGTCTTGGCCGTGTCGTTGAAGTCGTAGGAGAACAGCTTCTCCACCGCATCGGTGATCTGACCGTTGACCTCGCTGGTCGCCCCGGCCGACACCAGCGCCTCGTTGGCCGCCGCCCCGGTGTAGAGCGCGGAGTACCACTGGATGCCGAACCAAGCCGCCAGCGCGGCGAGCACGGCGGTAGCGATCCACAACCCCCAGGTGACGCCGCGCTTCGCCGCAGCGGGCTCCGTCAGACCGACCGCCACCACCGCTGGCTCCGCACCTCCGGTGCTCGCGGGCGCGGCTACGCCGCCCGGCGCTCCGAACGGCTGCGCCGACACCGCGCCGACCTCCGCGGGCTCCGCCCGCTCGGTCTCCGCAAGCTCCGGCTCAGCAGGCTCCGCCCGCCCCGCCTCCGCCCGCTCTGCCGACGCGACCTCCGGCGCTACCTGCTCCGCCCCTTCGCCCTCCGGCTCTGCCGGAGCCGCGACCTCCGGCTGGGGTGCGTCCTTGGGCGTGTCGCGGTTGCGCAGGCCCGCCACCTTCGGGCGGCGGGTGGTGGGTTGGCGGTTCGGGCCGGGGCGGCGATTGCTTGGCACTGGCTGCACTCCTCGAATTGCTTGCGCGTCCCGCCGATCAGCCGACCGGCACAGTGCCGAGCGCGCTGAGCTTCCACTTGTCGCCTTCGCGGGTGAGCTCGGCCTGGTAGCGGTCCTGCTTGTTTGCTGGCTGCTGTCCGTCGATGGTGACCGTGACCTGCACCACCGCGATCATCCGGGCCTTGCCAGCGTGTTCGTCGAGCTCGACGATCCCGGCGTCCAGGATCCGGGCCGTGGTGGTGCTCTTGGCCTGAGCGATCTGGGTCGCGTAGTTCTGCCGCCCCTGCCGGACCTCGTCGCGCAGCGGGCCGGTCGAGTTGTCCTCCCAGCGTTGCAGGCCGCGATTCACGTCCCGGTAGTCCAGGGTGTTGAAGTTGATGACCGCGGCCTGCCCGTCGCGCAGCGCCGCGTCCCGCGCGTTGGCGCGGTCGAGCAGGGAATCGTTGGCGGCCAGTGCCCAGGCGACGCCGAAGAACAGGCAGGCCACCAGGCTCACGGCGAGCAGCACCAGGGCCACGACCGGAAGACGACGCCGCCTGGCGGTTTCGGGATGCATGTCAGGCGTCTCCTCTCCTACTGCCCTGGTGCATTCTGCGCACCGCGCACCGACGTGTCGCTGCCCGGGGGCTCGGCGCAGTGCGCGTTGGTGTTCAGCGGCACCTGGCTGAGGTCGGCGCCGTTGCGGCGCTCGGTCTGTTCGTAGCCCTTGGTGCAGGGCAACGGGTCGAAGACGTTGAGCACCAGCCCGAAGTGCGCCGAGCCGTCGCCGGGCACCACGGTGTTGCTCGCGGTGACCACGGCCGGGTACAGCGTCATGATCTGCTCCAACCCGTCGGTGCGCGTCGACAGGATCTGCGAGGTGGTGGTCAGGTTCGCCAGCAGCGGACCGAGCTGGGTGTTCTCCTGCAGGAACGCGCTGACCTGCTGCGCGGCTGGCGGGGCTCGCTCGATCACGGCGCGCAGATCGCCGTCGGAGCGCTCCAGCGACTCGGACAGCAGCCGCAGGTCCCGGCCGAACGACTTGATCGCCGAACCCTGCTCGTTCTGGGTGGCCAGCACGGTCTTGCCGTCTTCGAGCAGCTGCACCGTCTGCGGCAGGTGCTGCTGCGCCGCGGCGGTGAACTCGCGGCTGGTGTCCAAGATCGTCTGCAGGTGGCCGCCGTTGTCGCGGAACGCGGTGCCCAGCTCGCTGACCACGGTGCGCAGCGAGTCCTCTGGTACCGAGTTGGCGAACGCGTCCAGGTTCGTCATCAGGTTTTCCACCGGCAGCGGCGTGGTCGCGGACTGCTGCGAGATCACCGAGCCGTCCTGCAGGTACGGGCCGTCGTCGCGGTTCGGCCGCAGGTCGACGTACTGCTCACCGACCGCGGACCGGTTGGTCACCACGGCTTGCACGTCCTTGGGGATCTGAGGCGCGCTGGATTCGATGTCCAGCGGCACCTCCACTCCGTTTCCGGTCAGCCGCATGGTGCCGACCCGGCCGACCGGCACGCCGCGGTAGGTGACCTCGGCGTTGTCGAAGACGCCGCCGGTGTCGGCCAGTTGCAGGGTCACCACGTAGCCGCGCGGGCCGAACAGCCGGTCCAGTCCCGCGTAGCGGGCTCCGGCGTAGCTGACGCCCACCAGGGCGATCGCGATGAACGCGACGATCTGCACGCGTACTCGACGGCTCAGCATCAGCGGTCGCCTCCCAGCAACGAGCCCAGCAGGCCGCCGGAGTGCTCGTCCGACTCGGCCGGTGGCTGCGCCGTCTGGTCCGGTGGGGACAGCGGCAGCGGAATCGAGTTCGACAGGCTCGGCAACGGCAGCAGCGGCTGTCGGCTGCGGCCCAGGTTCTCCAGCACGTGGGTGAGGTCCAGGTCGACGTTGGCGTAGAGGTTGGTGTAGTCGCTGTTGCCGATGCCGTCCACGGCGTTGTCCGGGAACGGGAAGGTGACCAGCACCTCCAGCGACTTCGGCAGGCTCTCCCCAGCCGCGGCCAGCTGGTGCAGTGCCGGGGCGAGCTGGTTGAGGTCGTGCACGATGTCGTCGTGGGACTGGTTGACCACGTCGGTCGCGACGCCGGAGAGCTCGTCGAGCGACTGCAACATGGTGACCAGCTGGGTGCGTTGCTCGTTGAGCACCCGCAGGCCGGGCTCCAGGTCGCGCAGCGCGGTGTCGATGCTGCCGCGCTGTTCGTTCAGCCGGGCGCTGAGCCGGTTGATGCTGTCCAACGCGCGGGTGATGTCATCGCGCTGGGCGTCCAGCCCGGCGACGAGTTCGTCCACGTTGGACAGCAGGCTGCGGACGTCGGGCTCGCGACCTTCCAACGCGGCGTTGAGCTCCTTGGTGATGTCCTGCAACTGGGCGACGCCACCGCCGTTGAGCAGCAGGGACAGCGCGCCGAGCACCTCTTCCACCTCGGGGTTTCGACTGGTGCGGTCGAGGCCGATGAGGGCGCCGTCGGCGAGTCGGCCGACCGCGGGCTGCGACTCGGGCGGACCGGCGAGCTCGACGTACTTCTCGCCGAGCAGGCTGGACTGCCGCAGCCGGGCGGTCGCGTTGGCCGGGAGCTTCACGTCGCCGTTGACCTCCACGGTCACCTCGGCCTGCCACGAGTCGGGCGCGAGCCCGATGGTCGACACCCGGCCGACCGGCACGTCGTTGACCCGAACCCCGGCGTTGGGCACCAGGTCCAGCACGTCGGCGAACCGCACCCTGACCTGGTACGGGTGGTCCCCGACATCCGCCCCACCGGGCAGCGGCATGTCGTAAACCCCGCGAGAACCGCACCCGCCGACCACCAGCAGCGCCAGCGCGACGAACGCCGTGGTCGCCTTCCGAAGGGAACGGGGCGATTTCACGCGAAATCGGCGGTCGGCATGCGGGGCGCGTGGCGCGCGAAATCGCCACCAGCCACGTCGCGGCATCACCGGGCACCTCCCGCGGATTGGGCGCTGTCCGTCGTGGACAGCGGGAGCGGCAGCGGTGGCAGGGTGCCCTTCTGCAAGGCGTTGAGGGTCTCCGCCGGAGTCGGCAGCTTGACCGCGCCGTCGAGGATCGGCTGCAACGACGCGCAAGCGTCGCTGACCTCCTTCGGCACCTGCGCCGTGCTGTTCTGCTGCAGCAGCTTGCACACCGACACCAGCGGCGGCTGGTTGAGCTCGTTGATGTTCGCGCGGGTGTCCAGCGTCCCGGACGCACCGTTGTAGGCGTTGTTGAGGTTGCTCAACGCCAGCGGTGCGTTGTTCAGCGACTCGCTGAGCGCCGCCTTCTGCTCCACCAGCACGTTCGCCACCGCGTTGAGCTGGTCCACGTTGGACTTCAGCAGTTCCCGGTTGTCCCGGACGAACGACTCGACCTTGCCCAGCGCGATGGCCAACTCCGCCATCGCCGCGCTCATGTCCTGCCGCTCACCGGCCAGGAACGAACTGACCTGCTGCATCTGCGTGTTGAACCGGCGCACCTGGTCGTCGTTGGCGGCCAGCATCGAGGTGAACTTCTGCAGGTTGTCGACGGTGCTGAACAGCTGCTCGCTGTTGCCGGACAACGTGGTCCCGACTTCGCCGAGGTTGCGGATGGTCTCCGACAGGGCCTGCCCGTTGCCGCCCAGGTTCGCCGCGCCCGTGTTGAGCAGGTCGGTCAGCGCGCCTTGGGCATTCGCCCCGTTCGGCCCCAAGGCCGTGGTGAGGTCGTTGAGGCTGCGGTAGATCTGGTCCAGCTCGACCGGCGTCGCGGTGCGCTCCTTCGGGATCACCGCGCCGTCGGCGAGCTTCGGCCCGCCCTTGTAGACCGGGGTGAGCTGCACGTACCGGTCGCTGACCACGCTCGGCGAGACGGCCACCGCGCCCGCGTCGGCGGGCACGTCGACATCGCGGTCCACGCTCATCACGACCCGCACCAGCTGGCCTTGCGGGACGATCTCGTCGACGGTGCCCACCGGCACCCCGAGGATCCGCACGTCACCGCCGGGGTAGATGCCCACGGCCGCGTTGAAGTAGGCGGTGACCTGCCGTTCGGCGGCGCCGAAGAACAGCCACCACACCCCGACCGTCGCGGCGAGCACGACGACCACCGCGATCGACAGTGCTCGGGTGAGCGAGGGGCGCGCGCTGGTCATGGCTGGCAGCCCTTCTGGTTGATCGGACCGGTGGCAGGCGGCAGCAGGCCGCAGATGTAGGTGTCGAACCAACGGCCGTTGCCCAGCACGTTGGAGAACAGCCGGGTGAACGGCGCGAACATCGCCAGGCTGCGGTTCAGGTTGTCCTGGTTGCGCTGCAACATCTTGGTGACCCGGTCCAACTGTTGCAGGGTCGGGCCGATCTCCGCGGCGTTGTCGTCGACCAGGCCGCTGAGCTGCGCGGACAGCTTGCGGGTGCCGTCCAGCAGTCCGCTGATCGAGTCCCGCCGCGCCTTGATCTCCTGCAACAGCAGGTTGCCGTCGGCCAGCAGCTTCTCGAAGTCGGCGTTGCGGTCGGCGACCGTTTTCGACACCTGCGCGGTGTTGTTCAGCAGTTGCTGCAACTGCTCGTCCCGCGAGGAGATCGTCTCCGACAACCGGGACAGCCCGTCGAGAGCGCCGCTGACCTCACCTGGCGTGTTGGCGAAGGTGTCGGACAGGGTGCGGAAGCTGTCCGCGAGCTGCTTGGTGTCGATCTGGTCCACTGTGGTCGACAGGTCGCTGAACGCCTCGATGACGTCGTAGGGCGACATGGTGCGTTGCAGCGGGATCGGCTCGGACGGCGAGAGCTCCTTGCTGCCCTGCGGATCCAGCGCCAGGTACTTCTGGCCGAGCAGCGTCTTGATCCGGATCGAGGCGGTGGTGTGGTCGCCGAGCCACGCGTCGCTGACCCGGAAGCTGACCAGCACGTGGTCGCCTTCGAGCTCGACGTCGGAAACCGTGCCGACCTTCACCCCGGCGATGCGCACCTCGTTGTCCGCCCGCAGCCCGGCGGCCTCGGTGAACTGCGCGGTGTAGGTGGTGCCGCCGATCAGCGGCAGCCGCTCGAAGTTCAGCGCGAGCAGGAAGATCAGCACCAGGACCACCAGACCGGCGATGCCGATCTTGAGCGGGTCGCGCTGGGAGAATGCGGTCATCGCTGGCACCTCGGCTGGTTCACGGGCACCAACGGCAGCGGCACGTTCGCGCCGCCGACGCCGACCGCGCCGCTGGCCTTGCACATGTAGAAGTTGAACCAGGAACCGTGGCTGGCGGTCCGGGCGATCGTTTCGATCTTGCCGGGCATGTTGCGCAACACCTGTTCGGTGATCACTTCGTTGTCGTTGAGGTTCTGCGACAGCTGGCCGAGGCCGACGATGTCCTCCTGCAGTCCCGGCCGCGCGTCGACCAGCAGTCCGGCGGTGCTGTTGGTCAGCCCGTCCATCGCGGTCACCGCATCGCCGATCGCGTCCCGGTCGGCGGACAGCCCGGACACCACCTGCTGCAACTGGCCGATCAGCTCGGACAGCTGCTGGTCGCGGGCGTTCACCGTGTCCAGCACCCCGTTGAGGTTGTCGATGACCTGCCCGATCACCTGGTCGCGGGAAGCGATCGTGGAGGTCAGCGAGGCGGTGTGGGCCAGCAGGCTCTCCACCGTGCCGCCTTCGCCCTGCAACACCTGGATGATCTCGTAGGACAGCTTGTTCACGTCCTCCGGCGAAAGCGCCTGGAACAGCGGCTTGAACCCACCCAGCAGCACCGTCAGGTCCAGCGCCGGTTTGGTGCGCTGCAAGGGGATCGTGCTGCCCGGAGCCAGGAAGCCGCCGGTGTTGTCCGCGCCCTGTTCCAGCGCGATGTAGCGCTGGCCGACCAGGTTGCGGTACTTGATCGTGGCGGTCACCGAGCTCGGCAGCCGCCGGTCGGAGACGTTGAACCGCACCTCCGCGAACCGCCGGTCGACCAGCTCGATGCTCTCCACCTCGCCGACCTTCACCCCGGAGATGCGCACCTCGTCGCCCTCGTTGAGGTTGGTGACGTCGGTGAACCGGGCGGTGTAGGACTCCGCGGATCGCAGATCCCGGTTGGCGATGGTGAGCACCAGCAACCCGGTGGCCAGCACGGTGACCAGCACGAAGATCAGGAACTTGACCAGTGGCGCGACGATGCTGCGGCCGTTCACCGGTAGCTCACCTCCGCTCCGCGCAGCACGGGCCCGACCAGCAGCGAGCCCCAGTCCGGCACATCCGCGGGATCGCGCCCGAGCGCGGGCGCCAGCAGCATCGCCACCATGTCCCGTTCCGCCGGGGAGTTCACCCACGTCGCGGACTGCGGCGAAGTGCTCGCGGGCTCGCCCGCCGACGGCGGGTTCAGGCCGCTGTCGGAGTGGCGCGACGCCGGCGGTGGCACCGAACCGTCCTTGAACGGCCCGTCCGGCGGGTACTCCGGCACCGGGTCCGGCTGCGGCACGAGGTTGTAGCAGCGCGGTCCGCGCTTGTCGGCGAACTCCGGTTCGTCCTGGTTCGGGACGTACTTGCCGCGGTGCGGGGTGACCTCCAGGGTGATGTGCAGCCCCGGCTCACCCGTGCCCGCGCCGAACGCCTGCCGGATCCGCGGCACGAACTCCGCCATCTCCTGCAGGAAGCACGGGTATTCGGGCGCGTACTTGGCCAGCACGTCCAGCGTCGGTCGCTGCGACTCGCCGAGCTGGATGATGTTCTGCCGGTTGTCCCGCAGGAACGTGGTCAGATCACCGGAGGTGCTGGTCAACTGCCCGGTCAGCGCGGTCAGGTTGGCGCGCTGCGCCACCAGGGTGCGGGCCGTGGTGCTGAAGTTGTCCAGCGCCTCCAGCACGTCCGGGGCGGCCTGCTCGTAGGTCTGGGCGACGCCGACCAACTCCTGCAGGTTCTGCTGCAAGTCCGGAACCGACGGGTTGAGCCCGTCCAGATAGGTGTTCAGCTGCGACAGCGTCTCGCCGAGCGGCTTGCCGCGCCCGGCCAACGCCTGGTCCAGCGCGTTCAGCGTCACCGCCAAGTCGTCCGGGTGCACCGCCTGCAGCACCGGCATCGTGTCGGCCAGCACCTTCTCCAGCTCGATGCCCGCGCGGGTTCGGTCCTGCTCGATCACGTCACCGGAGGCCAGCGGCGTCGACGCGGCCTGCTCCGGCAATTCCAGCGACACGTAGCGCTCGCCGAACAGGGTGCGCGGCAGCAGCCGCGCCGACACGTTCGACGGCAGCTGCTCGGCCCGATCCGGGTCCAGCGCCAGACGCAGCTCGGCACCGTCCCCTGTGGACGTGACGCTCACCACCCGGCCGACGACCATGCCGCGCACCTTGACGTCCGACTCGGGCAACAGCTGGTTCCCGGTCGACGCGGCCTTCAGCAAAACGTCCACGCTGGACGCGAAAGCCTTCTGGTAGATCGCCACTGTGAGGCTGATGAACAACGCGATGCACAGCAGGAACGCAACGCCGAGCGCGCGGCGCCGCAGTGTCGTGGTCAACGCACCTCGGGTACTCATCCGGTGATCCGAACCGTCGTCGTGGTGCCCCAGATCGCGAGGCTGAGGAAGAAGTCGAGCAGTGCGGTGGTCACGATCGCGGTCCGCACCGCGCGGCCCACCGCGACGCCGACCCCGGCCGGGCCGCCGCTGGCGCGGTAGCCGTAGTAGCAGTGCGTCATGATCACCACCACGCTGAAGACCAGCACCTTCCCGAAGGACCACAGCACGTCCTCGGGCGGCAGGAACAGGTTGAAGTAGTGGTCGTAGGTGCCCGCCGACTGGCCGTAGATGTAGATCGTGACCCCGCGGGCGGCGATGTAGGACGTCAGCAGACCGAGCACGTACAGCGGGATGACCGCGATGAACCCGGCGATCACCCGAGTGGTCACCAGGTACGGCAAGCTCGGCACGCCCATGACTTCCAACGCGTCGATCTCGTCGGAGATCCGCATCGCCCCCAACTGCGCGGTGAAGCCGGAACCGACCGTCGCGGACAGCGCGAGCCCGGCCACCAGCGGTGCGATCTCGCGGGTGTTGAAGTACGCGGAGACGAACCCGGCGAACGCCGAGGTGCCGATCTGGTCCAGCGCGGCGAAGCCTTGCAATCCGACGACGGTGCCGGTGAACAGGGTCAGGCCGATCATCACGCCGACCGTGCCGCCGATCACCGCCAGCGCGCCGCTGCCGAAGCTCACCTCGGCGAGCAGCCGCAGCGTTTCCTTGGCGTAGCGGGTGATCGCCCGCGGAATCCAGGCCACCGACCGCAGGTAGAACGACATCTGGTCGCCCAGGTCGTCCAACAGCTCCAACGGCCGCCGGGCCGCGCGCCTAGCGCGCTGCGAGATCGTCACCATGGTCGCATTTCCGCTGTCTTTGAAGCGGCGAAGCCGCTTAGCCCACCCTCGCAGCTGGCACCGCCGCGGGTTCTCAGACGTCGCCCTCGCGAGGACAGCCCCAGTGCCGTGTATTGGACATACATAAGTCGGGGATCCCGCAGCCGAGGCGGCGTCTGAGGTTCCGCCACCCGCACCGCTACGCAAAACGAGTCTGGAAACAGGCTTTTGGACATGTCACATTCCCTTGGGCGGCACTAGCTGGAGGTAGAGCGTGGTGAGGACGAAGTTCACCGCGAACAGCAGCAGGAAGGTGATCACCACCGACTGGTTCACGGCGTCCCCGACACCCTTCGGCCCCGGCGGCGGGTGCAACCCCCGGTAGGCCGCCACCACCCCCGCCAGGAAGCCGAAGATCACCGCCTTCAGCTCGCTGATCCAAATGTCCGGCAGCTGCGCCAACGCGTTGAAGCTCGCCATGTACGCGCCGGGCGTGCCGTCCTGCATGATCACGTTGAACGTGTAACCGCCCATCACGCCAACCACGCTGACCATGCCGTTGAGCAGTAGCGCCACCAGCATCGCGGCCAACACCCGCGGCACCACCAGCCGCTGGATCGGCGAGACGCCCAGCACCTCCATCGCGTCGATCTCGTCGCGGATCTTGCGGGAACCCAGGTCCGCGCAGATCGCCGAGCCACCGGCCCCGGCGATCAGCAACGCGGTGACGATCGGGCTGGCCTGCTGGATGATCGCCAGCACGCTGGCCGCGCCGGTGAACGACTGCGCACCGATCTGCCTGGTCAGCGAGCCCAGCTGGAGCGCGATCACCGCGCCGAAGGGGATGGACACCAGCGCCGTCGGCAGGATCGTCACGCTGGCGATGAACCAGCACTGCTGGATGAACTCGCGGATCTGGAACGGTCGGCTGGGCATCGCGCGGACCACGTCCAGCGCCAGGGCGAACAGCCGACCGGTCTCGCGCAGCCCGCCCGCACCCGGAAACCGCGCCTGATGAGGAGGAGCGCTCACCGCTCACCCCGCTTGCGGCCGAACCAGCGACGTCGTGGTTCACCGGCTTCCTGCTCGGCCCCGCCAGACCACGGCGGTTGCTCCGGAGTCCGTTCCGGCTGCCTCGGCCGCGGCGACGGGCGCACCGGCTGCGGAAGGTTCGCCGCGCGCACCGGCTCGGTCCGCTGCGGCCAGGATCCGGTTGCCGGTGCGGCGAGGCCGTAGAGCGCCAGCTCGTCGGGGGTCAGCGTCTTCATGATCTCCTGCTGCGCGGCCGGGGCCAGCGTGCGCAACTGCCGCAGCACGCGATCCTTGCGGCGCCGCACCGCGGCCCGCTCCGGCAGTCCTGCGGTGACCTCCAGCTGCGGCATGATGTGCGGCACGCCGAGATCGGCATCGCGCAGTTGTGCCAGCTCAGCAGCGGCCTGTCCGGCGTCCTTCTCCTCGCTCATCCCGATCGGCCCCTGGGGACGTCCGTTGAGGAACTGCTCCACCACCGGCTCGGTCGAGGTCAGCAACACCTCGCGCGGCCCGAACGTCACCAGGTTTCGGCTGAACAGCATGCCGATGTTGTCCGGCACGGTCCGCGCGGTGTTGATGTCGTGCGTGACGATCAAGAAAGTCGCGTCGATCTGCGCGTTCAGATCGACGATCAACTGGTTCAGCAATGCGGTGCGCACCGGGTCGAGTCCGGAATCCGGCTCGTCGAACAAAATGATCTCCGGATCCAGCACCAACGCGCGAGCCAACCCGGCCCGTTTGCGCATCCCGCCGGAAATCTCGCCGGGCAGCTTCTCCTCAGCGCCGATGAGCCCGACCATCTCCATCTTCTCCAGCACCACGGAGCGGATCTCGGACTCGCTCTTGCGGGTGTGCTCGCGAAGCGGAAAGGCGATGTTGTCAAACAGGTTCATCGAACCGAACAGCGCGCCGTCCTGGAACAGCACGCCGAAGAGCTTGCGGATCTCGTAGAGCTTCTGTTCCGAACAGGTGCAGATGTCCACCCCGTTGATGACCACCTCGCCCTGGTCCGGCTTCAGCAGGCCGACCAACGACTTCAGGAACACCGACTTCCCGGTGCCGGAAGGCCCCAGCAGCACGCTGATCTCGCCGGGAGGAAGTGTCAGCGTGACGTCCCGCCAGATGGTCTGCGCGCCGAAGGACTTCGACAGTCCGTCGACGACCACCTCGACGCCCATCCGAACCTCCGCGTTCCTCGATTTCACCCGACCGGGTCGTCCCCGGAAAGGCAGCCTGGCACATGTGACGCGCTCAACGAAGACCAGCAGCGTCACACCTGTGCAACGACGCCGACGCGGACGGGTTACTCGTCAGTTCACCCGGATTTCGCAGGTCAACAAGATTTGTCCGATAAAAGCGATTCAACTCATTCCCGGAAAGCGAAAAGGCGGGTACCCGCGACTGCGAGTACCCGCCTTTACACGGTGAGTCAGGATAAACGGGAGTGCCGCGTCCACCGGTGGTGAACTGCACCAGATGTCAGATAAGCGGCGCTCTTTCCCGCCTGGGCGGGTTGATCATCCGACCCGCCTACCCCGCACAACTCACTTCAGGGAGACGGAAGCGCCGGACTCCTCCAGCTTGGCCTTGGCCTCGTTGGCCTTCTCCTTGTCGACCTTCTCCAGGATCGGCTTCGGGGCGCCCTCGACGAGCTCCTTGGCCTCCTTCAGACCCAGGCCCGAGACGATCTCGCGGACGACCTTGATGACCTGGATCTTCTTGTCACCAGCGCCTTCGAGGATGACGTCGAACTCGTCCTGCTCCTCGGCAGCCGGAGCCGCAGCGGCGGCCGGACCGGCCACGACCGCGGCCGGAGCGGCGGCGGTGACGTCGAAGGTGTCCTCGAACTGCTTCACGAACTCCGACAGCTCCAGGAGGGTCATCTCCTTGAAGACGTCCAACAGCTCTTCGTTGCTCAGCTTCGCCACGACGGCGTTCCTTTCCGTTCGGTACCCGGCCACCGACGGTGTCCGGGCGGGGAGTTTCTGCGACCGACAACCGTGTCCACGTGGGACTCAGGCGTCGGTTTCGCCGCCCTTCTTCTCCTGCAGAGCGGCAGCCAACCGAGCCATCTGGGACGCCGGCGCGGCGAACAGCGCGGCAGCCTGGCCCATCTTGGCCTTCATGGCCCCGGCCAACTTGGACAGGGTGACCTCGCGGGAGTCGAGGTCGGCGATGCTCTCGACCTCGGACACGGACAGCGCGCGGCCGTCCATGTAACCGCCCTTGATCACCAGGGCCTTGTTTTCCTTGGCGAAATCGCGCAGCGCCTTGGCCGCGTCGACCGGCTCGCCCTCGACGAAGGCAATCGCGGTCGGGCCGACGAACAGGTCGTCGAGTCCCTCGACGCCGGATTGCTCGGCGGCACGCTTGACCAGCGTGTTCTTCGCGACACGGTACGTCGCGCCCGCACCGAGGGCATGGCGCAGCTCAGACAGCTGCGCCATGGACAGCCCGCGGTACTCGGTCACGAGCGCAGCGGTCGAGGTGTTGAACCGGCCCGCGATCTCGGTGACCGCATCGACCTTGTCGGGCCTCGCCATGTCGCCTCCTCTCTATTTCCGACTGTGATCCGCATCCAGTCGGTCCTGAGACGACAAAACGCCCCGGCGCAGCAAGCACGGGGCGTCAAGATCATGAGCGCGGCGCGCGCACGAGTAGCCTCGTCCCTCCTGCGCGGGCCGCCCGCATCTCACGGGACCTTAGTTCTCCCCGCCCCACACGGGACGCGGAGAAGACCAGCGGTCTTGGGTGGAACCTCGACCAGGATACGCGACGCGCCCCGGAGCATCCCAAGCACCCCACCTGAACAGCACCGGAAGCCAGAGCAGCGGAATTCCCGCCGTCCGCGCCGCCGAGCTGGACCACCAACCGGGATCACCGATGGTGACCTCGCTGGCACGGCCGGGCATCATGTGGGGCGTGGCTGATCAGAACGAGTCGCCCCGACCGCAACCCGGTGCGAATCTGCCCGAGAGCACGCGACCGGCGGAGATCGTCGACGCCGAGGTCGTGGAAAGCGAGGTGGTCGACAAGCCAACATCGGCGACTCCTCCGCAGCAGCCCAGCGACGAAGAGGAATTCCGCCAGTACCAGCAATTCCTGGAATTCCAACGCTTCCGCGAATGGCAACAGTCCCAGGGCGGCGACGTGGTGGCACCACCACCGACCGCACCCCCTGCGGCGCAACCGAAAAAACCCTGGTGGAAACGGGCCTTGTGGCTGCTGCGGTTCAAGCTGGTCCGACGGCTGATCTACCTGCTGCTCGCGCTGTTGCTGATCCCGTACGCGATCGACTACTACTTCAGCGGCGGCGACAGCAACTCGGGTGGCGGCACTGGCACCGGCGGCGTCCCGGCGGACTCGGTACCGGTGAAATCGACGAATCCGCAGCAAGCGGTGCGCGGTGTCTACAACTGGCTGCGCGGAGCAAATCCGGAACGGGCGTGCGAAATGTTCGACGCCGCGGGCAAGTCCGGCTTCGCCGCCGCCCACCAAGCCCCGGATTGCACCACAGCGGCCAACCAGGTGCACGCCCAGATCACGGATCCGAACGCCTACGCGAACCCGAATTTCGGCCACGACGCGGTGACGATCGTCGGCACCGAAGCCCAGGTCCTGGGCTGCCGCATGCAAGTAAGCGGCGGACCCCTGCTCGGGAGCTTCAGACTCACCCAACAACCCGACGGAGGCTGGACGATCAGCGCCTACAACCTCCAGACCCCCAGCTGCGGCTGACCGCTGGGTGGTCGCTGAACCACTCACACGTGAGAGGGCGGGCCACTCCGGGGGAGCGGCCCGCCCTCTCAGCGGAACTTCGCGTCGTCAGGCCGAGGCCGTCAGACCGCGGGTGATGGCCGGGTCCACCGGGATGCCCGGTCCCATCGTCGTCGTGAAGGTGACCTTCTTCAGGTACCGACCCTTCGACGCCGACGGCTTGGCGCGCAGGACCTCGTCCAGCGCAGCCGCGTAGTTCTCCACCAGCTTCTCGGTGTCGAAGGACACCTTGCCGATGATGAAGTGCAGATTGGCCTGCTTGTCGACCCGGAAGTTGATCTTGCCGCCCTTGATGTCCGCGATCGCCTTGCTGACGTTCGGGGTGACGGTGCCGGTCTTCGGGTTCGGCATCAGGCCGCGCGGACCGAGCACCCGCGCGATCTTGCCGACCTTGGCCATCTGGTCCGGGGTGGCGATCGCCGCGTCGAAATCGAGCCAGCCGCCCTGAATGCGCTCGATCAGGTCCTCGGAACCAACCGCGTCCGCCCCGGCGGCCTCGGCCTCAGCGGCCTTGTCACCGACGGCGAACACGATGACGCGGGCAGTCTTGCCAGTGCCGTGCGGCAGGTTCACGGTGCCGCGGACCATCTGGTCTGCCTTGCGGGGGTCAACACCCAACCGCAGCGCCACCTCGACGGTGGCGTCCATCTTGGCCTTGGAGGTCTTCTTGGCCAGTTCGGCGGCTTCCAGCGGCGCGTACAGCCGCGATTTGTCGATCAGCTCGGCCGCCTGCTGGTATGCCTTGCTGCGCTTTGCCATTTCTGTCCTATCGCAGGTGGATCAGTTGTGGTTGGTTGGGCTGCGCTGGAGCCCTCCCACACTTCTCGGTGTTTCGGTTCAGCCCTCGACCGTCAGGCCCATCGACCGCGCGGTACCCGCGATGATCTTGGCCGCCTGGTCGATGTCGTTGGCGTTGAGGTCCGCCATCTTGGTCTGCGCGATCTCGCGGACCTGGTCCATGGAGACCTTGCCGACCTTGGTCTTGTGCGGCTCACCGCTGCCCTTGGCCACACCGGCTGCCTTGAGCAGCAGCTTGGCGGCTGGCGGGGTCTTCAGCGCGAAGCTGAAGGAGCGGTCTTCGAACACGGAGATCTCGACCGGCACGACGTTGCCACGCTGGTTCTCCGTGGCGGCGTTGTACGCCTTGCAGAACTCCATGATGTTGACGCCGTGCTGACCCAGCGCCGGGCCGACCGGCGGGGCCGGGTTGGCCTGGCCCGCCTGGATCTGCAGCTTGATGATCGCTGCCAGCTTCTTCTTCTTGGGCGGCATGTTTGCTTCCTGTGTCTTCGCTATCCGGTTGCCCGGCCCCGCCTATTGGCGGAGCCGAATCTGGCGAGACCACGAAACGGTGGCATCGCCCGCTCCTGCGCGTGGGTCCTGCCAGATCCGCGCGCAGCCGCCGCGCTCCCGCACCGGGGAGACGGTCAGATCTTGGAAACCTGGTTGAACGACAGCTCAACCGGTGTTTCGCGGCCGAAGATCGACACCAGCACCTTGAGCTTCTGGGCGTCCGGGTTGACCTCGTTGATCGTCGCAGGCAGGGTCGCGAACGGGCCGTCCATCACGGTGACGGACTCGCCGACCTCGAAGTCGACCTCCACCGCAGGCTTGGCAGCGGCCTGCGCGGCGGTCTTCTTGCCAGCCTCGGCCTTCTTCTCCTCGACCTGCGGGGCCAGGAACTTCAGCACCTCGTCGATGGTCAGCGGCGACGGCTTGGAGGTGGCGCCGACGAAGCCGGTGACACCCGGCGTGTTGCGCACCGCGCTCCAGGACGCGTCGTTGAGTTCCATCCGCACCAGGATGTAGCCGGGCAGCACCTTGCGCTGCACCAGCTTGCGCTGGCCGTTCTTGATCTCGGTGACCTCTTCGGTCGGCACCTCGACCTGGAAGATGTAGTCCTCGACGTCGAGCGTCTGGGCCCGCGTTTCGAGGTTGGTCTTGACCTTGTTCTCGTAGCCCGCGTAGGAGTGCACGACGTACCAGTCGCCTGGGGCGCGACGCAGCGCGGCGCGCAGCTCCTCGACCGGATCGGGCTCGGCGGCCGCCTCGTCGGCTTCGCCGCTCTCGCTGTCGATCTCGGCCGACACCTCGGTCTCGTCGGCCGCACCGGTGTCCTCGCCGGAGTCGGCGCCGTCCGCGGAATCGACTGCGTCGACCGAGTCCGCGGTCGCCTCGGCCTGTTCGGCCTCGGGCAGCACCTGCTCGTCGGTGAGGCCGGTGGATTCCTGACCCTCGTGGGAGGTCACAGTCGGTCTCGCTTCCTCTCGTGCGTTGCGTGCCGGGTCGTTGCTCCGCCGCCGGCACCACCTGGCGCGTGCCTGATGGTGTTCAGCCGGTGCCGAACAACCACCCAACGCCCCTGGCGAAGAGCACGTCCACACCGGCCACGAACGCCACCATGATGCTGACGAACACCAGCACCACGAGGGTGTAGGTCGCCAACGACTTGCGCGTAGGCCAGATGACCTTGCGCAGTTCGGCCACGACCTCGCGCAGGAAGCGTCCGATCTTCCGGAACAGCGAAACCCGACCCTGCCGACCGTCCCGCGATGGGGTTGGCCGACCCTTCGACTCAGTTGTGCGCGCCGAGTCGGACCCCGAAGAATTCGACTCGCCGGACCGGCCCTTGCGACCGGTCGGACGGGCGGAGGCACGACGCGCGCGCCGCGCCGCGGCGCTGGACGGACGAGCGGCGTCGTCGCGCGCTCCGTCCTGGTCCTGCTCGCGGTCCTCGCTCACGCCCATCCTCCGCTCACCGTCGCATCGACGCAGGGGCGACAGGACTTGAACCTGCAACCTGCGGTTTTGGAGACCGCTGCTCTGCCAATTGAGCTACACCCCTTTGGCGGTCCTGAACCTCGACCGCAATTCAGGACGCCCTGTACCGGCCCTGGAACCTTGTTCCAGGGAGTTCAGGCATCCCAGGTTCGAAAGTGTACGGCACGTCGACGACCTTGCTCCATCGGCACCCCCCGTGTCCGGCCATGAACAACTCCGCCGCTGGTGGGGAGCGTGTCGGAGGACACTTCGCATCTGCCAGGATTGCAGTCATGGCCGCACCTCAGACAGACCAACAGACTAAGGCGCGGGTGTCCGCGCGGATCGGCGGGATCAGCGAGTCCGCCACGCTGGCCGTGGATGCCAAGGCGAAGGCGCTCAAGGCCGCCGGGCGGCCGGTGATCGGGTTCGGCGCCGGTGAACCGGACTTCCCGACGCCGCAGCCGATCGTGGACGCCGCCATCGCCGCCTGCTCCGATCCGAAGAACCACCGCTACAGCCCCGCGGCTGGTCTGCCGGAGCTGCGCGAGGCCATCGCCACGAAGACCCTGCGCGACTCCGACTACACCGTGCAGCCGAGCCAGGTGCTGGTGACCAACGGCGGTAAGCAGGCCGTCTACCAGGCGTTCCAGACGTTGATCGATCCGGGTGACGAGGTCCTGCTACCCGCCCCGTACTGGACCACCTACCCCGAGGCGATCACCTTGCCGGGTGGTGTGCCGGTGGTGGTGCCCGCCGACGAGTCGACCGGCTACCTGGTCTCCGTCGAGCAGTTGGAGGCCGCGCGCACCCCGCGCACCAAGGTGCTGCTGTTCAACTCGCCGTCCAACCCGACCGGGGCGATCTACCCGCCGGAGCAGGTCGAGGCGATCGGCCG
This sequence comes from Saccharopolyspora soli, assembly GCF_022678645.1. Taxonomy (GTDB): domain Bacteria; phylum Actinomycetota; class Actinomycetes; order Mycobacteriales; family Pseudonocardiaceae; genus Saccharopolyspora; species Saccharopolyspora soli. Next base: position 115,681 of record NZ_JALBWV010000006.1, on the reverse strand, counting down.
CTGGGCCGTCGAGCACGGCATCTGGGTGGTCACCGACGAGATCTACGAGCACCTGGTCTATGGCGACGCCCGGCACGTGTCGATGCCGGTCGTGGTCCCCGAACTGGCGGACACGTGCGTGGTGCTCAACGGGGTCGCCAAGACCTACGCCATGACCGGCTGGCGGGTGGGCTGGATGATCGGCCCGTCGGACGTCATCAAGGCGGCCGGGAACCTGCAGTCGCACCTGTCGTCCAACGTCGCCAACGTCTCGCAGCGGGCCGCGCTGGAGGCCGTCAGCGGTTCGCTGGACGCGGTCGCGGAGATGCGCTCGGCGTTCGACCGCCGCCGCCGCAAGATCGTCGAGCTGCTCTCAGCGATCCCCGGTGTCAGCTGCCCGGAGCCGCAGGGCGCGTTCTACGCGTACCCGTCGGTGAAGGAGCTGCTGGGCAAGGAGATCCGCGGCGTTCGCCCGCAGAACAGCGTGGAGCTGGCCGGGCTGGTCCTGGAGCAGGCCGAGGTCGCGGTGGTGCCGGGCGAGGCGTTCGGCACGCCGGGCTACTTCCGCTTGTCGTACGCGCTGGGCGACGACGACCTGGTCACCGGCGTGACCCGGATGGCGGAGCTGCTCAGCGAAGCCAAGTAGTCACGCACCACGAAGAGGGCCCGTCTCCGCGGAGGCGGGCCCTCTTCGCTATCCGGCTGATCAGCTCGCCGCGCGCAACTTGGCCAGCTTCGCTTCGGTGGCCTCGTCCGCTGGCGTGTAGAGGACGAGATGCAGTTCCGGCGCTTCGTCCGGGACGAGCGTGGTGTGGTCCAGTGCCAGCCGACCCGCCGTCGGATGGTTCAACAGCTTGCGGCCAGCACCCCGACCTGCGACGTCGTGATCCGGCCACCACTTCCGGAATTCCGGGCTGGCGTCGATGAGGGCGGACACCAGCTCGGCGAACCGCGGGTCCTCGGCGTAGTACCCGCTTGCCGCGCGGAGCAGGGCCACGAGGTGCTGCGCGACCTCCTGCCACTCGGCGAGCAGCGTGCGGCGCCGCGGGTCGGTGAACACCAGCCAGATGCTGTTGCGCTGTTCGGCGGGCACCTGGCCGAAGTCGCCGAGCACCGCGCTCGCCGCCGCGTTCCACACGAGCACGTCCAGGCGTCGGTTGGTGAGGTAGGCGGGCGCGGCCAGGTGCTCGACGAGCCGCCGCAGGTAGTCCGGCACCGGTTCCTGGCGAGGCGGCAACGTCGGCGGCGCTTCACCCCTGGCCAGTTGGAACAGGTAGGAACGTTCGGCGAAGTCCAGTCGCAGCACTTCGGCGATGCCCTCCAGCACCTGCGCCGAGGGGCGGACGTCGCGTCCCTGTTCGAGCCACGTGTACCAGGTGGGGCTGACCGCGGCGAGCTGTGCGACTTCCTCGCGTCGCAGGCCAGGGGTCCGCCGCCGTGCCCCGACCGGGAGCCCGACCTCGTCCGGCCCGATCCGGGCCCGCCGGGTCCGCAGGAAGTCGGCCAACTCCGCTCGCCCGGCCGTGGCCACGTTCGCCTCCCGTTCCGCTGGTCATGCGACTCAACCGCCCCGGCACCGGCATGGGGGGACCGGCAATTTCGCGCGAAATCGGCATCCAGCCGCACCGGATGGGCGTCGAACGCCAGGACGCGAAGAGAGGGACTTCGAATACCAGGATAACCACTGTCTGGTACCAGGATCACTCGCGGTCGAGGCTGGTCCCGCCGCCGGAAGTGCTGGCGGGGAGGGAGATCAGGTGACCACCGCGCTCGCCGTCGCATCCAGTCGCCGTTGGGCCGCGCTCGCGGTCCTGCTGATCGGCAACTTCCTGGCGATCCTCGACGTGTTCGTCGTGGTCGTCGCCGCACCCGCGCTCAGCCGCGGCCTGGGGGCCAGCCCCGGAGAGGTGCAGCTCGTGCTGGCGGGCTATCAGATCGCCTACGCCGCCGGGCTCACCACCGGCGGGCGACTCGGCGACGCGCACGGCCGCCGCCGGATCTTCACGATCGGTGTCGGGTTGTTCATGGTGATGTCCGCGTTGTGCGGACTGGCGCCCTCGCCGGAGGTCCTAGTGCTGGCCCGGATCGGCCAGGGACTGGGGACCGCGCTGCTGTTCCCGCAGGTGTTCGCGGTGGTGCAGGTGCTGTTCGACGACAACACGCGCCCGCGTGCGTTCGCCGTGCTGGGCTGCGTCATCGCGCTGGCCTCGGTGCTCGGTCAGCTGCTCGGCGGCTGGCTGATCGAACTCGACCTGTTCGGGCTGGGCTGGCGGCCGATCTTCCTGATCAACCTGCCGATCGGGGCGGTCGCGCTGCTCGCGGCACCGGTGCTGGTACCCGAGTCGCGAGCGCCGGGCACCCGCCGTCTGGACCTGGTCGGCGCGGGCTTGGCGGCTGGCACGTTGTTCGCGCTCACCACGCCACTGCTGCTCGGCCAGGATCTTGGCTGGCCACTGTGGACAATCGTGTCGTTGGGCGCGACGCCGCCGCTGGCATTCGCCTTCCTGCGCCACCAGCGGAGCTCCGAGCTGCGAGGAGATGCTCCGGTCGCGCCGCTGTCGTTGTTCACCAAGCCGCATTTCCGCCGCGGCATCGGTTTGGTGCTGCTGTTCTATTCGGGCTTGAACGCGTTCTTCCTCACGTTCGGGGTGTACCTGCAGGACGGGCGAGGTGTCGATCCGTTCGGCGCGGGGATGGCCTTCGTCCCGCTCGCCGTCGCTTTCACCGGGGCATCGCTGCTGGCTCCTCGGTTGCGCCGCCGATTTGGCGACGCAGCGTTGGCCCTCGGCGCGGCACTCTCCGCTCTCGGGATGTGCGTGGTGGGCGTTGCCGTCCTGGGCGAGCCGCAGATCGGCATGGAGATCGGTCTGCTGGTGACCGGTTTCGGCGAAGGTCTTTTCCTGACACCGCTGCTCAGCACCGTGCTGCGCGGAGTTCCGGCGGATTCGGTCGGTGCCGCGTCCGGACTCGTCAGCACTGCTCAGCAGCTCGGTGGTGCGCTCGGGGTGAGCGGGTTCGGGCTGCTCTTCTTCACCTCGCTGGCCACCGTGGGCCACGCATCCGCACTGGCGATCACCTGCGCCGCAATGGCAGCCACCAATGCCCTCAGCGCGATCCTGGTCCGACGATTGCACCGAGCACCCACCCGTGATCCCGGTCGGAACCCACGCCAACCCCGCCACGGGTTCACTCGATGAGGTCGAGGTGAAGGGCACGTTTCACCGAGTAAGAGGGCGCGCTCGCACCGCCGCGGGTTCTCAGAGGCTTTCTCGCGAGGACAGCCCCGACGCCGTGGGACATACATAAGTCGGGGATCCCGGAGACGAGAAAGCCTCTGAGGTTCCGCCACCCGCACCGCCACGCAAAACGAGCCGCGCACTCTCCAAGCCGGTCAAAGGTGCCCTTCACCTCTCATGTCGGGAGGGTTCAGTCAGCGAGGCGGACGATGGCGGTGGCACCGCCGAGGACGCCCTGGCCCGCGCTGCGGGTCGTGATGTTCACCTTGACGGTGCCGTCGTCGTTCTTCGCCGAGATCTTGCCGGACACCTCGACCAGCGCGCCGGTGTCGTCGTCGGGCACCACTACGGGCCGGGTGAACCGCACCCCGTAGTGCAGGATCGCGCCCGGATCGCCGGTCCATTCGCTGATCACCCGACCGGCGACGGCCATGGTGAGCATGCCGTGCGCGATCACGTCCGGTAGCCCGACCTCGGTGGCGAACCGCTCGTTCCAGTGAATCGGGTTGAAGTCGCCAGACGCACCCGCGTAGCGGACCAGGTCAGCTCGCGTGAGGGCGACGGTCAGGTCCGGCAGCTGATCACCGACGGAGACGTCCGACATCCGCACGCTCATCACGCTTCTCCCTCTTGCGCCGTGCCGCGGGCGACGAGCATCGCCTTCCCGGTGCACACCGGTTCGCCGTCGACGGTAGCGATCTCCGCTCGCACCGTCAGGAAGTCGTTGCCCGCGCGAGCTTTGATGTCATCGACGTGCACGACGGTGACGAGCCGATCACCAGCCCGAATAGGCCGGTGGTGGATGAACTCCTGCTGGCCGTGCACCACGCGGCTGTAATCGAGGCCGAGCTGCGGGTCGTGCACGACCACCTCGTTCGCGGCCATGGACATGATCATCGCGAAGGTCGGCGGCGCGATCACCTCTGGGTAGCCCGCGGCCTTGGCGGCCTCCGGATCGCGGTAGAGCGGCGAGTCGTCCTTGATGGCGTCGGCGAACTCGCGGATCTTCTCCCGACCAACTTCGTAAGGAGACGCGGGCGGATACGAACGCCCGATGAATGAAGGGTCAAGCGGCACCCCAGCAGGCTACCGGACCAAAAACAAGAGCCCGCCCCCAACAAGAAGGGACGGGCCAACACCAGACACCAGCCGCAGCACACCAACACCCTCAACAGCGGCCAACAGCCGCCCAATGAGCTGGCAACCAAACAGCTGGTCAATGATCAGATCGGGAACGACACCCCACGCGAGGAGCCAACGAAAGGCGACCACCGCACCGTGGGGGTTTGGAGGGCTCGGCCCCCAGTTAACACTGTGACCGAGATCCGGCGAAGCGCGAAGCGCGAGCAGGATCGAGCCTCTCGGTCACATCGCGGTCAGCGGGTTTCCTTGTGCAGCTTGTGCGTACCGCAGTTCGGGCAGAACTTCTTCATCTCCAACCGGTCCGGGTTGTTGCGCCGGTTCTTGTTGGTGATGTAGTTGCGGTGCTTGCACTCCTCGCACGCCAGCGTGATCTTGGGTCGGACGTCGGTGGCGGCCACGGAGGTGCCTTTCTGTCTCGATCGTTACTGCCGGAACGGTTCGCTTGAGATCCGCACGAACCCGTGACTGGTAGCGGTGGCCGGACTTGAACCGGCGACACAGCGATTATGAGCCGCTTGCTCTACCGACTGAGCTACACCGCCATGCTGGGACCTTCGGCGCATGCACCGGGCGTCTCAGCGGACGCAGGATATCCCATGCAAAACAGCCACAGCACCCAGTTTACCGAGCACCGCGGCTGCCTTTCGAGCCCCAATACGGAATCGAACCGTAGACCTTCTCCTTACCATGGAGACGCTCTGCCGACTGAGCTATTGGGGCGTGCCCTTGCGGAGCGATTAGAACTTTACACAACCGCCGAGGCCACGCCCAAACCGGGGGGTCGCTGGGCTGAAAAGCCTGGTCATCACGGGGTTTTCGGCCCAGAGGGGCCCTCTTCGCCCAGGTCGCGGGGCTCAGTGCAGCAGTGTGAGCACCGTCTCGGAGCGGGCTCCGCGATCACGCTTGGTGCGGGCCTGCAACCACGCTTCGAACCGCTCCTCGGACAGCGGTCGGGAGATCAGGTAGCCCTGCGCGACGTCGCAGCCCATCTCGACCAGCTGGTCGCGCGCTGCGTCGTCCTCCACGCCCTCGGCAACCACCACCAGGTCCAGCGAGTGCCCGAGCTCGACGATCGAGCGGACCACCGCCATGTCGCCCAGATCGGTGCCCATGCCGAGCACGAAGCTCTTGTCGATCTTCACTTCGTCCACCGGCAGCTGGCGCAGGTAGGCCAGCGAGGAGTACCCGGTGCCGAAGTCGTCGACCGCCAGCACCACGCCCATCGCGTGCAGTCGGCGCAACACCGGCAGCGCGCGCTCCGGATCGGCCATCACGCTCGACTCGGTCAGCTCGAAGGTGAGCAGTTCCGGCGGGATGTCGTGGCGCAGCAGGGCCTCGCCGACCCGGTCCGGGAACGTCTCGTCGGCGAGGTTGCGCACCGACAGGTTCACCGCCACCGACATCCGCAGCCCCCGGTCGAGCCACTGCCGGATCTTGATCAACGCGCATTCCATGACGAACGAGGTCAGCGCGTCGACCAGCCCGGTCGCCTCGACCAGCGGCACGAACTCGTCCGGGTCCAGTCGGCCGTACTCCGGGTGCGACCAGCGCACCAGCGCCTCTGCGCCGACGACCTGGCGGGCGGGTAGCGCGACCTTCGGCTGGTAGTGCACCTCGACCTGCCCGGAGTCCAGCGCCTGCCGGAACTGGGTCACCAGTTGGAACCGGCGCAGGAAGACCTGGCCCATCGCGGGGGCGTAGCCGCGCACCCCGTCCTCGCCGTTGCGGGCGGCCCGCACCGCGACGTCGGCGTGCTGCAACAGGGTGTCGATGTCGGTCTCGCATTCACCGTCGACCGGTGCGGACGAGGCGTAACCGCCGACCCCGGCGGCCTCCACCACGATCCGGTCGAGCGGGTACGGCTTGCCGATCGCCTCCCGCAGCTGCTGGGCGAACGCGTGCGCCTGGGCTTCGGTGTGGTCCAGCAGCAGCACCGCGAAGGAGTTCGCCTCCAACCGGGCCAGCGGCGCTTCGCCGAGTTCTTCCCGCATCCGCTGCCCGGCAGCGACGATCATCCGGTCGCCCCAGGTGTAGCCGAGGGCCTCGCTGACCGTGGTGAGCACGTCGAGATCGACCCGCAGCACCACCGCGGTGCGACCGTTGCGCAGCTCCTCGGCCGCCATCTCGCGGAAGCCGGTGCGGTTGAGCAGCCCGGTCAACGGGTCGTGGTAGGCGTCGTGGCGCAGCCGCGCGAGCAGTCGGCGGTTGTCCATCGCGGTGGCCAGGTGGCTGGCCAGGGTGTGCAGCAGTCGCACGTCGGCCCGGCCGAAGCCGCGCCAGCGGCTGACCCGGTCGTGCACCTCGACAGCACCGAGCAGTTGGCTGGCGCCGCGCAGCGGCACGACCAGCGCCTCGTACGCCCCGCGCTGGCGCAGCGCCCGGCGCACCTCTTCCGGCGCCTCCAGCGTCCGGAACGAGCGCACGTGGCTACCCGGCAGTTGCAGCAGCGGATCATCGCGCAACGCCGACGGCGCGGCCTGCTCCGCCAACTCCGGCAGCGACTCGCCCGCGACCAGCGTGCTGACCTCACCGCTGGGGTCCAGCCGCAGCCTGAGCACCACTCGCGTGGCGTTGAGCTGTTCCCGGATCCGTTCGGCGACCGGCTCCCACTCGCTGACCGACACCTCCGGCTCGCCCGCGACGGAGTCGGATGGCGGATGCGGCGCGGCCTGCCCGGAACGGGCCACGCTGAGGCTGACGTCGCTGAGCGCTTCCAGGTCGCGCTGTTCGCGCAGCAGGCCGGAGTACGCCCGGTACAGGCCGATCACGGCCGCCCCGACCAGCGCCACCAGCAGCCAGCCCCACAGGGTGCTGATCGCGACCTCGTAGCCGATCAGGCCGACCGAGGTGTTGAGCAGGCCGACGGCGAGCGTGCGGACCGCGAGCCGGGCTCCGGCCGACACCCGCATCGCACCGCCCAGCACGTGCAGCGCGGCGAGCGCGAAGCCACAGCTGATCAGCGGTGAGGTCAGGGTGCCGATGACCGGGCCGAACCAGTCGGGGGCGACCCCGACGAGCGCCCGGTTCACCGCGTTGGCCACCGCGAACGGCACCGCGATCTCCAGGCACATCACCCCGGCGTTGTAGACGACGTGGGTGGCCGCGCGGCGTCCGACCTGCGCGCCGAGCCCAGCCAGCAGGTTCGCCGCGAGCACGACCTCGAACGGCACCGTCAGCAGGCCGAGGATCAGCGGGATCTCGGTGAACGAGATCGTCCAACCGACCCGCTTCACGTCCACGTCGATGGTCAGCTGCTCGGCCAGCAGGAAGCCCATGGCCAGCAGCGGTCCGATGAACAGCAGGTTCGAGCTGTAGTGGAAGGGCAACCATGCCGAGGTCACCACGGAGGCGAGCACACCGGCGGCGAGCACCACGAGCGAGAAGACGGTGAACATCCGGCGCCGCACCGGATCCACCTCGGCGCGCACCGGCGGACGGGCGGTCTCCAGGCCGGAGTGCGGACCGAGGGAGCGATGACGCTCGATCATCCACGCTCCTCCCCGCCCGGTGGCACGGTCGTGCCACACAGTTGCCGTCGCGATCGTGACGCACGACAGCCCGGTTGGCCAGTGGCGAATGGCCCCCGTTGCATGTGCCGGACGCACGCATCACCGTTGCTGCGCGCGGTTCGACACGACATCCTCGTCCGACGCCGCGATCTGACCTGCAAGAATTTCACAAGTTGCGTCGAGCACCAAGGGTGGTTGGGCTTGCGGTGACTTGCCCAGGATTTTGTGACGATCGCCGCAGCAACGGCTTGACGCCACCACGGTACGCAACACCTGTGAACGCGCTGTTACCGCTGCAACCCGAACTCGTCCAGGAAATCCCGGATCGCGCGGTCCAGGTCGGCCAGTCCCGACTCCTCCACCGGCAGGTGCCCGGCCCCGCTGAGCGGCGCGCAGCGGGCAGGCGCGGCGAGCCGGTCGAAGAACTGCCGGGACAGCAGCGGCGGGGTCCACCGGTCTTCCGCGGGGTGCGCCAGCAGCAGCGGCGGCCCGGCGAAGCGCTCCGGGGGCACCGCTGGTGGACTGGCCAGGCAGCTGCGGACGAAGCCGAGCGGCAGCCAACCGCCACCGCCGATGGCGTCGGCCCACACCAGGTTGGCGAACTGGGCGTGGTTGGACACCGCCGCGATGTTCGCCAGCCAGTGCACCGGCACCCGGGTCATGCCCAGCGGTTTCGGTACCAGCGAGAGCAGTCCGGCCCAGCGCGCCATCTCCGGCCGGGCGGCGAGCCGCCGTCGGACCTCGTCGCGCCGCGGGTCGGCCAGGCAGGTGGCGATCACCCCGGCCACCGCGCCAGCGGCGCACGCGGCGACGTCGTAGGCCAGGCGGCCGCCGGTGCTGATGCCCAGCAGCACGATCGGCCGGTCGTCGCGGACCCGCTCGGCGTCGATCAGGTCCAGCACGCAGGACATCCAGTCCCGGTAGGTGATCGGCCGCCGACCGGTGCCGGTGAGGCCGAAGCCGGGTAGGTCCGGGGCGATGAATTCGAGGTCCGCCAGCGACGGCAGGCGCCCGTAGGGAGCGAGCATTCGGCCGTAAGTACCGATTCCGTGCAACGCGATCAGCTTGGCCGGGGCACCCGCCCGCGCGACGCGGTCGACGTGCACCGACATGCCGCGCCACGACCACCACTGCTCGGCGGGCGCGTTTTCCTGGGTGAGCCGGAGCGCACCGGGGAAGAAGTCCTGGTAGCGCAGCCAGTAGAGCTGATCGCGGTAGCCGGGGTCGACGACGGTGGCGGACCCTGGAGTGGGTGGAGCGCTCGAACGCACCCTTCGAAAATACGGATCGGACCGGACCATGCGCATCAGCCAACAGCAGGCACGTACCTGGTTCGAGCAAGCGCGAACAGCACACCTGGCCAGCGCCGATGACGTGGGGCGACCGCACCTGGTACCGGTGGTCTTCGCGGTGCGCGCAACCGTGATCGTCACCGCAGTCGATCACAAGCCGAAGACCACCACGAACCTCAAGCGGCTGCGCAACATCGCCAGCAATCCGCACGTCGCGCTGCTCGTCGACCACTACGAGGACGACTGGTCCCGCCTGTGGTGGGTGCGCGCCGACGGCGAGGCGGTGCTGGCCGAACCAGGCGAGCAGCCGGACCTGCTGGCGGCGCTCGTGGCGAAGTACCCGCAGTACCAGCAGAATCCTCCGACCGGCACGTTGATCGTGACCCAGGTGTCCCGGTGGACGGGCTGGTCGGCCGCAGAGCCGTGAGCCGGGCTCTACGGCTGTTTGCGCTCCAGGTGGACGACGTCTGAGTCGAGGTCGAGAGGTCCGCCCGCCTCGCGGTCGTCCTCCTTGACCACCTCCACCCACGCCAAGTGCTCCAGCTGGTGCCGGGCCCCGGCGCTGAACAGGCCCTCGACGCCCAACGCCACCCCGGCGCCGCGGCCTGGTTCGGCAGATCGCTGCGCGGCGGTTGGTTCGGCGGCGCGCAGCGCCTGCCGCCGCTTCGCACGACCTGCCCGATCAATGGCCATACCGCCAGGCTAGCCGGGCGTTGTCGTTGCTGGTCAACGTAGCCGTCAATGCGCCAAGTGCGTCGCGTAGGCTGCGCAGCCGTGGTCGATCCGTATTCCGTCCTGGTCAGCACGGCAGAACTCGCGGATCTGGCGAGCGCGCTGGACGTCGTCGACGGACATGGCGATCTCAACGACCGCTACCGCAAGCTGATCGCGGATTCGCGGCGGACCCTGGCGGCCGACGAGATCCGCCTGACCCAGGCTCGCGGCTTGGCGAAGCGGCTGATGGTGCTGGTCAAGGCAGCCGGGCCGAACTTCCGCGAAGCACTGCCGGACGAGGCCCGCGCCGAGCTGGACCGCGGCCTCGCGCAGGCCAACGAGCTCGTCCTCCGCCCCGAACAGGACTGAACCCCCTTCGGAATGCGTAGTTGCCGGTATGTATCATTTTCTGGCAAGCCAGCGGAGCTGGTGCGCAAGCCGGGTTGCCCGAGCGGCCAAAGGGAGCTGACTGTAAATCAGCCGCGCAAGCTTCGGAGGTTCGAATCCTCCACCCGGCACCCGTCGGACCGACCCCGTTGACCAGCTGAGCTGGCTGCGGGGTCGGTTTTTTGCGCGCACCCGCTTGGCGACCTGCACTCGGCCTCAAGCGGTGCCCGGTAGCGTGTCGCCGCGAGGCACGCGCTGTTTCGGCTCAACGGGAGGTAGAAGGTGGCAAACCCGTCCTTCGACGTGGTTAGCAAGGTCGACCACCAAGAGGTGGACAACGCGTTGAACCAGGCAGCCAAGGAGTTGGCGAACCGGTTCGACTTCCGCGGTACCGGCTCCAAGATCCAGTGGTCCGGGGAGAACGCGGTCGTGCTGGAGTCGGAGACCGAGGAGCGCTGCAAGGCCGCGATCGACGTCTTCAAGGAGAAGCTGATCAAGCGGGGGATCTCGCTGAAGGCCGTCGACTTCGACGAACCGGCCAGCTCCGGTCAGCTCTACAAGGCCACCGGCAAGGTGGTGCAGGGCATCTCGCAGGACATCGCGAAGAAGATCACCAAGAAGATCCGCGACGAAGGCCCGAAGGGCGTGCAAGCCCAGATCCAGGGCGAGCAGTTGCGGGTTTCCGGCAAGAAGAAGGACGACCTGCAGGCCGTCATCCAGCTGCTGAAGTCGAGCGATTTCGACGCGGCGCTCCAATTCGAGAATTTCCGGTAAACCACCGCTGGAGGTATCCGGATGAAGGGGATCGTGCTGGCTGGGGGCAGCGGGACGCGGCTGCACCCGTTGACGCAGGCCGTTTCCAAGCAGTTGTTGCCGGTGTACGACAAGCCGATGGTCTACTACCCGGTGTCGGTGCTGATGTTGGCCGGTATCCGGGACGTGCTGCTCATCTCCACCCCGGCGGACATGCCGCTGTTCCAGCGGTTGCTCGGTGACGGGTCCCAATTCGGCATCCGGATCAGCTACGCCGAACAAGCCGAGCCCAACGGACTCGCCGAAGCCTTCGTGATCGGCGCGGACTTCGTCGGCGAAGACCCGGTGGCGCTGGTGCTCGGTGACAACATCTTCTACGGGCAGGGTTTTTCCCGGATCCTCCAGCAATGCGTGCGGGACCTCGACGGCTGCACGCTGTTCGGCTACCCGGTGCGCGACCCGCAGCGCTACGGCGTCGGCGAACTGGACGACGCAGGCCAACTGGTGTCCATTGTGGAGAAACCGGAGCAGCCGGGGTCCAACCTGGCCATCACCGGCCTGTACTTCTACGACAACGACGTGGTGGACATCGCCAAGGGACTCAGCCCGTCAGCGCGCGGCGAGTTGGAGATCACCGACGTCAACCTCGCCTACCTGGCGCAGGGCCGGGCGCGGCTGACCCAACTCGGCCGGGGCTTCGCCTGGCTGGACACCGGTACCCACGACTCGCTCGTGGAGGCTTCGCAGTTCGTGCAGGTCCTGGAGCACCGGCAGGGCGTGCGGATCGCCTGTCTGGAGGAGATCGCCCTGCGGATGGGCTACATCTCGGCCGACGCCTGCTTGGAACTCGGCAGCAAGCTCGCCAAATCCGGCTACGGCCAGTACGTCATGGACGTCGCCCGGCGCTCCGGCGCCACCGGCTGACCGCCACCGGTTCGCAATTTCTCGCGAAATTGCAAACCGTCACCAGGCCGGGGGAAGTTGGCGGCCCGCCATGCCCTCCAGGCGGCGGATGCGGTCGTCCATCGGCGGGTGGGTGGCGAACAGCCGGGTCAGCCGTTCGCCGGGGCGGAACGGGTTGGCGATCATCAGGTGCGACTGCGACACCAGCTGCGGCTCCGGCGACAGCGGCGCCAACTGCGTGCCGCGCTCCAGCTTGCGCAGCGCGGACGCCAGCGCGAGCGGGTCGCCGGTCAGCTGCGCCCCCGACGCGTCGGCCTGGTACTCGCGGGAGCGGCTGACAGCCATCTGCACCACGGCCGCCGCGATCGGGCCCAGCAACGCGACCAGCAGCATCGCGAACGGGCTCGGGCGGTCGTCGTCCTGGCTGCCGAACATGCCGAAGAACAGCCCGAAGTTGGCCAGGAAGGTGACCACGCTGGCCAACGCTCCGGCCACGCTGGAGATCAGGATGTCGCGGTTGTAGACGTGCGAGAGCTCGTGCCCGAGCACGGCGCGCAGCTCGCGCTCGTTGAGCAGTTCGAGGATCCCGGCCGTGCAGCACACCGCGGCGTTGCGCGGGTTGCGCCCGGTGGCGAAGGCGTTGGGGGCGCGGGTCGGGCTGATGTAGAGCGCGGGCATCGGCTGCCGGGCCGAGGTCGCCAATTCCCGCACGATCCGGTACATCGCGGGCTGCTCGGCCTCCGACACCGGCCGGGCGCGCATCGCGCGCAGGGCCAGGTTGGCCGAGTTGAAGTACGCGTAGCCGTTCATGCCGAGCGCCACGAGGAATGCGATGACCAAGCCGGTTCGACCGAAGATCGACCCGACCAACAGCACCAACGCGCTCATGCCGCCGAGCAGCAGCGCGGTTTTCAAACCGTTGACGTGACTGTGCACCGTGCCTGCCTCCGCCCAAGGGCCCGACCGCGCCCAGTGGGCGCATCCGGTCGGCCTCTCGTGACACCTTTCCACGTGATTCGAAGGTCACCTAAAAAACGACTGGGCGCGAGTCGTAGTTCCACTGAGCGGACGGGCTGTGGCCAATGACGCGAAAGTCACATGGGGGCTTGCGCAGCGGCGCGTGCGGTGCTGTTGGACCCGTCGAACGGCCACGGGCAACGAAGGGCGCCGATCGGCGCCCGTCGTGCTCCCCCTCGCCCCCTCAAGCGTGCAGTTCGAGCGTGCAGCACTTCGGGCCGCCGCCGGATTTCCGGAGTTCGGAGATGTTCAGCAGGATCGGTTCGTAGCCGCGGTCGGCCAGCTGCGCCGCGATGCCGGTGGCCTCCATCGGCAGCACCACGTGCTGGCCGTCCGAGACCCCGTTGAGGCCCAGGCAGGCGGCGTCCGCCGCGTCGGCGATCACGGCGTCCGGGAACATCCGGTCCAGCACCCGCCGCGATCCGGGGGAGAATGCCTCCGGGTAGTAGGCGATCTGCGCCCGCGCACCGCGCTCCAGCACGAACAGCGCGGTGTCCAGGTGGTAGTAGCGCGGATCGACCAGTTGCAGCGACACCACCGGCACCCCGAGCACCTCCTGCGCCTCGGCGTGCGCGTCGGGGTCGGTGCGGAACCCGCTGCCCGCCAGCAGCACCTCGCCGGTCCAGGCGAAATCGCCCTCCGCCTCGTTGATCCGGGACGGCATGACCAGGTTCCGGTAGCCGCGGGTGGTGAACCAGCGCCGGAAGTGCTCGGCCTCGGCGGCCCGCTGCGGCGCCCGGAACCGAGCGCCCAGCACGCGGCCGTCTATCACGGTCGCCGAGTTGGCCGCGAACACCATGTCCGGCAGCCCCGGCTGGGGTTCGACGACTTCGACGCGGTGCCCGAACCGTTCGTAGGTGCGCTTCAGCGTCTCCCACTGGGTCATCGCCAGGTCGACGTCCACCGGCGTGCCCGGATCCATCCACGGGTTGATCGAGTACTCGACGGTGAAGTACTTCGGCGCGCACATCACGTAGTGCCTCGTGGTGGCCTTCGGCAACAGGGGCGTTTCCACTGCCCGACCGGCGATAACCGTCATGAATCGAAATCTAAGGGCTGACTTGAGCAGCTATCAACAACGCTGTGTTCGTTTCTTGCGGCAGAATGTTGCGTATGGATGCCTTGGATCAACGAATCATTTCGCACCTGGTTGCCGACGCGCGGGCGAGCTACGCGGAGATCGGCGCTGACGTGGGACTATCGGCGCCCGCGGTGAAGCGGCGGGTGGACAAACTGCTGGATCTGGGCGTGTTGCAAGGATTCACCGCGGTGGTCGACCCGGAAGCGCTGGGCTGGGGCACCGAAGCGTTCGTGGAGGTGCACTGCGATGGCAACGTCCCGGCGCACCGGATCCGCGCCGGGCTGGAGCCGCTGCCGGAGGTCGTCGCGGCCTACACGGTGTCCGGGCAGGCGGATGCGATCGTGCACCTGCGGGCGGCCGACATCCACCACCTCGAAGAGGCGATGGAACGGCTGCGCTCGGTCGACTTCGTCAACCGGACGGTGTCCACGGTGGTGCTCTCCCGACTCCTGGAGCGCCAGCCCCAACCGGAGTGAAGCCGCATCAGGTGGCGCGCTGACCGTTCCAGGGCTGGAAACCGGCGATCTCCGCATCCGAGGCGGTGCGGAACCAGACGTCGGCGACGATGTCGTCGTACTGCGGCGATTCCGGGCTGTGGTACTGCCGGGACGCCGAGTGCCCCTTGATCATCGGCCCGGAGCTGGCTTCGCGACCGGGCCGCGGCCCGGCACCGGGTGTGCGCCGCGGCAGTGGCGGCGCATCGGGGCTACCGTCCTCGACCTTCGGAATCACCTGCGTCGCGTCGGCACCGACCGGCGGCACGTACGGCGTCTCCGCCGCCTTGCCCTCGCCAGGCGTCTCCACCGACTCGAACAGCGACCGCAACTGCCCGGACAACCGCGACTCCGTCGCGTCGTCCGCGCCGTGCAGCAGCCCGGAGATCCGCGACTCCCCGGCGTCGGCCCGCTCCGCGGCCTCCGCAGTCTCCGAAGGCGTCGCCTGCTCCGGAGCCGCCTTCGCGGACTCGGCGGCGGCCTCCGCCGCGATGGCCGCCACCACCTCCTCGGCGGACTTCGCAGGTGCCTGCGACGACTTCGTCGTCTCGGCCGCCTCCGCCTTCGGCCACTGTTCCGCTGGGGGAGCGACCGGCTGGGGCTCTGCCGCGGGCGGAGTCTGCGGTCGCACGGTCGTCACGGCGGAGTTCACGGGCGCGGCAGCCTCGCTGCGCGCGGCCTCCTCAGCCGACTTCCGGAACCAGGTGTTGTCGGTTTCCTGCTGCGCGTTCGGGCGTTGGTCCGGGGTCGTCCAGGCTCGCGGCGGCCGCTCCCAGTCGCCGATCGTCGGTTCGTCTGCGACGTCCCAGCGCGGCGGTGCCGGGCGAACCAGGTCCAACGGCGCTTCGCCGTAGGCCCGGTCGTCGTACCCGCCAGCCTGGTCGTACTCGTAGTCCTCGTACTCGCCTTCCGGGTAGGCCGCGGTGACCTCGGCCAGGCGGCGGCGCAACGGCCGGACGAAGAGCAGCCAGTTGATCAGCACACCTAACGCGAACGAGGCGAGGCTCCACAGCCACACCTGGGTGAACAACCAGGTGATCACGAGCGATGTCCCTCCTCAAGGGCTCCAGCGGCGCCGCCAGTTCTCCCTGGGATACCTACCACGGAGGGCCTGGCTCAAGGCCCAACTTGACCGGCTCGTGACACATGTGGGTGGCTGTAGCGCAACTTTCCGGACACACGAGCACTGTTGGATTTGTCAGTTGTTCAACGACGGCGGGTGCTTCGAGGTTGCTCTTCACCTCCCACCGGACCAGCCGGGACCGGCTCAGCGGGTCCGCGCCACCACGTAGTCGAACAGCGTCGACAGCGCTTCGCGGGCCGGGATGTCCGGCAGCGATGCGAGTTCCTTGCGCGCGTCGTCGGCGTATTCGTCCAGGGTGGCGCGGGTTCTCGTGAGTCCGTCCGAGGCGCGCAGCAGTTCCAGGGCCTCGTCGACCTCGGCGTCCGAGGTCAGCGGCCGGGCCAGCAGTTCGCGCAGCCGCGGGTCGGCGCCCGCATCGGCCAGCGCGTACAGCATCGGCAACGTCCGCACGCCTTCCCGGAGGTCGGTGCCCGGCGTCTTGCCGGACTCGTTGGCCGGGGAGGCGATGTCGATGATGTCGTCGGAGATCTGGAAAGCGGTGCCGAGGATCCGGCCGATCCGCTCCAGCGCGCGCACGTGCGCCTCGTCGGCGCCGGAGAACCACGCGCCGAACTGCCCGGCGGTGGCGATCAGCGAACCGGTCTTCTCGTAGATCACCTTGAGGTAGAACTCGATGGCGTCCTCGTCACCGGGGACTCCGACGGTTTCCCGCATCTGCCCGGTGACCAGCGCCTCGAAGGTGCCAGCCATCTGCCGGACCGCCTGGGCGCCGAGGTCGGCGATCAGCCGCGAAGCCTGGGCGAACAGGAAGTCCCCGGTGAGGATCGCCACCGAGTTGTCCCAGCGGGCGTTGGCGCTGGTCGCGCCGCGCCGCATGGTCGCCTCGTCCATGACGTCGTCGTGGTAGAGCGTGGCGAGGTGGATCATCTCGATCACAGCCGCGGACTTGATCACCTCTTCCGCCGCCGGGTCGCCGAACTGGGCCGCCAGCAGCGTGAACAGCGGCCGGAACCGCTTGCCACCGGCCTCCACCAGGTGCAGCGAGGTGCGGGTGGCGAACTCGAACTCGCTCTGCACCGACTCGTGCAGCAGCCGCTCCACCCGGGCCATGCCCTGCCGCACCGAATCGGCCAACGCCTCGTCGGCGATGTAGATCCCGCCCGATCCGTCCCTGCTCAGCTCACTGATCGGGTCACCCGCTGGCCTGCTCACGTCACCGTCGCCTTCGCTCCCCCGAATCGCCCTACGGGCGAGCACTCTACGACACGAAGCCGCCGACGTTCGCCCAGTCCAGCGCCAAAGTCGGCAGCACGCCCAGCAACAGCGTGACGACCACACCGAGCGTGATCGCGGCTGTCGTGAACGCACCCGGCACGCTGACGGTGGGGCCGTCGGCGGCCGGTTCGTTGAAGTACATCAACACGATGACACGGAGGTAGAAGAACGCGGCAACCGCACTGGCCACCAGGGCGATCACCACCAGCGGGGCCATGCCGTCGGCCAACGCGGCCTCGAAGACCACGAACTTGCCGACGAATCCGCTCGTCAGCGGGATACCGGCGAGGGCGAACATCAGGAAGGTGAACACCCCGGCGACCAGCGGGGAGCGCTTGGCCAGCCCGGCCCAGTCCGACAGGTGAGTTGCCTCACCATCGGCCCGGCGCACCAGGCTGATCACGCCGAACACAGCGATCGTGGTGAAACCGTAGGCCAGCAGGTAGAAAAGCGTGCCGGACAGCCCGCTGCCGGTCAGCGCCAGCGATCCGATCAGCATGAACCCGGCGTGCGCGACGGACGAGTAGGCGATCATCCGCTTGATGTCGCGCTGGGTCAGGCCGAGCACCACGCCGATGACCATCGAGGCGATCGCGACCGCCCACAGCACACCGCGCCACTCCCAGCTGGACGCCTGGAACGCGACCTGCAGCACCCGCAGGATCCCGCCGAACGCGGCGACCTTGGTGCAGGCGGCCATGAAACCGGTCACCGCGGTAGGCGCGCCCTGGTAGACGTCCGGGGTCCAGGTGTGGAACGGGCCGACCGACGCCTTGAACAGCAGGCCGACCAGCAGCAGGCCCAGCCCGGCGAACAGCAGCGTGTCGGAGCGCTCCGAACCGGCCGTGGCGTCCGCGATCGCCTGCAGCTTCACCGAGCCCGAGTAGCCGTAGAGCAGGGCCAGGCCGTACAGGAAGAACGCCGAGGCGAACGCGCCGAGCAGGAAGTACTTGACCGCCGATTCCTGCGACAGCAGGCGACGCCGCTTGGCCAACCCGCACATCAGGTAGAGCGGCAGGCTCAGCACCTCCAGCGCGATGAACATGGTCAGCAGGTCGTTCGCCGCGCAGAACACCATCATCCCGCCGAGCGAGAACAGGGCGAGCGGGAAGACCTCGGTGCGCATCCCCGCGACGGAAGCGGCCGCGCGGCTCATCGCGCCCGGCCCGTCGGCTGCCCGCGACTCCGCGACGAACGCGCCACCCGGCTCCACCGAGCGGTCCGCGATCAGCAGGATCGCCGCCAGCCCGAGCGCGAGCAGGGTGCCCCACAGGAACAGGGTGGGCGGGTCGATCGCCAGGGTGTCGGCCAGCGTCGTGACCCCGGTGCCGCCCTGGCGGGCGTACATCGCCAGCGACACCCCGGCGACCACGATCGCCACCAGGCTCAACCCGACCTGCACCGACCAGCGCTGGTGTCGCGGCAGGAACGCCTCGACGAGGATCGCCAGGCAGGCCGCGCCGAGGATCACCAGGACCGGAGCGATGGCCGCGTAGTCGATCGGCGGGATCTCGACGGACGGCAGCTGCGTCTGAACACGCACTGTCAGTTACCTCCCTGCGAGGTCACGGGGTCGGTGACGCCGACCTCGCTCATGGTTGCCGCGACCGACGGGTTGATCACGTCCAACACCGGTTTCGGGTAGAAACCCAACGCGAGCACCAGCACGATCAGCGGGGCCAGCACCACGATCTCGCGGGCGCCCAGGTCGGCCACCCGCAGCCGGTGCGCACCCGACCGGTTCGGGTCGGTCACCGCGCCCGGCCCGCCCGCGGTGCCCAGCAGCGCGTCGCCGCGCACCGGGCCCTGCATCGTCCGCTGGTACATCCACAGCACGTAGACGGCCGCCAGGACCATGCCGACGGTGGCCAGCGCGGCGTACACCGGCCGGGTCTCGAAAGCGCCGATGAGCACCAGGAACTCGCTGATGAACGAGTTCGTGCCGGGCAGCGACAGGGTGCTCAGCCCGGCGATCAGCAGCGTGCCCGCCAGCAGCGGCGTCACCTTCGCCATGCCGCCGTAGTCGGCGATCCGGGTGGAGCCGCCGCGGCTGATCACCATGCCGATCACCAGGATCAGCATGCCGGTCGCGATGCTGTGGTTGATCATGTACGACACCGCGCCGACCTGCGCCTGCGAGGTGAACGCGAACACGCCGAGCGCGATGAAGCCGAAGTGCGCGATCGACACGTAGGCGATGAAGCGCTTGAAGTCGGTCTGCCCGAACGCCTGCAACGAGCCGTAGAGCACGCCGAGCACCGCGAGCACCAGCACCAGCGGGGCGAGCAGCTGCGACGCCTGCGGCGTCAGCGGCAGGCTGTAGCGCAGGAAGCCGAAGGTGCCGACCTTGTCGAGCACGCCGACCACGATCACCGCGACGCCGATCGGCGCCTGCTGCGCGGCATCCGGCAGCCAGGTGTGGAACGGGATCAGCGGGGCCTTGATGGCGAACGCGGTGAAGAACCCGAGGAACAGCCACACCTGCACGCTGGTCGGGGCGTCGGAGAGCACCGGCACCAGCGTGGCCCAGTCGAACGTGCCCCGGCCGGTGACCTGCGCGCAGTAGACGTACGCGCCGATCGCCGAGGCCAGCATGATCAGGCCGCCAAGGAAGGAGTACAGGAAGAACTTCACCGCCGCGTAGGTGCGGTTCTCGCCGCCGTAGCCACCGATGAGGAAGTACATCGGGATCAGCATGATCTCGAAGAGCACGTAGAACAGGAACACGTCGGTCGCGGCGAACACCGCCACCGTCAGGGCCTGTTCCAGCAGCAGCAGCGAGAAGAAGCCGCCGTGGGTGCGACCGGCGGGCAGCCGCTCGCCCCAGCTGTAGCCGAGCACCAGCGGGGTGAGCAGCGCGATCACCGCGACCATCACCAGCGCGATGCCGTCCACGCCGAGCGAGAGGCGGATGTCGAAGGCCGGGATCCACTCCACCGAGCTGGTCAGCTGCAACCGCGGCCCGGTCGGGTCGTAGGCGACCCACGCGGCGATCGCGATCACCAGCTCCACCAAGGAGAATCCGAGCGCGGTCCACTTGGCCGCCGCCGCGTGGCCGCGCAGCAACGCCACCACCACCGACCCGACGATCGGCAGCAGGATCAGTGCGACGAGCAGGGTCATCGGATCTCCTCCCGGAGCTCACCCGAAGCCGCGTGGGCAGAAATGGGGGCTGGGTGCGTTGTCATGTCGGGATCCCCACCGCCAGTAGGGCGGCGATCACCACGATGCCGCCGAAGAGCATGGACAGGGCGTAGGACCGGACGAAACCGGTCTGCAAGCGGCGCAACCGCCCGGAGCTGAAGCCCAGGAACCCGACGATGCCGTTGACCGTGCCGTCGACGGCCTTGTCGTCCACGGTGACCAGACCGCGGGACAGGCCGAACGTCGGCCGCACCGCCAGCAGGTTGTTCAGCGCGTTGCCGCCCAGGTCCGCCCGCGCCGCGCGGACGATCGGCGACACCCGCACCGGACGCTCCACCGGCACCGGCTTGCGCCCGACCACCAGCCAGGCGATCAGCGCGCCCAGCGCGGAGATCGCCACGGTGAGCACCGGGATCATGGCGTGCGGGATCGCGGTGTGCTCGGCCTCCTGCAACTCGCCCAGCGACGGCGCCAGGAACCCGACCAGCCGATCGCCACCGGCGAAGAACATGCCCGCCGCGACCGAACCGACGGCCAGCAGGATCATCGGCGCGGTCATCACCGCGGGCGACTCGTGCGGGTGGAAGTCCTTGCCGTTGCTGGCCTTCAGGTTCTCCCAGCGCTTCGCGCCGAAGAACGTCATCAGCACCAAGCGGGTCATGTAGAACGCGGTGATCCCAGCGCCCAGCATGGCCGCACCGCCGAAGACCCAGCCGCGCCAGCCGTCCTGGCCGAACGCCGCCTCGATGATCGCGTCCTTCGAGTAGTACCCGGACAGGAACGGGAATCCGATCAGCGCCAGGTAACCCAGCCCGAAGGTGGCGAAGGTGATCGGCATGAACCGGTAGAGGCCGCCGAACTTGCGCATGTCGACCTCGTCGTTCATGCCGTGCATCACCGACCCGGCACCGAGGAACAGCCCGGCCTTGAAGAAACCGTGGGTGAGCAGGTGCATGATTCCCAGCGCGTACCCGGCCGGGCCTAGCCCGACGGCGAGCATCATGTAGCCGATCTGGCTGACCGTGGAGTACGCCAGCACCTTCTTGATGTCGTCGTAGGCGCACCCGATGATGCAGCCGACCAGCAGCGTCACCGCGCCGACGATGGTGACCGCCAACTGCCCGCCGGGCGAGAGCGTGAACAGCGGGTTGGACCGCGCGACCAGGTACACGCCAGCGGTGACCATCGTCGCGGCGTGGATGAGCGCGGACACCGGGGTCGGGCCCTCCATCGCGTCCGGCAACCACGCCTGCAGCGGCACCTGGCCGGACTTGCCGCAGGCACCCAGCAACAGCAGCAAGGTGATCGCCAGCAGCACGCCCGGGGAGAGCTCTCCGGCGCGGGCGAAGACCTCGCTGTACTGCGTGGTGCCGAGGTTCGCGAACAGCAGGAAGATCGCCAGCGCTAGGCCGATGTCGCCGACCCGGTTCATCACGAACGCCTTGGTCGCCGCCGCGGCCGCCGACGGTCGGCTCTGCCAGAAGCCGATCAGCAGGTACGAGGCCAGGCCGACGCCTTCCCAACCCAGGTACAGCGTCACGAAGCTGTTGCCCAGCACCAGGACCAGCATCGCGGCCACGAACAGGTTGAGGTAGCCGAAGAACCGGCGGCGCTCGGTGTTGTCCCGTCCGGTGCGGCCTTCCTGGTCGTGCGCCATGTAGCCGATCGAGTAGATGTGGATCAGCGAGCCCACACCGGTGATCAGCAGCACGAACACCATGGACAGCGGGTCCAGTCGCAGCCCGAAGTCGACCTGCAGGGCGTTGACCGGGATCCAGGAGAACAGCTGGAGCTCCCGCACCTGAGCGCTCTCGGGAAGCCCGGCGATGGAGCTGAACAGCAGCACGCCGTAGACGAAGGACGCGATCACCGTGGCGCAGCCGAGGATGTGCCCCCAGCCGTTGGCCCGGCGCCCGGCGACGAGCAGGACCAACGCGCCAAGCGCTGGGAACGCGACCAGCAGCCAGGCGTTCTGCTGGACCGCTCCGGCCGCGCTGATCACGTCCGGGGTGTCCCCGGCGAGGAAGGCCCCGGTAGGAGTCATTGCCGTCACCACGCGCCCTCTCAGTACTTCAGCAGGTTGGCGTCATCGACCGAGGCCGAGCGACGCGTCCGGAAGATCGACATGATGATGGCCAGACCGACCACCACCTCGGCCGCCGCGACCACCATCACGAAGAAGGCCATGACCTGCCCGTGCACCGAACCCTCGATGCGGGCGAAGGTCACCAGCGTCAGGTTGACCGCGTTGAGCATCAGCTCGATGCACATGAACACCACGATCGCGTTGCGCCGCACCAGCACGCCGATGGCACCGATGCTGAACAGCAACGCCGACAGCAGCAGGTAGTACGTGGGGGTCACTGCCGGACCTCCTCGGAGGAGACGTGCCCGGACTCCTGGCCGGTGCCGTTGCGGTGCACACCGTTCCCACCGGCGTGCGGCGGGAAGTCCGGACTCTGCGGTTCGGGCTCCGGCTCGGGATGCTCGCCGGTCAGGGCATGCGGATCGGGCCCAGGCTCAGCACCCGCGACGGCCCGTCGCTCCTCGCTGAACTGGTCCGCGGGCAGGTTCTCCAACAGCTCGGACAGCGACTCCGGAGCCACCGAGCCGTCCGGCAGCAGCGCGGGCACGGCCACCGAGTTCGCCGTGGCGTACACGCCGGGACCGGGCAGCGGTGACGGGCGGGCACCGCGGAAGCGGGCGTTGGCCCGTTCCTTCTGGCTCAACCGCGGGCCGCGGCCCTTGCCGCCGTAGGCCAGCACCATCGCGCCCACCGCGGCGGTGATCAGCAGCGCGGAGGTCAGCTCGAACGGGAACAGGTAGTCGGTGAAGATCAACCGACCGAGTCCGCCCGCGCCACCGCCAGCCGGTGTCCACGGGTCCAGCGGCGCGGCGGGCTGCACCGAGGTGAGCGCCCGCGCCAGCCCGGACACCAACAGGGCCGCCAGGCCGATGCCGCCGATCCCGGCCCACAACCGCTGGCCGCGCAGCACCTCCACCACCGAGTCCGAGGAGTCCCGGCCGACCATCATCAGCACGAACAGGAACAGCATCATGATCGCGCCGGTGTAGACGATGATCTGGGTGAACCCCAGGAACGGGGCGCTCTGCGCCATGTAGAGCACGCCGAGGCAGAGCATCGTCAACACCAGCCACAGCGCGGAATGCACCGCGTTGCGCGCGAAGACCATGCCCAGCGCGCCGACCAGCGCGAGCGGACCCAGCACCCAGAAGGCCACCGCCTCACCGGTGCCGACTACCCCGCTCGGGGCCTGCGCGAGGAACTGCGCCGCTTCGAAGGTCATCTCCCGGCCTCCTCGTGCCCGGACTCGACCGTCTGCTCGGCCGGAACCCCGCGCTGCCGGGCGAGTTCGGGACCACGCACGTAGTAGTCCTGCTCGTCGTCGCCCAGCCGCATCGGGTGCGGCGGCTGCTCCATACCGGGCAGCAGCGGCGCCAGCATGTCCGCCTTGGTGTAGATCAGGTCCTGGCGGTTGTCGTCGGCGGTTTCGTACTCGTTGGTCATCGTGAGCGCCCGCGTCGGGCACGCCTCGATGCACAGCCCGCAGCCGATGCAGCGCAGGTAGTTGATCTGGTAGTCCTTGCCGTAGCGCTCACCGGGCGAGTAGCGGGCTTCCTCGGTGTTGTTCCCGCCCTCCACGAAGATCGCATCGGCCGGGCACGCCCACGCGCACAGCTCGCAGCCCACGCACTTCTCCAGCCCGTCCGGATGCCGGTTGAGCTGGTGGCGGCCGTGGAACCGGGGCGCCGGGATCTTCTTGACCTCCGGGTACTCCTCGGTGACGACCTTCTTGAACATCGTGGCGAAGGTGACGCCGAAGCCCTTGATCGGATCAAACATTCCCATGAGGCGCCTCCTCGCCTTGCGGGCCCGCGACCTCGCCCGCGGCACCGCTGCGCGCCGGGGTGCGACGCGGCGGGGTCTTGGGGACTTCCAGATCCAGCGGCGGAATCGGGTAGCCGCTGCCAGCCAGCGGAACCTCGTCGGTGTCCTTGGCCGGTTTGCGGTCCGGGATCAGGAACGTGGCCACCAGCAGGACCGCGATGACGATGCCGCCGCCGATGAGGAACTGCTGCGAGGTCACCGTCTCCTCGTTGCGCAGCGCGCGAATCACGGTCACCGCGATGATCCACACCAGGCTCAGCGGGACCAGGAGCTTCCAGCCGAGGTTCATGAACTGGTCGTAGCGCAGGCGGGGCAGCGTGCCGCGCAGCCAGATGAAGAAGAACAGGAACGCCAACGTCTTGCCGAGGAACCACAGCACCGGCCACCAGCCGGTGTTGAGCACCCCGTCGCCGATCAGCGACAGCGGCCACGGGGCGTGCCAGCCGCCGAGGAACAGCGTGGTCGCCAAGGCCGAGACGGTGACCATGTTGATGTACTCGGCGAGGAAGAACAGCGCGAACTTCAGCGACGAGTACTCGGTGTGGAAACCGCCGACCAGTTCCGACTCCGCTTCCGGCAGGTCGAACGGCGCGCGGTTGGTCTCCCCGACCATGGACACCACGTAGACGGCGAAGCTGAACGGCAGCAGCAGGAAGAACCAGCCGTCCGCCTGCGCTTCGACGATGCCCGAGGTGGACAGCGTGCCCGCGTACATGATCACCGCGACGAACGACAGGCCCATCGCGATCTCGTAGGAGATGACCTGGGCGGCCGAGCGCAGCGAACCGAGCAGCGGGTACGGCGAGCCGGAAGCCCAACCGGCCAGCACGATGCCGTACACCCCGATCGAGGCGCAGGCCAGCACGACCAGCAAGCCGACCGGCAGGTCGACCAGTTGCAGCGCGGTGCGCTCGCCGAAGATGGTGACCTCGGGGCCGATCGGGATCACCGCGAACGACACCAGCGCGGGGGTTGCCGAGATCACCGGGGCCAGGAAGTACACCCACTTGTCGGCCAGCACCGGCCGGATGTCCTCTTTGAACGCCAGCTTCAGACCATCGGCCAGCGACTGCAGGATCCCGAACGGACCCGCCCGGTTGGGGCCCGGCCGGTGCTGCATCCTGCCGATCACCCGGCGCTCCGCCCAGATCGTCAGCAGTGTCATGACGACCAGGAAGACGAAGATCACCACGACCTTCAGCGCGATCAGCCAGAGCGGATCGTCGGCGAGCAGTTCCGCGGTTCTGGTCATGCTCTCCCCCCGTCGAGGTGGGACGCACCGCCGTCAGCGGCGGGCGCTTGGCCATTGCCGAAGGCAGTCGGCAACGGAGTCGTCGCGGCGATGTCGACGAGCGCGCCGTGGCCGACGCCCAGCGTCCGGTGCACCTTCGACGACCCGGAGTCAGCGGGCAGCCACACGACGTCGTCGGGCATCTCGGCGAGTTCCGCGGCGAGCACGACCGCGCCCTTGGCGGTGCGGACCTCGACGAGCTGCGCGGGGCCGAGCCCGATCCGCTGCGCGGTGCGCGGTGCGAGCACCGCGACGGTTCGCCGGGCGGTGCCCGCCAGGTTCGGCTCGTCGGCTTGCATCGACCCGTTGTCGAGCAGTTGCCGCCAAGTCGCCAGCACGGCCTGCCCCTGGCCGGGGCTCGGCGCCTGCGCCGCCGGTTGGTCCGGGGCGGGCAGCCGAGCGCCGACGTGCGGTCCGACGCGGTCGAGTTCGGCGGCTGCGGCGGCCGGTGTCTGGGTGAACAGGTCCGCGTCCAACTCCACCGCGAGGGTGTCGAGCACCCGGCAGTCCGGCAGGGCACCGGTGCCCTCGATGGTGGTGCGGAACTCGCGGCGACGGCCTTCCCAGTTCAGGTAGCTACCGGACTTCTCCACGCTCGGCGCGATGGGCAGCACCACGTCGGCGTGCTCGGTGACCGCGCTGGGGCGCAGCTCCAGGCTGACCACGAAGTCCGCGCGTTGCAGCGCCCGCGCGGCCAGCGCCGGGTCAGGCAGGTCGTTCGGGTCGACGCCACCGACGACCAGCCCGGCGAGTTCCCCGGTGGCCGCCGCGGTGAGGATTCCGGTGAGGTCGCGGCCGGAAGTCGCGGGCAGGGCACCGGATTCCAGTCCCCACTGCCGCTCAAGTTCGGCACGGGCGGCCGCATCCGCCACCGGACGACCGCCGGGCAGCAGCGTCGGCAGGGCGCCGACTTCGATCGCGCCGCGTTCCCCGGCCCGCCGCGGAATCCAGGCGACCCGAGCACCGGTCCGCTCGGCGGTGCGCAGCACTTCCGAGTACAGCCCCGGAATCTCCGCGGCGCGCTCACCGACGACGATGACCGATCCGGCCTGCCGCAACCCGTCGTCCACTTCGGACGGAAGGCTGCGCAGCGCGGCACCCTCACCACCGGGCACGCACGGCACCAGCGATCCGGTGCGCACCGGGCCGCCGTCGTGCACGATGACCGTGGTCTTCTCCACGCCCGGCGAGGACCACGCGCCGAGGTGGAAGACCTTCGTCTGGTGCTTGCGGGCGGCCTTCCGCAGCCGCAGGAAGACGATCGGCGATTCCTCTTCCGGCTCGAACGCCACGCACAGCACCGCTGGCGCGGACTCGAAGTCCCGGTAGGTCACCCCGGTTGCGGGCGTCACACCCACCACAGTGGACTCCAGGAACCGGAGCTCCTCGGCGGAGTGCGCCCGCGCCCGGTAGTCGATGTCGTTGGTGCGCAACGCGACTCGGGCGAACTTCGAGTAGGCGTAAGCATCTTCGACGGTCAACCGACCGCCCGGCAGCACCCCGACACCACCCGCGTCGCGAGCCTCGGCGAGCCCGTTCGCGGCGACCTGCAGCGCCTCGGTCCACGACGCCGGGCGGAGTTCGCCGTTCTCCCGGACCAGCGGCCGGGTGATCCGGTCGTCCGCGGTGGCGTAGCGGAAGGCGAACCGGCCCTTGTCGCAGATCCACTCCTCGTTGACCTCCGGGTCGTCCCCGGCCAACCGGCGCATCACCTTGCCGCGCCGCCAGTCGTTGCGGATCTCGCAGCCGGATGCGCAGTGCTCGCACTGGCCGGGCGTGGACACCAGGTCGAACGGCCGGGACCGGAACCGGTAGGCCGCGCTGGTCAGCGCCCCGACCGGGCAGATCTGGATGGTGTTGCCGGAGAAGTACGACTGGAACGGCTTCTGCTCGCCGATGCCGATCTGCTGCAACGCCCCGCGCTCCAACAGCTCGATGAACGGGTCCCCGGCGATCTGCTTGGAGAACCGGGTGCAGCGCTGGCACAGCACGCACCGTTCCCGGTCCAGCAGCACCTGCGAGGAGATCGGCACCGGCTTGGCGAAGGTCCGCTTCGTGTCGTGGAAGCGCGATTCGGCGCGGCCGTGCTTCAACGCCTGGTTCTGCAGCGGGCATTCGCCGCCCTTGTCGCAGATCGGGCAGTCCAGCGGGTGGTTGATCAGCAGCAGTTCCATCACGCCCTGCTGCGCCTTGTCCGCCACCGGCGAGGTCCGCTGCGTCCGGACCACCATGCCGTCGGCGACGGTCATGGTGCAGGACGCCTGCGGCTTGGGCATCGGCCGCCCGCCCATCTCGACATCGACCAAGCACTGCCGACAGGCCCCGGCCGGGTCCAGCAGCGGGTGGTCGCAGAACCGCGGGATGGTGATGCCCATCCGCTCGGCGGTGCGGATCAACAGCTCGCCCTTGGGCGCGTCCACCTCGATGCCGTCGATGGTCAGGCGGACGTAACCCTCCGGCAGCGGACGGGTCTCTGCTTCTGGTGCCACCGTCATCGGGCCGCTCCTACGAGTGCGGATTCCGCCTTGTTGCGTTCACACAACGCGAGGAATTCCTCGCGGAAGTACTTGATACCGCTGGTGATCGGGCTGACCGCGCCGTCGCCGAGGGCGCAGAACGAGCGGCCGAAGATGTTGTCGCAGACGTCCAGGAGGGTGTCGATGTCCTCCTCGGTGCCGTGCCCGTCGACCATCCGCTCCAGCACCTGCGCCAGCCAGTAGGTGCCTTCCCGGCAGGGCGTGCACTTGCCGCAGGACTCGTGCTCGTAGAACTGGGTCCACTTCATCACGGCCCACGGCACCGAAACCGTCTCGTTGAACACCATCACCGCGGTGGTGCCCAGCATCGACCCGGCCTCGGCCGCGCCCTCGAAGTCCAGCGGCACGTCCAGGTGCTCGGCGGTGAACAGCGGGGTCGACGACCCGCCCGGCGTCCAGAACTTCAGCGGGATGCCGTCCTTCATGCCGCCCGCCAGCTCCAGCAGCTCGCGCAGCGTGGTGCCCAGCGGCGCCTCGTACTGGCCGGGGCGCTCGACGTGCCCGGAGATCGAGTAGATCTTCGGGCCGGGCGACTTCTCGCTGCCCATCGTGCGGAACCAGTCGGCGCCACCGTTGACGATGAACGGCACCGAGGCGATCGTCTCGACGTTGTTCACCGTGGTGGGGCAGGCGTAGAGCCCGGCGGCGGCCGGGAACGGCGGCTTCAACCGCGGCTGCCCGCGCTTGCCCTCCAGCGAGTCGAGCAGCGCGGTCTCCTCGCCGCAGATGTAGGCGCCCGCGCCCGCGTGCACCACGATGTCCAGGTCGAAACCGGAATCAAGGATGTTCTTGCCCAGGTAACCGGCCTGGTACGCCTCGCGGACCGCGTTGTTCAGCCGCCGGATCGGGTGCAGCGCCTCACCGCGCACGTAGATCATGCAGTGGTTGGCGCGCATCGCGTAGCTGGCGATGACGCAGCCCTCGATCAGCGAGTGCGGGTCGGCCATCATCAGCGGGATGTCCTTGCAGGTTCCCGGTTCGCCCTCGTCGGCGTTGATGACCAGGTAGTGCGGCTTGACCGGGTCCTTGGGCATGAAGCTCCACTTGACCCCGGCCGGGAACCCGGCACCACCGCGACCGCGCAGCCCGGAGGCCTTGACCAGTTCGATGAGCTGGTCGGGGTGCGCTTTCAGGGCCTTGCGCAGCGCGGTGTAGCCCTCCAGCTGCTCGTAGGTGCGCAGCGTCCAGGAGTTCGGCGACAGCCACCGCTTGGTCAGTACCGGGGTCACCGGGCTGGTGCTGGGTTCGGTCATGGCCACCCTCACTTCTTCTCCGGCAGCGGCGGCAGTGCCACGTCGTCGGGCATGCTCGGCGCGGTCCAGCCGCGCTCGTGGGCCAACTGTGCGCCGCGCAGCGTTTCGACCGCCGCCGAAGGTCCAGCCACAGTGGACTCCAGGTCGTCGAAGAAGCCCGCCAGCTGGCGCTCGGCGCCGCGGAAGTCGGACAGCTCCGGACCACGCGTCGGTGCCGGTTTCTCCCCGCGCTGCAACGCCTTCACGAGTTCCAGCGCCGTCTCGGGCGACTGGTTGTCGTAGTACTCGTAGTTGACCTGCAACACCGGCGCGAGGTCGCAGGCCGCCAGGCACTCGGCGTGTTCCAGGGTGATCGAGCCCGTTTCGCCCGGTGTGCCAGCGGTCTCGTCGTGCCCGACTCCCAGGTGCTCGCTGAGCTTCCGGTAGATCGAGTCGCCGCCGAGCGCCGCGCACATCGTGTTGGTGCAGACGCTCACCAGGTGCTGCCCGCAGGGCTTGCGCTTGTACATGGTGTAGAACGTCGCGACCGCGCTGACCTCCGCGGTGGACAGTGCCAACTGCTCGGCGCAGAACTCGATGCCCGCGGTGCTGACGTACCCCTGCACGGACTGCACGAGGTGCAGCATCGGCAGCAGCGCCGACCGGGACTCCGGGTACCGCGCGACGATCTGCTTCGCGTCGGCGCGCACCTCTTCACCGAACACCGAGGTGTCAGCAGTGCCGTGCACGACCTTTCCCTCGTTCTCGGTGAACTCGAACTGCTCGGTCATCGATCCACCCCGCCCATCACCGGGTCGATGGAGGCGACCGACGCGATCACGTCGGCCACCAGTCCGCCTTCGCACATCGCGGGCATCGCCTGCAGGTTCACGAAACTGGGTTCCCGCACGTGCACCCGCATCGGCCGGGTGCCGCCGTCGGAGACCACGTGGTAGCCGAGTTCCCCCCGCGGCGACTCGATCGGCACGTACACCTGGCCCGGCGGCACGTCGAAGCCCTCGGTCACCAGCTTGAAGTGGTGGATCAGCGACTCCATCGACTGACCCATGATCTTGCGGACGTGCTCCAACGAGTTGCCCATGCCGTCCGGGCCGATGCTCAGCTTCGCGGGCCAGGCGACCTTGGCGTCTTCCACCATGTGCGGGCCGGGCTCGAACTTCTCCACGCACTGCCGGATGATCTTCAACGACTGGTGGATCTCCTCCAGCCGCAGCCAGTACCGGGCGTAGCAGTCGGCGTCGGTGCTGGTGGGGACCTCGAAGTCGTACTCCTCGTAACCGCAGTACGGCTGGATCTTGCGCAGGTCCCAGGCCAGTCCGGCGGCGCGCAGCAGCGGGCCGGTGACACCGAGCTGCAGGGCGCCGTCCAGCGGCAGGTAGCCGACGTCCTTCAGGCGCTGCTTCCAGATCGGCTGGCCGGTGAACAGCTTGTCGTAGTCCGGCAGCCGCTTGTCCATCACCTTGACGAAGTTCAGGATCTTCTCCCGGTAGTCCACCGGGAGGTCCTGGGCGACGCCGCCGGGTCGGATGAACGCGTGGTTCATCCGCAGCCCGGTCAGGAACTCCAGCAGGTGCAGGACCTCTTCGCGCTCGCGGAAGCCGTAGGTCATGCCGGTGGTGGCGCCCAGCTCCATCGCGCCGGTGGCCAGGAACACCAGGTGCGAGGAGATCCGGTTGAGCTCCATCAGCAGCACCCGGAACGTCTGGGCCCGCTTCGGCGCCTCGATGCCCAGCAGCTTCTCCACCGCCATGCAGTAGGCGGCCTCGTTGTGCAGCGGGGCCAGGTAGTCCATCCGCGTCACGAACGTGACGCCCTGCGTCCAGGTGCGGTACTCGGTGTTCTTCTCGATGCCGGTGTGCAGGTAGCCGATCACCGAACGGGCCTTGGTGACCGTCTCGCCCTCCAACTCCAGCACCAGTCGCAGCACGCCGTGCGTGGACGGGTGCTGCGGGCCGAGGTTGATGACGACCCGTTCCTCACCGGCGGTCTCATCGATGAACTCGTCCCAGTCGCCGCCGGTGACGGTGAAGATCCGGCCCTCGGTGGTCTCCCGCGACTCCGCGGTGTACGGGTCGCCGAAACCGGTGTCGGCCAATGGTTCGGTAGTCATCTCCAGCACCTCTCCACGGTGTGCTGCCGTTGCCCGGTCCGCCGCGCGCTCATCACGAGTACGCCCTGCGCTGGTCGGGCGGTGGGATCTCGGCGCCCTTGTACTCCACCGGGATCCCGCCGAGCGGGTAGTCCTTGCGCTGCGGGTGGCCGTCCCAGTCGTCGGGCATCAGGATCCGGGTCAGCGCCGGGTGCCCGTCGTAGACGATGCCGAACATGTCCCAGGTCTCGCGCTCCTGGAAGTCCGCGGTCGGGTAGACCGCAACGACCGACGGCACGTGCGGATCGTCGATCTCCAACGCGACTTCGACCCGGATCCGGCGCCGGTACGTCATCGATGTCAGGTGGTAGACCGAGTGCAGCCGCTGCGGCACCTCCGGCCCGTAGTCCACACCGGACACCGAGCTGCACAGCTCGAAGCGCAGCGCCGGGTCGTCCCGCAGCGTCCGGCAGACCTCCAGCAGGTGATCCCGGCGCACGTAGAAGGTGATCTCGCCGCGGTCGACTGCCACCTGCTGCACGGTGTCGGCGGGCAGGCCCTTCTCCCGCAGCGCCTCGAAGAGGCTGTCGGCGACCTCGTCGAACCAACCGCCGTAGGGCCGTTCCGCCGCGGGCGGCACGTAGGCCGGGAGCCGCAGGCCGCCGTAGCCGGAAGTGTCACCGGTGCCGCGCACCCCGAACATGCCCTGGCGGGCCCGACCGGAAACCGGCGCGGGCTCCTGCCGGGCCGCCTCGACCGCTCCGGACTGCTGCGTGAACTCTTCGTCTGCCAACGGAACTCACCTGCCCGCTTTGAGCTCGCGGGGACGCTTCGGCGCTGCGTCCAACGCCCCCAACGACGGATCGGAACCCATTTCGCGGCGCTGCTTGGCCTGCTGCTTCTCGGCCCGCCGCCGCTGCGCCCAGTTCTTCGGCGCGTACCGCTCGGAGGACGGGATCATCGGGGTGCGCTCGCCGCTCTCCAGCTTCAGCTGTGCCCGCTTGGCGTTGATCGGCTCGTCCATGATCTTGGCGTGCAGCTTGAGGATCGCGTCCAGCAACATCTCCGGTCGCGGCGGACAACCCGGCAGGTACATGTCCACCGGCACGACGTGGTCCACGCCCTGCACCACCGCGTAGTTGTTGAACATGCCGCCGCTGGAGGCGCACACGCCCATCGCCAGCACCCAGCGCGGTTCGGGCATCTGGTCGTAGATCTGCCGCAGCACCGGCGCCATCTTGTTGGTCACCCGCCCGGCGACGATCATCAGGTCGGCCTGGCGCGGGGTAGCGGAGAACCGCTCCATGCCGAAGCGGGCGATGTCGTAGCGGGAACCGCCGACGGTCATCATCTCGATCGCGCAGCAGGCCAACCCGAACGTCGCGGGCCACATCGACGTCTTCCGGGTCCAGTTGACGAGCTTTTCCACGTTGGCCAACAGGATGCCGTTAGGCAACTGCTCCTCAAGCCCCATACCCCGGCACTCCTTCCCGCGTCGCTGCGGCTAGTCCGTTAGTCGCCGACGCCCTAGTTCCAGTCCAGGCCGCCGCGTCGCCACACGTAGACGTAGGCGAACCCGACAGTTGCGATGAACAGCACGATCTCGACCACGCCGAACAGGCCGAGGGCGTCCGCCGAGACCGCGAACGGGTAGAGGAAGACCATTTCGATGTCAAACAAGATGAACAACATCGCGGTCAGGTAGTAGGCGACCGGCATCCGGCCGCCGCCGATGACCGGCTGCGGCGACGGCTCGATACCGCATTCGTAGGCATCGAGCTTCGCCTTGTTGTACCGGCGGGGTCCGACCAGGGGCGCGATCGCGACGGAGAACACCGCGAACGCGAGCGCCAGCGCGAACATCAGCACCAGCGGGATGTAGGGATCGAGCACTCCGCTGCCCTCCTTCGACGGCCCCCGCCGAGACGCAGAACACATCTACGGCTTCGGCTGCGCACTCTATGCGGTCGAAAGTATCGACTCCGTAGTGAGGCGAACCTAACTTTATGAGTTCTCGCACATTGCTCGGGACATCTGACCAGACTCGTAGCATCAGGCGCTAGGTGTCAGCCGAGTAGTGGCACTGATCACACGGTCCATCGCGTCCCCACCCTTCTCGTCGTAGAGATTTGCCAACAGCTTCAACACGAAACGCATCAGAGTGGTCCTCGGTAGACCGTGCTTGGTGGCCATCCGCATGACGGCGGGATTGCCAATCAACTTGCTGAAGATGTTGCCCATCCGGAAGTAGCCGCCGAGTGCCTGCTGCACCGCCGTCGGGTACCGGCGCAGCGCCTGCTCCCGCGACAGCCCCGCCGGACGAGCCAACGCGTGCACCACGCATTGCGCCGCCAACGCCGCGGATTCCATGGCGTAGGCGATGCCCTCGCCGTTGAACGGGTTGACCATGCCGCCCGCGTCGCCGACGAGCAGCAGGCCGTTGCGGTAGTGCGGCATCCGGTTGAAGCCCATCGGCAGCGCCGCGCCGCCGATCCGGCCCGTGGCGCTGTGCTCCCGGAACCCCCACTCCTCCGGGGTGCCGTCGAGCCAGGACCGCAGCAGTTGGCGGTAATCGGTCTTGCCGTAGGCGCTGGAGGTGGACAGGATGCCGAGACCGACGTTGACGGTCCCGTCCCCCATCCCGAAGATCCAGCCGTAGCCCGGCAGCAGATTGGGCTGGTCGGGGTTCGAGCGGTCCCACAGCTCCAGGTGCGACTCCAGGAAGTCGTCCTTGGTGCGCGGGCTGGTGTAGTACCGGCGCACCGCGACGCCCATCGGCCGGTCGTCGCGCTTCTCGATGCCCACCGACAGCGCCAACCGCGCCGAAACCCCGTCGCAGGCCAGCACCAGCGGCGCCCGGTAGCGCACCGGCGTGCGGTCCGGACCGGTCTTGGCCTCGACGCCGGTGATCCGGCCGGTGCGCTCGTCGGTGACCGCGGCGGACACCGTGGTCTGCTCCTGCAGCCGTGCCCCGGCCCGCTGCGCGTTGCGGGCCAGCAGGTCGTCGAAGTCGTTGCGCGGTCGGACCACGCCGTAGGGCGGGAAGGCGGCCAGGCTCGGCCAGTCCAGCTCCAGGCGCACGCCGCCACCGACGACCCGCAGGCCCCGGTTGTGCAGCCAGCCCGCCTCCTCGCGGGTGTCGATGCCCAGGTCGATGAGCTGCTTGACGCCTCTCGGGGTGATGCCGTCGCCGCAGACCTTCTCCCGGGGGAAGACGCTCTTCTCCAGAAGCAGGACGTCCAGCCCCGCGCGGGCCAGGTACGTCGCAGCCGTCGATCCGGCCGGACCGGCTCCGACGACGATCACATCGGCGTCGTCGTCCGGTCGGCGGCGGCTGGTGGCGCTGGTCATGACACTCCTCGAGCTCGTGCATCGCACGGCGCGACCCGACCTGACCCGGTGGACCGCCCCGGGAACCCGCTTGTGAACGAGTTCACTAACTCATGAGTCTAAGCCGGACGAACCGCGCGATCGAGCCCCGCAGCTACGCCACCCGAGTGACCAACACCGCAGGTGAAAGCCCCCAACTGGGCCTTCCGGAGCAACCGCGTGCCCCTCCCAGCCGAAAACCAACGCCAGACCGCACCGCCGTCGCATAACCGATAAGGACCCCGAAACGGTCGAACAGGCGGCGTCTGGTGAGGCTGGCGGTCAACCAGCGCAGGTAAAGGACATTGGCGTCTTGGACGACGACAAGGTCGCTCAGTACAGCCGCATTTCCTGCGTGAGGGCCGTGAGTTCATCAGCGGCGGCACGCCGTCGCTGCTCATCTCGGCGCATGTGGTCGAGCAGCGAATCAGCCTGGACTCGACAATGCGGGCCGACCATGCGGCAGTCGTTCCACGGATCGACATCCAGATCTTCGTCAACGGCTTCGCGAACGTCCGCCACTCGGGAGGCGAAGTCGTCATCCGCCACACCCGACTCACGCCAGCGCCGGAACACTTCCAGCAGCGCTGCCCCGTTGGAACGCCACGCGGGGGAAAACGTCGCGACCCGCACGCCGCCGCGAGTCACCACGATCGTCTCGCCACGTTCGGCCTCGTCGAGCAGGGCCGAGAAGTTCCGCCCGGCTTCGGTCGCCGTTATCTCCCGCATTGGATCATCTGATTCCGCTGGTCAAGTCGGGTTCGCCACGCCTGGCGGGAGGCGGATGGACATCGACAGGAGGCGGGAGCTGAGGGTTTTGCCGTGGGTGTCCAGCGCTAGGGATGTCGTCACGCCGCCGTCCAGGGCTTGGCGGCAGACGAATTGCAGGGCGCAGAGGTTCGGCAGTTCGTAGCGCAACACCTCGCCTCGGATGTGGTCGGCGAGGTGTTCGCGGACCCGGTCGGCCGTGACCTCGCGGACCAGCAGGGCGAAGTCCTCGTCGCGGTGCGGGAACAGCGACAGCGTCGAGGTGTCGCCCTTGTCCCCGGCCCGGCAGTGGGCGATGTCATGCAGCAGCACCGTCGGCCTCCAACACGGTCACGCGGAATTCGACGTCCGCTCGGGGCAGGAACGCCGAGACGATCCCGATCACCTCGCGGACATCGGTGCGGACTCCGCCGCCGCCCGCGGGTCCGTTGGTGTAGAGGGCTTCGACCTCGTGGCACACCACGTCCGCGGACTCCGGGTCCGGTGCCATCGCGGCCACCCGCAGCCTGCACTCATCCGTCGGCTCGCCGGAATCCCCGAGCGCACCAAGCACATCGGCGCGGATGCGCAGTCCGGTCCCGCGCAACCTGGTGGTGACGACGTCGGCCGCCAACCGCGCTCGCCGCGCGGCGTTCGGCCCGGCGTAGCTGATCCCGCACTCGGCCCGGTACCCGGCGCGGTAGCCGACGCTCACCTTCAGCTCCGCCGGGCGCGCACGCCCGGCCGCGCCGCTGATCCGAACCCGGTCGTCGCCGACCCGTTCCGCTTGCACAGCGCGGAAATCCAGCACGACATCGGGCGTGCGGTAGCCGGTCGGATCGGTGACCTCGTAGAGCAACTGCTCCCGCACGGTCGCAGTGGAGACGACGCCTCCGCTGCCCGCCAGCTTGCCGACGACCGCAGCCCCGTCGGGCTCGACGTCCGCGAACGGGAACCCCAGCTCGGCCAGGTTCGGCACGTCCTGCACACCGGGGTCGGCGAAGTACCCGCCGGTGACCTGCCCGGCGCACTCCAGGACGTGCCCGACCAGCGTTCCGGCCGCGACTCGCGGCCAGTCATCCAGCTCCCAGCCGAACCGGTGCGCCAGCGGCGCGACGAACAGCGACGGGTCCGCGACTCGACCGCTGAGCACCACGTTCGCCCCGGTGTCCAGCGCCGGTAGCAGCGCATCAGCCCCGAGGTAGGCGTTCGCCGAGACCACCTCGCCGTGCTCGGCGAGCGCGATCCCGTCCTCCAGCGCGGGAAGTCGCAAATCGAGCCGGTCCAGAACGTCGTCTCCCGTGACGACCGCGATCTTGCCGCGCAGCCCCAGTTCCACCAGCAGATCGCGGGTGACCGCCCCGGCCGCGAGGGGATTGGCCGCGCCCATGTTCGTCACGAGCCGGACGCCGTGCTCGGTGGCGACCGGTAACAGCCGCTCGAACCGCGCGCGCAGGCGCGGGTCGTAGCCCAGCGCCGGGTCGCGCAGCCGTCGCTGCTGACCGAGCGCGATGGTGCGTTCCGCCAGGCATTCCAGCACCAGATCGTCCAGCCCGGCCCGCGCCGCGAGGTCCACTGCCGGTTCGATCCGATCACCGGCGAAGCCCGCCCCGCTGCCGATGCGCATCACAGCACCCCCGTGGCCAGCGCGACGACGGTCATCACGAGGGTGGTGCCGAACGCCCACTTGAAGATGAACCGCTGGTGGTCGCCGAGGTCCACGCCGCTCATCCCGAGCAGGATGAACGTCGAGGCGGTCAGCGGGCTGAGCGGGAAACCGGTGGTCATCTGGCCGAGGATGGCAGCCCGTCCGATGGCCGCCGGGTCGCCGCCGAGCGCGGCGGTGGTCTCGGCCAGCACCGGGACCACTCCGTAGTAGTAGGCGTCCGGGGTGAACACCAGGCTGAAGGGCATGCTGGTGATCGCGGTGGCCACCGGCAGCAGCCCGGCGGCCGAGTCCGGGATGATCGAGACCAGGCTCTCGGCCATCGCCTTGATCATCCCGGTGCCGGTGAGGATGCCGGTGAACACGCCAGCCGCGAAGATCACCACGGCGACCAAGACGACGTTGTAGGCGTGCTTGGTCAGCAGCTCCTGCTGGCCCTGCCAGGACGGCCGGTTGACCAGCAGCGCCACCAGGAATGCCAGCAGGAACAGCACTTCCAGATCGGCGAGCTGCGCGAGCAGGCAGCCCACGAGCGCCAGGGTCAGCACCGCGTTGATCCAGAACCGCACCTTTTCGGCACCGGTCAGCGGAGCGCGATCCGCGACTGCCACGTCGATGACGCCGAGACGCTTCCGCTCCGCGCGGCCGATCAGGTAGGCGGCGAGCAGCACCCAGAGGATCCCGGCCACCATCGCGGGCAGCACCGGAACGAACAACTGGCCGCTGTCCAGCTTCAACGCGGCCATCGCGCGGGCCGTCGGACCGCCCCAGGGCACCATGTTCATCACGCCCGCACCGAGGCAGATCACCCCGGCGAGCACGATGCGCCGCATGCCGAGCCGCTGGTAGATGGGCAGCAGCGCGGACACCGTGATGAGGAAGGTCGAAGCACCGTCGCCGTCCAAGGCGACCAGCAGCGTCAGCAGCGCGGTGCCCACGGTGATCTTCAGCGGATCACCCTTGGCCCAGCGCAGCACGCGAGTCACCGCCGGGTCGAAGAGCCCGGCGTCGATCATCAGGCTGAAGTAGAGCACCGCGAAGGTGATCATGATGGCCACCGGTGCGACGGTGACCAGCCCGTCGGCGATCAGCGAGCCGAGTTTGCTGCCGAAACCGCTGGCCAGCGCGGCCGCGATCGGCACCAGGGTGAGTGCGAACAGCACCGAAGCCCGACGGGACAGCACCAGGGCCAGGAAAACCCCGACGGTCAGGAATCCACTCGCGGCGAGCATGCGGGACCTCCGAATCGATCGGAGGTACTGTGATCTGAATCGCTCATGCGCGTCAAGCAAAAGTTACCGATAGATTAATGCGTTGTGGGCATGGATTTGACGCTTCAGCAGCTCCGTCTGGTGCTCGCCGTGCACGAGACCGGGAGCTTCACGCTCGCCGGTGATCAGCTCCACCTGGCGCAGTCCTCGATGAGCCGCACGGTTCGCGAGGTGGAGCGCAAGCTCGGCATCACGCTGTTCGAACGCACCACGCGCAACCTGGTCACCACACCGGAAGGCAGCGAGTTCTGCCAGGTGGCCCGGCGCATGGTCGAGGCATTCGACGCGGGCATCAACCACTTCGAAGGATTCCTGGCCGGAAGCCGCGGCCGGGTGCGGATCGCGGCGCTGCCGTCGCTGGCGGCGATCCTGCTGCCGCCGGTGGTTTCCGCCTACCGCGCCGCGCATCCGGACGTCGAACTGTCCATCGAGGACGGCATGTCCGACGAGGTGCTGCAGCGGATCCGCACCGGAGCGGTCGATCTGGCCGTCACCGTGGTACCCGAACCACTACCGGACCTGCACGTCCGACCGATCGCGGCCGACCGGTTCTGCTGCGTCTTCCCGCCACAGCACCGGTTTTCCGAACGCCGCCAGCTCGGCTGGGCGGAGCTGGCCAACCAGCCGCACATCGCCTTCGCCCCCAACAGCAGCATCCGGCAGCACGCCGAACGTGCCTTCGCGACGGCGAAAGCGCACCCGCCGGTGGTGCTCGAATCGCGCAACATCACCACCGTCGCGGGCCTGGTCGCGGCCGGGCTCGGCGTGGCGGTGATGCCGGGCCTGGTGCTGCCGCTGGTCCAGTTCGCCGGTCTCGAACACCGCGCCCTGGGCGATCCCGAGATCACCCGACGCATCGCAGTGGTCCGCGACCCACACCGCCCGCTGGCAGCGGCATCGGAGGCGTTCATGGCCGCGATAGCCGAAACCCAACACTCCGCCGACCCCCTGACCCCCGAGAGCACCTGGCTCTGAACCCAGCGTGGGTACGGCGATTCCGACTCGCGCCTTGCGTTCAGGCCGGTCAATGCGTTATGCATGAGTCATGCATGAGAAGCGGCTGGCGAACTTGCTCGGTGCCGCCGCGCTGGCCGTCACCGACGAGATGGTCCACGGCGCCGTGCGAGCCGCCCAGCTCAACGCGAGCCAGGTCACGGCGCTGGTGGTGCTCCGCGGTGAAGCCGGGCTCAGCGTCACCGAACTGGCGAAGCGGATTGGGATCCACCAGACCGCGTGCACCCGGTTGGTCGATGCGCTGCAGGACCGCGGTCTGGTCGAACGTCGGCAGACCGTCGGCAAGTGGACGCACGTGCACCCCACCGAGGCGGGACGGCAAGCCGCGGAGGACGTCCTGCACGCTCGCGGGCATTCACTGCTGCGGGTGATCGAGCGGCTGGCCGACGACGAACGGCGTGCACTGGTCGACGGGCTGGAGAAGTTGCTGACCGGCTTGTACGACGAGATCGGTTCGGCGGAGCGAATCTGCCGGATGTGCGACCGGCCTGCGTGCACCTCGTCCGGGCTCACCTGTCCGGTCGGCGCCGCAGAACGCGCGCACCAGCGGGAACCGCAGGGTTAGCGAGCGCGGGGGTCGTTTGCGTGGTGGTGCAAGAATTACTGCGGCCTTCTCGACTCCGGGATCCGCGACATCATGCGTGTCCAGCTGACGCGGCTTGCCTGACGACCACCTGCGGTCCCGCCCGATCCACGCGCACTCCCAGGTCCCGAAAACCGAGGCGATCGTAGGGAGGGCCGAGTTGTGCCGGAACTCCTCGCGTTGAGCTCGGCGCTGTGCTTCGGCGTGACGCACTTCGTGAACGGGCTCGTGTCACGCCGCTACGCGGGCGTCGTCGTCGCGGCGTACGCGCAGGTCGGCGGAACAGCGGTCAGCCTGCTGCTGCTTGCTGCCCCAACCGGATCCGCGACTGCGCAAGCGGTGTGTTGGGGTGCGATTTCCGGTCTGGGCACCGGGATTGGCGTGGCTTTCCTGTACCGGGCGATGCAGCGCGCTCCGATGAGCGTGGTGGTGCCGACCAGCGATGTCGGGGCGGTGACGCTACCGGTGGCGTTCGGCATCGCGCTGCTGGGCGAGCGACCATCCCCGCTGGCGCTGGGCGGAATCGTGGCCAGCATTCCCGCGATCTGGTTGGTCTCCGCCGGAGAGCGGGCTTCGCGGAGTGCTCCGATGTCTTCGAACTCGGCTCTGCGGCGGCGAAATCGCTGTTCCCACGCACACCGCTGGTTCTCAGAGGTCGTCCTGCGAAGACAGTCCGGGGATCCCGCAGCGAGACGGCGTGACCCGCACCGTCAACGACGAGCTTCGGGAGGCCGCGGTGTGCCGGACGCGTTGATCGCCGGAACCGGTTTCGCCGTGCAGTTCATCGGAATGGGGCAAGTTCCGGCTGGCACCGGGTGGTGGCCGATCATCGTCAGCCGGATCGTCTCGGTCGTGCTCATCGGCGCGCTGCTCGCCGCGACGACGGGAGCACGGCGCCTGCCCGCGAAGCCCGCGGCAACCGCACTGCTGGCCGGAGCAATCGGCACCGTTGCGATCATCCTCTACCTGCTGGCGACCACGCAGCAGATGATGGCCGTGGCTGTGGTGCTCGCGGCTCTTTACCCGGCCATTCCGGTGATCCTGGCGCTGCTACTGCTAGACGAACGCATCAGCCGCGCACAACTGCTGGGGCTGCTGTGCGCGGCTGCGACGATCGCGTTGCTGTCGTTGACGTAGCACCGCCTTCCGTGCCGAGTGGGGCACGGAGGTGCAGGCGCACCCGACCGTAGCGGAATGGGTCAAGGGCGGGGTTTGACCGCGTGGTGGACAGCCACGACTCCGCTGGTGAGGTTCCGCCACGCCACGTCCGTCCAGCCGACCTCGGCGATCAGCTCCGCCAGTTCGCGCTGGTCCGGCCAGGCTCGGATGGACTCCGCCAGGTAGACGTAGGCGTCCGGGTTGGACGACACCGCGCGGGCGATCGGCGGCAGCGCCCGCATCAGGTAGTTCAGGTAGACCGTCCGGAACGGCTGCCACGTCGGGGTGGAGAACTCGCACACCACCAGCCGACCGCCGGGACGCACCACCCGCAGCATCTCCCGCAGACCCGCCGCCGTGTCGACCAGGTTCCGCAGCCCGAACGAGATCGTCACCGCGTCGAAAGCTCCGTCAGCGAACGGCAGCCGGAGCGCGTCCGCCGCGACCATCGGCACTCCGCGGTGCCGACCGACCGACAGCATGCCCAGCGAGAAGTCCGCAGCCACGCACCACGCCCCGGAACGGGCGAACTCGACTGTCGACACACCGCTCCCGGCCGCCAAGTCGAGCACCCGCTCGCCCGGCTTCGGGACCAGGACCCGTCGGGTCACGTCCCGCCACCGCCGGTCCTGCCCGAAGGACAGCACCGTGTTGGTCAGGTCGTACCTGCGCGCGACGCCGTCGAACATCGCGGCGACCTCGCGAGGATCCTTGTCCAAACCGGCCCGAGACACACCCGAAGCGTACGTGCCAGGACCTGCGCGATCGTCACCACGCCTACTGAATCCGCATCACGGAACTCATCTTCCGGAGATGCCCCGGATGCCGCGCGAGACCAGCTGCGCATGCCGATCCCTGCTGGACAAACTGCTCGTCACGCCGCCAGCGACTCCGCACTTGCCGCGACTGCGGTGTAGTGGCCGATCAGCTGCTGGCACAGCGCTGGCCACGTCCGCCCCGCGACCGCTGCTCGCGCCGCTTCGCCGAACCGCTCGCGCAACCCCGGTTCGCGCAACGCGGTGACAGCGGCACGCAGCGCATCCGCGTGTACGGCATCGTCATCCGCTGGCAACAGATATCCGGTTCGGTTGTGGTCGACGAGGTCGCGCGGTCCGCCCGCATCCGGAGCGACCACCGGAACACCCGAGGCCATTGCCTCTTGCACCGCCTGGCAAAACGTCTCGTGCGGCCCGGTGTGCGCGAAAACGTCGAGGCTTGCGTAAATCCGCGCCAACTCGTCGCCCGTTCGCTGCCCCAGGAACACCGCCCCCGGCAACGCTTCGGTCAGGCCGCCACGTTCTGGCCCGTCGCCCACGACGACCAGTCGCACACCCGGCATCCCGTCCAACGCCGCCAACCGCTCGATGCGTTTCTCCGGAGCCAGCCGACCCACGTATCCGACCAGCAGTTCGCCGTTCGGCGCCAACTCGCGATGCAGGTCCGAATCCCGGTGCCGGGGCGAAAACCGAACCGTGTCCACGCCTCGGCCCCACCGGTGAACCCGCGGAATCCCGTGCTCGCGCAACGCGTCCACCGCCCACGTCGACGGCGCCAGCGTCCGGTCGGCCGCGCCGTGCAGCCGCCGGATCCAGCGCCACGCGGCTCGCGCCGTCAAACCAAGACCGTAGGACTCGGCGAAACCAGCGACATCGGTTTGGTACACCGCAACGGTCGGCACGCCGATCCGCCGCGCGGCGGCCAATCCTCGCGCCCCGACGATGAACGGTGACGCGAGATGCACGACGTCCGGCTGGAATTCCTGCAACCCGCGCAGCAGGCGCCGCGTCGGGAAGCCGATCGGCAACGACGAAACCAGCGGCAGCTCCACCGCGGGCAGCCGAATCACTGGGAAGCCCTCGCACTCCTGCGGTCCCGCACCCGGCGCGATGACCAGCGCCGCGTCGCCTCGACGACGCAAGTGCTCCAGCACTCTCAGCACGGAGTTCGCCACACCGTTGATCTGCGGCAGGAAGCTCTCGGTCACGATCGCTATGCGCACGCGGCAACCGTGACGCCCTCCTCCGGCGAACAGTCGACCGCGACGTGACGCCACCGCCAACGACAACCGAAGAGCGCACCAACTCGTCGACCGGCGAAAACCCAGGCACACTGCGGCGCGCAATCGTGACCTGTCCCTCTACCGGCGGTCACCTAAGTGTTGCGCACCGGTCACCCACCGCACGGAACCTGGGACGGCATGACGGTCCTGCCTTCCCCACCCGCGCAGATCGACCCCGCCCTGGTGTCGCAGGCGTTCGAGGTCGCCGGCCGACTCGCCAACGACGCCGCCGATGTGATCACCGCGACCGCGGGCCGAGGAGCGCAGCCCGCCCCCACCGAGTCGCCGTTCGACTGGGTCACCGACACCGGCCGCACCCTGGAACGGCACACCCGACGGATCCTTGCCGATGAATTTCCCGGAATTCCGGTGTTCGGCGAGGAATTCGACGCCGCACCGACGACGGTCGCGGAACATTGGGCCGCACGGGCAGGTTCGGCGAAGTTCCGCTGGTCGGTCGATCCGGTGGACGGCACCGCCAACTACGTCGCCGGCCTGCCGTGGTGCGCCTACAGCCTGGCCATGCTCGACGAGCACGGGCCGGTGGTCGGCGTGGTCGCCGACCCGTACCGGACGCAGATCTACGCCGCAGCCCGCGGCCGCGGCATGCGCGCCAACGGCACCCCGGTGCGGTTGCCGGAACAACGCGAAACCCGCGGCGGCATCGTGTGCACCGAATTGACCAAGAACGGACCGTGGCGCGGCATGGACCGCTTCATCACCAACGCCGCGAGCGCCCAAGTCGGCGTCCGGTTGCTGGGGTCCCCGGCGTTGGCTATCGCCCAGGTCGCGCTCGGCCACGCCGTGGCTGCGGTGCTGGACTCCTACCAGGAATGGGACGTCGCGGGCGCACTCGCGCTGGCCACCGAAGCTGGCGCCACCGTGCTCGATCGTCGCGGCAATCCGACCGCGCTCCCGTTGGACGGGTTGCTGGTGGCAGCACCGGGCGTTGCTGCTGACGTGCTCGACTGGTGGCGGCAAGCCATCGAACGGAGTTGACCGTCAGGCAGCCCGAACGAGCGCGCGGGCCGGAGCCGAACCCGGCGTCGGGCCGAACACCGCCGACATCGGCCGCAACAGCGGGAACTGCTCGCGCAGCACCGTCACCTGCTCGTGAACCCGACTGAGGTCGGGGTCGGCAACGAGCTGCACGACCGTCTCCACGACGTGGTCGGCGACCATGCTGAACCTGGTCGCGGCATCGTCGAGCTGACTGTGCACCCGGCGCACCACCGCGTCGTCCCCCGGCTCGCTACCCGCTAAGCCACGCCCCAACTCGGACAACGCCCGAACGTTCGGCAACTCCGCGTCCATTCGCCGAACCACCGTTTGCAGCCATTGCCGGGCGTGGCTGGAGGACACCGCATCGACCGCGCGAGCCGCTCGGCGAACCGCCTGCTCGCACCGCCGCACCTCGTGCAGCCACTGGTCCAGCGACGAGGACGGGACGTACCGCGCGGCAGGCGGCGGGGGAGCGGGCGCGGTTCGCGGTTTGCGAGCGACACCGATGGCCAACATCATCACGGCCCCGCACGAGCCCGCGAGCAGCGCTATCAGCACCTGCACCCAGATTCCGTCCATGTCGAGTTGTGTCCTTCCACTTCGCCGAAGCGGCTTCGAACCGGTGTCCCGCCCGCGGACACCGGTCCGACGATGCCGGTCGGACCGAGGTTCCCGAGCGCCTCCAGATCACTCTGCGCCCAGCGGACCCCGGAGTTCTTGGGGGAAAGTACTCAATCTGATCGGGTGTCCAGCGGCTTTTGTCAGCAGGCCCGGTCGATCACGTCGACAGCCCGGATCTGGCCAGGTACTGCATGTCGGCGAGCAGGAACTCCATCCCGCCGGTGTGCACCCCGTCCCGGCCGCCGGGACGGACGAACGCGCCGAACTCGGTCGCGTCCGGCCGCCGCAACTGGGCCACCGAGAACA
This sequence comes from Saccharopolyspora soli, assembly GCF_022678645.1. Classification (GTDB taxonomy): domain Bacteria; phylum Actinomycetota; class Actinomycetes; order Mycobacteriales; family Pseudonocardiaceae; genus Saccharopolyspora; species Saccharopolyspora soli. The sequence goes on along the minus strand of NZ_JALBWV010000006.1, from coordinate 70,794 downwards.
CCTCGTCGAGCACCCCGCTCACCTCGGCGCGCACCTCCGCCGGATCGACCCCACAACCGGCATCGGCCAACCGCACCTCGATCGGATGCGGGATGAACAGCTCACCGGTCAACGGCCACACCCGCTGGAACCCAGCCGACATGCGGCGCGGCGAATCGGCGTTGGCATCGCCGAACCGGATCACCCACTGGGCGGCGTGGTCGCGATGCCTCGTCAGGACATCGAGGGACCGCGCCGCCAAGGTGGCCAGCACCGCATCCCGACTGCGGGCCAGCCGCTCGAAAACCGCGAGCCGCCAAGCGGCGAACAACAGCAGCCGGGCGACCGTGGCGGGAAACCCACCACCCTGGCGCGGACCGCAGTCGATCTCGACCAGCCGCACATTGCGGAAATCCGCGACCGTTCGGAAGTACGCCAGGCTGTCCTCGTCCCGCCCCTCGCCCTCGACCTCACCGGCGCGGTGCAGCAGAATCCTCGCCTGCTCCAACAAATCCAGCGCGATGGTGCCGAGCGCGGCGGCCTCCTCCAACTCCGGTGCGCGAACTCCCCACTCGGACAACCGGTGCGACAGGATCAGCGCATCATCGCCGAGCATCAGGCAGTACTGCGAAAGGTCCGAAGTGGCCAGGCCGTCCGGAACCGATCGATCCACTGTGGACATCGAAGGCACACCGAGCACCCACCGCTGCACATCCGATGCGCTGCGCTGCGCTCTGGGGGTATCCATGACGACCTCGCAGACGCGGGGCCAGCGGCCGGTAAGCACCCGTGGAGCGCTTACCCGCCCGCGAGTCCACATCGGTCTTGCGACTCCACCGCTGCCCCCATTCCGGCGGGGAACCCAGTGTCACACCACCCGACCGGGTTAGGGAAGCCTGATCGGTGGTTCAGCGGGCGGGCGAACGGCGAAGCAACCAGTAGGTCGGCAGCAGCACCGCCCACACCACGGCGAGCGAACTGGACACCGGGAGCAGCGAAACCACCATGTTGCGGCCCGCGACCCGCACCAGGTCCGGGTTCCGCGAGTCGTACTCCACCCGGACCAGCTGGCCGGGTTGCAGGTCAGCTGGGTAGAGCACGCCGTTCGGCGGGATGTAGACGCGGCCCTCGTCGGTGTTGAAGCGCACAACAGTGCGGGTCAGCGAGGTGTCCACCACTTCGGCGACCGCTTCGCCCTTGGACTCCTCGATGGTCCGGTCGTTGATGAAGCACGCCCCGATGATGGACAGTCCCATCACGGTCAGCAGCAGACCGAGCACCAGCACGCCCCGCGCCGCACGCAACCGCCCGCGACCACGGGGCGAGCCCGCAACCGGCTGGTCACCGTCCGTGCTGGAGTCGGTCACCGAGTCGGCCGCGTTCTGCGCCACCGCATCGCTCGCCACGGTGACCGATTGTAGGCACCCCGTTGTCCGCAGGGCGCACGCCTTCGGCCCCGTCCATCGCTGCGAGCGCGCCGCATACCCTCCAGGAGTGGCGACTACACCCCGGCTGCTGACGGCGCGGACCCGCAGGCTCGAACCAGCCGACCCCCGGCACGACCGTCCCTTGTTGGAGCTGCTCCCTGCCGACGCGGTGCTGAGCTGGGTCCGCGACGGCGCCGGGCTCGTCGGCTGGGGCTGCGTGGCCCGCCTCGACGTTTCCGGTCCCAACCGCTTCCACCAAGCCGACGCCTGGTGGCGAGATCTGTGTCAGCAGATCGAGGTCGCCGATTCGGTCGGCCTGCCCGGTTGCGGACCGGTGGCCTTCGCCAGCCTGGCCTTCGCCGACCAACCCGGGAACTCCGTGCTGATCGTTCCCGAAGTCGTCATCGGAGAGCGCGACGGGGTGCGCTGGATCACCACCATCGGCGACGGCTCGGCTGAGCCGCTCCCCCCGGAACCCGTACGCCCGCCCGGAACGGTTTCCTACAGCGACGGCCAGCTGTCCACGACCGGCTACCGCCAGGCGGTGGCCGAGGCCGTGCGCCGCATGCGGCAACCCGGCGACCTCGACAAGATCGTGCTTGCCCACGACCTGCTGGCCAGCACCTCGGAACCGCTCGACGCCCGGTTCTTGCTGCACAACCTCGCCGCCCGGTACCCGACCTGCTGGACGTTCGCGGTGGACGGCCTGGTCGGCGCCACTCCCGAGCTGCTGCTCGAACGCATGGGGTACGAGGTGCGCTCCCGAGTGCTCGCAGGCACGGTCTGGCCGCACGAAGGGCACACCAGCGAGCAGCTCGCCGCCGAACTTCTGGCGTCCGCCAAGAACCGCAGCGAACACGCCTACGCCGCGGAGTCGCTGGCGGTTCGGCTCCGTCCCTTCTGCAGCGATCTCACCGTGCAGAGTGAGCCGGAGATCCTCCAGCTGCGCAACGTTCTGCACCTTGCGACGAACGTCGAGGGCAAGCTCAGCGAGGTCAGCGCGCACGGCCCCGCAACGCTTCTGCGCATGGTCGCCGCGGTGCACCCCACCGCTGCGGTCGGTGGAACACCGACCGCGTACGCGGTGCGGATGATCGCCGAGTTGGAGGGGATGGACCGCGGACGCTACGCCGGACCGGTCGGCTGGCTGGACGGCAGTGGCAACGGTGAATTCGGCATCGCCCTTCGCTGCGCTCAGTTGGAACCGACCGCCACGCCCGACGGCGAAGCCGAGCGCGGCGGCGGCAGGGTGCGGCTGTTCGCCGGGGGCGGAATCGTGCCCGACTCCGACCCCGACATGGAGGTCGCGGAGGCGGAGGCGAAGCTGCTCCCGATCCGCGAAGCCCTCGAAGGCATCCGCTGAGTTTCGCCTTCGACCCCGTTGTCGGGGATTGCGCAGGTGCGGCTTCGTCGACCTGCGCCTCCCGTCACTTGTGCTCGTGCAGCAAGGTGTGCGTCCGGTCGATTTCCGCCACCGCCTTCGGCGGTGCTTTGGCTACGTGCATCGCACTCTCGGGCACTCCGGTCGCTTCACCGACTGGTGGCCTGCCCTTGGTGAACAACCAGGTGTTGAACAGTTCGTCGAGTTGCTTGCCGGAGCGCTGCTCGGCGAGCGCGATGAACTCTTCGATGGTGCCGTTGCCGTAGCGCTTGTCCGCCGCCCAGGTTCGGACGATGTCGAGCAATGCCTCGTCGCCGACGACGTTGCGCAGCGCGTGCAAGGTCATCGCGCCCCGGTCGTAGACAGCGTCGTGGAACACGTTCTGCGCGCCGGGATCGCCCGGCAGGACCTGCCAGAACGGGTCGTCCGCCGGGTGGGACGCGTAGTAGTGGTCGAAGAGCTCCTGGGCGGTACCAGTGCCCTGCTGCTCCGACCAGAGCCACTCCGCGTACGACGCGAAGCCCTCGTTAAGCCAGATGTCGCGCCAGGCGTCGACCGACACCGAGTCGCCGAACCACTGGTGCGCGTTCTCATGCACCACCACCGACGTGTTCGCCCCGTACCGGAAGAACAGGTGGCTGTAGGTCGGCCGGGTTTGGTTCTCCAGCGCGAAGTCCAACCCCTCCGAGGACACCAGGCCACCCTGCGCCTCGAACGGGTACTCGCCGAGCAGGCCGGTCAGGAACTCCACGACTTCCGGGGTGCGTTCGACGCTGGCCTTCGCCGCCCCCTCGAACTCGCCGAGGTTTTCGGAGTACGCGGTGACCAGCGGCTGCCCGAAAGCCCCGGTCTTGGTGCTGGTCTCGTACTGCCCGACCCCGATGAACGCCAGGTAGGTGGCGGTCGGCTTGGTGTTGCGCCAGTTCCAGGTGGTCCAGCCCGCCAGGCTGGAGTTCCTGGTGTTCACCCCGTTGGACACCACCTCGGTGCCGTCGGGCACCGTGATGGCGATGTCGAAAGTGGCCTTGTCCCTCGGGTGATCGTTGCCGGGGAACCACCAGGCCGAGATCTCCGGCTGGCCGACGGCAAGCGCACCATCGGAGGTGCGGATCCACGGCTTCAGACCACCGACCTCGACCGTCGACGGCACGCCTTCGTATTCGACGACGAAAGTCGCCAGGCTCCCCTCGGGCAACGCTTCCGGTGGCGTCACCGTCAGCTCCGTGCCGTCCTGCGAGAACTGCGCGGGCATGCCGTTGACCCGGACCGATTTGGGGGTCAGCGCGAAGTCCAGGTTGAACGCCGTCAAGTTCTGCGTGGGTTTCGCGACGATCGTCGTGGTGCCCTGCAGATGATCGTCTGCAGGTTGGTACCGCAGCTGGATGTCGTAGTGCGAAACGTCGTACCCACCGTTGCCGTAACCGGGGAAGTAGTCGTCACCCGCACCCGGAGCACCTGGCCCGTCGCTGCCAGCCAGCGCCGGTGTGGCGAGCAAAGCCGTTGCACAGCACGCTGCCGCCGTCGCTCGCAGGCCGTTTCGTCGAAACACCTGCCACCTCCTGGAAAGTCATGTTCCGGTAGGAGAGTAAGGAAGGTCATATCTACCAGGCATGTTTTCGGAGGGCAGGTTTTTCCCAGAATGCGGCGCAATACCGCGAATACACCCGAAAGGACGAGCCGACGCGCACCGATCACGACCGGCACGATCAGGTGACAACACTGATCGGCTGATCAGCTGATCAACGCGATCAGCCGAGCAACGCCAAGCGAACGGCAGCCTGCAGCCGCTTGTGGACGGACCGCAACTCGGCGCGATCCACCCGCACCTCGACGACCCGCAACCCCGGTCGCCACTGCAGTGCAGCGGTGAGCTCGGAGCGCTGCTGCACCAGCACGTGTTCGACACCGTGCGCCGCACAGAGCTTTCCGATGTCGGTACCGTGCGGCGTGGCGAAGACCCGCTCGAAGGCGTCCCGGTGCTCGGAGCTTCCCTGTTCCAGCAACGCGAAAATGCCGCCGCCATCGTCGTTGAGCACAACGATCGTCAGATCCGGCCGTTGTTCGTACGGCCCCAACATCAAGCCGTTGCTGTCATGCAGGAAAGTCAGGTCACCCAAAAGCGCGTAGGCGGGTCGGCCGTGGGCCACGGCGGCGCCGATCGCGGTGGACACCGTGCCGTCGATGCCAGCAACGCCCCGGTTGCGGTGCACGACCACATCGGACCGTTGCCGTGCGGCGAGAGCCACATCCCGACTTGGGTTCGACGAACCCAAGACGAGCATGGCTTGCTCGGGTAAGGCGTCGACGACCTCGCGCGCCACAGCGGGCCCGCTCGGCCAACGTTCCAGGTCGAGCGCCGCATGCAGGGCCGCAGACGCCTTCTGGTCGGCTTGCTGCCACCCGGTGAGCCAGTCGGGATCGGTGTGTCCAGGCACGACGCCGAAGGTCTCCGCGACCTCCCGCAGGTTGTGCGCCGGAGCTGGCCAGTCCACCCCGCCGTGTGCGAGCAGCACTTCCACATCGGTGTCCGCCAGCAGCTGCTGCACCTGCCGGAACACCGTGGGACGACCGACGCAAAGCACCTGTTCGGGGCGGTGGTTCCGCATGAACTCGGGCAGGTTCAGCAGCCACATCCCGGTGCTGATCGCCGCTGAGCCACCAAGTCCCACGCCGCCGGTCTCCGATAACACCGGCCACCCGCACCCCTCGCCCCATTCACTGGCGCGCTCGGCACCCCAGTCGGCGACCAGCACAAGCCCGTGTCGGGCGTGCACTTGGGACAGTTCGCTCGGTGCACAACCGTGCTCGGAGACCGCTGTCCACCGAGCCCCGGACGGGCGCCCGGCCAACGACTCGCACCACTGATCGTCCCCAGTTGGCACCAGTGGTTCCCGGAACGGGAGGTTCAGGTGTACCGGCCCACCCCTCGCACCGCCGGCTGCCGCGTACCAAGCGCGGCACACCTGGCTCCGCCAGTACGCGTTCTGCCCCGGACGGTGCTCGGCGACCGCCAGTTCGTCGAACAGCCGCACTTCAGCGCCGAACAACCGGTGCTGATCGATGGTCTGATTGGCACCCGCGGCGCGCAGCTCCGGCGGACGATCCGCGGTCAGCACGATCAGCGGGACACCCGAGTGGTATGCCTCACTGACGGCTGGGTGCAGATTCGTCGCGGCGGTACCGGACGTGCAGACCACCGCTACCGGCAACTTCGTCCGAGCCGCCAGTCCCAGCGCGAGGAATCCCGCGCTGCGCTCATCTATGCGAACGTGCAGCCGCAACCGCTCCGCGTATGCGGCTCGGTGCAATGCGTAAGACAGAGGTGCGTTGCGTGATCCCGGGGAGAGCACCACCTGCTGCACCCCGTTGCGGACGAGCTCGTCGACGATGACCTCAGCCTGCGCCGTGGACGGATTCAACCGATCACCTCTGAACATCGCTTGGCGGACTCCGGCTGAAGAGACCATGGTCCTCCTCGCCGTCATCCCCGCAGGCGCCGGGAAGCCGCGGGGAGGCCCCCGCGCCAAGCGCATGCTGCGCCTATTGTCCCAGGTGTGCAGAATCCCCGTGTCTCTGAGCTGTTCGATCCGGCTTCGTGGGAGCCCGTAACGGGCTTCGACTTCACCGACATCACCTACCACCGCTGCGTTGAAAACGGCCCCGGAAAAGGCACCGTGCGCATCGCGTTCGACCGCCCGGACGTCCGCAACGCGTTCCGCCCGCACACCGTCGACGAGCTCTACCGCGCCCTGGACCACGCCCGCATGACCAGCGATGTCGGCTGCGTCCTGATCACCGGCAACGGGCCGTCCGCCAAAGACGGCGGCTGGGCTTTCTGCTCCGGTGGTGATCAACGGATCCGCGGTCGTTCCGGGTACCAGTACGCCGACGGTGAGACCGCCGAGACCGTCGACCCGGCCCGCGCCGGACGGCTGCACATCCTGGAGGTACAGCGGCTGATCCGGTTCATGCCGAAAATTGTCATCGCCGTCGTGCCCGGTTGGGCCGCTGGTGGCGGACACAGCCTGCACGTCGTGTGCGATCTCACGCTGGCCAGCGCCGAGCACGCCCGTTTCAAGCAGACCGATGCCGATGTCGGGAGTTTCGACGGCGGCTTCGGCTCGGCCTACCTCGCCCGCCAGGTCGGCCAGAAATTCGCCCGCGAGATCTTCTTCCTGGGACGCCCCTACACCGCCGAGCAGGCCCACCAGATGGGCATGGTCAACGAGGTCGTCCCCCACGACGAGTTGGAGGCCACCGCGTTGCAGTGGGCCCGGGAGATCAACGGCAAATCCCCGACCGCTCAACGCATGCTCAAATACGCGTTCAACGCCATCGACGACGGACTGATCGGCCAACAACTGTTCGCTGGCGAGACCACCCGCCTCGCCTACATGACCGACGAAGCCGTCGAAGGACGCGATGCGTTCCTGCAGAAAAGAACCCCAGACTGGTCCTCCTTCCCCTGGTGCTTCTGAGAGCCTGCTTCGAACTCCTTTTGCGTGGCGGTGCGCGTAGCGGATCCTCAGAAGCCTTCTCGGTCCGGGATCTCCGACATCGTGTATGCCAGAGTCGTCGGGACCGGATTCGGACGGCCCGGAGTCGGTTGCTCCGGCCCGAAACCGGTCCCGCTCATGTTCATCCGCCGACCTGTCGAAGAGATCGACCAGCAGGTCAGCCGGGCACATCAGCACGATAAAGACCATCATTTCCGTTGCTCCTTTCCAGCCGCGTACTAATCCCATCGACCCGATGATTCGAACACTTGATCGCTAGAACAGGTGATCGAGTGCGGAACCTCTCGCCGGGGCACCGGAGTTCGCCGGACCTGGGCTCGTCAACAATGGGCGGATGCCGAAAGCCCGCGACCTGCAGCCGCTTCCCGTGCCACCGGGAACCGGTGCGTTGACCGTGCTACCTGCCCTGGCGCGGGCGCTGGACGGCGACGGGCCTGCTCTGCTGCCGGTCGCCGCGGACCAGGCGGAGGAGGCCCGACGGCTCGCTGACGCCCTCATCGGCGACGCTCCGCTAGCCGCCGCTGAAGACGCCGCCGACGACCCGACGGCGCTGGTAATCGCCACCTCCGGCTCCACCGGCGACCCGAAGGGCGTGCTGCTACCGGCATCGGCGCTGCGCGCCTCCGCCGAAGCCACCCACCGCCGCCTCGGCGGCCCCGGCTACTGGCTGCTCGCGATGCCCGCGCATCACGTCGCGGGCATCCAAGTCCTGGTCCGAGCGGTGCTCGCCGGAACCCACCCGCACGCCGCCGACACCTCCGACGGGTTCCGCCCCGACCGGTTCGCCACGGCGGCGCGGCAGCTGCTCGGCGCCGACGGCCCGCACTACACGGCCCTGGTGCCCACCCAGCTGTCCCGACTGCTGAACGCGGGCGGCGACGGCCTCGACGCGCTGCGGAAATTCGACGCGGTGCTGCTCGGCGGTGCCGCCACCCCACCGGCCTTGCTGCGGCAGGCCCAGGACTGCGGTGTCCGCGTGACCACGACTTACGGGATGAGCGAAACGTCGGGCGGCTGCGTCTACGGCGGGCAGCCGCTGGATATCGCGAAGGTTCGCATCGGCGGGGCGACCGAGTCCGTCCAGACCGGGCCCATCCAACTGGCCGGACCGATGTTGGCCAGGGGCTACCGGCATCAGCCGGAGTCGGCGGTGTTCGCCGACGGGTGGTTCCGCACCGGGGATGTGGGCTGCTGGCGGGGCGATCGGCTGGAGGTGCTGGGACGGACCGACGACATGATCATCACTGGTGGTGTCAACGTCGCCCCCCTGGCGGTGGAGCGGGTCCTCACCGAACAGGTGGGGGTCCGCGAGGCATGCGTACTCGGCGTACCGGATTCCGAGTGGGGTCAGGCGGTGGTGGCCGCAGTCGTGCCGACCGACCCGGCCGAGCCGCCGTCCTCGGACGCCCTTCGGATCGCAGTGCGCGAGCGGCTCAGCGCGGCCGCCGCGCCCAAGCGCATCGTCTTCATCTCGGAATTGCCGCTGCGCGGCCCCGGAAAGCCGGATCGGCGGGCCTTGGCCGCTCGTCTCGCGCGTCGTTGAGTCCAATCCAGCCTGCTCAGCACCGCATTCGCGGCAAGGCGGCGACGTCGGAGGCAATCACGCGGTCACAAGGCGCGAGCGCAACCCCGACGTAACCGCCGCACGGCTGCGTTTCCACCAAGCGGCGCCACGGGATTCTCAGAGGTTTTCTCGCGACGACCCCGACGTGGCGTTGAGACGTACGTCATGCGAGCCGATCCGCGCACTCTCCGGACCGCTGCGGGGAGGCTCTCGCCGACTGCCCGTGCCCGTGCGCGAAGATGACTCACATGGCGACTGTCGCTCAATGGATCGAAGGTGCGCGCATTCGGACGTTTCCGAACGCGATCGCGCCGGTACTCGCCGGAACCGGCGCGGCGGCAGGGGTGGACGGGTTCGACCCCTTGACCGCGGTACTCGCCCTGGCCGTTTCGCTGCTGTTGATCATCGGGGTCAATTTCGCCAACGACTACTCCGACGGCATCCGCGGCACCGACGACCACCGGGTCGGCCCGTTCCGGCTCGTCGGCTCGGGTTCGGCTCGGCCAGCCGCGGTGCGCACAGCGGCCTGGACCTGCTTCGGACTCGCCGCGATCGCGGGCCTGGGCGTGACCGTCCTCAGTGGACATTGGTGGCTGGTGGTCGTCGGCGCGCTCTGCATCGCCGGAGCCTGGTACTACACCGGTGGCTCTCGCCCCTACGGCTACGCGGGCCTGGGCGAGGTCGCCGTCTTCGTCTTCTTCGGCCTGATCGCGGTGCTGGGCACCATGTACGTGCAGGCCGACACGCTTTCCGGTTTCGGCGTCGGCGCAGCGGTGGGGATCGGGTCGCTGTCCAGCGCGGTCCTGGTCGCCAACAACCTCCGCGACATCCCGTCCGACCGCGAAACCGGCAAGCGCACCCTGGCAGTGCTGCTCGGCGACCGCGACACCCGCACCCTCTACATCGCCCTGACGCTCATCCCGTTCCTGATCACGGTCCTGATCGGGCTGCGGAACTCCTGGGCGCTGCTCGGTTTCCTCGCGCTGCCGTTGCTCATCGTCCCGTTGCGCGCGGTGGCGAGCGGCGCGCAGGGGCGCGCGCTGATCCCGGCGCTGCGCGATACCGGCTTCGCCATGTTGGCCTGGTCGATCATCACCGGTCTCGCCCTGACCTTCGGCTGACGCCGAGCAGGCCCCGCTGCGTGACGGAGGCCTGCTCGCACGGTCAGACCCGGGTCTTGCGCGTCCCGAGACCGAAGACGGTCACCGCGAGGAACGGCGCGACGGCGATGACTGCGGCGCCGATCTGCACGATGCGGTTCTTCGTCGCCAGTTCGTACATCGACAGGGTCGCGCCAGTCCTGATCACCACCGGGGTGGTGCAGGTCACCGAGGCCGAGCCGGAGAACCACGGGGTGACGGGGTCCACGTAGCGCCGCCCCTCGGCCCGGTAGCTGTTCACGTCACGCGGTTCGCCGTTGTCCGGAACGACCTTGCAGACCGCGGACTTGCCCGGCTGCGAACTGGTGATCAGCATCGGCTTGCCGTCCCAGCGGTAGACCGGTCCGGACGAACCGGAGGCGGTGCTGGCCTTCGCCAACGAGGTCCCGCTGAATATCGCCATGCCCAGGAAAACGGCCGCGACCAGGCCGACGAGCACCGCCCAACCGATCGTGAGACCGATCAGCGTCTTGCGGTTCATCCTCGATCACCTCTCACCGCAGGAACGAGTCCGGCGGTTCGTCATCGTAGCTGTCCTGGGCGGGGCGGTTCGGGTCGTTGTTGATGACCGTTGCCGCGTCGTAGCCCGCGTCCAGCAATTCCTTGGCATGCTGCATGTTCTGCACGCTGGCCGAGAACGCGGCCTGCACCGACTCATCGCGCAGCGCGCTGCCGTCGGCGATGTCGCGCCAGCTGAACTCGCCAGCGTCGATGCGTTCCTGCAGCGCGGCGATCTCCGCGGGCGCCTGACCCGACCGGATGAGCTGCTCGATCTCCTCGATCTTGTCGTCGGTGAGCTTGATCTCGGGCAACTCGGCTTCGAACCGAGTGACCTTCTCCAGCGCTTCCTCGGCCTGGCGCATGCGTTCTTCCATCAGCTCCTCGGCGGCGCGGATCTCGGGGGTCTTCCAGTCTTCACTCACGTCGCGTCTCCTTCCCGGCCGATCACAGGCTGCCGGAGGACAGGGTCTGGTAGCCGGAGTTGCTGCCGCTCGATGATCCCGAACCATCCGATCCCGAGCCGGAGCCACCCGATCCCGAGCCCGAGCCGGAACCCGACCCACCGGAACCCGAATCCGAACCGCCAGAACCCGAGCCACCGGAGCCGCCGGTCGCCGCGCTCTTGACGCCGGTGGCCGCGTCCTTGACACCGGTCGCGGAATCCTTGACGCCGGTGGCGGAATCCTTGACCGCGGTGAAGTCGTCCTTGGCCTGGAGGCCGACGTTCACCACGTCGCCCAGGCTGTTGGCGTCCTTGATCTTCGCCAGGTTGGTGCCCGCGTTCTTGATGGACTCCACCAGCTGCACAACCGATTCGTACATCTGCTGCAGCGCCTCGAAGAGCTCCAGAACCGCCAGCACGATCTCGACGCACTTCTCGACGTTGCGGACGACGTTGGCCCAGCCCGCCACCGGGATCCAGCCGGTGGCCGCGGTTTCGATGAGCCGGTCGACCAGCTTCTTGATCAGCTCCAGGGCCTTGTCGGTCATCTTCCGCGACATGTCGGCGGCCTTCTGGAAGCCCTTGCCGACCAGTTGGGCCAGCATGGCGTCGCCTTCGAGCGCGACGGTCCAGGTGCTCACCAACAACGTCTCGAACGCGACCGCGGTGGAGCCCTCCCAGGACTCCCGGAGGTCGCTGATGCCCTGGTTGAGGTTCTTGCGGATCGCCCGCAGGGCGTCGCCGACCTGCCCCCATGCCTCGGCGTTGGTCTCGATCTTGGAGAAGTCCCCGGTGATCGGCGAGATCAGCTGCTCGATCAGGTTTTGGCCGGTGACCTGCTCGTAGACCCAGTTGACCGCCTGCACCTGCCAGCCAGCGTCCTCGATCGCCTGCTGCAGGGATTCGGCGTTGCTCTTGCTCGGGTCCGCTTCGAGCACGGCCAACGGGTCTTCGGCGTCTTCGTACGAAGCCATGGCGCTGCCCCCCTCACGCCTTGATCTGGTCCAGGTCGTCCTGGATCTTCTTGAATAAAGCGGCGACCTTCTGCTGGGTTTCCTCGTAGTCCGCCGCCGTTTCGGCGAGGTCCTCCTTGACCTTCAGCAAAGCCGAGTTGGCCCATTCCAGGGTTTCGCCGTAGAGCGCGGTCACCATCTCCACCACGGGGATGAGCACCATCATCAGGCCGGTGAAACCGCTGGTGTCGGACGCGGTGCTCTCCGCCCACTGGTCGATCTTCTTGAAATATCCGGCGTTGCGTTCCAACAAGCCCCCGAAGCCCTTCAGCTCGTCCGGAATCGCGCGCAAATTGTCGGCCATCAATCAATCCCCCGATTCGCCGTTTCCACGGGGGATTCGACTGCACGGCGATTACTCCGGTTCACCGAATGCGCGGACCGTTCTCGTTTTGTGACCGAACGTGCCGGAAAGGCCCGTCTTGACCCATTTCGACGCTGAGCGGATCAAACCACGACGGCGGCGAGCACGTACTGCGTGATGAGTTGGGCTTTCTCGCACTGGTCGGTGTCCGCTTCGCCCGCCGTCACGGAGACTTGCAGCGTCGCACCCGACACACCGGCGAACACGGTGCAGTCGCTCGCGTGCATGGTCTGGGTGCCACGAACGGCACCCAACTGCACCTCGTCGCGGCCGAGCGTCGCGAATCCCTCCGGTTGGGCGCCGATCAGCACGGACCGTCCGCCCGTGCGGGCCTGGAAGCGGCAGCCGCGCACCGGTGGGTCGAAGCCGACCTCCTGCGGTTCACCGCTGCGCACCGGGAAGGCCAAGGCGCCCAACTCGTCCAGGTCGACCAGCCCGCAAACCTGGTCGGCGGGCAGTTCGGCGAGACGTTTCCGCTGTTCCAGCGGTACGTTCCGGCTGATCGACGGCGCCGCTGATTCCGTCGCGGACTCCTCGGTGGTGGTGGGCTGCGTCGTCGGCGCGGCGGCTGGCGGGGCCTGCTCGCCCGGTGTGCACCCGGATGCCATCCCGAGCAGCGCGACCGCAGACAGCAAACCCCAACGCCTCACCGACAAACCAACCTCCCGTGCGGGCTATGGCGCTCAGTTTGCCCGGAACTCGCCGGTGGCGTGGAAGTGGTCCAGGACCGCGCGTGGCGGGCTCAGATCCAGGCCGCGCTCCGCGACCCACTCGTCGTCGTAGTAGGTGTGCGTGTAGCGCTCCCCGCCGTCGCAGAGCAACGTCACGATGCTGCCGGTGCGGCCCTGCTCGACCAGCTCCGACACCAGCGCGAACACGCCCCACAGGTTGGTGCCGGTGGATCCGCCGACGCGCCGCCCCAGCACCTGCTCGACGCAGCGGATGGTGGCGATCGACGCCGCATCCGGCACCTTGATCATCCGGTCGATCGCATGCCCGATGAACGACGGTTCCACCCGCGGCCGCCCGATGCCCTCGATCAGCGAACCCGAGTCGCTGGTGCGGGCCGGGTCACCGTCCCGCCACGCGTCGAAGAACACCGAGTGCTCCGGGTCGACGACGGCCAGCTTCGTGTTGTGCCGCCGGTAGCGCAGGTAGCGCCCGATCGTCGCGCAGGTACCGCCGGTGCCCGCGCCGACGACGACCCAGGTGGGCTCGGCGTGCGGTTCCAGCGCCAGCTGCTCGAAGATCGATTCGGCGATGTTGTTGTTGCCCCGCCAGTCGGTGGCCCGCTCGGCGTGGGTGAACTGGTCCATGAAGTGACCGTCGAGTTCAGCGGCCAGCCGACGGGACTCGCGGTAGATCGCACCTGGTTCGTCCACGAAGTGGCAGCGACCGCCCTGCCACTCGATCAGCGACACTTTCTCGCGGCTCGTGGAGCGCGGCATCACGGCGATGAACGGCAGGCCCAGCAGACGCGCGAAGTAGGCCTCGGAGACCGCGGTGGAACCCGACGACGCCTCGATGACCGATGTGTTTTCCGTCACCCAACCATTGCAGATCGCGTACAGGAACAGCGATCGGGCCAGCCGGTGCTTGAGCGAGCCAGTCGGATGTGTTGACTCATCCTTGAGATAAAGATCAATTCCCCACTCCGCGGGCAACGGGTATCGCAACAGGTGGGTGTCCGCACTCCGGTTCGCGTCGGCTTCGATGACGCGAACCGCCTCACTGGTCCAGCCTCGGGTTCGTGCGCAGGAACGATCGATGCTTTCGATCACTGCACGTCCGGGGTTCGCTCGCCGCGCAGCTGCGCGCGGAGCTCTTCGCGACGGGCCCGGCGCTCAGCCGCGCGCTCCGCCATCCCGGCGGCGACCCTGCGGCGCGGTCCGACGAACACCAGCATCGACAACGGCATCACCACCACGAGCGACACCGCCAACGCGACCAGCACGGGCGCCACCTGCATCAACACCGCGGTGACCGCCGCCACCATCCCCAGCCGGAGGACGGTGTAGAGCGCGATGTCCCGCGCGAGGTTCGACTTCGAACCTTGGCCCGGAGTTTCGGCGTCTCGCTGTTCCTGCACGTCATCCAGGGTAGAGCAACCGGATGAGCGCCTGGCCGGGCGCCTGCGGGCACGGCTTGCGACCTCGCCCGAAGCGCCGTTTTCGTCCCTTACCTTCCCTTTACCTAAACCCAAATGTTCGAGTACCTGACCATCCAGGTGCCAGGATGCGACCGGAATGCCCGAATAACCATTTCTCGCAACGTGGAGGTCACCTGTGACCGCGACGACCCAGCAGCCTCGCCAGAACGGTCAGGAGCAGCTCCTCACCCCCGGTGAGGTCGCGGCGCTCTTCCGGGTCGATCCCAAGACCGTGACGCGGTGGGCGACCGCTGGCCGGATCGGCTCCATCCGAACCCCCGGAGGCCACCGCCGCTTCCGCGAGTCCGAGGTCCGCACCCTGCTCGCCGAACTGACCAACGACGTCAACCGGTCGGCCTGACGGAAGGCCACCCGCATTCGCTGAAAAGGATGCTCAGATCGGCTCGCACAGCGTGCCGATAGCGGAACCTCAGACGCCGCCTCGCCCCAGGAATCACCGTCACCACGCGGGGGGCCCTGCACCAGCGAGACGACGCCTGAGAATCCGCGAAGGTCCGAGTCAGCGGCGTGCGCGCCGCCCACCTGGGACCGAATGGGGATGCCCACAACCGCTGGAGCGCCCCTGACGAAGATCTGAAGATCGCTGGCGGTCCGCCGACGACCGCCGATCGAGGTGGTTCCTCGCCCACCAGCGAGGCGCCACCTGGATCCGCCGTGCCACCGTGCCACCTACGACGACGACAACCGCAGCTGGGATTGGCTAATCTCGAAGCGGGACAGTTGGAGGTGGCCACGATGGTCTATGTGCTGGCAGCGATCGGTGCGCTCACCATCGTCGTGCTGATGTGGAAGGCGTTCGGCCCCGACCCGACCGGGGCGGCGCGGCGGCGTCCCCGGCAGGCGCCGATCGCGCCGGATGACGATCCCGATTTCCTGCGTCGGCTCGACGAGCAGAAGCGCAAGCCGCACCCGGGGGAAGAGGACTGAACTCCGGCGGTGTGGGCGCGAGCCGCCCACACCGGCGTCAGGAGTGCCGATTGCGGCCGGGCGCGTGCGGGAAGTCGTCGGCCACGATCGCGGCCAGTTCCAACAGCGCCATCCGGGTCGGCGCGTCGAGCCGGTCCAGTTCCACTTCGGCACCCTCCTCCAGGTGCGGGTCGAACGGGATCTTCGACACCGCGCGGCAGCGCGCCGCGAAGTGCGCCGCCAACTTGTCCACGTCGACCTTGCCGGAGGCCGGGCGCACCGAGTTGATCACCGCGACGGACCGGGCCACCAGATCGCCGTACCCGTGCGCATCCAGCCAGTCCAATGTGGCCGAAGCGCTGCGCGCGCCGTCGATCGAGCTGGACGAGACGATGACCAGCGAGTCGGCCAGGTCCAGCACGCCCTTCATCGCGGAGTGCATCAGACCGGTGCCGCAGTCGGTCAGCACCACGTTGTAGAAGTGCTCCAGCAGCGTGACGGTGCGTCGGTAGTCGTCCTCGCTGAACGCCTCGGAAACGGCTGGGTCCTGCTCGCTGGCGAGGATCTCCAGTCGACTCGGCCCCTGCGAGGTGTATGCGCGGACGTCGCTGTACTTGCGGATCCGGTGCGCGTCCCGCAGCAGGTGGCGGACCGTCGCGGTGGTCTCCAGCGGGATCTTCTGGCTCAGCGTGCCGCGGTCGGGGTTCGCGTCGACGGCGATTACCCGATCGCCACGCAGCGAGGAGAAGGTGGAGCCGAGCGTCGCGGTGGTCGTGGTCTTGCCGACCCCGCCCTTGAGACTCAGCATCGCGATCTTGTAGCAGCCCTGCAGCGGTTGGTTGACCCTGGTGATCAGCTCGCGGCGCCGCCGGTCGGCCGGTCCTTCGCCGAAGTTCACCGTCTTGCCACTGGCCACGTAGACGGCCTTGCGCCAACCCGATTGGGGTGACCTTTTGGTCTGCCGGAGTAGCTGAGCGGACGAGAGGTCCTGGCCGAATGGCCGATCCCCACTGCCTGCGGATGGAGCAGCCTGGGGATATGACGAAAACGACTGCTGCGGGCCGGGTTGCGGCACGCCCTGCTGGTTCTGCTGTCCGTACGGCTGCCCTGGGAAGGGTTGGTCGCCTGTCGAGTACGGTCCGGACGGCCCACCGGAAGCTGGTGGGAACGGTCCGGACGGTCCACCGGAAACCGAGTAGGGCCCCGACTGCGCCCCAGGTACCGAGTGCGGCCCCGAAACGTTCGGTTGGTGGTGCGGGCCGGATGCCGTCGCATCGCCGTAGTACGGCGCCGCTGGAAACTGCTGCGGACCGGACTGGCTCGGGTCGACGTACTGGGGTGGCGCCGCGGCGCCGGTCGGTGCGCCGCCCGGGTAATACGGTTGCGGCGGGGCGCCGATCGGATATGGCCCGGAATGCGGACCTGACTGCTCGACCTGCGATGGGTCCACATACGACGGTGTCGGGTGCTCGGTGGCCGGATGCGGTTGCCCCGGCGACGTCTCCGGCTCGACGTACTGCCCTTCCGAAGTCGGCGCCGCGCCGTTGCCCGTGGCTTGGGGCTCGGCGAGCGCACCATCGGCCTGCGCCGCGGCAGCTCCGGTCTCGCGCCGCGCTTCGGACTCTTCGTACTGTCCGGTCACCGTTGCCGTCCCTCCAACAATCGAGTCGGGCCCT
Source organism: Saccharopolyspora soli (assembly GCF_022678645.1). Taxonomy (GTDB): domain Bacteria; phylum Actinomycetota; class Actinomycetes; order Mycobacteriales; family Pseudonocardiaceae; genus Saccharopolyspora; species Saccharopolyspora soli. Next base: position 53,694 of record NZ_JALBWV010000006.1, on the reverse strand, counting down.
GCCGGACCGAATCGAGATCTCCCCGCCCCAGCAAGGCACGGTAGTCCCAGATATACCCGCAAGTCACCGGGGGTGGGCGGTCGGCTCCGCCGCCGATCAGGGCTCGCGGAGCCGGGATTGCGCAGGTGGCGGGCAGTGCACCGGGCGATGCGACCGGTGCGGCCAACTCGTGGCGGTGCCCCGGCGCACCCCGATCATGAACTCACAGTCCAGCGTACGAGTGAAGACCGGCGACAACGATGTTGATGAAGAACAGGTTGAAGATCATGACCGCCAGACCGAAGATGTTGATCCACGCGGCACGGATGCCCCGCCAACCGGCGGTGGCCCGAGCGTGCAAGTACGCCGCGTAGACGACCCAGGCGATGAACGAGCAGGTCTCCTTCGGGTCCCAACCCCAGAAGCGACCCCACGCCGCCTCCGCCCAGATCGCGCCCGCGACGATGGCGAACGTCCAGACCGGGAAGATGATCACGGTGGCGCGGTAGGCGATCCGGTCCAGCGCCTGGCTGGTCGGCAGCCGGGAGCCGAACCGGGTCAGCTTCAACGGGTTGTTCTCGTACCGGGAGCGCAGCAGGTACAGCACGCTGGCGACACCGGCGAACAGCAGGGCACCGCTGGAGATGATCGCCGCGGTCACGTGGATCACGATCCAGTAGGACTGCAGCGCTGGCTGCAGCGGCGCGGCCTGGGCGTAGAGCACCGTGCCGGACAGGAAAAGCAGCACGACGACCGGCAGCATCAGGAACCCGCCGAGCCCGCGCAGCTGCGCCGGAGTGGCTTCGCGCCGCTCGGTGCGCAACTGCCGGAACAGCACGATCAGCCACGCGATCACCGCGGCGAGGCAGATCGCCGAGCCGAATTCGTACATGTTGCCCCACGGCACCCGGCCGGTGGCGACACCGCGCAGCAGAAGGGAGGCAGCGTGCACCAACGCGCCGAGCACGGTCATGGAGACGGCCATGCCGCCCAGTCGTTCGGCCAGCGGGCGCTTCTTCGGGGTCTCCACGTGCCCGATCACGCCGGTCGCGGTGGACTCGCCGCGGCCAGCGTTGACCAGCACCGACTCACGTCGGCGGCCAACCGTCCCGGCCCGGCCGTAGGCGAATTCGCCGAAGTACAGCAGCATCGCGGCGATGTAGATGACCACGGAGGTCGCGTACGCCATGTCGCTGTAGGTCGACAGCGTCTGGTTGACCGACATCAGCTCTTCCTTTCGCGCGCGGGTCCAGCGACCGCGCGGGACTGCGGCGAGTGGTCGACACCCGTAACCAGCAGGTCGGCGGCCAGCTTGGTGAACTCCTCGCCGTAGCCAGCCTGATCGGTGCGGGCGAGTCCGCCGACTTCGACAACGGTACGCGCGGAACCGGATTCATCCGGTTCCGGGCTCGGCCCGGCTCGAACCCACACCCGACGTCGCTTGATGGTCAGCGAAGTGCCGATGCCGAAGATGATCGTGATGGCGAAGCCGAGCACCCACGGCTGGAACGGATCGTGCGAGATCTGCAGGTTCGCCCAGCGCTCGACGCCGTCGAAGCGGATCGTGGTGCCGTCGTCGAGGCGGATCTCCTGGCCGAGGCGCAGGTTCTGGCGGGCGACCCGCTTGAGCCTGCCCTGGTCCACCATCGACTGGTCCACCCCGAAGATCGACTGGCCGCGCCCGGAGTCGAGCCCGAGGTCGCCGCGCAGCACGTCCACGGCCACGGTCGGGTCCAGCAGGTCCGGGAAACCGGAGCTCAGCACGGCTCCGTCGAAGGTGGCGGTGGGGGCGAACAGGCCGGTGATCGCGAGTTGGTTCTGGCGGCGCTGCGCCTCGTCCTGCACGCCCGGCGGATCGAACTTGGTGGCGCCTTGCGAAAGCATCGTCTGCGTGGAAACCGGCTGCCACTGGACGAGTCCGGTGCGCTGCTGACCGTCGGGGAAGGTCACCGTGAACTTCGGGGCGTATCCGTTGCCGCTGAGGTAGATGCGGTCACCGGCCGTGCGCAGCGGGTGGTTGACCTGCAGCAGGTAGGGGCGCCACGTGTTGGTCGCCAGGTCGTCACCGGACTGGTACTGGGTGTCGACGCGGAAGCTTTCGACCTGCCCGGTCGGCAGGTACTTCACGTCGAAGTCGTTGACGCGCACGCAGAACGGGCTGAGCTGGGTGCCGTCGACAGTGAGCCCGGCGCGGAAGGAGTCGTAGTTGTAGGTCCCGGAGTTGCAGAACTCGGAGCCGTCGGCCAGCACGATGACCTGGCCCTCGTAGCCGTACAGCTTGCCGCCCGCTACCCCGATGAGGAGGCCGACCAGGGCGAAGTGGAAGACGAGGTTGCCGATTTCGCGCAGGAATCCGCGCTCGGCGCTGATCGAACGCGAGCCGTCGGCTTCGTCGCGTTCGACCATCCGCCAGCCGCGCAGCCGCTTGCGCGCCGCGGTCATCACCTCGTCGACCGAGGCGTCGAGGGTGGCCGTCTCGTGGTGCGGCATCCGGCTGAGGTTGCGCGGCGTCCGCACCGGCTTGCTGCGCCACTGCTTGTAGTACTCGTAGCAGCGCGGAAGCAGGCAGCCGATCAGGGAGATGAACAGCAGCACGTAGATGGAGGCGAACCAGACCGAACTGAAGACTTCGAACGCGCCGAGCTTGTCGAGGATCGGCGCCAGCGTCGGGTATTCGCGGAAGTACCGGTCCACTTCGGACTGGTTCAGCGAGCGCTGCGGGATCAGCGCGCCGGGCAACGCGGCCAGCGCGAGCAGGAACAGCAGCACCAGCGCGGTGCGCATGGAAGTCAACCCGCGCCAGGTGTTGCGCAGGAACGCCAGGGTGGTGGTCAGGTAGCCGCGCATCAGATCGGCGTCTCGAAACCGGCGATCGGGCCACGAAGCATGGCGATCAGCTCTCCCCACAAACCGGTGACGAGCAGCAGGCCCACCACGACCAGCAGCGCCCCGCCCGCGATCTGGATGGCGCGCCCCCGCCGACGCAGCCAGCTCGCGCTGCGGACCGCCCACCTCGCACCGATGGCGAGCAGCACGAACGGCACGCCGAGCCCCAGGCAGTAGGCAATGACCAGCAGCACGCCGCGGACCGCGGTGCCCGTGTCGACTTCGGTGCCTGCCGCGACCGAAATGACGCCGACCAACGTCGGCCCGAGGCAGGGAGTCCACCCGAGTCCGAAAACCGCGCCCAGCAGCGGTGCGCCCCAAACCCCGGCGCGGGGCACGCTGTGCACCCGCACATCACGTTGCAGGGCAGGCACCAAGCCGAGGAACACGAGTCCCATCGCAACGGTGACGATCCCACCGATGCGCTGCAGGACCAGTTCGTTGGCCAGCAGAACGTCCGACAACCCGAGGAGGAGCACAGCACCGGCCGCGAACACCACGCTGAACCCCGCCACGAAGAGCAGGGCGGCCCCGGCCACCCGCCAGCGTCCGCGACGGCCTTGCTCGGCTTCCACGACATCAACCGGCGGGGCATCGGCGCCGACGACACCGGCCAGATAGGCCAGGTATCCGGGCACCAGCGGCACCACGCAGGGCGAGGCGAAGCTGATCGCCCCGGCGAGCGCTGCGACCGCCGCCGCGAACAGCAGCGGACCGGACGCGGCGAGCTCGGTGGGGTTCACGCTTCGAGGGTAGGAAAGTCAAGACCACGACCACGCACCGGGCTGGGTGAACCGGCCCACATCGTTCCTGGTGAAGGCGTTGCCCAGGCACGAGGCAAGGCTGCCAGGGCCTTTGGTCCCGCGTTTTCGGGACCACCGGCCACCCGCGCTGACCAGCTAGGAGGCGAGTATCACACCCGAAGGAACGGCCGCGTGTGCCAGCGAACGGCGAACGCTGCGTCCCCTGGGCGGCGCGGGTCCAGGCGGAGCCCGCAGTGGAGGCGGTCTGAGCTGAGTGCCTGTCTTTGATCTTGTTTTTGAAGCGGCGCCAGCCGCTTAGCCCACGTGCGCAACTGGCACCGCCGCGGGTTCTCAGGGGCTTTCTCGCGAGGACAGCCACGACGCGGTGTATCGGACATACATGATGTCGGGGATCCCGGAGTCGAGAAAGCCCCTGAGGTTCCGCTACCCGCACCGCAACGCAAAACGAGTTCGAGGACAGACTCTGAACCGGTCAACGCGGTTCGGCGGCGACCTTCTGCACCTCGGGGAGCAGGTCGCTTTCCAACATCGCCTCCAGGAAGATCGCCGCGACCCGGTGTTGCCGGTCGAGCACGATCGTCGCTGGCACGGTGCTGCGCGGGAACTGGCGCAGGGCCAATAGCGATCGCCCCGCCGGGTCGAAGATCGACGGGTAGGTCAGCTGCCGGTCGCGGTGGAAGTCGGTCGCCGCCGAGCGGCTGTCCCGCACGTCGACGCCGAGCACCTGTACCCCTTGGCTGGCGGTCTTGTCCTGCACCGCCTGCAGATCGTCGGCTTCGGACCGGCACGGTCCGCACCACGAGCCCCAGATGTTCAGGACCACGACCTGGCCCTTGAAGTCGTCCAGCCCGATCTGCTTGCCCGGTTCCAGGAGGCTTTCGCCAGCCAGCCCGGAGACCCGGCCGCGCTCCTGCTGCGGGTAGAAGAGCCGGGTCTGCCCGCCGGGCGAGACGAAGGTGAACTCGCTGCCCTGCGAAACTGCGTCGTCGCCCTGGGTAGCGCACCCGCCGACCAGGGCTAACGCCGCAGCGACCAGCCCGAAGCGCACCAACAGCTGTTTCATGCCCCTGTCACCTTCGGATCGGTTCCCCCGGCGGGTTCCACGTAGGCGATTCGCACCAGTTCCTCGCCGCGGAAGACCAGGCTGGTCAGCGACGCCAGCGAGCACTGCCGCCGCCGCGGGTCGTGCCACATCGGCTTGCCCTCCAGGAAGCGGCGCAGCGTCCAGATCGGCAGCTGGTGCGAAACGCACACCGCTTCCCGACCGGACGCCGCCGCACGGGCCCGGTGCGCCGCGCCCAGCATGCGGTGCGCGATCTTCAGGTACGGCTCGCCCCACGACGGCCGAAGCGGGTTCCACAGCTTCGGCCAGTGCTTGGGCGACCGCAGCGCACCGTCCCCGACGGAGACCTTCAGCCCTTCGAAGCGGTTGTCGGCCTCGATGAGCCGGTCGTCGGTGGCGACGTCGAGCTGGCACATCGCGCTGATCGGCAGGGCGGTCTGCTGGGCCCGTTGCAGCGGCGAAGCGACGACGTGGGCGATGTCACGCCCGGCCAGAAACTCGGCGACGACCTTGGCTTGCTGTTCGCCGCGGTCCGACAACCCGTATCCCGGCAGCCGCCCGTAGAGGATCCCCTCGGGGTTGTGCACTTCACCGTGGCGCAGGAAGTGCACCACGGTCTTCACGTCGCTCATGCTCCCGCCTCCGGCGCCTTCGCCGCGGCGGCAGCCCGGGCCGCGTGCGGCAGCGCATCGGCGATCGCCTCGAACGCCGCGTCGTCCATCGCCGCGTTGACGAACCAGCACTCGAACGCGCTCGGCGGTGGGTAGACGCCGCGCTTGAGCAGCTCGTGGAAGAACGCGGGGAACCGCCAGACCTGCTGGGCCTGGGCCTGCTCGTAGTCCCGCACCGGCGTCTCGCTGAAGAAGACGCTGACCATGTTCGCCGCGAACGCGACCTGGTGCGGCACGCCTTCGGCGGTCAGCGCCTTGCCGAGCAGGTCGCCGAGCCGCTCGCCGTTGCGGTCCAGCGCCGCGTAGACCTCGGCGTCGGCAGCGCGCAGGTTGGCGAGCCCAGCTGCCACGGCGACCGGGTTCCCGGACAACGTGCCCGCCTGGTACACCGGGCCGGACGGGGCAAGGCGGTCCATGACGTCGGCTCGACCACCGAACGCCGCAGCGGGCAACCCGCCGGACATCACCTTGCCGAAGGTGTAGAGATCACCCGCGACGCCGTCGATGCCGAACCAGCCAGCCGCGGAGACCCGGAAACCGGTCATCACCTCGTCCATGATCAACAGCGCCCCGGCTGCGCTGGTGATCTCCCGCAGCCCGGCGTTGAAACCGGGCAGCGGCGCTACCGCGCCCATGTTGCCCGCTGCGGCTTCGGTGATCACGCACGCGATCTCGTCACCCTGGTCGGCGAACACCTGCCGCACCACGTCGAGGTCGTTGTAGGGCAGCACGATGGTGTCGGCCGCCTGGGCACCGGTGACCCCCGGCGAGGTCGGCAGACCGAGGGTCGCGACCCCCGACCCGGCGCTGGCCAGCAGCGCGTCGACGTGGCCGTGGTAGCACCCGGCGAACTTGACGATCTTCTGCCGTCCGGTGAAACCGCGTGCCAGCCGGACGGCGCTCATCGTCGCCTCGGTGCCCGAATTGACCAACCGGACCTGTTCGACCGGCTCGACGCGGTCGATGATCTCCTGCGCGAGGTCGATCTCGCCGACACCCGGGGTGCCGAAGGAAAGGCCGTGCGAAGCAGCCTCCTGAACAGCCCGAACCACGTCCGGGTGCGCGTGCCCGTTGATCATCGGTCCCCACGACGACACCAGGTCCACGTACCGGTTGTCGTCGGCGTCCCAGAGGTAGGCACCTTCGCCGCGCACCATGAACCTCGGCGTTCCGCCGACCGAGTGGAACGCTCGGACCGGCGAATTGACGCCGCCCGGCGTCACCGCGAGAGCGCGTTCGAACAGCTGCCGCGACCGCGGAGCCGGATCGTCGTTCGTATTCGATGCGGGGTTCGCAGAAGCTGTCACGTCCCCAGTTTGACAGGCGCAGCGCAGCGGCCGGTCACACCCCGTGGGACTCCCGACGGCGGGCCCGCGAGGCCAACATCAACTGCCGAACCGCATCGAGCAGCAGCAACCCGGCCAAGGTCACCGCGCCCACCGCAGCCGCCAGCCAACTCCCGATCGACCTGGTGACGACATCGACGGCGCCGTGCGGGCCGGACAGGTAGATCGTCACCGCGCCATGCCGCCACGCCCACCAAGCCGCCAGCAACAGGCCAACCGCCACGACGAACTCGATCCCGGCCACAGCAGCCCGCCAGGGTTGGTTCAACCTGGCCGAACCGACGGAATAGTCGACGGGTTCGGCTGCGTCGGCGCTGTGCTTCGGCCCATCCGAAGGCTGCGGTTCGGGATTCGTCACGCAGCGAAGCGTCTCACGACGTGCCGTGCGCACCCCAACCCAGCCGCGCGTCTACCCCATCCGAGGCCAAACCTCGTCGCGCCGTTCGAGGACGTCGGTGATCAGGTCGGTCCGGCCAGCGTGTTCGGCCGCGTCCGGCGACAGGTAACCCAGCAGTCGATAGATCCGCTGGTGGTACTCCGGCAGGTCGAGGTAGAAGATCGGTTCGTGGTGCATGACCCGGTTCCGGAAGTCCAGCATGCCCATGAAATCTCCGTGGAGCGCATGCCGAGAACCCGCGTAGTTCGGAAAGGACTTGTGCAGCACCGGAACCCAGAACATGCGGTCGTGGACCCGGCTGAGCAGCGAAACCCAGAACCCGAAGGTGAGCTCGGCGACCACGTCATCCGGGGAGAACTGCCCGACTTTCTGCTGACCGAGCTTCCGGCGAGCACGGGAGACCTTGAGCCGACCGTTGTCCGTCAACGGCGCTGCTGACCACCAGTCATCTTGACCGTACCGATGGCGCAGCCGGTGGTTCAGCGCGTTGCGGAGGGAAACCTCAAGCCAGTGCAGCGGGCCGAAGAACGCCGCTGACACCTCGACGTTCCAGTCGTAAAGGCGGACGGCTACGTCGATCTCGCCACCAGCGGCCTTGAGGTACCGATCGAAGCGGGATTCCGACAGCAGGGTGCGGACCCATTCCGGCAGTTCGGCGTGCGTCGTTCGTCTGGTCAAGCCGGATCTCCTCCGCTGCCAATGGTCTTGTGGTAAATTGATCCGCGTAGGCCCCGGGTCCGCCTCTGCTCTGCATGCCGCCCGGGGCACTTTGCTGTCCGGGTCTGCTCCCGCCGCTAGACAGCGGAGATCATTCAAGCGCACCACAGCGGGCTAGCTCACTTAATTCGATCAGGTGTTCGTAGACCCGAAAGCATGGCTACTGCTCCACTAGGCGGGCCAGTGCCCTCGTCAGTGCTTCGGGGTTCCTCGCCCAGGCCAGGACTACTTCGTCGGCTTCGATTCGAAGCGGTACTTCGCCCGTTCCCTTCGGGACCGTCCAGCTTCCGCCGAGCACCCGTGCCCCCACCGGCGCTCCCACGTCGGTGACAGCGGTGATGCGGCTGACCGCGAGTTCTTCCCGCCCCTGCGCCAGCTCGGTCGGTGTGAGCCGCACCGAGACCAGCCGACGGCGACCGTAGACCCAGATCGCTGCGGTGACCGCGAGCGCACCAGCGATCAGCAGCCACGTCGTCAGGTGCACCGGGCCAGGCGTCAACGCCTCGACGCCCAGCCCGAGCACCGCGAACGCTGGGCCCCACAGCACCGGCCACCAGCTGCTGCCGCGCTCCGCGTACAACACCGGCTCAGTCATGTTCACCCGTCAGCCATTCCGTGCTCGGCCGCCGCCACATGAGCACCGCCGCAGCCACGCCGAGGATCAGCAAGATCGCGTTCGTGCTGAACACCGCCCCAGTACCCAGCAACAACACCAGGTGCACCAACGCGAACGCCGACAGGGCGATCCGCGCCCACGGCCGCCGGTTGAACAGCATCGCCCCCAACAGCAGGTAGGCGCCCGCGAGAACGGCGGCGAACCCGGTGTTGACCAGCAGGAGCTGCTCCGCGCGGGCAGCAGCGTCCGCCGCCGTCGCCTGCCGCCCTTCGATCAGCCGTTGCGGCAAAGCGTCGCGACCGACCCACATCAGCACCGTCTGCAGCACCAGGACGAACGCCACCACCCACCACAGGACGATGGCGTAGCGCAGCGGTCGCGGCGATTCCATCAGTGCCGGTTCGCCGCCTGGAAGAACCAGTTCGACGGCTTCAGGAAGACCAGCGTGATGAACACCGCCATCGCGACCAGGCCCAATCCGGACTGCGCGTAGGCCATCGCGTAGTACGAGCCGGGCACCTCCAGGTCGCCCAGCGAGCCGGTCGTGGTCATCGTGCCGCCCTGGATCAGGCCGACGACGCCGGACAGCGCCCAAACGCTGGCGAACACCGTGAGCGTGATCCGCGCCCAGTTCCGGCCGACCCGCATCTTGAAGCCGAACAGGATCCACAACGCGGTCAGGACCAGGTAGATGATCGTGAGCACGATGAAGAAGAACAGCATGACGCCGTTGGCGACGGACGAGATCTGCGCGTCGATCTCCGTCGAGCCGCTGCCCGCGCTGCCGATGGCGTCGTTCACGACGCCCTGCAGCAGCAGATAGCTCACCACTGAGAGCACCGTCGCGAGCAGTGGCACCACGACCGCGATCCAGAACGCGATCTCGATGGTCATCGGCCGCCGAACCGCGCCCATCTCGTGCGCCGACACCGGCGGCGCCGCGAACGGGTTCTGCCGCGGGTACTGCGGGTATTGCTGCGGAAAACCGCCGGAAGGAGTCCCGCTCTGCGGGTACCCACCTTGTTGCCAAGGATTTTGTGGCGAAGTCACAGGGCAAACAGTATGAACACGGCTCACCCGCTGTCCACTTGGTTGGCGAAACTCATCGGCCGCGCATGAGCTTGAAGTAGTCGTTCGACGGTTTCAGGAACACCAGAACCAGGAAGAGCACCGTTGTGACGAACACCAGCAACATCTGCACGACACCGATCAGCATGGTCGGGTAGCGGATGACCATTCCCAGATCTCCGCCGGTGTTCACGAAGAACATGACGATCGAGTAGAGGTCGTAGAGCAGCCAGAGCACGGCCAGGATCGCCAAAGTGGTCCGCGCCCACCCCCGACCGGCCCGCATCCGCAGTGAGAACACCACCCACAACACGCTGAGCACCACGGCGGAGAAGGTGAAGGAGGTGTTCCAGGCGACGACGCCCCACATGCTGCTCAGGTACTCGCCGATTTGCACGAACATGAGCGCGAGGCTGACGACGCTCAACACGGCGGAGAGGAGCGGAACCGCGATGCCGAGCAGGCTCGCGAAGGCCACCGCGCCGGGTGGCTTCGGGCCCGCGAACTGCGGCGGATAACCACCGGCGAAGCCGGGTTGTGGCGCGAACTGCGGCGGATTCGGCGCGTGCTGCCAAGGGTTTTGCGGAGACGTCACGCGCCGACCGTAATACAGCGAGTACCAGTTGGGTGGGGCTCCGACATTAATGCGCGCTCAAATGCCAGCGAAAGCGGCTGGCTTTTGTACGCCGCGCCACGCCGGGGCTGTCCTCGCGAAAACCTCCGACGACCTCAACCGCGCCGGGCGAGTTGGAAGTACTGGTTCGACGGTGCGAGATGAGCGAAAACCACCGTCGCCGCCACCGCCAGCAGTTGGAGCACCGCGAGCAGCGCGGTGGTGATGTCGCCCGCGGAACCACCGACCACTGACGGGATGGTCAGCAGGAACCACAGCGCACCGGCGACCGTGATCACGATGCGGGCCCAGTTCCGCCCCCGGCGCATGAAGAACAGGAACATGATCCACAATCCCGCGATGACCGCGACGATCGCGGTCATCACCGCCACCACCGCGAGGTAGATGCCGCGCGCCTGTTCCAGGGTGATCCGCTGGCCCTGGACCTCGGTCTCCCGCACCACCAGTTGCAGTTCCGCGTCGGACACCAGCAGGAAGGCCGCCGCCAGCATCGCGAAACCGACGACCACGCTGGCGATGCCCGCCCAGAACGAGTAGTCGACCGTGTTCGGCCGACCCGGCCCGGACAGCTCGTTCGCGGATACCGGCGGCGCGGCGAACGGCTCGCGTTCAGGTTCCTGCGGCGACGTCACATGCCTCAGATTAGGAACCGGACCAGCCGCTGTCCAGGCACTATGACCAACCGTTACCAACCGGACCCGGCGGGTGACCGGCTCGCCGCCGGTCGCGCGCCGCCCGGATGAACTGGTTGGACTCCGGGCGGTACATGAACACGACCGCGGCGATCTCGATGACCATCACGACCAACGAGAAGGCGACGTCGACGCCCGTGATGGCGACCCCGCTGAGCTCCCGGACCAGCGCGGTGCCGACCAGCGCGACCAGGAGCACCGTGAGCAGCGCGTTGAACACCCCGAACCCGCCGAAGACGGTGAGCACGACGCGGGCCCAGTTGCGGCCTTCCAGCAGCCGCCTGGACAACAGCACGTACACCAGCAGGATCATCGCCTTGAGCAGGAACGTGAACATGATCCCGCTGTTGGCCGCGGCGTCCAGGTCCTGCTGGCTCATCTCCGGTTGCAGCTGGCGAAGTTCGGCGATCAGCCTCGGCCGGTCGACGAGCTGGATGAACGCCTGCACGACACCGACCAGCACCGCCCCGATCCACAGCCAACGCGCCAGCAGCAACGACCGCGGCACCGACGGATCCGGTTGCGGTCGGCCGAATGCGTCCACCTGCTGCCCCAACTCGGTCATGCCCGTGCGTCCCGCAGCCACCCCGCGGCCTCGACCGCCCAATAGGTCAGGACGATGTCCGCACCTGCCCGGCGGATCGAGGTCAGCGTCTCCAACACGGTGCGCTGCCGGTCCAGCCAGCCGTTGGCGACCGCAGCCTCGATCATCGAGTACTCACCGGACACCTGGTAGGCGGCCACCGGCACGTCGGCAACTTCCGCGACGTTGCGCACAACGTCCAAATAGGACATCGCCGGTTTGACCATCACCAGGTCGGCGCCCTCGGCGAGGTCCAGGTCCACCTCGCGCAGCGCTTCCCGGCCGTTGGCCGGGTCCTGCTGGTAGGTCTTGCGGTCGCCCTTCAACTGCGAGTCGACCGCGTCGCGGAACGGGCCGTAGAACGCCGAGGCGTACTTCACCGAGTAGGCGAGGATCGAGGTGTCGCTGAAGCCCGTCGCGTCCAACGACTCGCGGATCACGCCGACCTGGCCGTCCATCATGCCGCTGGGACCCACCACGTGTGCCCCGGACTGGGCCTGCGCCACGGCCATCTCGCCGTAGAGCTGGAGCGTGCGGTCGTTGTCCACGGAGCCGTCGTCGTCCAGCACGCCGCAGTGCCCGTGATCGGTGAACTCGTCCAGGCACAGGTCGGCCATCAGGACGGTGTCGTCGCCGACCTCGGCGGCAACGTCGCGCAGCGCGACGTTGAGGATGCCGTCCGGGTCGACCGCGCCCGAACCCACCGCGTCCCGCTGCGCGGGCACGCCGTAGAGCATCAGGCCACCTACCCCGGCGCTGACCGCGTCGACCGCGGCCTTGCGCAGCGAATCCCGGCTGTGCTGCACGACACCGGGCATCGACGGGATCGGCACCGGCTCGCCGACGCCCTCGCGAACGAACATCGGCAGCACCAGGTGCCGCGGCTCCACGGACGTCTCGGACACCAAGCGGCGCACGGCGGCGTTTCGCCGCAGGCGACGCGGACGGTGCGAGGGATACATAACAGCGGCTCCCCAGGCAGACTCGGCGGGGTGACACCACGAGCCTAACGACCCGAGGAACCCTCGGGTCGAGGGCGTCGGATCAGCGATCCGGTCGCGGCTCGCCGGACCCTGTCGACCACCCGCGGGGAACTGCCCTGTTTCGAAGCGACGCCGCTCCCGCTGGGGTGCAGCCACCCGAAACGAGCACGGAGACGGGTTGTCAGCCTTTACCCGAACGTAATGACGAGGTCTGGCCGGAAGCCGGGTGGACCAATTAGAGTCAGCGCATTCAATTCTTCTCACTGTGAGAGTAATTGTGGCCGACACTTCCCTTTCCCGCGTGTCCAACCGCAGCACCGTCCTGGCGGCGCTGCTGTCCGGCCATGAGATGGATCGCCAGCAACTGATCCGCGACACCGGCCTGAGCCGGGCAACGGTGTTCCGCATCGTCGACGACCTGATGTCCGGCCAGCTGGTGCTGGAACGCCGCCGCATCCTGCGGGAGGGCCCTGGGCGCAATTCCACGGCCGTCGGGTTCAACGGCCGTTCCGCGGTGGTGTGCGGCGTGGACCTCGGCGGCACCCACTGCCGCGTGCTCGTTTCCGATGCGCTGGGCCGACCGCTGATCCGCAGCCGGGACGCCACCCCGCGGCAACTCCCGGCCGAAGCGCTCGCGCGGTGGGTCGCGGAGCGCATCAGCGGGCTGGTGCGTGACCACGGTGCGGGCATCCCCCTGCACGCGGTGACGATCGGCCTACCCGGTGCCGTCGCGGGGGACAGCAAGACGGTCGTCGGTTCGCACAACCTCGAACAGATCCAGGGAACCGCCTTCATAGCGGAAGTCTCGCGGCTGCTGCGGGTCCCGACGATCATCGCCAACGATTCGAACCTGGCCCTGCTCGGCGAGCGCCAATACGGCTCGCTGCCCGAGTCGGAGACCGCCGTGCTGCTGAGCATGGGCACCGGGCTGGGGGTCGCGATCTCGATCAACGGCCAGATCCTCACCGGCGCGGGCGGGCTGCTCGGCGAGTTCGGCCGACTGCGACTGCCGGGGCGGACGCACCGGCTCCGGGACCTCATCTCCGGGGCTGGTCTCGCCGCGTACGCGCGGGACCGGGGCATCGACGTGGCGTCCACCTCATCGCTGTTCGCCGACCGCGAGAAGTACGGTGCGCTGCTGCACGAGGTCGACGAGGCGATCACCCACCTCGTCTCCATCGTCGCACTCGCCTACGAACCGCGAACCGTGGTGCTCACCGGCGGCTTCTCCGATTCCTTCACCGGGGCAGCGCTGCACCGCATCAGCGACGAGGTCGCGGCGACGGTCGGCGTCCGCACCGTCATCAAGAAGTCCGCCCTCGGTGACTCGGCCGGGCTGCTCGGGGCGATGGCCTCCTCGCTGTCCCGCCTGTACACGGCCTTGGGGGTCAGTCCGGATCACCTCGCCTCGATCGACGTCGACCGCGAGCAGATCCTCGGCCAGCTCGAAAGCTGCGCAATCGACGAACCGAAGGAGCGAAAGGAATGAGCCGAACACGATCGCGTTTCGCGCTCGCCGCACTGTCGGTCGCGGTCCTCGCGTTGAGCGGGTGCGGCGGCGCGGGCCCCAGCGGCGAATCGGACAACACCCTCACCATCTGGATGATGACCGGCGGCCCCGGTGATAGCCCGCTCGTCCAGGACGTCAACGCCGAGTTCGCCCGCCAGCACCCCGGCGTCCAGGTGCACGTCGAGATCCAGCAGTGGGACAACATCGTCACCAAGCTGACCACGGCGCTGGCCACCAACAACCCGCCCGACATCGTCGAGATGGGCAACACCCAGACCCCGCTGCAGACCTACTCGGGCGGGCTCGCCGAACTCGACCGCAATTCCTTCGAGGACTCCGCGAACTGGCTGTCCGGACTGGCCGCGCCATCGGAGTACGACGGGAAGTTGTACGCGACGCCGCTGTACGGCGGGACCAAAGTGGTGATGTACAACAAGGAACTGTTCGCGGCCGCCGGTATCACCGAACCCCCGAAGACCATCGAGCAGCTTGAGCAGGACTGCCGGGTGCTCGCGGCGAAGAACACCGCGGTGCCCAACTTCTCCGGCTTCTACATGCCCGGCGAGTACTGGTTCGCGGGCGTGCCGTTCCTCTTCGGAAAGGGCGCGAACGTCGCGAAGCAGTCCGACGGCAAGTGGACCGCGACGATGAGCGACGCCAAGTCCGTCGAGGGCCTGCAGGCGTGGCAGAACTTCCAGAACACCTGCTCCACCCCGTCGTCGGTGGGCGTCAACACGACGGACCCGGACCAGACGCAGATCTTCGCCGACGGCAAGGCCGCGATGCTGTACGTGAAAGCGTGGGAACCGGCCAGCGTGCTGGAGAAGAACCCCGCGCTGGCCGACAAGATCGGTTTCTTCCCGATGCCCGGATTCACCGCGGACGCGTCGCTGCCGGTCATCGTCTCCGGTTCCACGATCGGCATCGCCACCAACAGCCCGGACCAGGCGCTGGCCAAGGACTGGCTGCGGATCATCACCTCGAAGACGTTCCAGCAGAAGATGGCGCAACAGTTGAACCTGCTGCCGATCGTGCCCGGTTTCCTGCCCGCCGAAGGAGTTCCGGAGCAGCTCACCGTCGCCGCGCAGGCCAGCGGGCACAGCTTCCCGCTGCCGAACAGCCCCGGCGAGGCGACGTTGGAGAACGAGCGCTACAACGAGCAGTTCTTCTCGAAGATCGCCAGCGGCGCGGACATCGCCCAGTCGGCCGCCGAGTACGACAAGCACGCCACCGACGTGTTCAACAAGCAGGGCGGTTGAGCCCGATGAACCCCGTGCGGTCACGGTGAAGTGGCGGTGATGATGCTCGAACGGCAACGAACGCCCGCGGTGCGGCAGCTCCGGCGCCGGAGCGCCATCCAGTCCTCGGGTCTGCCCTGGGCGATGATCGCGCCAGCCGTGCTGGTGATCCTCGTCGTGCTCGGCTACCCGCTGGTGCGGCTGGCGATCCTGTCCTTCCAGGACTTCGGGTCCCGGTCGTTGTTCACCGGGGAGGCGGACTTCGCCGGACTGGAGAACTTCACCCGTGCGCTCGGCGACTCCGAGTTCTGGGAAGTGCTGGGCCGCACGGTCGTCTTCACGGTGGTCTGCGTGACCGCCCTGATGGTGCTGGGCTTCCTGATCGCCCACCTGCTGCTGGGCGTGTCGCCGTGGGTGCGGGTGGTCACCACGGCGTGCCTGGTCCTGGTGTGGGCCATGCCCATGGTGGCGGCCACGCTGGTGTGGCAGTGGATGTACCAGCCGCTGTACGGCGTGGCGAACTGGCTGCTCACCCAGTTGCGGGTGCTGGGTGATCTCTCCGCGCACAACTGGCTGGCCAACCCCACGGAGGCGCTGGGCCTGATCGTCCTGCTGGTGGTGTGGAAGGGGCTTCCGTTCATCGCCCTGACCATGTTCGCCGCGCTGGGTCAGATCCCGGAGTCGCTGTACGAGGCGGCCCGCCTGGACGGCGCGGGGACCTTCGCCACCTTCCGCCGGATCACCATCCCGATCATGCGGCCGGTCCTGGCGGTGCTGGCGATCCTGGAGGTGATCTGGTCGGTGAACTCGTTCACGCCGATCTGGGTCCTCACCCAGGGCGGTCCGTCCGGGCAGACCACGACCCTGGGCGTGTACGCCTACCTCACTGCGTTCAACGCGAACGATTACGGCGCGGGTGCGGCGATCGCCGTGCTGACCGTCATCCTGCTCGCCGTCTTCGCCGCCGTGTACGTCAAGAAGGTCGCCGCCCAGGGAGAGACCCCATGAGCAGCCGTACCAGAACGCGCCGAAACGCCAAGAACGTCCTCGCGCTGCTGGTGGCCGCGGTGATGATCTTCCCGGTCTACTGGATGTTCGCCACGTCCCTGAAGACTCCCGGGCAGATCCTCAGCGACGTGCCGCAGTTCATCCCGTGGCCGCCCAGCGTGGAGAACTTCCGGCGCGCGCTGGACCAGCCGGAGTTCTGGACCTTCGCGCGCAACTCCCTGGTCGTGTCACTGTCCACAGTGGCGCTTTCCATGCTGATCGCGCTGGGCGCCTCGATCGCCGTCGTCCGCTTCTCGTTCCGCGGGCGACGGCTCTTCCTGGTGGTCCTGGTGCTGGTGCAGATGATCCCGCAGTCGGCCATGATCATCCCGATCTACCTGATGCTGCGCTCGGTCAACGCGCTGGACTTCCTGCCCGGCCTGGTCGCCACCTACCTGACCTTCGTGCTGCCCTTCACGATCTGGACGCTGCGCGGCTTCGTCGCGGGCGTGCCGGTCGAACTGGAGGAGGCAGCGATGGTCGACGGTTGCAGCCGCCTGCGCGCCTTCGTGCAGATCCTGCTGCCGCTGCTGATGCCGGGTGTGGTGGCCACGTCGATCTTCGCCTTCGTCTCGGCGTGGGACGACTACCTGTTCGCCTACGTGCTGATGAAGTCGCAGGGCAACTACACGCTGCCGGTCTGGCTCGTCTCGTTCCAGACCCAGGAGGGCGTCGACTACGGCGCAATGATCGCCGCGTCGTCGATCTTCTCCGTTCCGGTGCTGGTCTTCTTCCTGTTCGTGCAGCGCAGGCTGGTCGGCGGGATGACCGGCGGCGCGGTGAAGGAGTGAGAACAGTGAGGACCGCATGAACGACCTGTCCCGACTCGCCCACGGCGTCCTGTTCCCGGCGCTGGGCCGGACCACCGTCACGCGCTGGGCCAAGGAACGCATCGAGGCCGGACTGGGCGGATTCGTCCTGTTCGGCAAGGACATCAGCTCCGGCGAGCAGTTGCGGGAGCTGACCGCGGCGCTGCACGGGCTCGGCGACCACGTGCTGCTGGCGATCGACGAGGAAGGCGGCGACGTCAACCGGCTGGAAGACCACGGCGGCACTTCGGTTCCCGGCAACCACGCGCTCGGTCGGCTGGGCGATCCGGACCGGACCAGGCAGGCCGCCCTCCAGATCGGGCTTTCGCTGGTCGAGGCCGGGATCGACTGGGACCTCGCGCCCGCGGTGGACACCGCGGTCAACCCGATGAGCCCGAACGGGATCCGCTGCTTCGGCTCGGACCGCGCGCTGGTCAGCGAGCACGCGGCGGCCTGGGTCGAGGGGCTGCAGGAGGCGGGCGCGAGCGCCTGCGCGAAGCACTTCCCAGGACATGGCCTCAGCGGCACGGACGCGCACCTCGGCACGCCCACCGTTGCGCTCTCGCGGGCCGAACTCCTAGACCACTACCTGGATCCGTTCCGCTCGGCGATCGCCGCCGGCGTCGACAGCATCATGGTGTCGCACGTCCGGCTGCCCGAGATCGATGAGGTGCCCGCCACCATCAGCGCGGCGGTGCTCACCGGAATCCTGCGCGGCGAACTGGGATTCGACGGCGTGGTCATCACCGATGCCCTGGAGATGCACGGAATCCGGGATGTCGCGGGCCTTCCCGAGGCCGCGGTGCGGGCCATCGCGGCTGGCGCCGACGCGCTTTGCCTCGGCGCCTGGGCGTACAACGAAGACGTCGACGCGGCCGTCAGCGCTTTGGTGGGCGCGGTGCGGGACGGCACGTTGAGCGAGCAACGGCTGGCCGAGGCCAACGAGCGGATCGCCCGGCTCGGCAACCGGCCGAAGTCCACCGCGAGTCACGACGACTCGGTGGGGCGGCAACTCGCGGAAGATGTCGTTGTCGTGCACGGCGATCCGGTGCTGCGCGGGAAGCGGGCCCTGGTCATCCGGCTGGACCCGACGCACTCACCGGCCGCTGGCAAGGCGTCCTGGGGCGTCGAGCAACCGCTGCGGGACGCCGGTGTGGACCTGGAGGTGGTGGCGGTCAACGGCAGCACCTACAACGGCGACGGCATGGTCCGGGCGGAACTCGGCCAGTACCTCGACGAGTGCGGCCCCGACGCGGACGTGGTCGTGCTGACCAGGAGTTCCCACCGGTTCGACTGGCAGCGCCCGATCCTGGACCGGCTGCGGGAGCGCCACCCGCAGGCGGTGATCGTCGACATGGGCGTCCCCGGTGACGACTTCTCGGGCTTCCGAGGCTGGATCCAAACCTTCGGAGCAGCAAGAGTGTGCTCGCAGGCGGCGACCCACCGCCTGCTCGGAACCCGCGGCTTTTCGAGGTGAGGGGCACCCGTGACCAAGTAACTGGGTCACGGGCGCCCCTCACCCATCACTCGAAAGCTGGACAGGTACCGGATCTGCTCACCAGCTGTGGTGAACTCACGATCCCGCATCGTGCCGTCGGTTTGACGTTGCTGCACAGCGGCTTCCGCGCCCTGGGACGCGCGGACGTCGCCGACGTGTGCGCCGACGCGGCGCGGCGTTGGTTCGCCGCGGACCGCGCCTATCCCTTCGCCTGGGAGCTGTCCGGGCAGGACTTCCTCTCACCCGGTCTCTGCGAGATCGAGCTGCTGGGCGAGGTGCTCGCGCGGACGAATTCCGGCCCTGGTTCGAAGAATTCGCCGGGAACCTCTTCGGCGCGGACGGGCGGGTGGTGCTGGAACCAGTGGCGGTGCGCGATCCGACCGACGGCCACTTCGCCCACCTCCTCGGGCTCAACCTCTCCCGAGCAGCGCAGCTGTTCGGCCTCGCCCGGAAGCTCGGCGCCGACGAGCGGGCGGCTGCGCTGCGCGAATCAGCCCAGCGACACCTGGCGGCGGGTCTGCCGTTCGCCGACGGGGGCGATTTCGTCGTGTCCCACTGGCTGGCCACGTTCGCGCTGCGCGCTCTCGAAGCACGGCAGAACAACTGAGTGATCTTGTTTTTGAAGCGGCGAAGCCGCTTGGCCACCCTCGCAGCTGGCACCGCCGCGGGTTCTCAGAAGCCTTCTCGCGAGGACAGCCCCGACGTGGCGTATCGGCATACATGATGTCGGGGATCCCGGAGTCGAGAAGGCTTCCGAGGTTCCGCTACCCGCACCACAACGCAGAACGAGCTTGGACGACAGGTTCAAAACGGCGGCTGGGCGGAGGTTTCCCCACCCAGCCG
This sequence comes from Saccharopolyspora soli, assembly GCF_022678645.1. GTDB lineage: Bacteria > Actinomycetota > Actinomycetes > Mycobacteriales > Pseudonocardiaceae > Saccharopolyspora > Saccharopolyspora soli. The sequence goes on along the minus strand of NZ_JALBWV010000006.1, from coordinate 34,350 downwards.
CCGTTTCGGCTGAAGCGATCAGCTGCGGCGTGCGCGCTTCGCCTTGCGCGGCGGCGGTAGCGCGCCTTCGGCGCGCAGCCTGGCCGCGTGCGCGGCGAGCGCATCCACCAGGTCCTCCACTCGCGGGACCTCCGGCTGCACGTCCACCCGCAGGCCGAACTCCTTGGCCGTTTCCGCGGTGTTCGGACCGATGCAGGCCACCAGCGTCCGGGCGTGCGGCTTGCCCGCTATGCCGACCAGGTTGCGGACCGTGGACGACGAGGTGAAGCACACCGCGTCGAACCCACCGGTCTTGATCATCTCGCGGGTTTCCGCTGGCGGCGGCGCGGCCCGAACCGTGCGGTAAGCCGTGACGTCGTCGACCTCCCAGCCGCGCTCGCGCAGCCCGGCCGACAGCGTCTCGGTGGCGATGTCCGCACGCGGCAGCAACACCCGGTCGACCGGGTCGAGGATGTCGTCGTGCGGCGGGAAGTCGTGCAGCAGGCCCTCGCTGGACTGGTCACCGGAAGGCAGCAGCTCCGGCACGATGCCGAAGGAACGCACCTTCGCCGCGGTGGCGTCGCCGACGCAGGCGATCTTGACCCCGGAGAAGGCCCGCGCGTCCAGCCCGAACTCGCCGAACTTCTCCCACACCGCGCGCACCGCGTTGGCCGAGGTGAACACCACCCACTGGTAGCGGCCGTCGACCAGGCCCTTGACCGCGCGCTCCATCTGCGCAGGGCTGCGCGGCGGCTCGACCGAGATCGTCGGCACCTCGTGCGACACGGCGCCGTGCGACCACAGCCGGTCGCTCATCGCCCCGGCCTGTTCCTTGGTGCGCGGCACCAGCACCTTCCAGCCGTACAGCGCGCGGGACTCCCACCAGGACAGCTTGCCGCGCTCGGAAGCGATGTCGCCGATGGTCACCACCAGGTGGCCTTGCAGCTCACCGGCATCGGCGGCCAGCGAGGCCAGCGTCGTGTCGATGGTGCGCTGCGCGACCGTGGTGCCGGAGGCGGTCACCGCCACCGGGGTCTGCGCGGGATTGCCGTGCTCGACCAGCCGCGACGCGGCCTCTGCCAGGTGGCTGCCGGTGGTGTGCAGCACCAACGCGCCGGGCACCGCGGCCAGCGACGCCCAGTCCACATCACCTCGGACATCCACCTCGGTGTGCACCGCGCCGAGCGCGACACCGGCGTAGGCCGGGACCGCGCTGCCGCTGGAAACACCGGGGATCACGTCGAAAGCGGCGCCGGTCTTGGCGACCTCCCGCACCTCGCGGACCACCGCGTCGGCGGTCAACGGGTCGCCAGCGACCAGCCGCACCACCGTGCGGCCGGTCGACGCCTCGTTCGTCAGGTCTTTGGCCACGTCCGCCGGGTCGCCCACGGCGGGGCGCACCTCGGCGCCGTCAGCGGCCAGGCCGATGATGTCGGCGGGTACGTCCGGGTCGGTCACCAGCAGGGCGGCTCGGGTGATCACGTCCCGGCCCCGAACGGTGAGCAGTCCCGCGTCACCGGGACCGGAGCCCACGAAAGCAATCCGTCCGGGGGTCTTGCGTGCTCGGGTCATCAGGGCACTCCCCATCAACTACTGCCGGGACCGCTGAGCAAAGCGGCCCTGGCTTCGAGCAGCTGGGCGGCCAACTCCCGGCCCAGCTGTTCGGCGGCGGTCGTCTCACCAGTGATGGAGGCGCGCACCAAACGATCGTCGTCGGTCGCCACCACCCCGCGCACGGACAGCCGCAGCGCCACGCGCCCGTCCTCGTCGAGGTCATCCACCACTTCGGCCAGCGCGCCGACCGGCGCACTACAGCCCGCTTCGAGCGCGGCCAACATGGCGCGCTCGGCGGCCACCGCGGCGCGGCTGGCCTGATCGTCCAAAACGGACTGCAGCAGGTGCTCGGTGTCCACGTCGTCGACGCGGCATTCCACCGCCAACGCGCCCTGAGCGGGCGCGGGCAGCATCAGCAGTGGATCGAGCGTTTCCGTGATCACCGCAAGCCGACCCACACGGGCCAGCCCGGCTCTGGCGAGCACGACGGCGTCCAGCTCACCGTCGGTCACCTTGCGCATGCGAGTGTCCACATTGCCGCGGATGCCGCGCACCTCCAGCCCCAGGCCAAGGGCCCGCAGCTGGCTGGCGCGGCGCGGCGAACCGGTGCCCACAACGGACCCCGGAGGCAATTCGCCGAGCGTCAGACCGTCCCGCGCCACCAGGGCGTCCCGCGGGTCTTCCCGCAGCGGGACGGCAGCCAGTGACAGCCGGGGGTCTGGTGCGGTCGGCAGGTCTTTGTAGGAGTGCACCGCGACATCCACCTCGCCGGAGGCGAGCGCTTCGCGCAGCGCGGAAGTGAAGACGCCGACGCCGAGCTCGGCGATCGGGGCCATCGAACGATCGCCCGGTGTGGTCACGGTGACCAGCTGGGTCGGGTAACCAGCCTTCTCCAGCTCCTCGGCCACCTGCGAACTCTGCGCCATTGCCAGGGCGCTGCCGCGGGTACCGATGCGGAGGGTCTTGTTCAACGGTCCTCACCGTCCTGTCCAGCTCGATCGCGCAGCCGAGCCTGGGCGACGGTGGCTCCACCGGGCAGGCCGTCGTCGGCCTGCGGGATCCCGAGCACCGCGGTGGCCTGCGGATCGAGTTCGAAAAGCTCTCGTAGCGCGTCGGCGTACCCGACCCCACCGGGTGTCGACGCCAGTTGCTTGACCCGGACCGTCGGCGTGTGCAGGAGCTTGTCCACCACGCGCCGGACCGTGCGCGTGAGTTCGTCGCGCACATCGCCGTCCAGCTCGGGCAGCCGCGAGTCCAGCCGCAGCAGCTCGCTGTCCACCACCTCGGCGGCCCGCTTGCGCAACGCGGTCACGGTCGGGGTCACCTCGGCCGAGCGCTGCGCGGCGAGGTAGTTGCGCACTTCTTCGGCGACGACCTGCGCGGCCCGCTCGGACTCGGTGCCGCCCTGCTTGTCCCACAGCCGCTGCTGCAGGCTCTCCAGGTCGACGACGGTCACGCCGGGCAGATCGGCGACCTCGGCCGCGATGTCGCGAGGCAGGCCCAGATCGCAGCACAGCAGCGGCCGGTCGTCGCGAACGGTCAGCGCGGCGGCCACCACGTCTTCGGTCACCACGGCACCGACCGCGCCGGTGCAGGTCACCACCAGATCGGCGGCGGCGATCGCGCTGCACAGATCGGCCAGGTCCGCCGCGCGGGCCACGACACCATCAGCGCGCAGCGACTCCGCCAGCCGAGCACCGTTGGCCGCGGTGCGGTTGGCGATCACGACCTCGCCGATGCCGGCGCGCTTGAGCTGCGCGGCGGCCAAACCGCCCATCGAGCCCGCGCCGATGACCAGTGCGCTGCGCCCGGCCAGGCCGTTGAGCGCGATCTCGGCGTCGGCGAGCGCCTCGGACACCACCGACGCGCCTTCACCGTCGATGCCGGTCTCGGTGTGCACCCGCTTGCCGACCCGCAGGGCCTGCTGCGCGAGCTCGTGCAGCGTCTTGCCGACCGTGCCCGCCTCGTCGGCGGTGCCGTACGCCTGCCGCAGCTGGCCGAGTATCTGCGCCTCGCCGACGACCATCGAGTCCAAGCCCGCGGACACCGAGAACAGGTGCTCCACCGCGGCGCCCGCGTAGAAGACGTACAGGTGATCAGCGAGTTCGGCGACTTCCGCGCCCGCGTGCCGGGCCAGCACCGAGGTCACGTCGTCCAGGCCGCCGTGGAAGGTCTCCGCGACCACGTAAACCTCGACCCGGTTGCAGGTCGAGAGGACCAGCGCCTCGCACACGTGCTCGCGCCGGAGAAGTTCGTCGAGGATCTTGGTGACTTCGTCCGCGCTGATCGCGACGCGCTCCAGCGCCCGGACCGGGGCGCTGTGGTGGGAAATCCCGACGGTGAGCAGGTTCACAGCCGTTCCACCATCCTGTCCGCCGATCCGATTTCACCTGGCACCTGGCCGCCGGGGCCCGGCGGGCCGATGTCCGCGCCGTCCACTTCGGACCGCCCGGCCGCTTCCTGCTGACGCCGGGCCACGTGAAACGACAGGATCTGCATCTCCACCGCCAAGTCGACCTTGCGCACCTCGACGTCCTCGGGAACCTGCAGCACGACGGGCGCGAAGTTCAGGATGCACGTAACGCCCCCAGCGACCAAACGATCACAGACCTCCTGGGCGCCCTGCACCGGTGTGGCGATGACGCCGATGGTCACTTCGCGGTCGGCGCAGACCTCGACGATGTCATCGATGTGGTTGACCGGGATACCGCCGACCGGCACACCGATCAGGTCGGGGTCCAGGTCGAACAGCGCCGACACCGGGAAGCCCCGGCTGGGGAAGCCGCCGTAGTTGGCCAGCGCGTGACCGAGGTTACCGATCCCGACCACCGCGACGCTGTGCTTGCGGGTCAGCCCGAGGGTGCGCTCGATCTGCCCGATGAGCACCGCCACCTCGTAACCGACACCACGGGTGCCGTAGGAGCCGATGTAGGACAGGTCCTTGCGCAGCTTCGCGGAGTTGACCCCGGCGGCGACGGCGAGTTCGTCGCTGGACACCGTGCCAACGTTCTGGTCGGCCAGCCCGGACAGGGCGCGCAGGTAGACAGCTAGCCGGGCGACGGCCGCCTCCGGGATCGCCCTGGCACGTTCCCGCGCCGCGGGCACCTCGACCGCTGGCGACTGCTTGGGCTCGGTCCGGGATTCGGCCTCGGCCTGCCCATCACCGTCCTGCACGTCCGCTCCGTGGGCCGTCACGCTGGATCTCCCTCGCCCTGCCTGCTGCACTGGCCTAACTTCTGCCTGGCCGCCGCGCTCCCGCACGCAACCGCCACCGTCCACTTCCCGACATCGCTGCGCGGACCGGGGAGCCGACGCCGACCGGTCTGCTCTCTCGGCGGCCTCGGCGTTGCCCGCGAGCACCGCTGGCAAAACCGGCGGCCCGACACACCTGATCCGCTGATCCACACCGAGAATCCGGCGACCCGACCCGTACACGTTAGCCAATTTGTGAACGCATGCACAAAGTCGCTGGGCCGAACTGCCACCGGAGGTGCAAACCCGCCCTCCATCATTGCCGATAGCCCCCCGACGTGCCAAAACGCGTGGTCCAGGGCACGTGAGCGACGTCGCGACGGCAAGATCACCTCTTCAGCGCGCCAGGGCCCGGCGCAACCGGTCCTCCTCGACCTTCCAGTACCCGTGCTCGGCACCATCGATCAAGATCACCGGGACCCGGTCGCCGTATTCGGCGCGCAGCTCCGGGTCGGTGTCCACGTCCTCCGCCGCCCAGCGCACACCGAGCTCGGCGCAGATCCGCCGCACGTCCGAGATCGCGTCCGCACATGCGTGGCAACCCTCGCGGGTCATCACCGTCACCTCGTGCATGCCTTCGCTCCAGGAGAAATTCGGGCCGGTTCGCGACTTCCAACCTACCCAGCGGACCACGACCGCAGGGACGGCGAGCACATCACCGATCGCACTGGTCACGTGTCCAAAATCACCTATCAGAATTACACGCCAGCCCCAAGCGAACACTCTGCGCAACCAAACCATCACCGAGAAGTACTACCTACTTCTGAGTAACAACACGTATGCTGCTCCAACGCACACGCCCCCGGCGTCACCCAGGCCGAGTCTGGAGGCCCGAATGAGCGACACCCCCGCGCTCTACGCGGCTGTCGGAGGCGGGTGTCCCGCAGGACACCGCGACATGACACCGGCACCGGTGCGTCCCACCAGCACCAGGCCGGTCCGCCAACGACGGCAGGAGGTCGCAAGAGATGAGCAGCCCGAAGACGCTCGCACCCCCCGCCCCGACCGCCCCGTTCCGCAGCGTCGACGCCCCGGTTCCCCCGCCAGGAACCGGGAGCTGGGCCTACGTCAGCGCCGCGCAGCAGGGCGACAACGACGCCTTCGGACACCTCTACGACGAATACGCCCAGATCGTCTACCGCTACGTGCTGTTCCGGGTCAGCGACCACTGCCTGGCCGAGGACATCACCAGTGAGACCTTCCTGCGGGCGCTGCGCCGGATAGCCTCGATCAGCTACCAGGGCCGCGATGTGGCGGCGTGGTTCATCACCATCGCCAAGAACCTCATCCTGGACCACATCAAGTCCAGCCGGAACCGGTTGGAGATCCCCACCTCGGACCTCACCGACAACGTGCCGGTGCACCGGGCGCACCTCGGTCCGGAACAGCTCGTGCTCACCGAAGCCACCCATCGCGAGCTGCTGCGCTGCGTTCGACAGCTCAACGCCGACCAGCGGGAATGCATCCGGCTGCGGTTCCTGCAAGGGCTGTCGGTTACCGAGACCGCTGTCGCGATGCAGCGCAACGAAGGCGCGGTGAAGGCCCTGCAGCACCGGGCGATCCGACGATTGGCCCAGCTGCTGCCGGATGATCTCCGCTGACCGCTGACCGCCCCGGCGGTGGTGCGCAAGCGTGCTTGAAGTCAGGTCTTAAGCTAGAACCCTGCTTCAGCCGGTTCGGCCCGGATCGGCGAGCCGAGAAGACTTCGCACGATCACACCGGAGGACCCCCGGGGGAGGCGCGGCGGTGCCGACACGTCAAGGCTCAGCCGATGGCGCGGATCAGCACGGCTCGCGCGCGCCCGGAGCAAACCAGATCGACAGCGCGAAGGTCGCCGGTCGCGCGTCCGCCGAAGCCGCCGTTGCCGCCGCGCCCGGCCTGGACGGCTCGCTGGCCACTCCGCCGGACCTCACCGCCGCAGCGTTCTTCGACGTCGACAACACGATGATGATGGGCGCCTCGCTGTTCCACTTCGCCCGCGGCCTGGCCGCCCGGAAGTTCCTCACCGCGACCGATTTGGCCGGGTTCGCCTGGCAGCAGCTGAAGTTCCGGGTCGGCGGCCGGGAGAACCCGCAGGACATGCAGGCCAGCCGGGAGCAGGCGCTGTCGTTCGTGGCCGGGCGCAAGGTTGCCGAACTGGTCGAGCTCAGCGAGGAGATCTACGACGAGCTGATGGCGGACCGGATCTGGGCGGGCACCCGAGCGCTGGCCCAGATGCACCTGGACGCGGGCCAGCGGGTGTGGCTGGTAACGGCAACTCCGGTGGAGCTGGCGCAGATCATCGCGCGGCGGCTCGGGCTCACCGGCGCGCTTGGCACGGTCGCGGAGAGCGCGGGCGGCGTCTACACCGGGCGGCTGGTCGGCGAAATGCTGCACGGCCGGGCGAAGGCGCACGCGGTGCGCGCGCTGGCCACCAGCGAGGGCCTGGACCTGCGCCGCTGCACCGCGTATTCCGACTCGGCCAACGACATCCCGATGCTCTCGGCGGTCGGCACCGCGGTCGCGGTGAACCCGGACCAGCGCCTGCGCGACATCGCCCGAGCCAGGGGCTGGGAAGTCCGCGACTTCCGGACGGGGCGCAAGGCGGCCCGGATCGGTCTGAACTCGATGCTCGGAGCCAGCGCCATCGCCGGAGCTGTGGCAGCGGGCCTCGCCTACCGCCGCCGCGACCGGTCGTGACCCAGTCGTGAGTGCGCAGCCGGGCTCCAGCCCGGTTGCGCACGCACGACCCCTGGCCGATCACTCGCCGCCGATGTCGACCATCCAGGTGATGCCGAACTTGTCCGCGCACATCCCGAAGACGTCGCCCCACATCTGCTTTTCCAGCGGAACCGACACCGTGCCTCCTTCGGCGAGCTTCTCCCAGTAGCGGCGCAGGTCGTCAGCGTCGTCCCCGCTGAGGCTCACCGAGATGTTGTTGCCCGGTTTGTGTTCCATCCCGGGCGGGGTGTCGGCGCCCATGAGCGTGAAGCCGCGGTCGGTTTCGAGCATGGCGTGCATGATCTTGTCGGCCTCCGGTGCGTCCTTCGCGCCGAAGTCCCCGAAGGTGTTCAGCACCAGGTTGCCGCCGAAGACGCTCTTGTAGAACTCCATGGCTTGCCGGGCATTTCCGTCGAAGCTGATGTACGGGTTGAGCCGTGAGGTCACCGGATTCTCCTCAGCAGTAAGGAAATCGTCGTAACGTGGTCGGTCCGGGCAGGCTAACCGGATGCGGCGAACGCTGCCCGGCACGACATCTTGGCAACCATCCCCGACAGAACGGCCGTGACGAGAGTTGGGCCGGTGCGGTGGCATCCCCGTCCATCGCACCGGCCCGTCCGAAGGCCGGGCGCGCCCCTCCCGCCTGCGCGCCCGGACATCGGGGGCATCGAGGAATTCGGCGGGATGATCACCCCGAGGATCGACTGCCGCGCCACCGCTCGGGGCGGATCATCCTGCGCATAGCTCGTGATCCATCCTTGCCATGCCGGTGGAGTTCGCGCATTTCCGAAGCCCGCGGATCAGCGGACCGGGTGGCCGGGGTCAGCGCCGCGCCGTCTCCCGATCCTCGCCACCGGCCTGCTCCGGCACGCTGGCCGGGCGGGCCAGGGCGCGGATCAGTTCGTCGTCCTCGACCGAGGCGACGATGGTGTCGCCGGGCTGGGACCTCGCCGCCGAGCAGCAGCCGGCAAATCCGGTTGTCCAGTTCGGACTGGATGGTGCGGCGCAGCGGCCGGGCGCCGAACCGCGGCTGGTAGCCGCGCTTGGTCAACCACTGCTTGGCCCGGTCGGTGATCTCCAGGTCGACCTCCTGGGCGCGCAGCAACCGCTTGCTGCGGTCCAGCAGCAGGTCGACGATGTGCGCGAGGTCGTCCTGGGCGAGCCGGTGGAAGATGATGATCTCGTCGATGCGGTTGAGGAACTCCGGCGCGAACCCGGCGTGCAGGTCGTCCAGCAGCGCGTCGCGGATCTCCTCCACCGGGCCCTCGTGCGCGAGGATCCGGTGCGCGCCGATGTTGCTGGTCTCCTCGGCCCGGCCGACCACCAGGTCGAGCATGCCCGCGCGGGCTTCGGTGGTGAGGTCGCGGCCGTACTCGTCCAGGGTCGGGGTGTCGCTGCTCGGCGCGGTGACCGGCGTGCCCTCGGCTGCGGCGGAGCGTTCGACGCGCTCGCGGAGCCGGTCGGTGTTGATCTCCTGCGAATCCAGCAGCTGCACCGCGGCCGCGTCCGGATCGTCGAGCAGCGCGGCGAGGATGTGCTCCGGTCCGATGCAGCACAAATAGACCAACGGACCGACCCGTCCGCAACGCGGCACCCACCAGAACCCCGCCTTGCAATCCACCGCCCGCGGGCTCCGACCGGTGCGGGATCAGCCGAGGAAGACGTTGGTGCGTTGGGAGAGCAGGCGGTAGAGGGTCTGCTGGATGATCTCGCGGACCTGGTCGCTGAGGCCGAACACCAGCATCGGGTCGTCCGCCGCACCCTCCGGGTACGACGAGGTCTCGATCGGCTCCCCGAACTCGATGTACCACTTCGACGGCAACGGCACCGCACCCAACGGCCCGAAGTGCGGGAACAACGGCGTGACCGGGAAGTACGGGATGCCGAGCAGCCGCGCCAGCGGCTTGATGTCCGCCAACTTCGGGTAGATCTCCTCGGCGCCCACGATGGCGCAAGGCACGATCGGCGCCCCGGTGCGCAACGCCGCCGAGACGAACCCGCCGCGCCCGAAGCGCTGCAGCTTGTACCGGTCCTTGAACGGCTTGCCGATGCCCTTGAATCCCTCCGGCCAGACCCCGACCAGTTCGTCGTTGGTCAACAGCCGCTCCGCGTCCGGATTGCAGGCCAGCGTGTGCCCGGCCTTGCGCGCCAGCGCGCCGAGCACCGGCAGCTCGAACACCAGGTCGGCGCCGAGCATCCGCAGGTGCCGGTGCGCGGGGTGGTGATCGTGCACCGCCACCGTGGTCATCAGCGCATCCCAGGGCAGCGTGCCGGAGTGGTTGGCGACCACGAGCGCACCTCGCTCGCCGGGCAGGTGGTGCCCGCCGATCACCTCGACCCGGAACCACTTCTCGTAGAACGGCCGCAGCATGCGGAGGAAGACCTCGTCGGTCAGCTCCTCGTCGAAGCCGAACTCGTCGACCCGGTAGTCGCCGAGCAGGCGTCGGCGGGCGAACGCCAGCACGTCGATGACGGCGTCTTCCCAACCCGGCTCGCCCGGAACCGGCGGTTCGGGAACGCCGGTGCGCTCCCGGTCCGCCGGGCGCAGCGGGATCACCTGCGCATCCGCCATCACGCCTCCGTATCTCGCGGCGCACCCGGTCGGCTTACACGAGCGCGGAACACGCAATTGTCGCTCATGACGCCCCAGCATCCCGTGGGACACCCACACCCGGTCGGCTTACACGAGCGCAGAACGCGCAATTGTCGCTCATGACGCCTCCATCACCGCAGCTTCGCCAAGAGTTCCCCGGCGCTGCGTTCCACTGCCATGACGTTCTCCGGATCGACCACCGGTTTCAGCCCCCGGCCGCGGACGAAGTCGTCGAACGCCTGCAGGGTTGTCCAGCGCGGGGTGAAGCCGAACTCCTCGCGGAGCTTGGTGGTGTCCAGCACCCGGCCGAAGTTGAGGTACCGCAGCTGCTCCGGCGAGAAGTCCACCAGCCGCGCGCTGCGGAAGAACTGGGTCAGCGGCGACACCGCCATGCTGGGCAGCGGCATCGGGATCCGACCGGCCCGCCGGATGGCCTGCGAAAGCATCAGCACCCCGTCACCGGCGACGTTGAACACGCCCGGCTTGTCCGCCAGCGTCGCCCGCTCCAGCACCGCCAGCGCGTCCTCGGAGTGCAGCAGTTGCAGCCGCGCGTCGAAGCCGAACACGGTCGGCACCACGGGCAGCGCGAAGTAGCGGGTGAGCATGGCGTCGATGCGCGGGCCGATCAGGTTGCTGAACCGCAGCGTGGTGATGTCCACCTCGGGCCGCCGCCGACCGAAGCCGCGCACGTAACCCTCGATCTCCACCGCGTCCTTGGCGTAACCCGACGACGGCAGATCCCTCGGTTCCATGTCCTCGGTGAACACCGCTGGATCCCGCGAGCTCGACCCGTAGACCGCGCAGGTCGAGCGGACCACCACCTTGCGCACCAGCGGCGACTGCTGGCAGGCGGCCAGCAGCTGCATGGTGCCGATGACGTTCATCTCCTTCATGGTGACCCGACCATCGGGCCCGGAATGGGAGTTGACCGCCGCGTGCACCACGGTGTCGACCTTGGCGTTCGCGATCACCTTGGTGATCAGCGGGTTGCGGATGTCGGCGCGGACGAACTCGGTGCGGCCCATCCGGCGCAGCAGATCGCGGCCGGGTTGCACGGTGTCCACCCCGAGGACGCGCTCCACCGCCGGGTTGGCCGCCAGCCGCGCGGCGAGGTGACCGCCCAGGAAGCGGCTGACCCCCGTCACCAGCACGACATTCGGCCCCATGTGTCCCCCTGCGCTGCTCCGGCACGGTCGCCGACTGCGATGCTACCGCCGAACGGCCCGATCACCTGCGTACGACGGGGTTACCAGACCGGGTCGGTTGCACGTCCGACGTGAACTCCTGGGCACGCAAAAACAACCGCCGCCGACCCAGCTCGGTCGGCGGCGGCAGTGGGTCACTTGCCCAACTTGCGGCGCTGAACGCGGGTCTTGCGGAGCAGCTTGCGATGCTTCTTCTTGGACATGCGCTTGCGGCGCTTCTTGATGACCGAGCCCATGCGGACTCCTTCACTCTGGACGGCGGTTCGAACGTCTTCCGTGCCGGTGCAGCCGCATGAGCGCGCGCACCTGGCACGACCGACCCAAAACTTTACCTGCCCAGGTACTCGGCCCTTTCGCCGTGGTCCTCGAAACGCCGGGCGCGGTGACCGGACACCTCCGCCGCGGACCGCGGCACATCGCGTCGCGTCCGGTGGAGGTGCCAGTCAGCTGGTTTCGCGCACCTGTCCTCGATCTCGTCCGGGCAGCCGCTCAGCCCACCCGCACGACTCGCGCGCCGCGGGGTGCCACCACCCCGCACGGCTGGGCCAGACGAGCTCAGAACAGATTTTTCCGCTGGTCAGCCCGCGTTGTAGTAGGCGCTCTCCAGATATGCGTGGACGTCCTTCTCCGCCACTCGAAACGACCGCCCCACGCGTGCTGCGGGGAGCTCACCGGCGTGCACGAGCCGGTAGACCGTCATCTTCGACACCCGCATCAGCTTGGCGACCTCGGCGACGGTGAGAAACCGCACCTGGCCCATCGTCGGCGGCGCCTGCTGGCTGGGTTCGGAGTTCGCAGACATGCTTCACCGTGCCCTTCGGCACGTGTCGCGTCCGTCGGCTTCCCCTCCGACGGAAACCTCACGCACGTGCTCTATCGAGAGTAGCGGGACAGCTGGGATGCCTGCGATGGCCGAACGACCCGGCCTGTTCCGCCTCTCCGCGATTCACAGTGGTGGTTGCGTCCAGCACGGATCTCGCGTTTCGCGGTTTCTTGTGGCTGGCTTGCGTCACGGTCCCCTGAGGTGCGGTTGGCACGGGGTTGGTCATGCGGGCTCTTCGTTTTCGTGGGCCTCGCCCAGCTCGACCGACCGGTCTCGGGCCGCCTCGATGGCGTCGATGAGCGCCGCTCGCACGCCGTGCTTCTCCAGCTCGCGGATCCCGGCGATGGTGGTGCCCGCCGGGGAGGTGACGGCCTCGCGCAGCATCACCGGGTGGCCGCCGCCCTCGCGGAGCATGGCCGCCGCGCCGACCGCGGACTGGACGATCAGCTCGGCGGCGGTGGTCCGCGGGATGCCCAGCAGGATGCCCGCGTCGATCATGGCTTCGACCAGGAAGAAGAAGTACGCCGGGCCGGAGCCGGACAGCGCGGTGACCGCGTCCTGCTGGCTCTCCGGAACCCGCACCACCTTGCCGACGCTGCCCAGCAGTTCCTCGACGAGCCCCAGGTGCGCGTCCTCGGCGTGCGCGCCGCCGGAGATCGCGCTCATCGCCTCGCCGACCAGCATCGGGGTGTTCGGCATGACTCGGACCACCGCGGTTCCCGCAGGCAGGCGGCGTTCGAACAGCTTCGTCGGCAGGCCCGCGCACAGCGACACCACGAGCTTGCCGGTCGGCAGGGCAGGCGCCACCTCCGCCAGCAGCGGATCGATGTCCTGGGGCTTGACGGCGACGACGATGACGTCCGCGCGCTGCACCGCTTCACCCACGTCGACGTGGGTGATCCCGTAGGTCTTGGTCAGCTCGGCGGCGCGCGTCGCGAACCGCTCGGTGAACAGCAGGTCCGCCGGGGTACGACCTGCCTTGAGCAGCCCCGACAGCAGGGATTCCCCGATCTTTCCGGCTCCGAGTACGGCGATCGTCGTCATGCCGCTCAGGGTGCCAGACCACGCCGCGCATCCGGCACGAGCGTGGGTGCGCCCTGCGTGACGAGATCTCCCGGAGGGTGATCTCAGCCGCTACTGTGGCTGCCACCACAGCCACGGCCGAGCGATCTTTGACCGGACCAAAGGAGCTCCCACCATGTTCAGCACGATGCAGGATGGCCACCTCTCGATCGCGCGAATCCTCCAGCAGGGCAGCGAACCGCACGGTGTCTCCGCCGAGGTCGTGACCTGGACCGGCGACGGCGCGCGGCGCACCAGCTACGCGGCGGTCGGCCGCCGGGCCGCCCAGCTGGCGCACGCGCTGCGCGGCCTCGGCGTGACCGGTGACCAGCGGGTCGGCACCTTCATGTGGAACAACTCCGAGCACCTGGAGGCGTACTTCGCGGTGCCGTCGATGGGCGCCGTGCTGCACACCCTGAACATCCGGCTGTTCCCCGACCAGCTGGTCTACGTCGCCAACCACGCCGAGGACGAGGTGGTGCTGGTCGACTCGACGCTGCTGCCGTTGTTCCAGAAGCTGCTGCCGGAGCTGGCGACGGTGCGGCACGTGATCGTCGTGGGCGCTGACGGGGCCGCGCTGGAAGCACCCGCCGGAGTCGAGGTGCACGGGTACGAGGAACTGCTGGCCGAGCAGCCGGACGAGTTCGACTGGCCAGAACTCGACGAACGTTCGGCCGCCGCCATGTGCTACACCTCCGGCACCACCGCCAACCCCAAGGGCGTCGTCTACTCGCACCGCTCGGTCTACCTGCACTCGATGCAGGTGTGCATGACCGACGGGATGGCCCTGTCGCAGGCGGACCGGTCGCTGGCCGTGGTGCCGATGTTCCACGCGATGTCCTGGGGCCTGCCGTACGCGGCGTTCATGGTCGGCGCCTCGCTGATCATGCCGGACCGGTTCCTGCGGCCCGAGCCGCTGGTGCGGATGATCGCCGCGGAACGCCCGACGATGGCCGCGGCGGTGCCGACGATCTGGCAGGGCGTGCTGCAGCACCTGGCGACCAACGCGGAGGACGTGTCGTCGCTGCGGGAAGTCGTGGTCGGTGGGGCGGCGTGTCCGCCGTCGCTGATGAAGGCATTCGAGGAGAACTACGGAATCTCCGTGCTGCACGCCTGGGGCATGACCGAGACGTCGCCGCTGGGCAGCGTGGCCAGGGCACCTGTTGGCGTCAGCGGTGAGCAGCGCTGGACCTACCGGGCCAGCCAGGGACGGCTGCCCACCGGGGTGCAGGGCCGGTTGGTCGGTGAAGGCGACGTGGTGCTGCCGTGGGACGGCGCGAGCGTCGGTGAGCTGCAGGTCCGCGGGCCGTGGGTCGCGAAGGCGTACTACGGCGAGGACGATCCGGAGAAGTTCCACGAGGGCTGGCTGCGCACCGGCGACGTCGGCTACATCACGCCGGACGGGTTCGTGCAGCTGACCGATCGGGCCAAGGACGTGATCAAGTCCGGCGGCGAGTGGATCTCGTCGGTGGACCTGGAGAACAAGGTGATGGGCCACCCAGCGGTGGCCGAGGCGATGGTCATCGGGGTGCCGGACGAGAAGTGGTCGGAGCGGCCGCTGGTGGCCGTGGTGCTCCGCGACGGCCAGCAGGTGGCAGCGGCCGAGCTGCGCGAGTTCCTAGCCGACTCCGTCGCGAAGTGGCAACTACCGGAGTACTGGACGTTCATCCCCGAAGCCCCGAAGACCAGCGTCGGCAAGTTCGACAAGAAGCGCCTCCGCCAACAACACGCCGAAGGCCGCCTGAACATCACCCACGTCCAATAACCCGAAGAACGTCCCGCCCGGAACCGGCACGCCACGTCGGGTGAGCGGAACTTTCAACCGGCCCATCCGGGCGAGAAGTTCCGCTCGTCCGGAATCCGCGCGCACTGTCGCAGGGGGAGGGACTTCTGATCGGCTTAGCCAGATGGGAGTCCCGTTCGCAACGAGCGGCACGCCACGCTCGGCGCGAAGGCAAGCGGCGTAGCCGCTTTCGGCGGTGATCCGCCGCCACGACGAGCAACTGAATCACTGCCGAGCCGTCGCAAGCGCCGAAGGCGCTTAGCCCACGCCAGCAACTTGCACCGCCGCGGGTTCTCAAACGTCTTCTCGCGAGGACAGCCCCGACGCCGCGTACTGGGTCATACGTAAGTCGGGGATCCCGGAGTCGAGAAGGCGTCTGAGGTTCCGCTACTCGCACCGCTAAGCAAAAGACCCGGGCAGTCTCTACAGCGGGGCGATGGCTAGTTGGCGGGCTTGGCATACCAGTCTGCCCACCGAGTCGATCACCGTGACGTCCTCGTCGAACCACTGGCCGTGCAGCGCGCGGCAGCCCACCACCAGCCGCAGCCAGCCGTTCGCCGGGTGCGCCCGCACCAGCGCGGTCAGCTGGACCGTCGGCACCCAGCCGAATCGGCCGAGGTTCTGCGTCACCGGCAGCGTCAGGTCCCCGGCGACCAGCGCGAACAGCAGATCCGGCTGGGCTTCCCGCGGCTTGACCCAGAACCGCATCCGGGGCTCGCCGACTCCGCCGGAGAGGAACTCCGCGGTGTTGGCGTCCAGCCGCATGTCGCAGACCCGCGAAAGCCCGAAGTACTTCCGGACCTCGGTTGCGGCGAGGTCGATCGCGTTCGACGGCGGGTTCACCGGCATCTCGGGCACGTCCGACCACTCGGGCTCGGCGGTGGGCACCTTGCCGAGGGTGATCGTGGCATCCACGCAGGTCTGCCCGCTCTGCTCCAGCGCCGCGCGGGCCGCCGTCACCGTCTTGCCCGTCTTGAGCAGCTCGGTCCGGATCAGCACCGGACCGACTCGTGGCGGGCGGAGGAACTGCGCGCTGACCGACAGCGGCGCAAGCCCGGTCGCGTCACCGAGGGCGCGGGACAACAGCGCCAACAGGTAACCGCCGTGCGGGCGTTCTCCGACGGCCCATTCCGGATGGAGGTTGGCGACGAAGGTGCCGTCGCCAAGCGAGCGCACCGAAGTGGCCGCCGCGAAGGGATCCAGGACCTCAGTCACGTCGGGTCCAGCGGTCGGAAGCATTCGGCGGCCAATGCGCGCAACGGGTTCATGGTCGCTGATTCTAGTGACCTTCAGAGAAGTTGATCATCAGGCACCGGTTAGCCCTCCTAATCGCCGGAAGATCAGATGGCTGGCCCCCGAACGCCACCGAGCCGCCAGCCGCCGGGGTTCCGCGGATCCGCCTGCGGAGCGGCCCGCGCGGTGCCACCACGGCGATTTCGCGCGGAATCGGCGCTTCCCTGGGCAGGGGGCGTCGTCAGGTCGCGCGCAGCGGCTCCAGGTGCAGCCGGGCGAACAGCAGGGCTTCGGCCAACAGCGCCGCTCGCTGCGCGGGACTGCGCGCCTTGCGCGTGTTGACCTCCAGCACCACCGCGCCCGCGTACCCGTCGGCGGCCAGCGCCTCGCACACCTCCGCGCACGGCTGGTTGCCCTGTCCGGGCACCAGGTGCTCGTCCCGCGGCGCTCCTGTCCCGTCGGCCAAGTGCACGTGGGCCAGACCGTCCTTCATCCGCTTCAGCAGCTCGATGGCATCCATGTGCGCGGCAGCGGCGTGCGACAGGTCCAGCGTGTAGTTGCGGAACCCGACCTCGGTCGGATCCGGCGAAGGTTTGAACGCCGACAACCCGCTGGTCTTGCCGCCGCGCAACCGGTTCAGCGTGCTCGGTGGGCGCAGCGGGAACATGTTCTCCACCGCGATCGCGATGCCGCTGGTCTCCTCCAGTTCCGCCACCAGCTCGCCGAACCCCTCCGCGTAGCGGCGCTGCCAGCGGAACGGCGGGTGCACGACCACCGTCGACGCACCCAGGTCGCTGGCGACCACCACCGCCCGCCGCAACCGCTCCTCCGGCTCCGGTGACCAGACCCGCTGCGTGATCAGCAGGCAGGGCGCGTGGACGGCCAGGACCGGCACGCCGTGCTGCTCGGAAAGCCGGTGCAGCGCGCCGACGTCCTGGCTGACCGCATCCGCCCAGACCATCACCTCGACCCCGTCGAAGTCGAGGTCGGCGGCCATCTCGAAGGCCGTCCGCGCCGGTTGCGGCCACACCGATGCGGTGGACAGCCCGACCGGGACACGTCCGGCGGCGTCCTCGCGCGGTGGCGGTTGCACTGTCATGTCCTGCCAAGCATGACCGACGGTTGGTGGGCGGTCGTTGAAGAGGGTGCGCGGATCAGCTCGCGAAGGTCATCCGCCGCGGCCCCCCGATCCGGCGCACCTCGGGGCCGTCCGAAGAACCCGCGGGTGGTCGAGCACGGAGAAGCACCGCGTGCCGGGCGCCGAAGCGCAGTTGACCACGTCGCACTTCCCAAACCGTGAACTCCCGCTAGTGGTTGATCAACACCAGTGCCGCCGGGGAAACCGTGCAGAACAAACCGACCAGCACCGACAGCAGGATCGTCTGCAGATCGTTGGTGCGCAAGAACTTCCACGAGATGAGCACCAGACAACCGGTGATCACCAGCGCGGCGACGAGCGCGGCCACCGCGTTGTTGATCCACAGCCACTGGAACCCGACCCAGACCGCACCACCGGCGACCAGGCCGACGACGCCCTGCCCCACGAGCCTGCCCCACTCCTTGCCGGGGGAGGTGGGCTCTTCTTCCTCGTCGGCCTGGTAGTCGTCGGAGTCCAGTCCGGCGGGCAGCTCCGGGTCGTAGTCGTCTTCCTCGGCGTATTCGACCTCGGGGTCGTCGTAGGAATCGAAGTCGTACGGGTCGTCGGGTTCGACCTCTTCGTCGGCCTGCTGCGCTGGCGGGTAGGCCAGCATGGCGGTGCCGAGCGGACCGGGATCCGAGGGGGTTGGCACGCGCGGCAACTGCTCGGTGACGCCCTCCGGCGGAGTGCGCTTCGGCGGAGCCGGTGGGGCGGGCGGCGCCGGGGGCAGCTCCGGCTGCGGAGCTGGGCGACGCAGCGCGGGCTGTTGGATCGTCGCCTCGGCATCGCCTTCCGGCGGCGCCATCGGGGCTGCCGCCTTGTCCTGCCCTGCGCTGGAGAAGCGCTGCGCCCAGTAAGTCGCGCTACCGACGGCGGGCTCGGCAGGCGGTTCCGGCGCCGGTGGTTCGGGCACGGGCGGCGCTGGCGCTACCGCAGCCTGCGGCGGAGGAGGCGGTGGTTGGGGCGCAGCCGGAGGTTGCGGGGCGGCGCCTTCTGGGCCCGCGCGGCGGCTGCGCCGCTGCGGTGGCTCGGTGTCGGGCTGCACGGCGCGCATCTGGCCGCTGTCCGACAGCACCCGGTTGATGATCGCCTGCGGGGCGGTCTCGCTCGGGTCCTCGGCCCGCCTGCGACGTCGCCGGGAACCCTTCTGGGCGTTGCCGCCGCCGTATTCGGCGAGCAACTCCGCCACGGTGCGCTGGGTGGGCTGATCGGCCCCACTTTCCCGACTCATCGCTCCCACCGTGCCCCGTGCTGGGTCTGCCGTCCAGTTCCGTCCGCGGGCCCCGCCTCCGCGTGGCTCAGGGTGGCCCGAGCCTGAATGGCAGTGTGACTGTCTCCATTCGTGTGGTCCAGCCGCCGTAGGATCACACCTTCGCGCAACGCCCACGGGCAGATGTCGAGCGACTCCAGCTCCAGCGCGTGCATGGTCGCCTCGGCCACCAGCGCACCACCCACCAGTTGGTGCGCCCGCGCGTTGCTCACACCATCGAGGGCGGCCAGATCGGATGACGACATCCGGGTGATGAACGCCAGCAGTTGCCGCAGGCCGGTCTCGGTGAGCGTGCGCGGCACCCGCGGTCCCGCCGACGACGGTGCCGCGCCGGTCAGCCGGGCCAGCGATCGGAACGTCTTGGAACTGGCCACCGCCCGGTCGGGCCGGGCCATCTTGCGGAAGCGCTTGGCGGTGGGCGCCAACTGGCCCTGCAGCCATTCGCGCAGCTTCTTCACCTCGTCCTGGCGCGGCGGGTCGTGCAGCATCGTGCGGGCCAGCCGACCCGCGCCCAGCGGCAGCGACACCGCCAGGTCGGGCTGCTCGTCGATGCCCACCGCGAGCTCCAGCGAACCGCCGCCGATGTCGAGCATCAGCAGGTTGCCCGCCGACCAGCCGTACCAGCGGCGGGCCGCCAGGAAGGTGAACCGCGCCTCGTCCGCGCCGGGCAGCACCTCCAGCTCGATGCCGGTCTCGGTGAGCACCCGGTCCAACACCTCGGCGGCGTTGTCCGCTTCGCGGATCGCCGACGTGGCGAAGGCCATCAGCTCCTCGCAACCAGCCGCGACGGCGGATTCCTGCGCGTCGGCGACGGTGCGGATCAGCTCCGCGGCGTCCTCCTCAGCGAGTCGGCCACCGTGCGCGCCGATCCGCTCGGCCAGCCGCAGCACGGTCTTCTCCGATGTCATCGGGGTCGGATGGGCACCACGATGTGCGTCCACCACCAGCAGGTGGACCGTGTTGGATCCGACGTCGAGCACCCCTAGGCGCATGTTCGACAAATTACCGGCTGCGCACGTCATCAGGGGCGGGGTGGGCAGCAAACGGGCCATCCCGCCGCCCCGCGCACGCCGCAGACCAGGCCGACCAGCGCAGCAGTGCGGCACGTCACGCGGGCAACATCACGCTTCGAACTTGTACCCGAGGCCACGGACCGTGATGAGGTAGCGCGGATCCGCCGGGTTCGGCTCGACCTTCGAGCGCAGCCGCTTGACGTGCACGTCCAGCGTCTTGGTGTCGCCGACGTAGTCCGCACCCCACACCCGGTCGATGAGCTGACCGCGGGTGAGCACCCGGCCGACGTTGCGCAGCAGGTACTCCAGCAGGTCGAACTCCTTCAGCGGCAGGTTGACGTCCACGCCGTCCACAGTCACCACGTGCCGCTCGACGTCCATCCGCACCGGCCCGGCTGCCAGCACCTGCGGTTGCAGCTCCTCGGCCTCGCCGCGGCGCCGCAGGACCGCGCGCACCCGCGCGATCAGCTCCCGCGCCGAGTACGGCTTGGTCACGTAGTCGTCCGCGCCGAGCTCCAAGCCCACCACCTTGTCGATCTCGCTGTCCCGAGCGGTCACCATGATCACCGGGACGGAGGAGCGTTGGCGAAGTTGCTTGCACACGTCCGTGCCGCTCATGCCCGGCAGCATCAGGTCGAGCAGCACGATGTCCGCGCCGTTTCGGTCGAACTCGTCCAACGCCTCCGGACCGTTCGCGGCGACTGCCGCGGTGAAGCCCTCCTTGCGAAGCAGGAAGGCAAGCGGGTCGGCGAAGGACTCCTCGTCCTCCACGATCAGCACCCTGGTCACCGGACTCCTCCCGTTTCGACGGTTGTGACCCCGTCCGCACTCTCGGTCTTGGACCGGGCTGGTTTCGCCGCCCGGTCCGGCTCTGCGGCCGGTTGGCCGTCGGTCGCACCGTGCCTGGGCACTCGGAGCGTGAAGGTGGAGCCGGTTCCGGTGCGGCTCCACAACTTGACCTCGCCACCGTGGTTGGCGGCGACGTGCTTGACGATCGCCAGCCCGAGACCCGTACCGCCGGTCGCCCGCGACCGCGCCGGATCCACGCGGAAGAACCGCTCGAAAACCCGCTGGTGGTATTGGGGCTCGATTCCGATGCCCCGATCCGTAACCGCGATCTCCACGAAGTCGCCGGAGAGCCGACGGCTTATCGACACCGGGCTGCCCGGCGGCGAGTAGGACACCGCGTTGTCGATCAGGTTGGTGAGCGCGGTGACCAGCAGCGTTCGGTCCCCGTCCAGCAGGTAGCCGCTGGATTCGTCGACGGCGATCTCGATCCCGGCCGACTCGGCGGCCAACCGGCACCGACCCAGCGCCTCTTCCACGACGGCATCGACGTCGACCGTGGTCAGCTCGGGCAGCCGCTCGGCGCCCTGCAGGCGCGACAACGCGATCAGCTCGGAGACCAACGTCCCCAGCCGGGTCGACTCGTGCAGGATCTTGGTGGAGAACCGCCGGACCTCTTCGGCGTCGTCAGCGGCGTCCAGCACCGCCTCGGCGAGCAGCGCGAGCGCCCCGACCGGGGTCTTCAGCTCGTGGCTGACGTTCGCGACGAAGTCGCGGCGGGTGGCCTCCAAGCGGACGGAGTCGGACTCGTCCGCGGCGTCGACGACGGCGAAGCCGTCGCCGAGCGGGCGGACCTCGCCGAGCACCGCGGCCGGGCCGCGACCGCGCAGCGGCGCGGCGCGGTTCAGCGGGGTGAGGTCGACGGGGACCGGCTCGCCGGTGACCAGCGCCTGCTCCGCGGCCTTGCGGGCGCGCGGGTCGGCCTGGTGGTCGCGGATGAGGCCGAGTTCGTCAGCGCGCGGATTGTGCAGCACCACGTCGCCGAATTTGTTGAGCACCACCACGCCGTTGTAGCTGGTGTGCACCAGCCGCTGGAGAAGTTCGGCAACGGTGGGACCTTGGGGCTTCGCGCCGTTCCGGGATCCCCGACCAATGACGAAGCCGCCGACCGCGCCCAGCAGGAGCGCGGCGATCATCAGGGCGGTGTAGCCCAATGCGGTCACGTCTGCATCGTAAGCAAGCGGGGGTGGGGAAAGGCCAGTCTACGAGGGCGTTCCGTGATACCCGTGACACGAAAAGGGGCCTTCTTCACCTCGACTTCACCCGGCGCTGGGACCCAGTTCACGTACCACCCGATCGACCGTCGCGCTCCGTTCGCCGCCTAGGCGACTCCTCGCCACGCATCACCCACCTGAGTGATGAGTGAAGGGCACCTTTGACCGGCTTACTCGGTCGAAGGTGCCCTTCACCTCGACTCGATCGGGGTTAGCGGCCTTGGTTGGCGACTGCTGCCGCGGCGATGGCGGCGGCCTCCGGGTCGAGGTAAGTGCCGCCCGGATTGGTCGGCTTGAGGTCGGCGTCGAGGTCGTAGCGCAGCGGGATCCCGGTGGGGATGTTCAGGCCCGCGATGTCGCCGTCGGAGATCCCGTCCAGGTGCTTGACCAGCGCGCGCAGCGAGTTGCCGTGCGCGGCGACCAGCACCGTGCGACCGGCCCGCAGGTCCGGCACGATCGCGGACTCCCAGTACGGCAGCAGTCGGGCCACCACGTCCTTCAGGCACTCGGTGCGCGGCATGTCGCCGCCGAGGTCGGCGTAGCGCGGGTCGGCGTCCTGGCTGAACTCGCTGCCGAGCTCGATCTCCGGCGGCGGGGTGTCGTAGGAGCGGCGCCAGAGCATGAACTGCTCCTCGCCGTAGGCTTCCAGCGTCTGCTTCTTGTTCTTGCCCTGCAGCGCGCCGTAGTGGCGCTCGTTGAGCCGCCAGTCGCGCCGGACCGGGATCCAGTGCCGGTCCGCGACGTCGAGGGCGATGTTCGCGGTGGCGATGGCTCGCCGCAGCAGCGAGGTGTACAGCACGTCCGGCAGCACCCCGGACTCGCGCAGCAGTTCACCGCCGCGCGTCGCCTCGACCTCGCCGTTGTCCGACAGCGGTACGTCCACCCAGCCGGTGAACAGGTTCTCGGCGTTCCACGTGCTTTCACCGTGCCGCAGCAGCACCAGGGTCGCAGTCATAAACCCCAGGCTATAGAGCCGTCCGCGATTCCTCGTCCAGGAGGTCTGACAGCCGGTCCGCCCACGCCGCCACCGCACCGAGCACTCCCGGAGTCGTGCCAGTTTTGCCTAAAACCAACAACCGAAAAACAGACAAATCGCCAGTCAGGTTTCGGTAGAACTGGCGCCGAGAAAGTGGAGTTCCGCATCATGGAGGGGAGGTCGGTTGCGAGTCGAGATGGGGCTTGCGGGCCATTGCCCGGCGGTGTTTCGATTCGGCGTTTCGCCGCTGCGCGTCGTGGCGCGCGAAGCGACTCATCTCCGCCGAGTCCGCCCAGCTGGCGTGCGCACTTGTCGGCGGATTTCGTTGTCCGCTTCACCCGACAGTTATGTGATCATCGCGGTGCCGTGACACGAAAGTGGCGCCGGTCACTTCCGTTGACGAATTGAAGGTAGTTTGATTCCTGTGCGTTATTTTTCTCTCCAAACATCACACTAATGGAGCAATGTGGCGGCCTTGTGGCAGCTGCAGGACTCTGCGAAGTTGACAACGCTCTCCTTGATCGGCTCCCACGCACTCCCCGATCTCGGGAGAGCACGAGCGCGGTTCGTATCCCCCATCGGGCCGCGCCCCGCCGGGCCCAGGGTGCCCCCCGCCCACCGGCCCGTCAGGCGGGACCCCCACGCGGGGCGGCTTGAGCTCGTGACTCCCCCTCTCTCCCAAGCCGCCCCGCGCGGTCCCCCTCGGAAGGTGCGCGGATTGACTTGCGCAGCGCGTTCCGCTGCGCGATCCCCAGACCGCCGGTGCAACCGGAAGATCGTCGGGCTCCGTCTTCGCCGTGTTCACGGCGAAGACGGAAGGCAGTGGCATGCACAAGCAGCGATTACGTTGGCCGATCGTGGCGGTGGTCGCGGTCGGCCTGCTCGGGGGATGTTCCTCGGGGGCCGAACAATCAACGAACGGGGATTCCCGCGCCGTGGCGCCGCAGTCGCCGCAGGAACGCAACGGCTCGGGCAGCAGCTCCGAAACCGGCACGACTTCCAGCCCGGCCATCGGCCCGCGCGAGGTGATCCGGACAGCCGAGCTGGACATCGAGGTCAACGAGGTCGAGCCAGCCGGTGCCGAGGTGCGGCGGCGCAGCGAGGCCGTCGGGGGTCACCTCGAACAGGAGAGCACCCGCAGGGCGGGCACCACGATGACGATCCGGGTTCCGGCCGCCAAGTTGGACCAGGTGTTGGGCGAGCTGTCCGGGCTGGGGCGGGTCACCTCACGCAGCCAGCAGACCCAGGACGTCACCGATCAGCTCGTCGACACCCGAAGCCGGATCGACTCGCAACGCGCCAGCGTGCAGCGGTTGCGGACGCTGATGGAACGCGCCGCGACCGTCGACGAGATCGTGTCGATCGAAAGCGAGCTGACCTCGCGCGAAAGCGAACTGGACTCGCTCGAACGGCGGGCGGCCGGGCTGACGGGTCAGGTCGAGATGGCCACCATCACGGTTCGCCTGGAACGCCCCGGCGCGGTCACCGACGAGGACACCGGCTTCCTGGCGGGACTTTTCGGCGGCTGGCGGACGCTTTCGTCGGTCGGCGCATTCCTGCTGACGGCCTTCGGCGCCGTCCTCCCGTTCGCCGTGGTGCTGGCGATACCAGGTGCGGCGGCCTGGCTGCTGCTGCGCCGCCGCCGGGCATTGCGCAGCGGCAGCCTGTAGCGCACGCGGCGGAGCTCAGTCGCTCAGCGGCCGGACCGGGCCGTCCCGTTCCACCAGCTGCCGGAAGGGCTGCAAGTTGGCCAGCGATTCGCCGCGCGACTCGCGCCAGCCCCATTCCCGCCGGATCGCGGTGGCGAAGCCGAGCTCCAGCAGGGTGTTGAAGTCGCCGTCGGCGGCTTCCAGGACCTGGCCCAGCACCCGGTCGAGTTCTTCGGCGGTCACCGCGTGCAGGCCGATCCGGCCGACCAGGTAGA
This sequence comes from Saccharopolyspora soli, assembly GCF_022678645.1. Taxonomy (GTDB): domain Bacteria; phylum Actinomycetota; class Actinomycetes; order Mycobacteriales; family Pseudonocardiaceae; genus Saccharopolyspora; species Saccharopolyspora soli. The sequence continues at coordinate 9,785 of NZ_JALBWV010000006.1, read as the reverse complement.
TGTCGCCGTTGCGGTCGATCGTGTAGTGCACGCCGTAGAGCCGGGCGTTGCGGCGCAGCAGGAACCGGTACACCTCTTCGTGCGCCTCGTCCGGCTGCCGACACACGAAGGCTTCGACGACCAGGGCGTGTTCGGCGACGATGAGCCAGCAGTTGGTCTGCAGCTTCTTGCTGCCGGGCAGCGTGACGAAGAACCGGCCCTCGCCCTCGGTGACGTGCTCCAGCCCGTTGGCGTCCAAAGCCGACCTGATGACCTCGTCGAGGCTCACGCGGTTACCTCCCGGATGCGCAGTTGCGCGTGGAAGGCCATCTTCGCCCGCGCGTAGGCATCCAGCAGTGCCCCAGTGGTGCGTTCCCAGGAGAAGCGCGCGGCGTGCGCGGTGGTGCCTGCGGCCAGCCGAGTCCGCAACGCGGGGTTCCGCACCACCGACCCCAGCGCCTCGGCCCACTGCTCGGCGCCGTGACCGTCCACCAACAACCCGGACACCCCGTCGTGGACCGCGACCGGCAGGCCCCCGACCGCAGCGGCCACCACCGGCGTGCCGCATGCCTGGGCTTCGAGCGCGACCAGTCCGAAGGACTCGTTGTAGCTGGGCACCGCGACGACGTCCGCAGCACGGTAGACGCTGGTCAGCGAGGTACCACTGCGTGGCGGGAGGAACCGCACCACATCGGTGATGCCAAGTTCCGCCGCGAGTTCGTGCAGCGCCCGAGGACGTTCCAGTCCGCTGCCGGATGGTCCGCCGACCACCAGCACCACCAAGCGCTCGCGGCTGTCCGGATGCCGGGCGAGCAGCTCCGCGGTGGCCCGCAGCAGCACGTCCGGGGCCTTCAACGGTTGGATCCGACCGACGAAGGCGAGCACGACGGCGTCGGCGGGGAGGTCGAGCGCGGCGCGGGCAGCCGTGCGATCACCAGGGGTGAAGCAGTCCAGATCGACACCGGGCGGGATCGTCGCGACGGCGTCCGGATCGGCGTCGTAGCGGTTGATCAGGTCAGCGGCCTCGAACTCGGTGTTGGCCACCAGCATGTCGGCCTCGGCGACCACCTGTTCCTCGCCGAGCACCCGCACGCGCGGCTCGGGGGAGTCGCCCTCAGCGAGGTTGGCGTTCTTGACCTTGGCGAGCGTGTGCGCGGTGTGCACCAGCGGGACGCCCCAACGCTCCCGCGCGAGCCAGCCGACCTGCCCAGACAGCCAGTAGTGCGAATGCACGATGTCGTAGTAACCGGGCTCGTGGCGAGCTTCGACCCGCAGCGCACCGGCGGCGAAAGCGCACAGCTGCGACGGCAGATCGTTCTTGTCCAGCCCTTCGAAAGGTCCGGCGACCACGTTTCGGACCAGGACGCCAGGAGCGAGCTCAGCGATCGGCGGGACGTCCGAGGAGGTCGCCCTGGTGAAGATCTCGACCTCGGTGCCGTACTCGGCGAGCCGCCTGGCGGTCTGCGCGATGTAGACGTTCATGCCCCCGGCGTCGCCAGTACCGGGCTGTTCCAACGGGGAGGTGTGCAACGAGAAGACGGCGGCGCGGCGCGGCCGCATGCGTAAGGTTCTGGAGGTCATCTGCTGCCCATCGCAAGCCGGTCGGCCCGAGGTTTTCGGACGCACGTCAACCCCGACACCCGGCGAGGCGGAAACATTCCCGCCGCACTCCCTTAACACAGCTGTCGGCGCCAACGCTCGACGCTACCGCCTCGGTGCCGCGGAACCGTCGGATCCAGCGGCACCAGGTGGCCCTCCTCACACCCAGGACCGCCGGGCACGGAGCACGCCGCGAACAAGTCCAAGAACAGAACCCTCGTGTCTGTTTTTGTTCTTGTTTTTGAAGCGGCGAAGCCGCTTAGCGCCGCACCGCTACGCAAAACGAGTCCGAAGACAGTCTTCTCAGACTGCGGACTTCTGGGTCCATTGATCCCAGGTGAGCAGCCAGTCGAGGACGTCGAACTGGGGTGGCATGCTGCTGGCCGAGCCCGTCACCTCGACCGGGTCGCCGAGCAGGGCGCCGTCGTAGTACTCCTTCGCGTCCGCCGCGCTGAGGTTGATGCAGCCGTGCGAGTTGTTGACCTTCCCCAGCGCCGCTGCGTTCTCCTGGTTCTCGTGGATGAACTCGCCGTGGTTGGAGAACCGGGCCGCCCACGTCTTGCGCACGTCGTGGTAGCCGTACCTGGGGTTGTCCATGATCTCGACCGGGTTCTTCTCCATGACGATGTAGGTGCCGTTGGGGGTGTTGCGGCCCGGGTCGTACTCCTCGCCGTAGCTCGCCGCGTAGTTGGCCACCTGCTGGCCGTCCCGGATCACGACCATCCGGTGGGTCCCCACGGCGGCTTTCACGATCTGCGCCCGGCCGATGTTGAACTCGGTGCTCAGGTCGGCCAGCCCGTAGGAGCCCTCGCCGTAGGCGACGCCGTAGAGCTTCGCGTTGACGCTGACGTGGGTGTGCGCTGGCCAGTACGCCTTCGGCCGCCAGTCCACCTGCTGGTCCGACAGCCAAGCCCAGGCGCCCTCCACCGGAACCGAGGTTTGCACGGTCAACGCCCGCTGGATGGCCGCCTTGTCCTTGACGGGCTTGTCGAACTTCACGCTGATCGGCATCGCGATGCCGACCTCGGCGTCGTCGGTCGGGTTGATCGTGGCGCGGATCGTCCGCTGCGGCTTCAGCGTGCTGAACTGCCCCTGGACCGGCACCTGCTTGCCGTCCTCACCGGTGACCTGGCCGGACCACGTGTAGCTCTTGCCGTAGCCGAGCGCCACGGTGGGGTGCCAGCTCTTGCCGTCCGACGACAGTTCCCCCGCGACCTGCTTGCCGTCGCTGTTGGTCAACGCGATGCTGTCGAACTTGCCGCGGTCGACTGTGGCATTTATCGGCGCGGCGGGATTGACATCACCCGCACCAATGCCCGGTTCGAAAGTCACCTTGGCGACCGGGTCGGCAGGTTGCTGCTGTTCGGGTGCGGGCGAACCGCAGCCGGAAATCAACAGCACCGCCGTCAGCGCTCCCACCAGCGCAGCCCACAGCAGCCGCAGTTTCGAACCGCTCACTTTCTGACCTCTATCCCTTTTTGAGAACTTGCGGCGAAAATGTCCTTTTCCTCGGAAAGGATCGGACTTCCGCCGAAATGCGACCCATGTTCAAAGACGTGCGGGGGTCGGAAAAGATGTCTTGAGCCCCTAGTGTGTCCCGTCACATCAATCGGGTGACGGGGAGGTCCCGCTCACCCGGCCGGACGTGGTCGGATGGAGACCGGTGCAACTGGCCATCTCCTGGGAGGAAGAAGACGTTGAGCACAAGTTCTGCAGGCCGCTGGGCCGTGGTCACCGGGGCGAGTTCCGGCATCGGTGCGGCCACCGCGCGCCAACTCGCCGCCGCGGGTTTCCACGTGGTGCTGGGTGCCCGGCGACTCGACCGGCTGACCGAACTCGCCGAGGAAATCGGCGGCACCGCGCTGCGGTTGGACATCACCGACGCGGATTCGGTGACGGCGTTCGTCGAACAGGTGCCGGAGTGCCACGTGCTGGTCAACAACGCCGGGGGCGCGAAGGGCATGGCCAAGGTCGCAGATGCGGTGGAGGACGACTGGCGCTGGATGTGGGAGACCAACGTGCTCGGCACGCTGCGGATCACCAAAGCGCTGATGCCCAAACTGGTCGCCTCCGGCAATGGGCACGTGGTGACGGTGACCTCGGTGGCCGCCTCCGAGGTCTACGACAACGGCGGAGGCTACACCTCGGCCAAGCACGCGCAGGGCGCGCTGCACCGCACGCTGCGCGGCGAGCACCTGGGGGAGCCGGTGCGGTTCACCGAGATCGCACCGGGCTTGGTGGAGACCGAGTTCTCCGAGGTGCGCTTCAGCGGGGACAAGGAACGCGCCGCTGGGGTGTACCGCGGCATCACCCCGCTGACCGGCGACGACGTCGCGGACATCATCACCTTCGCGGTGACCCGCCCGGACCACGTCAACGTGGACTACCTGGTCGTCAAGCCCCGCGACCAGTACTCCGCAACCCGCGTGCACCGCAGGGATTGATCCCACCTGGCGGCCGTGAGCGCGGTGGCACCGTCACGCGCTCACGGCTCAAAGCCTGTCTTCCAAGCTCGTTTTGCGTGGCGGTGCGGGTAGCGGAACCTCAGACGCCGTCTGAGAACCCGCAGCGGTGCAAGTGCCGTAGGTGGGCCAAGCGGCTTCGCCGCTTCAAAACCAAAAGGACAAGCACTCAAACCCGGATCTGCTGGGATTCGGTGCACAGTTCCACGTCGAGTTCGGCCAGCACGTCGGCGATCGGGCTGGCGAAGCCGACCGCGCCGCCTCGGCTGCCCGCGACGTGCAGGCCGATGATCCGACCGCTCGGATCGAGCACGGCCGCCCCGGCGTCCCCCGGCCCGCAGAACCGCAGTTCCGCGGCAGCGACGCGAATCTGCTCCCGCAGCACCCGGACGCCGAGGGCTTCGCCGTGGTCGATGCGCACGGTCGCGTCGACCGAGACGACGACGCCGGGGGTCAGCCCGGTTCCGAAGCCGTTCTTGCGGACCAGCTCGCCCGGATAGGCCGTGGTGTGCCCGGTGACCGGCCCGATGCCGTCGACCGTGCACGAGGTCTCCAAGCCCGGTGCGATGGTGACCGCGGCCGCGTCCACCCGCCCGGACAGCGCCGCCCGCGCCAGCTCGGCGTGCACCCGGCCGCCTTCCGGATCGACCATCCGATCGCCGACCGCCCAGGCGTCGTCGAGGCAACCCACGTCGAAGGTGGTCAGGCCCATCGGGACCACCGTCGGCGCGGTGCCGGTGACGACTGCCCCGAGCGTGCCGATCCGGCGGTAATCGCCCGCCTCGGCCACGGTGGGCGGCGCCAGGTAGACGGCCCGGCACGGGGTGAGCCCGCTTCCGCCGCGCACCACGCCGGTGCGCTCGCTGCGCCGCTGGCGCGGCGTCAGCGGCTCGTTCCGGGCGCAGTGGATGTGCTGCAGTACCGGCTGCTCTTCGATGACATCGGTCGGGATCCCGAAGACATCGCCGGGGATGCAGGTGCCCGGCACGAGCAGCTCGCGCGGCTTCTTCCGGATTACCGAAACGACGATGACTTGCTGACCGGTGCTCGCCCCGGCACGGTGTTTCACACCGATGTCCACACCGGTCACCCCGGGCAGGTCCAAGAGCTGGTCCTCGACCGCCCGCTTGATCGGACGTATCACCGCTCGATCTCTTAGCTCCCTGATGCTCAGCATGGTGGCCCCCTCCACCTACCCCATTTAACACTCAGGGTTACGCATCAGTCACGAAGAGTCACCCTTACGGCCGTTCGGCTCTTCGGCTGCTACAGCGAACAGTCCACCAACACCGGCTCAGGTGCCAGTGAAACGCCGAAGGCCACGCGTACTCCGTCCCGAACTTCACGCGCAAGAATTAGCAGGTCGCGGGTCGTCGCGGCACCTCGGTTGGTCAACGCGAGGGTGTGCTTGGTGGACAGCCGCACCCGACCGCCGGGACCCGGATGCCCCTTGGCGAACCCGGCGCGTTCGATGAGCCACGCCGCGGACAGCTTGGTCCCGCCGTCGGCCGCCGGGTACTGCGGCACCCCCTGGTCCGGGCCGACCGCGGCGGAGATGCGCGCCAGCACCTCGGGCAGGTCGGCGCGGTCGACGATCGGGTTCGTGAAGAACGAGCCCGCGCTCCAGGTGTCGTGGTCTGCGGCGTCGAGCACCATCCCCTTGCCGCGACGCAACGCCAGCACCGCCTCCCGTGCGCTGGCCACGTCGACCTGCGTGCCCGGCTCCGCGTCCAGCGTGCGGGCGAGTTCGGCGTACTTGATCGGGGCGGACCGGCCTCCGTCGCGCAGCAGGAACCGGGCCCGCAGCACCACTGCGGCCGCATTGTGCTTGAGCACGCTGTTGCGGTAGGTCAGCCCGAGTTCGCCAGCCGGGACCGTCCGCACCCGCCCGGTGCCGCGGTCCAGCAGATCGACCGAGACCAGCAGGTCGGACACCTCGACGCCGTACGCGCCGACGTTCTGCACCGGGGTGGCCCCGGTCAGGCCGGGGATGCCGGACAGGCATTCCAGCCCGCCCAGGCCCTGGCGGACCGCATCGGCCACCACCTCGTCCCAGTCCTCACCCGCCTCCGCGGTGAGTTGGACCAGCCCGTCGCCGACGCTGTCGTACCGGCGGCCCTTGGTGGCGATCCGCACCACTTGCCCGGCGAAGCCCTCGTCCGCGATGACCAGGTTCGAACCGCCGCCGAGCACCAGCAGGCGGTGGCCACCAGCATCGGCCGCCCGCACCGCCGCGGTCAGCTCGTCGGGTTGGCGGGCGACCACCAGGCCGGTCGCCGGACCGCCCAGCCGCAGCGTGGTGTAGCCAGCCAGCGGCAGGTCGCCACCAGCGCGTTCGCCGGGCGGCGAAGTGTCACCGCGCACTTCTTCGGCACCGGACATGGATGGGTTCACGGTTGCCAAAGGTAACCTCCGCAGCATGGCACGCCGCATCGAGCACCGAAGCACCTCCGAGTGGCCCGCCGCCAGGGTGTACGAGGCGCTGATCGACATCGACTACCTCACCGACCGGCTGCGGGAACTCGGCGGCTCGAACGCCGTACTAGTGCAACACGTGGCGACCGAGGACGGCGCGCGGTTCCAGATGCGCCACGGCGTGTCCGCCGATTCGCTGCCGTCGGTGGCCCGCACCGTGGTGGGCGGGGACCTGACGATCGACCGCAGCGAGTCGTGGCGGCGGGAGGAGGACGGGCACTACACCGGCGAGATCGCCGCCGAGATCGCCGGAGCGCCCTGCTCGATCACCGGCTCGATGTGGCTGCGCGACCTGGCCGAACCCGTCGGGTCCGCGATAAGCGAGTTCGTGGTGTCCGGCAGCGTGCGGGTGAACGTGCCGTTCCTGGGCGGCAAGCTGGAGGACCTGGTCGCCGACCGGGTGCAGAAGCTGCTCTCGGACGAGGAGCGCTTCACCACCGAGTGGCTGGCCCGCCGGGGATGATGTCGGCGATCGGCGGACCGCGACGGCGCTTGCCCTCCTGCGGGCGATGACGTCCGGAACACGTCCCAAGAAGCGGGCGCCTCGGCTCGCGGCTGGGCGGGCTCGTGCCCTCGGCATGCCCACGCGCGGCACCACCAACCCGAACCGGCTGCGGCGCGTCGACCGGTGGATCGTCGGCACCCCCTGGGTCGCCCGCGCGCTGCGGAACGCCGCGGAGCCGGTGGTCATCGACCTCGGCTACGGCGCGACCCCGGTGACCACCGTGGAGTTGGCGACGCGACTGCGCCCGCTGCGGCCGGACGCTCGGGTGGTCGGGCTGGAGATCGACGCGGACCGCGTCGCGGCCGGGAAGCTCGTCGCCGATCCGCCCGCGCTGGAGTTCCGCCGCGGCGGGTTCGAGCTGGCCGGACTGGCCGCCGGGGTGCGCGACTTTCCCGGCCCCGCGCTGGTCCGGGCGTTGAACGTGCTGCGCCAGTACACCGAGCCGGAAGCGTGGCGGGCCTGGGAGGAGTTGTGCTCCCGGCTGGCGCCGGACGGGTTGCTGGTGGAGGGCACCTGCGACGAGATCGGGCGGCGGTGCTGCTGGGTGACGCTGGACCGGAACGGACCGCGAACCCTCACGCTGGCCTGCCTGCCCGCCGACCTCCAACGGCCGTCGGATCTCGCCGAGCGGCTGCCCAAGACGTTGATCCACCGCAACGTGCCGGGCGAGAAGGTGCATGCGCTGCTCGCCGAACTCGATGCGTGCTGGGCGAAGGCAGCGCCGATGGCGCCGTTCGGGCCGCGTGCCCGGTGGGCGCACACCGCGCAGCTGTTCGCCGAGTCGGGCTGGCCGGTGCTGGATCGGCGCCAGCGGTGGCGGTTGGGGGAACTCACCGTCGACTGGTCCGCGGTCGCGTCCGACGAAGGTCACTGATCCGATCGCCACTGGACCTCCTACGGTGGGGGCATGGCGAGCGAGTTCCACCACCACGCATTCCGAGACCAGGCCGCCGCGTTCCGCAGTGCCGTGATCCAAGCCGGTCCAGACGCCGAGGTATCGACCTGTCCCGGCTGGGACGTCCGAAGGCTGGTGCAACACCTGGCTCGGGTGTACGCGAACGTGGCGCTCGCCCTGGAGCTGGAACCGGGCGACGAACGGCCGCGCCCACCCCGTCCGCCCGCGGATTTCGACGATGCGCTGACCTGGTGGGACGACCGGTTCACGCACCTGGTGCACGCACTGTCCACATCAGACCCAGCGCGTCCGGTGTGGTCGTTCTTCCCCGGTGGCACGGCGGAGCGCTGGACCCGGCGGATGGCGCACGAGACGGCGATCCACCGGCTCGACGCCGAACACGCGCTCGCCTGCCTCGGCCCGGACCACGTGCACGAGCTGATCTTCGATCCGGCGCTGGCCGCCGACGGCATCGACGAGATGCTGACCGTGATCCTGCCGGTGACCGTCAATTGGGCGGAACGCGAGCACGAGGGGAAGGTGCTCTACCACGCCCCGGACGCGGGTCGCGCTTGGTTGGTCGAGTACCAACCGGGTTGGCCCCCGGTGGCCGGAGCGCCGACCGATGCCGCGCTGGAGGTGGACGCGACGGTGGCCGGTACGGCCGACGCGGTGTACCGCCGGGTCTGGGGCCGCCCGAGCACGGCCCTGATCACCGGCAACACCGCACTCGTCAACCTGGTCAGCGGCCGGTGATCCACCGGGCGGGTGGCGGTTCGCAATTTCGCGAGAAATTGCGAACCTTCACCGGGTCGGGGCGCGCTGGGACGGGCGCGGTGTTCAGCACAGCCTTTGCTGCCTGGGACAATCCTTGGCTGTGAGTCCTTCGGAACGTCGTTTCGTCATCCGGCTGGGTTGCCCGGACCGGACCGGGATCGTCGCTCGCATCGCGGGCTTCCTCGCCGAGCACGGCGGCTGGATCGTCGAGGCCGGTTACCACACGGATCCCAACACCGGATGGTTCTTCACCCGGCAGGAGGTCCGCGCCGACTCGCTGCCGTTCGGCATCGACGAGCTGCGTCGCCGGTTCGTCGCCGTCGCCGACGAACTCGGCAGCCGCACCGATTGGCGGGTGTCGGACACCGGCGAGCGGCGGCGCGTGGTGATCCTGGTTTCGAAGGAAAGCCACTGCCTGCACGACCTGCTCGGCCGCGTCGGGTCCGGGGAACTCGACGTCGACCTGCGCGCGGTGATCGGCAACCACCCGGATCTGGGCCCGATCACCGAAGCGCATGGCATCCCGTTCCACCACATTCCGTTCGCGACGGATCCGGACGCGAAAACCGCGGCGTTCCAGCAGGTCCGCGAGCTCGTCGAGACGCAGGACCCGAACGCGATCGTGCTCGCCCGCTTCATGCAGGTGCTGCCGCCCGAGCTGTGCGCGGCGTGGGCGGGACGGGCGCTGAACATCCACCACAGCTTCCTGCCGTCGTTCGCCGGGGCCCGCCCGTACCACCAGGCGTACGAGCGCGGCGTGAAGCTCATCGGCGCGACCTGCCACTACGTGACCGCGGAGCTGGACGCCGGGCCGATCGTCGAGCAGGACGTGATCCGCGTGGACCACACCGACGACGTGGCCGACATGGTTCGCAAGGGCCGGGACATCGAGAAGATCGTGCTGGCCCGCGGCCTGCGCGCGCACCTCGAAGACCGCGTCCTGGTCCACGGCCGCCGCACCGTCGTCTTCTGACGGTCGTGGGGGGGGGGGCGCGGGGGGGGGGGGGGGGGGGCGGGGGCCCCCCCCCCCCCCCCCCCGGCCCCCCCCCCCCCCCCCCCCCCCCCCCCCCCCCCCCCCCCCCCGCCGGCGGCG